>JASBRS010000013.1 GCA_030149325.1 Deinococci bacterium
CCACGCGCCGCCGAGGCCGCGCCCGCGGCGCCTCGGCCGACCCCGACCGGGCAGGCCGCTCCGCGGGTGCGCCTGCGCGGGCTCGTGGCGCGCTACCCGGGCGCCAGCGCCGACGCCCTGCGCGGCCTCGACCTGGAGCTCGAGCCGTCCAGCCTCACGGCCCTGGTGGGTCCGACCGGGGCCGGCAAGACGAGCCTGGTGCGCGTCCTCATCGGGACCCTGGCCGTCGAGCGCGGCGGGGTCTGGGTCGACGGCGCGCGGGTGGACCCGGCCCGCGCGCCGGACTGGCGGGCGCGGCTGGCGCTGGTGCCGCAGCACCCGCACCTGTTCGCCGGAACCGTGCTCGACAACCTCCGTCTGGGGCGGCCCGAGGCGAGCCCGGCGGAGGTGGAGGCGGCCGCCCGCGAGGCCGGCGCCGACGGCTTCATCCGGAGCCTGCCCGAGGGCTACGCCACGGTGCTGGGCGAGGACGGCCTCGACCTCTCGGGGGGCGAGCGCCAGCGCCTGGCCATCGCCCGCGCCTTCGTGCGGCGCGCCGACGTGGTCATCCTCGACGAGATCAGCGCCCACCTCGACGCCGTCACGGAGGCGGCGCTGGAGCAGGCGGTGGCGCGCCTGGCCCGGAGCCGGACCGTGCTGGTGGTCGCCCATCGCCTGGCCACGGTGCGCCGTGCCGATCGCATCGCGGTGATGTCGGCGGGACGGGTCGTGGAGCAGGGCACGCACGCCGCCCTGGCGGCGGCGGGCGGTACCTACGCGCGCCTGCTGCACGCCGCGAGCGGCGCCCCCGACGCGCTCGAGCCGGTCGAGGGGGCGGCGTGAGGGCGGCGCTGGGGCTGTTGCGCGGCCACCGCTCGCGGCTGGCGCTGGCGGCCCTGCTGGCCGCCGTCATGGTGCTGGCGGGCGTCGGCCTGCTCGCCACCTCGGGCTACCTGGTGGCCCGCGCCGCGCAGCACCCCGAGACCGTCCTGAGCCTGATGCTGGCGGCCACCGGCGTGCGCTTCTTCGGTCTCACGCGCGCGGTGGTGCGCTACCTGGAGCGCCTGGTGGCACACGACGTGACCTTGCGGCTGGTGGCGTCGCTGCGCAGGCGGCTGTTCCTGCGGCTGCTGCCGCGGCTGCCTGTGGCCGCCGACGGATCGCGCTCGGCCGACCTGTTGGGGCGTGTGGTGGACGACGCCGACGAGCTCCAGACCGTCCCCCTCAAGCTGCTGGCGCCGGTGCTGGCGGCGCTGCTGGTGGCCGGCGTCACGGTGGCGCTGGTGGCGCTGCTGAGCCCGGCCGCCGCCATCACCACGGCCGCGCTGCTGGTGCTGGGCGGCGGGCTCGTGCCCGTCGTGCTGGCCTCCCTGGGGGAGCGCCTGGGGGCTCGCGAGAGCGCCCTCCGCGCCCGCCGTCGGGTGCTGCTGGTCGACAGCCTGCAGGGGGCCCAGGAGCTCTGGGTGTTCGGTCGCGTCGACGCCTACCGTCGGCGCCTGGCGGAGCTCGACGGCCGCCTGGAGCGCCTGGCGTTCGCGCGTGCCGCGCTGCAGGGCGTGCGCGACGGTTCCGGCGCAGCCATCGCGCTGCTGGGGCCCTGGGCCGTGCTGCTCTCCGTGCTGCCCGCGCTCCGCGCCGGCAGCCTGGCGCCGCTGGCGCTACTGCCGCTGGCCCTGGGGGTGACCGGCGCGTTCGAGGCGTTGCCGCCGCTGTCCGAGGCCGCCGAGCGGCGCGGACGCGTCCGGGCCGCCGCGGGCAGGGTGCGCGAGGTCGTGGAGCGGGCGCCCACGGTGCCGGACGACGGCGCCGCGCCCCTCCCCGCCGGAGCACGGCTCGAGCTCCTCGGTGTGCGCTACGGCTACCCCCGCGGGACCGCGCTCGACGACGTGACGCTGTGGCTGGAGCCGGGGCGACGGGTGGCGCTGGTGGGGCCTTCGGGCTCGGGCAAGAGCACGCTGCTGCGCCTGGCCGCCCGCCTGGCCGATCCGCAGCAGGGGTGCGTGCGGCTGGGCGGCCGCGACGTCCGCGAGCTGCGCCTCGACGACCTGCGCTCCCGGCTCGCGGTCGTCCCCCAGCAGGTCCGGCTGTTCCCGACGACGGTCCGGGCCAACCTGACGCTGGCGCTCCCCGATGCCCCCGACGAGGCCTTGTGGCAGGCGCTGCACGAAGCGGGCGTCGCACCCACGATCGCCGGCCTGCCGGCAGGGCTCGACACCGTCCTGGGGGAGTTCGGCGCGCGCCTCTCGGCCGGGGAGCGGCAGCGTCTGGCGCTCGCCCGCGCGCTGCTCAAGCCCGCGCCGCTGCTGCTGCTCGACGAACCCACCGCCCATCTCGACACCTGGACCGAACGCCGTCTGCTGCGTCGGCTGCTGGCACCGAGCGACCGCGCCGTGCTGCTGGCGACCCACCGTCTGGTGGAGCTCGACGCCGTCGACGAGATCCTGGTGCTCGATGCCGGGCGCGTCGTCCAACGCGGCCGCCACCCGGAGCTGGCGGGCAGCCCCGGCCTCTACCGCCGGCTCCTGCAAGCACAGCGAGGGGAGCTGCTGGGCGCGGCTCCATCGGACGATGTCGGACCCGCCGGCGGGCCTGCGACCTTCGGCGGAGCGACGCGCGCGTGACGCCGGCGCGTGGGGTCGCTCTGGGGGGCCTCCCGGCCGCCCACGACCCCACGCGCCGTCCGATGCGCCGATCCTTCAAGCGGCGCGCTGGGCCTCGGGCTGCGCCTCGACCGCCTGCATGTCGAGGGTGAAGCGCACGTCCTCGCCGACCAGCAGCGCGCCCGCCTCGAGGACGCGATTCCAGGACAGCCCCCAGTCCTTGCGGTTGAGGGTGCCGGACGCTTCGGCCGCCGCCCGCACGTTGCCGAAGGGATCGCGGATGGGCGGCTGCACGGTCAGCTCGAAGCCGACCGGGCGGGTCGCTCCGCGGATCGTCAGCTCGCCGCTCACCCGGTAGCGGCGATCGCCGGTCGGCTCGATCCGGGTGGCCGCGAAGCGCATCTCCGGGAAGCGCTCGGCGTCGAAGAAGTCGGCGGACCGGAGGTGGCCGTCGCGCTCCTTCTCACCGGTGTCGACGCTGTCGGTGCGGATGCGGGCCTGCAGGCCGATCAGGCGCCCCTCGTCGTCGCTCTCGATGTCGGCCTCGAAGGCGTCGAAACGCCCGCGGACGGTCGCGAAGCCCATGTGGCGCACCGCGAAGTCGATGCTGCTGTGGGCGGGATCCAGGTTCCATCGCATGTCGGTCTCCTCCTGGGAGGCGTGGCCTCGCTCGGGCGGGCGGCTCGGGCCGCCGGCCGGGACGTGACCCGCGCTCGAGTCCGTGCGCCGGTGGCGCTTCGAGGCGGACGCTCCTGGCAGCGAGCCGTCGTCCGTCCTCGACATGATGATTTCTGGAGTAGTGCAAGTTCTCGAGTAGTCCAGGATACATCACGGGTGTGCTATCCTGCCCCCGTGAACGGTGCGCCCCAGGACTACTGCCCCGTCTACGCCTCGATCGACCTGCTGCAGGAGAAGTGGGTCCTGCACATCGTGCGCTCGCTCCTCGTCCGCCCGCACGGCTTCAACGAGCTGGCGCGCGCGGTGGGGGGCGCCAACGCCACCACGCTGTCGCAGCGCCTGGAACACCTCGAGGCCCTGGGGGTCGTGTCCAAGACCGTCGAGGCCACCATGCCGCCACGCAGCCGCTACGAGCTCACCGCCGTCGGTCGCGAGTTGGATGCGGTGATCGAGGCCATCGATCGCTGGGGGCGTGCCCACATGCCCGAACCCGAGGAGGTCGCTCCGGCCTCGTGAGCCTGGGGCGCGACACCGCGCCCGAGGTGGCGAGGTAGGAAGGGGGGCGGCGCCGAGCCGGGCCGATGGGAGGGTACCCGGCAGGGATCGGCTCGGGCCGGATTTCGGCGCCTCCCCCTCTGGCCCCATGCTAGGGAGCGCTGCGGCGCCCCGCCGCCAAAACTTCACGACCCCCTTTACATCGACGCCCGCGTGACCGATTCTGGGGACCGTGCTCACAGGCCACGCCCTCACCCTGGCGCTCGTCGCGGTGGCCGGGGCCGGGATCGTCACCGGCCTCACCGGCTTCGGCTTCGCGCTGGTCAGCGTGCCGCTGCTGCTCCTGGTGATGCCCCCGGCCAGCGTGGTGACGGCGGTGCTGGTGATCGGCTGGATGACCAGCACCGTCAACGCCCTCACCTCTCGGCGCCACGTCGAGCCGCGGCTGCTGGCGGTGCTGCTGCCGACCTCGTTGATCGGCATGATCGTGGGCGGCTACGCCCTGCGGTGGATCCAGGCACCGGCGCTGAAGCTGATCGCAGCGCTTCTGGTCATCACCTTCACGCTGCTGCTTGCGGTCCGCAGGCGACCCGGCAGGCCCCCCGGCCGCCGCGGCCAGGCGCTGGTCGGGGCGGCCAGCGGCGTGCTGACGACCTCGGTCGGCCTCAGCGGCCCCCCGGTGGTGCTCCTGATGAGCGCCGCTCTCCCCGACAAGCACCGCTCCCGCGCCACCCTGGCCGCCTACTTCGCCCTCACCAGCCCGCTCGGTCTGGCGACGCTGCTGCTCCAGGGCAACGCTCCCTCGGGTGCCTGGACGGCCGCCGCGGTGCTGGTGCCGGTCGCCCTGCTGGGGCGCTTCGTGGGCAGCCGGCTGCACCGTCGCACCCCGCCCGTGCTCTTCCGGGGCCTGACCCTCGGCATCACCCTGGCCGCCGGGCTCGGCGGCCTGGCCTCGGCGTTGAGCGCCCTGCTGGGCCGCGGCTGAGGCGGTCGGCCGGCGCTAGGGCGCGCCCTGGATGTAGCTCTGCAGCTGGTCGATGAGGAACGACTGGTCCTGCATGATGGCCTTGACGACGTCGCCGATCGAGACCAGGCCGATCAAGCGACCGTCCTCGACCACCGGCAGGTGGCGGATGCGGTGCTCGGTCATCGACGCGATGCAGTCCGCCACCGTGCGCTCGGGACCCACCGTGACCACGCGCTCGCTCATGATGTCGCGGACGGCGGTATCGCGCGAGGCGCGGCCGTGCAGGATCACCTTGCGCGCGTAGTCGCGCTCGGAGAACATCCCGACCAGGGCGTCCCCCTCCAGCACCACGAGGGCCCCTACGTTCTTCTCGGCCATGCGCTCCAGGGCGTGGAAGACGCTCTCCCCAGGCGCCACCGACCACACCTCGGTGCCCTTCCCCTGGAGAAGCTGCCGGACGTTCGTGCTGGCCTCCATGCGTCCCTCCTCGGTCGATTGGGTTGCCGCCCATTGTAGGCATTGCGCAACGCCGGCGTGGCCGATTCCCGCTCGCAACCTCTCATGGCGTCGTCACAGGCCGCCCAGCGAACCGGGCCTAGGATGGACGCGTCGTCCCGATCTCCGCCCCGGATGCGAGCGTCCGCCGCGCCAGGAAGGGAGTGCGTCATGGATCCCGTGGTCTCACGAGGCGACCCGCCGGCCCACCGGCCGCGCGCGGCCGTCCGACTCCCGCTGGTCGTGTTGGGGATCGGCCTGCTGTTGGGGGCGTGCTCCAACCCCCACACCGACCTCACGCCGACCGCCGCCCCCGTCGCGACCGTGGCGCTCGGCGACGCGCTCGACGCCATGCTCCGACCCGCCGGTCCCGACTCCGCCGAGGCGTTCCTGCGCTCGCTGCCGCCCGCCAACGAGGTACGCGACGTCCACGTCGCCAACCCGCACGACCCGCGCTGGACCGATACCGTCCGGACCCTCGACTACGGCGGCCTGCAGCTCACCGTCTACCGCGTGGCCGCAACGGGCGACCGCTTCCCCATCGCCGTCCGCGTCACCTCAGCGGACGCCCGCGGGCCCGACGGCCTGCGGCCCGGCATGACGGAGGCGGAGCTGCGCCTCCGGCTCGGTCCCCCGAGCGAGGTGCGCGGCAGCTCCCTGGTGTTCCGCGTCCTCGCGCCGGGGCGCGCCCCCTACGCGCTGACGGCGGAGCTCCGCAGCGGTCGCGTGACGGCCCTGACCTGGAGCGCCTACCTCGACTGAGGGCACGCCCTTGCGTAGCGGCGAGGCCGCCTGCTAGAAGGGGAGGCGGGAGCCGCGGGCGCGGCGCGAGCGCGCCCGCGCCCTGACCCGCGCCCCTGCGCCGAGCGCGCCGCGGAGGGGAGGACGAGGCATGCCGGACACGCTCGCCAACCGACTCCAGCGAGGGATCGACGCCGTCTTCGAGGCGCGCGAGCGGCACCTCGAGAGCGAGCGCGCCGCCGCCGAAGCGGTCGAACGGGCTCGGCGCGAGCGCGCCGAGCGCTTCCGCGCGCTGGTCGACGAGGTGGTCCGACCGGTGCTGGAGCGCGGCGGCACGCGGCTCCGCGAGCTCGGCCACGACTTCGACCTCACGGATCACGGCCTGCTCGAGGGCGGGCGCTTCGGCGACGACCAGCAGTTGCGCTTCGGGCTGTCGTTGGGGGGCCGTGGCGACCACGCCTTCGTGCACGCCGGCGAGGCTTGGCTGACGTTCGCCACGCGCACCGACGCGAACGACGTGACGGTCCGGTCGCGGGTGCTGGGCCGCGACCGCTCGGCGATGAGCCCCTACCGGCGTTCGCACGACACCAGCCGATCGTTCCCGCCCGGCGAGCTCGACGAGGCCACCGTCGAGGAGCTGCTGATCGCGTTCCTCGCCACCGCCGTCGCCAGCACCTACCGCGAGGACGGCGACGGACCCGACCCCGGGTCCGCGGCCGACCGCGCCACCCCCGCGTGACACCGACCTGGCTACACTGGCGTTGATCGTGGACGACGACGTCCCCCGCTACCACGACCGCAGCCGGGTGCCGCGCGACCTCCGCCCGGAGGCGGAGCTCGCCGAGCGCGGCTACCACCGGCTCGGCCCGGTACGCGCCGTGCTCGAGGAGCGCGGCCGCGAGCTCGCGCTCTACAGCACCAGCGAGGCCCGCGTCCGGCGCGATGCGCTGTGGGCGCGTCCCGTCGCGGCCGCGGCCGGGGAGCGGCCCGACGCCGCGCCGGCCGACCCGGTGCGGGCCATCGTCGACGGCCGGGCCGCTCCCGGGCGCCCCCGGACGGGGGCGTGCGAGACCTGCGGCGAGGTCCGGAGCGGCCTGATCGACGGCGTCTGTCCGAGCTGCCGGCAGGGGCGGCGGCGGCACGGTCTGCGCGACGCCGCCGGCGCCTTCCTGACCCGACTGTTCGAGGACGACTTCGTGGTCGTCGACACCGAGACCACCGGGCTCGGTCGCAGCGACGAGGTCATCGAGCTGGGCGTGGTGGCCGCCGACGGCCGCACCCTCCTCCAGACCCTGGTGTACCCGCGCTCGGGCGCCGTCCCGAGCGGTTCCACCCACATCCACGGCCTCACCCTCGACGACCTCGAGGGAGCGCCGACCTGGCCGCACGTGCTGCCGGAGCTGCGCGAGCTGCTGGCTGGCCGCCGCGTGCTCGCCTGGAACGCGCCCTTCGACGAACGCATGCTGCAGCAGTCGAGCCGACTCTGGCGCGTCGGTCACGGTCTCCCCGCCTTCGAGTGCGCCATGCGCGCCTACGCCCTGGCCCGCGGCATCGCCAGCGGACGCAGCAAACTGGCGCGGGCGGCCGCCGAGCAGGGACTCCTCGACGGACCCCAGCGCCACCGCAGCGCCGACGACGCCCGCCTCACCCTGGAGGTGCTGCGCCGGCTGGTCGACGCCGGAAGCTGACGCCGAGGGCACGCCCGCGACGGCGTACCCCCGCCCCGGCCGTAGCATGGAGGCGGTGCGCAAGATCGTCCACGTGGACATGGACGCCTTCTACGCCGCGGTCGAGCAGCGCGACGATGCGGCGCTGCGGGGGCGGCCGGTGGCGGTGGGCGGCAGCGGCACGCGCGGCGTGGTCATGACCGCCAGCTACGAGGCCCGGCGCTTCGGCGTGGGCTCGGCCATGCCGACCGCGCGGGCACTGCGGCTGTGCCCCGAGCTGGTGGTGGTGCCACCTCGCTTCGACGCCTACCGGCGCGCCTCCGCCGAGATCCATGCCGTGTTCACCAGCATCACCGACCTGGTCGAGCCGCTCGCCCTCGACGAGGCCTACCTCGACGTCACCGAGCCGAAGCGCGGGCCGGCCTCGGCCACGCTGCTGGCACGGGCCATCAAGGCCGACATCCGCCGGGCGACCGGCCTCACCGCCTCGGCGGGCGTCTCCACCGGCAAGTTCCTGGCCAAGGTGGCCTCGGGCTACCGCAAGCCCGACGGCCTCACCGTCATCCCGCCCGAGCGGGCGCAGGCCTTCCTGGACGGGCTCGCCGTCGAGCGCTTCCACGGCGTGGGGCCGCGCACCGCCGAGCGCTTGCACGCCGCCGGCCTCCGGACCGGTGCCGACCTGCGCGGCGCCGACCCGGCCGCCCTCGAGGCCCTGCTGGGCAAGCTCGGCCGCTTCCTGTTCGACATCGCCAACGGCATCGACGAGCGCCCCGTCGTCGCCGACCGCCCGCGCAAGTCGCTGGGGGCCGAGACCACCTTCCCGCACGACCTGCACCGGCGGGAGGAGCTCGAGCCGGTCCTGGAGGACCTCTGCCAGGAGGTGGCGGGCCGCCTCGAACGCGCCGGCCTGACGGCGCGTACCGTCACCGTCAAGCTCCGCACCGCCGACTTCAAGGTCGTCACCCGCAGCCGGACCCTGCCGGGCGACGTGAGCGACGCCGCCGGCCTAGGCGCGGTGGCCGCCGTGCTGGCCTTCGAGGTCGACCGTCCGCAGGGGGCCGTGCGCCTGCTCGGGGTGACGGTGTCGGGCCTGCGACCGCGCGCGCTGCAGGTGGTCCAGCCCACCCTCCCCTTCCCTGCCGAGCCGAGCTGAGGTGGCGGGGGAGGCGAGCGGCGGGACGGCGGCGCCTGCGTCGGCCGTCAGGAGGAGGTGAGGCCGGCGTCGAGCTGGGCCTGCGCCCGCGCCAACGCCGCTTCGTCGGTGAGGTCGAGCCGCAACGGCGTGATCGACACGAAGCCGTTCTCCACCGCCCAGCGATCGGTTCCCTCCTCGACGCCCTGCCGCGGTCGCTCCGAGAACCAGTAGTGCACGCGGCCCATGGGGTCCTCGCCGGGGATCACCAGGCCCTCGTAGTGCCGCACCGACTGCCGCGTCCAGCGCGTGCCGCGCGGCGAACGCGGGAAGTTGACGTTCAGCAGAGGCGTCTCCGGGAGCTGGAGGAACATGGCGATGACCTCACGCACGTACGACTCGTAGACGCTGAAGTCGGGCACATCGTCGCTGTAGGGGGCGCTGAAGGCGATCGCGGGGATGCGCAGGAAGGCCGCCTGCTTGGCCGCGGCCACCGTCCCCGAGTGCCAGATGTTGTGGCCGATGTTCAGGCCCAGGTTGATGCCCGACAGCACCAGGTCGACCTTCTCCCAGTGGTGGGCGCCGAGCGCCACGCAATCGGCCGGCGTGCCGTCGACGCGGTACGCCTCCAGACCGTCGATGGGGGTGCGCTGGTAGTGCAACGGCGTGCGCACCGTGATGGCGTGGCTCATCGCCGACTGCTCGACGTCGGGCGCCACCACCCGCACCTGGCCGAACTCCTGGGCTACCTGCGCGAGGGCCCGGATGCCCGGGCTGAACACGCCGTCGTCGTTGCTGACCAAGATCCTCATGCACATCGCCTCGCAAGCTTCGCCGAGTCCGGCCATCATAGCCCACCGACCCCGGTGGGCCGGACGCGTCGGGGGCGTCGTCGAGGAGCCCCGCGGGCGGTACCGCCGGCGGCCGGGCCGCGTGGCACAATACGGGTCAGCATGACCCTCCCCGGCCGCGCGGGGGCGCGTCTCCGCGCCTTCCGCGCCGATCCCCTGAAGCGCTACCTGCTGAGCACGCTGCTGCTGATCGCGGTGCCTGCCCTGGTGCTGGGCTGGGTGCTGGGGAGCTGGGTGGTCGAACGCCTCAGCAACCACATGCTCGACATCGCGGGCGCCGAGGTGCAGTCGTTCGTCGAAGGGCTGCTGCCCAGCAACGACGGCAAGGGCCCGGCCGAAGCCCCCGGCCCCAGCAACACCGGCTGGTGGGAGGCGTTCGGAGCGCGCCTGATGCGCAACCCGCGTACCATCGCGGTGCGTGTCTACGACGGCAGCGGCCGCATCGTCTTCGCCAACAACCCCGACCTGGTGGGGATGCAACCGGCGGGGTCGGGTGCGCTTGACCAGGCCCTGCGCGGCCGCGCCGCCACCCGCCTCGAGGGCTCGGTGCTGGCGCCCCTCGATCGACGCTTCACCGTGCTCGTCCCCGTCGCCTTCGGCCCCAACGCCCCGGCCGGCGCCATCGAGGTGGTCCAGGAGTTCCGCTCGCTCAGTCGGGAGCTGGCGCTGACCCGCTGGTTGATCGTGGGTGTGGTGCTGGCGCTGGTGCTGCTGTTCCTGGCGGTGCTGCTCCCGCTCACCCGGCGCATGGCGACCAGCGCCTTCGTCGACCGCCTGACGGGGCTCCCCAACCGTCGCTACCTGGAGGACGCCGCACGCGTGGTGCTCGAGCGCAACCAGCACTTCGGGACCAGCGCCGCGCTGTTCGTGATCGACCTCGACCGCTTCAAGATCGTCAACGACACCCTCGGCCACCGCGCCGGCGACCGCCTGCTGCAGGCGGTCGCGGAGCGGCTGCAGGGGCACGTGCGGGGCGGCGACTACGTGGCCCGCCAGGGCGGCGACGAGTTCGCGCTGCTGCTGTCCGGTACCGACCGCACCGCCGCGCACGCCGCCGCGTCCCGTATCTCGACGGCGCTCGATCGCCCGGTGGAGGTCGGTCGCCGCAGCGTCCGTCCCAACGCCAGCCTCGGCATCGCCCTCTTCCCCAACGACGGCGACACCCTCGATACCCTGCTGCAGCACGCCGAGATCGCGATGTACCGCGCCAAGTCGGCGAAGGTGCCGTTCGAGTTCTACCGCTCCGACCTCAACCCCTACAGCAGCGAGGGGCTGTTCCTGGAGACCGAGCTGCGCGACGCCATCGAGGCCGACGGCCTGGAGCTGCTGTACCAGCCCATCCGCGACCTCGGCGACCTGCGCACGGTGGGGGTGGAGGCGTTGGTGCGCTGGCAACACCCCCGGCGGGGGCTGGTGCCGCCGACCGAGTTCGTGCCGCTGGCCGAGGACACGGGCCTCATCCGCCAGCTCGATCGCTGGGTGCTGCACCGCGCCGCGCGGCAGCTCGCCGCCTGGCACCGCGCCGGCCTCGATCTCTACGTCAGCGTCAACCTGTCGGCGCAGACGGTCGGGGACCCCGACCTGCTGACCGATCTGGCGACGGCCCTGGGCGGGAGCGGCGCGCCGCCCGACCGGCTGGTGCTGGAGGTGACCGAGCGCACCGCCATCGCCGACATGGAGTCGTCGGCCGGCATCCTCGAGGGCGCCCGCAGCAGCGGCGTGCGCGTCGCGCTCGACGATTTCGGCAAGGGCTACTCCTCGCTGGCCACCCTCGATCGGCTCCCCATCGGCTACCTCAAGATCGACCAGGAGTTCGTCCGGGGCATCGGCGAGCGCCCCAAGGACGAGTACCTGATCCGGGCCATCGCCGGCTTCTCGCGAGGCGTCGGCATCCCGATCGTGGCCGAGGGCATCGAGACGGACGAGCAGCTGCAGTGGCTGCGCCGCGAAGGCATCCGGCTGGGTCAGGGGTACCTGCTGGCCCGACCGGGCCCGCCCGAGGCCGTCGGCGTCGACGAGCGACCGGACGCTAGGGGCGCGGCCCCCGTCTGAGGCGACGCGGTCCGCATCAGGGGGCGTGCTGGCGGCGCAGCCCGCAGGGATCGCCGGGCTCGCCGCTCTCCACCTGCACCGTGCAGTGCTCGATCCCGAAGCGTTCGGCCACCAGCCGCGATACCTCGGCGAGCAGGCGGTTGGGCCGGGCCGGTGGGCGGGACGTGACCAGGTGGGCGGTGAGCGCGACGTCCTGGCTGCCGTAGCCCCAGACGTGGAGGTCGTGGACCTCCTCGACCTCCGGCAGTCCCTCCAGCGCCGAGCGGATCTCCGAGGTCGTGAGGTCGCCCGGGACGGCGTCGAGGGCGTGCCGGAGCGCCTCCGTGAAGAGGCTCCAGCTGCTCCACAGCACCGCCGCCACCACCGCCAGGGTCAGCACCGGGTCGATCCAGTCCGCGCCGGTGAGCGCGATCACGATGCCGGCGACGAGCACGGCGAACGTCACCGCCGCGTCCGACAGCATGTGCAGGAAGGCCCCCCGCACGTTGACGTCGGCGCGCCCCCGGACGAACAGCAGCGCCGTTCCGCCGTTGACGAGCAGGCCGCCGGCCGCCACCAGGGCCACCGCCCCGCCGGCCACCGGCATGGGCTGGAACAGGCGCCCGATCGCCTCCCAGGCCACCACCCCCATCGCGGCCACCAGCAGCACGGTGTTGAACAGCGAGGCCAGCACCGGCGACCGCCGGAGCCCGTAGGTGAAGCGTTCGCTCGGCGGCCGGGCCGCCAGCGCCGCCCCGAGCCAGGCCACGGCCAGGGCCAGCACGTCGCTGAGGTTGTGACCGGCGTCCGCCACCAGACCGAGCGAGCCTGCCGCCAGCCCCACCCCCGCCTCGACCACCAGGTAGGCGGCGTTGAGCGCGATGGCCAGCGCGAAGGCGCCACGGGCCGGCCCCCGCGCCGGGGGCGTGGGGTGCGGATGCGGGTGGGCGTGAGGGTGGTGCATGCGGGTCCTCCGGGCGACCTGGGTCCTCCGGACATCCTACATGAAGATATGCTCATGTGTTGCGCATGGGATCGTGCCCGCTGCCACCCGTTAGCCGCCCGCCACCTCGACGGCCTCGTCGCCGTGCGACACGGCGTTGTCGAGCAGGCTCCGGACGTGCTCGTCGGCCAACCGGTAGAACACGTGCCTGCCGCGTCGTCGTGCCACCACCAGGCGCGCGTCGCGCAGCAGACGCAACTGGTGGCTCACCGCCGACTGGCTGACGTCGAGGGCCTCGACCAGCACGTGCACGCACTGCTCGCCGTCGCGGAGCAGCCACAGCAGTCGCAGTCGCGTCGGGTCGGCGAAGCCCTTGAGGAGCCGGACCGTGGCCTCCACCCGGGCGTCGGCGGGCGGGTCGGGGAGGTCCCTCCCGTCCTCGGGAGCGCAGGGCCCGTCGTGGTGACGGCGCATCGCCATGCAGCGATTGTAGCGGCCGGCGGGGTCGGCGGGCGGGCGGTTCAGGCGGAGAGGAAGCCGCCGTCGACGACCACCACCGCACCCATCATGTAGGAGGCCGCCGAGCTGACCAGGAAAGCCACCACGCGCGCCACCTCGTCCGCTCGTCCCAGTCGACCCGACGGCAGCCGCCGGCTGTAATCCAGGCCGTCCACCAGCAGGCCCAGGCGTAGACGCAGGACGTTGCGCGCGGCCCGGCGCGTGCCCGGCGTGTCGATGCCGCCGGGGACCACCGCGTTGAAGCGGAACCCCGAGCGGCCGTGCTCCCGCGCCAGCGAGCGCGTGAGGGCGATGACGCCGGCCTTGGAGGCGCCGTAGTGGGCAAGGTCGGCCTTGAACGGCAGCAACGCTTCGATCGACCCCACGTTGACGAC
>JASBRS010000016.1 GCA_030149325.1 Deinococci bacterium
GCCGGGATCCGGACGACGCGATCTAGTCGACGAGGCAACCCGAAGGCCCCACAGCGGCCGCTCGTTCCGCCGGAATCCCGACCAGGCGACCCTACCAACCCACAACCAGGCCCGCAGGGCCTAACCGGAACTTACTAGCGGCCGCCGGCCCGCAGCTCGTCGAGGTCGGCCGCGGTCAAGCGGACGGGACCAGGCCGTACGGCGGCGAGATCGAAGTCCGCCACCAGCTCCCGGGGCGCCACCGGACGCGGCTCCGGCAGCAGCCCCAGGCCGTGCGCCAGCAGCCCCACCACGCGCTCGGGCGCCACGCCCGCGGCGCGCAGCCCGCGCAGCGTCAGCGAACCGCGGCGCTTGGCCAGGCGCTCCCCGCTCTCGTCGAGGAGCAGCGGCAGGTGCAGGAAGGCGGGGGCGTCGAGGCCCAGCGCCCGGTAGAGGAGCAGTTGGCTGCCCGTCGACGGCAGCAGGTCGTCGCCGCGCACCACCTCGGTGATGCCCATGGCGGCGTCGTCGACGACGGTGGCGAGCTGGTAGGCCCACAGGCCGTCGGCGCGCCTCACGATCACGTCGCCGAGGTCGACCCCCACCTCGAAGCGTTGCGGTCCGGCCACGAGGTCGTCGAAGGCGAGGACGCCGGGGCCGGCTCGGACGCGCAGGCTCGGCACCTTGCCGGCGCCGCGCCTGGCGGCCGCCACGCGCTCGTTGGCGCGGCGCTGCGCCGCGCCGTACACCGGGGTCGCGCCGTGCGGCGCGCTGGCGACGTCGTGGAGCTCGCGGCGCGAGAGGTAGCAGGCGAACACCAGGCCCTGGCGCTCGAGCTCCGCCAGGGCTGCGGCGTAGCGGGGGCCGCGCTGGCTCTGGCGGTAGGGCCCGTGGGGACCGCCGACGTCGGGTCCCTCGTCCCAATCGAGCCCCAACCAGGCGAGCTCCTCGAGGTTGCCGTGCACGGCGGCCTCGACCGTCCGCGGGCCGTCGAGGTCGTCGACGCGCAGCACCAACCGACCGCCCTGCCGGCGGGCTCGCAGCCACGCCAGCAGGGCGGTCCGGGCGTTCCCCAGGTGGAGGTCGCCGGTGGGGGAGGGGGCGTAGCGCCCCCGGTAGGCGGGGTCGGGGACCGTCATCGACGGCTGCCCACGGACCGTGCCCGCCGGCTCAGGCCTTGCCGGCCTTGGCCATCGCCTCCAGCATGGCCGTTCCCATGTCGCTGGGGGTCGAGGCCACCACCACGCCGGCGGCCTCGAGCGCGGCGATCTTGTCCTTGGCCGTGCCCTTGCCCCCGGAGATGATGGCGCCGGCGTGCCCCATGCGCTTGCCGGGAGGCGCGGTGGTGCCGGCGATGAAGGCGGCCACCGGCTTGGTCATGTTGTCGCGGATCCAGGCCGCCGCTTCCTCCTCGGCCGAGCCGCCGATCTCGCCGATCATGATGACGCCCTCGGTGGCGGGGTCGGCGTTGTAGAGCTCGAGCACGTCGACGAAGTTGGTGCCGTTGACGGGGTCGCCGCCGATGCCGACGGCGCTGGTCTGACCGAGGCCGTTGTCGGTGAGCTGCTTGACGGCCTCGTAGGTCAGGGTGCCCGAGCGGCTGACCACGCCGATGCGGCCCCCCTGGTGGATGTAGCCGGGCATGATGCCGATCTTGCACTGGTGCGGGGTGATCACCCCGGGGCAGTTGGGGCCCACCAGGCGGGTGGCCGAGCCCTGCAGCGCGCGCTTGACGCGCACCATGTCCATGATCGGGATGCCTTCGGTGATGGTCACCACCAGCCCGAGGCCGGCGTCGGCCGCCTCGAGGATGGCGTCGGCGGCGAACGGCGGCGGCACGAAGACCACGCTGGCCGTCGCGCCCGTGGCGGCGACGGCGTCGGCCACGGTGTCGAAGATGGGCACGTCGACCTGGTAGCGGTCGGGACGCCCGGGGACGCCGGAGTGGTCGGTCTCGCCCTCGAAGCGCTCGGTCTCGCCCCCGCGCCCGGGGTGGACGGCGGCGACCATCTGGGTCCCATAGGCGATGGCCTTGTCGGTGTGGAAGCGCCCGGCGCTGCCGAGCCCCTGCACCAGGACCTTGGTGGTGTCGTCGACGAGGATGCTCATCGGGCCAGCTCCACGATCTTCTTCGCTCCGTCCTTCATGTCGTCGGCGGCGATGAGGTTCAACCCCGACTCCGACAGGATCTTCTTGCCCAGTTCGACGTTGGTGCCCTCGAGCCGTACCACCAGCGGCACCTTCAGGCCGACCTGCTTGACCGCCGCGATGACGCCGTTGGCGATGGTGTCGCACTTCATGATGCCGCCGAAGATGTTGACGAAGATGCCCTTGACGTTGGGGTCGCGCGTGATGATGGTGAACGCCGCGGTGACGTTCTCCTCGGTGGCGCCCCCGCCCACGTCGAGGAAGTTGGCGGGCTCGCCGCCCACCTGCTTGATCGTATCCATGGTGGCCATCGCCAGGCCGGCCCCGTTCACCAGGCACCCCACGCTGCCGTCGAGCTTGATGAAGCTCAGGCCGAACTTGCTGGCCTCCACCTCGGCGGGGTTCTCCTCGCTGAGGTCGCGCATGGCGACGACGTCGGGGTGGCGGAACAGGGCGTTGTTGTCGAAGCTCATCTTGCCGTCGAGCGCCATCACCGCCCCCTGCTTGGTGACGACCAAGGGGTTGATCTCGACCATGTCGGTGTCGAGGTCGACGGCGGCGGCGGAGAGCGCCTTGAGGAAGCGGACGCCGTTCTTGAAGGCGTCGCCCTCGAGGCCGAGACCGTACGCCAGGCGCCGGGCCTGGAAGTCGGCGAGGCCCAGGGCGGGATCGATGGTCTCCCGCAGGATCAACTCGGGCGAGGTGGCGGCGACCTCCTCGATCTCCATGCCCCCCTCGGTGGACGCCATCACCACGTTGCGCCCGGTGGCGCGGTCGAGCACCACCGAGACGTAGAGCTCGCGGGCGATGTCGATGCCCTGCTCGATGTAGAGGCGGTTCACCTGCTTGCCCTCGGAGCCCGTCTGCACGGTCACCAGGGTGGATCCGAGCATGGTCTCGGCGAGCTGTCGCACGCGCGCCTCGGCGGCCTCGACGCCTCCCTTGAGGCCGTCGGTCACGACGTTGACGCCGGCCACGTCGGGGTGCTCCTGGAAGCGCCCCTTGCCGCGCCCGCCGGCGTGGATCTGGGACTTGACCACCACGACCGGATGGCCGCCGGCGTCCACGACCGGACGAACGGCGGCGACCGCCTCCTCCGGCGTGGTGGCGACACGGCCGACCGGCACCGCGATACCGCGTGCCTTCATCAGCTCCTTGGCTTGGTACTCATGGATCTTCAAGGCGAACCTCCAGCTAGCGTCGTCAAACCGCCCCAGGGTAACGCCCCCTGGCGCGCCGCACCAAGCGCTCGCCCTACGGAGGCGACACATCGGAACCGGCCGCGAGGGCCGCTGGGCGGGGGTGACGCGCCGGCGGAGGCGGGCTCGTGTGGAACCCTTCAAGGCGACCCCGGCCACGGCTCGCTAGCATGACGGCATGGTGCGTACCGCCATCCTCACCGTGAGCGATCGAGGCGCGGCCGGTCAGCGCGAGGACACCTCGGTCCAGGAGATCCGCCGGCTGCTGCAGTCGGGCCCCTTCGTGGAGGTCGACTACCAGGTCGTCCCGGACGAGCAGGCCATGATCCGCGCCAAGATCCGCCTGTGGTGCGATCAGGACACCGTCGACCTGGTCCTCACCACCGGCGGGACGGGGCTGGCGATGCGCGATCGCACGCCCGAGGCGACCCGAGAGGTGATCGAGCGCGAGGTCCCCGGGCTGGCCGAGCTGATGCGTGCCCACGGCGTCGCCTCCAACCCGCTGGCGGCGCTGTCGCGCGGGCTGGTGGGCGTGCGCCGCAAGACCCTGGTGGTGAACCTGCCGGGGAGCCCCGCGGGCGCGCGCGAGTCGCTGGAGGCGATCGTCAAGGTCCTCCCGCACGCCGTCGACACCATCCTCGGTGAGCAGCGCAGTGCCAGCGAGGCCTGGCACAACTGACGCGCCACCCGGTCGCGACGCCGTGTAGCATGGCGTGGTGACGATCCTGGCGTGGCTGGTCCTGTTGGTAGGGCTGCTGGTGGGCCTGGTGGGGGTGGTGCTGCCGGTGCTCCCCGGCGTGCCGGTGGCGGCGCTGGGGGCGGTGCTGGCCGCCTGGATGGTGGGCTTCCAACGCTTCGGCTGGCAGCCCCTGGCGTTCATCCTGGCGCTTGCCGTGCTCGCGCAGATCATCGACCTGGCCGGCAACTGGGTCGGTGCCCGGGTCTACGGGGCGCGGCGTGCCGGGTTGTGGGGCGGGGTGGTGGGCTCGCTGGTCGGCCTGCTGCTGTTCCCGCCCTTCGGCTTCCTGATCGGCGCCCTGGTCGGCGCGGTCGTGTTCGAGCTGCTCAGCGGACGGCCCTTCGACGAGGCGTTGCGGGCGGGGCTGGGCGCCTTCGTGGGCGCGCTGGGCGGCACGGTCGCCAAGCTGCTGATCGTGGTGGCCATGGCGGTGGTGGCGATCCCGCGCCTGCTGTGACGGACGCCACCGGGGGCACGCTGGGGGAGCTTGGTAAGCTCGGTCCCTGGTTCGGGGGCGGGCGGTGCCGGCACTTCCGGCCCACCTGAGAGGACGATTGCATGGATCCGATACTCGTTCACATCGGGCCGCTGGCGATCCGCTGGTACGGCTTCCTCATCGCGCTCGCGGTCCTGATCGGCGCTCTCTGGGGGCTGCGCATCGCCGAGCGCCGCGGCCTGGATCCCGACAAGCTGCTGGACGCTGCGGTGTGGTTGGTCCTGGCCGGCATCATCGGGGCGCGCCTGGTGTACGTGGTGACCAGCCCGGCGGCGTTCTTCGGGCCCGGCGGGCATCCGCTCGATGCCTTCAAGATCTGGCAGGGGGGCATCAGCATTCACGGCGGCATCCTCGGGGTACTCGTCGCCATGGCCATCTACAGCCGCATCCAGGGCATCAACATGTGGGCCTACATGGACGTGCTGACGCCGCTCGGCGCGCTCGGCATCATGGGCGGTCGGATCGGCAACATCATGAACGGCACCGACACCGGCGGCCGTCTCACCGACCTCGCCATCGGCATCAACTGGCCCAAGCCCGGCACGCCCTTCCTCGGCGGCTTCGGCCGCTTCCTGTTCGGCAGCGACCTGTGGCAGTTCGCGCCGCCGGTGTGCCGCACGGTGCCGGCCGGCCAGCCCTGCCACGTGCACTTCGCCCAGGCCTACGGCTTCCTGGTGGGGTTCATCCTGCTCTTCATCGTGCTGTGGGCGTTGCGGCACAGCCGCAAGCCCGGCTACGCCTTCTGGCAGTTCGCGCTGTGGTACTCGGTGCTCCGTAGCCTGTTGGAGGAGCCCTTCCGCGACAACCCGCTGTTCTGGAAGGTCTTCGACAACGTCCAGGCGGGGATCGGCTTCTTCACCCTGACGCAGCTCGTGAGCATCCCCATCATCCTGGTGTCGATCTACATGCTGTACACCCTGCACGACGCGGACGCACCGGCGTCCGCCCAGCCCACGCGACGATGACGGCGACCGCCGCCGGCGTGAGCGTGGTGGTACTGGCCGCCGGGCAGGGGACGCGCATGCGTTCGGCGCTGCCCAAGGTGCTGCACGAGGCCGCCGGGCGCCCGTTGCTCGATCACGTGCTGAGGGCGGTCGAGGCCATCGCGCCCGAGCGCGTGCTGGTGGTCGTGGGCCACCAGGCCGACGCCGTACGGAGCCGCTTCGCCGGGCGCGGCGTGGGCTTCGTGGAGCAGCGCGAGCAACGCGGCACCGGACACGCCCTGCTGGCCACCCGCGGCGAGCTGGAGCGCGACGGGGGACGCGTGCTGGTCGTCTACGGCGATCAGCCGCTGGTCGATCCCGCCACCCTGCGCGGGCTGGTGCAGACGCAGGCGCGCCTCGGCGGCGCCGTGATGCTGACCTACGAGATCGACGATCCCTTCGGGATGGGCCGCGTGGTGCGCGGCGCCGACGGCGCCATCGAGCGCGTGGTGGAGGAGAAGGACGCCACCGCCGAGGAGCGCGCCATCCGCGAGGTCTACCCCGGGGTGTTCCTCTTCGACGAGGCCGTGTTCGAGCTGGCCGAGGGTCTCACCGACGACAACGCCGCCGGCGAGTACTACCTGACCGACATGGTCGAGCTCTACCGCCAGAGCGGTCGCGGCATCCACGCCTTCCGGGGCGAGGACGCCATGCGCCTGCTGATCGGTGTCAACACGCGGGCCGAACTTGCGCGTGCCGAGGGCCTGCTGCGCGACCGTACGCGGCAGCACTGGCTCGCCGCCGGCGTGACCATGCACCATCCCGCTGCTACCTTCCTCGACGACGACGTCGAACTGGGGCCCGACACCGTGCTCGAGCCCGGCGTGATGCTGCGCGCCGGCACGCGCGTGGGCGAGGGCGCACGGATCGGGGCCTACGCCGTGCTCGACGGCTGCACCGTCGCCGCGGGCGCGTACGTCGCGCCCCACACGGTAGCCCGTGGCCGCACCTTCAGCGCCGACTGAGCCGCTCAGCCACCTGCCTGTGGGGTGCCGGCGCCCCTGCCGAGGGGGCCACGGCCGGGCCGATCGACCGGCGCCTCCAGCGTCTCCAGCGTGAGGTCGTGCAGGCGCAGGCGGGCGCTCTCGGCGTAGAAGCCGACGCGCCCCTCGCGGTAGTGCTCGTCGGCCAGCGTCAGGAGCACCGCACCGTCGAGCGAGAACTCCAGGTACGAGCCGTAGGCAACCAGCTCGAAGGGGTGCGGGTCGCCGTGCGCCAGGTAGTAGTTGGCCTGCAGGGGCAGGTAGTCGAACGACGCCTCGACGTCGCCGCCGGGACGGGCGCCCCAGGCCCGGAGCTGCGCCAACCCCTTGGGGAGGTCGAGGCTCAGGTAGTAGCCGTCGCCCTCGTCGCTGAGGCGGAAGGCCAGCCCGATCTTGCCCTCGCCGTCCATGTGCAGCTCGCCGCGGAGCCGGAAGTCGCGGGCGCGGCCGGGCAGCACGAAGGTCTCGAAGCCGCTGTCGCAGCCGAAGAGGGCGACGCCGTCGGCGGCCTCACTGACCGCGCCGGTCAGTCCGTGGAGGGGCTCGAGCGGGAGCAGCGCCTCCGACGTGGCGACGTCGACCACGTGCCGGTCGAAGCCGTGGAAGCTCGCCAGGAAGAGCTGACCGTCGTCGGCGACGCGCAGCTCCTTGGGGGGCGGGAGCAGGTGACGGCCGTCGCCGACCCGCCCCTTGAAGTAGAAGTTCCACACCAGCCAGCGCTCGCCGTCGCGAGCCACGCGCGCCGCGTAGTTGCCCTGCGGCAGCAGCACGTTGTCGGAGTAGTTGAGGTAGGGCCCCTCGAAGGCGTCGGCGTGCCAGTAGTGGACCTTGACGTCCTCGCGGACGGAGCCGAGCAGGTACCAGCGGTCCCGCAAGGCGACCGGCACCGGGACCTCGATGTCGTCGTAGCGGCTGGGGTGGAACAGCGGCGAGCGGACCTCGAAGCGATCGGGAGCGGTCTCCTCGAACAGGGCCACGGCGCCGCGCCGGATGACCGGCCCACGGTCGATGCGGGCGGCCGCCAGCAGGAAGCCGCGCTCGCCGATGCGCACGTAGTAGGGGTCGCGGAGCGACACCCAGTGACGACCCTGGTCGAGCCGGTACTCGTACGGGGGGGAGGCGAGCTCGAGCGGGAAGTCGCCGCTCTCGTCCTTCTCCCAGTGGTGGAGGTCGCCCGAGCGCGCCAGGCCGATGCGCTGTACCCGACCGCGTTCCGACATGCTGAGCCCGGTGTAGAACATGCGCCAGCCGCCCGCCCGGTGGGGGTCGGGGGAGACGCTCATGGTCCACAGCATGTCGTCGTCCCAGCTCCCGGGGTCGCCGATGAACAGCGCGTTCTCGACCCGCTCCCAGCTCAGGCCGTCGTCGGAGACGGCATGCGCGATGTAGTCGTGGTTGGGCAGCACCAGGTGGAAGAGGTGGAAGCGGCCCTCGTGGACCACGACCTCGACGTCGCCGATCTCGCTGGTGCGGAACCCGAAGCCCGCGTACACGCCCGCCCCCTCAGGTCCCTTCGCCGGGAGCGTCCGGCGCCTTGGTGAAGCCGTAGTGCCGGAGTCCCTCGAGCACGCCATCGGCCAGCTCGCCGCGCGCGAAGTAGATGCCGCGTCGCCCCCGCAGCTCCGCCACCTCGGGAGCATGGTTGCCGACCACCACGGCGGGGTAGCGCCCGGTCAGCATCTCGGTGTCGTTGCCGGAGTCGCCGGCCACCACGACATCGGCGCTGGCGACCCCCCACTTGCGGGTGAGGTAGCGGATGGCCTTGCCCTTCGACGCCCGCGAGGGCAGGACGTCGAGGAAGGCACCGCCCGAGTGGGCCACGGTGACGTGGAGGCCCGCTTCGGCCAGCGCATGGTGCACGGTCTCGAGGTGACGCGCGGCGTCGTCCCCCTGGGCGTGCAGGTAGTAGCTGATCTTGAAGCGACGCTGGGCCTCCGGCGGCTGCGGCTCCAGGAAGGGCAGCGGGTCGAGTGCGGCGCGAACGCCGTCGGGCCTCCAGCCGTGGGACAGGTAGTGGGCGTAGCCGCGGTCGGGCACCGCCTCGGAGCCGTAGTAGATCTCGCTGCCGACGGCGCAGATCAGGACCTGCGGCGACGGGATGGGGTGCTCGGCCAGCGCCTGCTTCATCTGCTCGAGGCTGCGCCCCGAAGCCAGCGCGAAGGCGAGGTCGTGGTCGTCGATGGCGCGGGCGAGCCTGGCCAGGGCCTTGCCGTGGTCGGGCGCGTCGCCGATGAGGGTGCCGTCGATGTCGCTCACCAGCAGCCGGCGGCCGGGGCGGAGGTCGTCGCCGGCCCCGGTGCGCCAGGGCGCGGCCCGCAGCTCCGGCAGGCGCCGGCGGAGCTGCTCCAGCTCCTCCAGGTAGCTGTCGGCGTGGGCGTCCCAGGCGTAGTGCCGCCTGACTCCGTCGATGCCGTTGCCGGAGAAGCGGTCCCAGGTCTCGCGGTCGACCAGGATGCGCTTGAGCGCCTGCTGGATGGCCTGCGTGTCGCGGGCATCCACCAGCAGCCCGCTCTCGCAGGTCCCGATGATGTCCTGCGGTCCGCCGTGGTCGGTCGACACCACCGGCAGTCCCGACGAGCTCGCCTCGATCAGGGTGATGCCGAAGTTCTCGACCAGCGCCGGGTTGACGAACACCCCGCGGGTGGCGGCGGCGATGCGGTAGAGCACCGGGATGTCGGTGTCGGGATCGTGCTTCTTGGGCAGCGCCAGGCGGCCGTAGAGGTCGTAGCGGTCCATCAGCATGAGCATGCGCGTGAGCACCTCCTGCTCGTTGTCGTCCATCTGTTCGATGTCCTTGCGCACGCCCGCGAAGATCGCCAGGTTGGCGATCTGCTGCAGCTCCTTGTCCTCGCCGTAGGCGGTCAGCAGGCCGTCGATGTTCTTGCGCCGATCGGGGCGGCTGATGGCGAGGATGAGGGGCTTGTCCGGCTGATGGAGGAAGCGGTGGATCTCCTGCCGCATGCGCACGCGCGCCCGCACCACCTCCTCGCCGGGATCGAAGGCGTCGTCGAGGTCGTAGTAGAAGGGGTAGAAGGTGTCGACCTCGATGCCGGGCGGGATCACCCGGTAGCGCGCCTGCGGACTCGACTCGTAGAGCTCGTAGCCGCGCTGCACCTCGTGCTGGGTGCTGGCGATGACCACGTCGGCCTTGCGCAGCATCTCCTCCTCGACGGCGATGCGGTGGCGGATGTGGTAGTGGCGGTCGATGTCGTCCGGGGCCATGCCGGCCCCCTCGAGGGCGCGCAGCTTGTTGCGGCCGAGCGAGTGGCCGGTGAACACCAGCGGTGCCCCCAGCACGCTGGCGAGCTGCAGCGCGACGTAGCCGGCGTCGGCGTAGTGGCCGTGCACCACGTCGGGGTCGATGCCGTGGGCGCGGTCGTAGCGCAGCACCCCCTCGACGAACTCGTCGAGCATCGGCCACAGCAGCTCCTTGCGCCGGTAGCGGCTGCCGCCGGCCTTGATGCGGATCAGGCGGGAGCGCTCGCCGAGGATCTCTTCGGGTCGGGCGTAGTCGTCGGAGACGCGTGGGTCGTCGATCAGACGCGTGAACAGGTCGACGCGGCGGACGCCTTCGTGGCGCCCGAGCGCTCGGGCCAGTTCGACCACGTACTTGGTCTGGCCCCCCGTGTCGGCGTCCCGGCCGAGCTCCGGATCGTGGCCCCGGATCAGGCCGTGGACGCTGAACATCTGGATGACGAGGCCGTCTCCGCCGTCGCGGTTCGTGTCGCGGTTCGTGCGGTCGGACATGGTCCGTAGCCTCCGTCCCGACCCTACCAGACGAGCCGCCTCGACTCCGTAGGGGAGCGTAGGCCAGGGCGGTCACGCGCGAGGAGCGCGGGTGCTATCCTGCGCCCGGAGGAGCGACGATGCTGTTCAGCAAGCCCCCTGCAGTCCTGGCCCTGGAAGACGGCACCGTCTACTACGGCTACGCCTTCGGCTTCCCCGGTCGCACCATCGGCGAGGTGGTCTTCAACACCTCCATGACGGGCTACCAGGAGATCCTGACCGACCCCAGCTACAAGGGGCAGATCGTCACCATGACGTACCCTCACATCGGCAACTACGGCGTGAGCGTGTACGACATGGAGTCCAACCGCCCCTACGCCCAGGGCTTCATCGTGCGCGAGTTCAGCCGCACCGCCTCCAACCACCGCGCCAACCAGGACCTGCAGAGCTTCATGGAGCAGCACCGCATCGTCGGCATCGAGGGGATCGACACGCGCGCGCTGACGCGCCGCCTTCGCACCGGCGGGGTGGTGAAGGGCGTCATCCACCACGGCGAGGTCGACGACGACCTCGAGGCCGAGCTGGTGCGGCTCGCCCGCGAGCACCCCGACATCGACGGGCGCGACATGACGCCCGAGGTCACCACCCCGTTGCCCTACGCGCGGCCGTCGTTCAACGAGCACCCGCGCGTGGTGGTGATGGACTTCGGCATCAAGCATTCGATCGTCTACAAGCTCGAGCAGGCGGGGGCCGAGGTCATCGTGGTGCCGGCCCAGACCACGCCCGCGCAGATCATGGCGCTCGACCCCTACGGCCTGGTGCTGTCCAACGGCCCCGGCGACCCCGACGGCCCCAAGTACGCCCACGACACCGTGTGGCAGCTCCTCGGGCTGCTGCCGACCTACGGCATCTGCCTCGGCCACCAGTTGCTCGGACTGGCCGTCGGCGGGCGCACCTTCAAGCTGCGCTACGGCCATCACGGCGCCAACACCCCGGTCAAGAACGTCGTCACCGGCGCCGTCGAGATCACCAGCCAGAACCACAACTACGCCGTCGACATCGACTCCATCCCGGGCCGCCAGTTCGTGGCCACGCACATCAACCTCAACGACGGCACCCTGGAGGGCATGGCCCACCAGCGCTACCCGGTGTTCAGCGTGCAGTACCATCCCGAGGCCAGCCCCGGACCGCACGATGCCGACTACCTGTTCCGCCGCTTCATCGAGGAGGTCAACGCCTTCGAGGGCGCGACCGCCCTGCCGGCGGCCGGCACGGGTTCGCTGATCGGCACGCTGTGAGCCGGCGTCAGTTGACCACGCGCACCGGCCCCTGCCGGTTCTTGCGCCAGCGCACCACCAGGTAGGCGGCCAACCCCAGCGGTCCCAGCAGCAGCGTGGCGATGACGAAGGGGGCCGCCGGGAGCGCCCAGTAACGGGCGTCGCGGAAGATCCACACCCCCGCGAAGAGCGTCAGCGTGACGCCATCGGCCACCGCCAGCAGCGCCCCCCACGGCGACCCGAGCAGAGCGGCGACGCCCGCGAGCGTCAGCCCCGGCAGCCCCGACGCGGTCAGCGCTCCGATCAGGGGCAGCGCCGTGGCCGCTCCCAGCACGATGAACGGCCACGGCGACTGCACCAGGTGCACCGTGAAGCTGCGCCGCGGGAACAGCAGCATGGCGCCCCAGACCAGCAGCGGCGCGATCACGAAGAGGTTGAAGAGCCCATCCATGCCGCGAGTGTACCGTCGCCGTCGGCATCGCAGCGCTCGACGCGGGATACAACCGTGAGGGTCGCGTGCCACACTGGGGTCAACATGGCGGCCGAACCGCTGCTGGTGGTCGAGGACGATCGCGATATCGCGCGGGTGGTGGAGCTCAACCTCACCGACCTGGGGCACGAGGTGGTGTGGACGCCCTCGGGGGAGGAGGGGCTGGAGCTGGCGCTGTCCGGGCGCTTCGCGCTGGTGGTGCTCGACCTCATGCTCCCCGACCTCGACGGGCTCGAGCTGTGCCGGGCGCTGCGCTCGCGCCGGCCCGAGGTGCTGGTGCTGATGCTCACCGCGCGCTCGTCGGAGGTCGACCGCGTGGTCGGGCTCGAGCTCGGTGCCGACGACTACCTCGGCAAGCCCTTCGGGGTGCGCGAGCTGCAGGCGCGGGTCAAGGCCCTGCTGCGCCGCCGGCGCGACGCCGCCACCGCCGAGCGCTCGCCGGAGACCCTGACCAAGGGCGAGCTCGACATCGACGTCCGCGCCCGCGAGGTGCGCTTGGCCGGCGAGATCGTCCACCTGACGGCACGCGAGTTCGACCTGCTGGTGCAGTTCGCCCGCAACCCCGGCCGCGTCTACAGCCGCGCCCAGCTCCTCGACCTGGTGTGGGGGCAAGGTTTCGACGGCTTCGAGCACACCGTGAACTCGCACATCAACCGGCTGCGTGGCAAGATCGAGCCCGACCCGGCGCAGCCTCGCTACATCCACACCGTCTGGGGCGTGGGCTACAAGTTCGTGGACCCCGGAGCGTGATGCTCCGGTGAGGACGCTGCACGCGCGCCTGATGCTGGTGCTCGCGCTGGTGCTGGTGCCGGCCGGGGCGGCGCTGCTGGCGCTGACGGTGCGCAGCGCCCGCGCCTACTACCAGGAGGTGACGCAACGCCAGAACGCCGACGTGGCCGCCAACCTGGTCGCCCAGCACGACCTGATGATCGGCCACGACGTCGACCTGGCCAAGCTCGCCGACGTCGCCAAGAACCTCGCCATGACCAACCCCGGCGTCGAGGTGTACGTGCTCGACCCCGCCGGAAGGGTGCTGGCCGGCAGCGTCCCGAGCGAACGGCTGATGGCGTCGACGGTGGCGCTGGCGCCGCTGCGCGCGTTCCTCGAAGCCGAACGGCGCCTCCCGCTCCTCGACACCGACCCCCGCCGGGGCGGGCGAGCGGTGTTCTCGGTCGCACCGCTCGCCGGCGGCGGCTACCTCTACGTGGTGCTCACCGACGAGATGCGCGCCGGCATCGCCCGCGAAGTGCAGGGCAGCACAGCGCTGCGCGTCGCCCTCTACGGCAGCCTCGCGGTGCTGGCGCTGGTGCTGCTGGGAGGGGCGCTCGCCTTCTTCCTGCTGACCCGTCGACTGCGGCGCCTGCAGCGCGCCATGACGGCGTTCCGCGGCGCCGGCTCGCAGGTGCCCGGTACCCAGCTCACGGCGGTGCCCCGCCCCCGCGACGAGATCGACGCCTTGCGCAACGACTTCGTCGCGCTCACGCGGCGCATCGGCGAGCAGGTGGACGCGCTACGGCGGTCGGACCGCGTGCGGCAGGAGCTCGTCACCAACGTCTCGCACGACCTGCGAACGCCGCTCGCGGCGCTGCGCGGCTCCCTGGAGACGCTGATGCTCAAGGGCGACGAGCTCGCCGACGCCCAGCGCGCCGAGTTCCTGGCGACCGCCCAGGCCCAGAGCGAGCGCCTGGGGCGGCTGATCGACCAGCTCTTCGAGCTCTCCCTGCTCGACGGCGACGCCGTGCCGCCGTCGAGCGAGGACTTCCCGCTGGCCGAGCTGGTGTCGGACGCGCTGCTCGAGGAGCGCCCGCGGGCCGAACGCGCCGGGGTCCGCCTGGACCTCGACGCCCCCGAGGGCCTGCCCTTCGTGCGCGCCAACCTGGGCCTGGTGGAGCGGGCCTTCCACAACCTCCTCGACAACGCCCTGCGGCACACCCCGGCCGGCGGCGCGGTGCGGGTGACCCTCCGCAGCGACGATGCCGGGCGCGTCCACCTGGAGGTCCGGGACACCGGGGAGGGCATCGCGCCCGAGCACCAGGCGCGCATCTTCGAGCGGTTCTACCGCGTCGGCGGCGGCGCCCGCCCAGGCTCGAGCGGGGCCGGGCTCGGGCTGGCCATCGCCGCCCGCGTGGTGGAGGTGCACGGCGGTCGACTACGAGTGGAGAGCTCGCCGGGCGAGGGCAGCGCCTTCGCCTTCGATCTGCCGGCCGCGCCGCGTCGTGACGCTTCGGTGAAGGGTCGTGACGGGGGCGTCAGGACTGCCTCCTAGGCTCGAACTCGAAAGGGGTGAGAGCCTTGAGGAGGATCCTCGTAGGGTGGATCGCGGGCATGATGATGGCGACGGTCGCGACGGCCGCCGCCCAGGGCAGCATGGGGATGGGCGACCGCACGGTCGCCGTCACCATCACCAACCTCACGTCGCACCAGACCTTCGCGCCGCCGGTGCTGGTGTCGCACGGCGACGGCTACCTGCCGTTCGAGCTCGGGGTGCCGGTGCTGCCGGAGCTGGTGCCGCTGGCGGAGGACGGCATGACCCAGGACTTCGTGACGGTAGCCAAGGTGGAGAGCGCCATCCTCGACTTTGCCATCGCCGACGCCCCGCTGCCGCCGGGGCGGAGCGTCACGCTGCAGGTGCACGTCGACGATGCGCACCCGCTTCTGTCGGCGTTCGGGATGCTGGTGACGACCAACGACACCGTCTTCTACTACGGCGCGGACCTGGCGATGAGCGGGCAGGGCATGGGCTCGTCCGACACGATGGGTTCCTCCGACAGCATGGGCTCGTCGGACACGATGGGTTCCTCCGGCAGCATGGGCTCGTCCGCCGGCATGGGCGGCGACGCCATGGCGATGCACGTCGACCTCTACGACGGCACGGTCCGCGCCCTCGACGCCGGCAGCGAGGCCAACACCGAACGCTGCCACTCGATCCCCGGGCCGCCCTGCGGCAACGTCGGCAACAGGCACACCGACATGGCCGAAGGCGTCGTCACGCTGTCGAAGGGCATCCTCGGGACGGGCGACCTCGACCCCGCCGTCTACGGCTGGACCGATCCGGTGGCGAAGGTGGAGATCGCCTCGCCGTGACGCCGGCCGCCCCCGGACGGGGCGGCACCACCGACCGCAACCGGGCCCGGAGCGCACGCTCCGGGCCCGAACGCCGTCTCAGCGTTGGGGGAAGAGCGTGGCGCTGTCGAGCCACAACGTAACGGGGCCGCGGTTGAGCAGCTCGACCTGCATCTCCTCGCCGAACCGCCCCGTGGCCACCGGCACGCCCGCGCCTTCGAGCGCCGCGACGAAGGCGCGGTACAGGGCGTCGGCCTGCTCGGGCGGCGCGGCCTCGGTGAAGCCGGGCCGGTTGCCGCTGCGGGCGTCGGCGTAGAGCGTGAACTGACTGACCACCAGGCAGCCGCCGCCCACGTCCTGGAGCGAGCGGTTCATGCGTCCGCGGTCGTCCTCGAAGACGCGCAGCTTGCGGACCTTGTCGGCCATGCGCTCCGCCGTGCCGGCGTCGTCGCCGGGGGCCACGCCCAGCAGAACCAGGAAGCCATTGCCGGTTGCGCCGACGGTCTCGCCGTCGACCTCCACGCTCGCCCGACTCACGCGCTGCACCAGGGCCCTCACGAGACCTCCTCGGGCGGCTCGGGGACGGTGGGGAGCTCGACGCCGGAGGGGAGCTCGGCGCTCCCGGCGCGCGCGGCCTCGAGGCGCGCGCGCACGCTCCGCAGGGCCGACCACAGGGCGTCGCGTTCGCTCTCGCTGAGGTTGCCCGCCGTCTTCTCGTGGAGCATCTCCAACAGGTCCAGGCTGCGCCGTGCCGCGGCCTCGCCGCGCACGCCGTCGCGCGCCGCGCGAACGCGCAACGGACCGTCGTCGTCGCCCAGCGCCGCCTCGGCCGACGAGCGCAGGGCGTGGATCAGCCCCATCAGACGGGGGTCGGTGTCGGCGCTCAGAACAGGCCTCCCTGGCGGGCGGTGTCGATCGGCACCGGGGGGCCCTTGGGCGGGAGCTCGGCGAGCACACGGACGAGCTCCTGCATGTCCTGCCAGGTCTGCCACTTGGGGCCGCCGCGGTCCCGGCTCGGGTTCCGGAGCAGGTAGGCGGGGTGGTACAGCGGGAAGACGCGGATGCCGTGCCACTCGTACCACTTGCCGTGCGTCCGGGTGATGCCCTCCTTGGTGTCCAGGAAGTACTGGGTGGGCACGTTGCCGAGGGTGGCGATGACCTGCGGCCGGATCAGCCGGATCTGCTCGAGCAGCAGCGGCTCGCTGGCGGCGATCTCCTCGGGCCGCGGGTTGCGGTTGCCCGGCGGCCGGAACTTGACCATGTTGGTGATGTAGACGGCGTCGCGGTCGAGATCGACCGAGGCCAGCACGCGATCGAGGAGCTGCCCGGCGCGCCCCACGAAGGGTCGGCCGGAGAGATCCTCCTCCTCGCCGGGGGCCTCGCCGACCAGCATCAGCCGGGCGTCGGGGTCGCCTTCGCCGAAGACCAGGTTGGTCGACAGGTCGTGCAGCGCCTCGGGGCGTCGGGCCGCGTCGCGCTCGAGCTCTTGCAGCGTCACGGCCTAGTCATAACATGCTCCGCAGACGCCTCGGGGACGCGCCCGTGGGCCCCCGGGTCAGGGTGCGGGAGCGTCCAGCGGCGGCCGCTGGCTGCGCACCTCGCGGCGCACCTTGGGCTCGAGCCCGATCATCAGGAAGAAGTTCTCGAGGGCGTTCTCCTCGCCCTTGATCTCGGTGAAGGCGGCGTCGTCGGTGCCCGTCACGAAGGGGAGTTCCTGGTAGCGGCGGAGGGCTTCGCGCACGACGTCGGCGGGGCTCTGCGTCTGGGCGATCTCGGTCAGGCGCGCGTACACGTTGCGGCGGGCCTCGGCATGACGACGGAAGGCATCGGGGTTGTCCGTCTCGGCCGAGCGCAGCAGGTCCTGCTTGGCGATCCGACGGTAGTGCTTCAGACCGCGGATGATCTCGTCCGAGCTGAGAACCACGTTGACGTCCATAGCCACTCCTTCCGGGCGCCCTAGCGCCCCACCCCGAAGCCTCGCAGCCCTTCGGGCCGCGCAGACAGCCTTCCTCGCGTGTCGTGGTCGCGTCCGCCCGCCGCCTGCACCGTGGGCCACCGTCGTGGCCGGCGCAGGACTGGGACGGCCGCCGTCCTCATGCCTTCATCGCCCTCATCGGGACCGGGGGAAGATCGTCCCCCGAGCGCTCGAGCACCTCGCCCGAGAAGCGTTGGAGCGCGCTCAGCTCGTCCGCGTCCGAGCGGTACCCGCAGGCGCGGCACTCGACCTCGGTGAACCCCTCCACGTAGTGGTAGGTGATGGTGTCGCGACTCCCGCACTCGGGGCAGGGAGCCTCTTCGCGTCGACCTTCTGCGTCCACCTGGCTCGCTCCTTGGGCCAGTCTATCGCACTCCCCGGGCCGCGCGTGCCGACGCACCCTACCTCACGAGCGATGGCGTTCAGGACGCCGTTCGTGTCAGGCACCGAGGGGAGTGGCCGCCTGCTCGAGCAGCTCCTGGGCGTGCCGCCGCGAGACCTCGGTGACGCGGCCGGAGAGCATGCGCGCCAGCTCGTCGATGCGGGTCTCCGGCTCGAGCCGTTCGGCGCGCGTCACCGTGCGATCGCCCGCCTCGGCCTTCGACACCGAGAACTGCGCGTCGGCGAACGCCGCCACCTGCGGCAGATGGGTGACCACCAGCACCTGATGCTCCGCCGACAGGCGCTTGAGCAGGCTGCCGACGGCGAGGGCGGTGCGTCCGCCGATGCCGGCGTCGATCTCGTCGAAGACCAGCACCGGCAGGTCGCTGCCGGTGACCAGGTTGAGCGCCAGCATGATGCGCGACAGCTCGCCGCCCGATGCCACCTCCGACAGGGCGGCGAGCGGTTCGCCGGGGTGCGCCACGAACAGGAAGCGGACGGCGTCGCGGCCGTCGGGCCCCGGCTCGCCGTCGCTCCGCAGCTCCACCTGGAAGCGCGCCTTGGGCATGCCCAGCTCCGCCAGCAGCGGTTGGATGCCGCGCTCGAGCTGGGCGGCCGCCTGCCGGCGGGCCTCGCTGAGCTGGTCGGCGGAGGCCGCCAGCTCCGCGGTCAGGCGTGCCGCCTCCTCCTCGAGCCGGTGGCCGTCCTCCTCGGCGTGCTTCAGCCGCTCCAGCTCGGCGGCAGCGTCCTCGCGGAACGCCAGCACCTCCTCGAGGGTGGCGCCGTACTTGCGCTTGAGCGTCTCCAGCTGCGCCAGCCGGGTCTCGACGGCGTCGAGCCGCCCGGGGTCGGCGTCGAAGTCGGCCAGGAAGGCCTCGACCTCGCTGGCCACGGCCTGGAGCGCGGAGACCGCCTGCTCGAGGTCGGCTGCGAGGGCGGCCAGGCCAGGCTCGTAGCGGCCGGCGGCCGTGAGCTCGCGGAGCCCCTCGGCGGCGCGCTCGGCGGCGCTGCCCTCGGCGTCGGAGAGGGCCTGGAAGGCGCGACCGGCACCCTGCGCGATGCGTTCGGCGTTGCGCAGCGCCTTCACCTCCGCCTCCAACCGTGCTTCCTCGTCGGCGCTCGCGCCGGCGGCGTCGATCTCCTCGACCTGGAAGCCGAGCATGTCGAGCCGTCGCTCCCGCTCCCGTGACGCCGTGCGCAGCTCCTGGAGGCGAGCCTCGACCTCGCGGAAGGCGCGGTAGCGCTCGCGATGCTGGGCCAGCGCCTGACGCGCCTCGTCGCCGAAGAGACGATCGAGCTGCCGGCGTTGGTGCGGGCCGCGGACGAGCTCGGTGGCGGCGTGCTGCCCGAAGATGGCGACCAGGTCGCCGCTGCGCTGTGCCAGCTCGGCCACCGTCACCAGCTCGCCGTCGAGGCGGGCGGTATGGCGACCGTTGCGTTCCAGGCGCCGGGCGGCGGTGGCGAAGCCGGCCCCTTCGAACACGCCCTGCACCAGGGCGCTGTCGCGACCGGCCCGGATGAGCCCCGACTCGGCGCGGCCGCCGGAGAGGAGCATCAGCGCGTCGACCAGGATCGACTTGCCGGCGCCCGTCTCGCCGGTCAGGGCGTTGAAGCCCGGAGCCAGGTCGAGCGCCAGCTCGTCGACGATGGCGAAGTCGCGGAGTTCCAACGTGCGCAGCACGGCGTCCAGTATAGGACCGGTGCGGCGGGCGCCGAGGGCGGCAGCGGCACGCGCCCGGTCCCGCGGTGGCGGCGCCGCGCTAGACTCCGGGCATGACCGAGCCGTACGACGGCCGCACCGTGACCTGGGTCGAGTGTCCGCGCGACGCCTGGCAGGGGCTCGGCGCGCTGGTGCCGGAGGAGCGCAAGCGTGCGCACCTGCGGAGCCTGCTGCGCGCGGGCTTCCGGCACCTCGACCTCGGCTCCTTCGTATCGCCCCGGGCGGTGCCCCAGATGGCCGACACCGAGGCGGTCTTGGCCGGGCTCGAGCGCCCGGCCGGCGCCGACTTCCTGTGCATCGTGGGCAACGAGCGTGGGCTCGAGCGCGCACGAGCGGCGCGCGGCGTGACCAGCGTGGGCTTCCCGTTGTCGATCGACGAGACCTTCCAGCAGCGCAACCTGGGGAGGTCGCTGGCCGAGTCGTGGGAGCTGGTCGCGAGGCTGCGGCGCTCGGCGGAGGCGGCGGGGATCGAGCTGGTCGTCTACCTGTCGATGGGGTTCGGCAACCCCTACGGCGATCCCTGGGCGCCGCAGGACACGGCGGATGCGGTGGAGCGACTGCGTGCGCTGGGGATCCGGCGCGTCGCCCTGGCCGATACCGTCGGAAGGGCCGATGCCGCGACCGTCACGGCGGTGCTCACGCGCGTCGCCCAGCCCGAGCGGCTCGGGCTCCACCTGCACGCCCGCCCCGACGGCTGGCCGGCGCTGCTCGAAGCGGGGCTCGCCGCCGGCGTCCGCTGGTACGAAGGGGCGCTGTCGGGCATCGGCGGCTGTCCCTTCGCCGGCGATGCCCTGGTCGGCAACCTCCCGACCGAACGGGTGCTGCCGTGGCTGGCCGAGCGCGGCTACCGCACCGGCATCGACGAGGCGTTGCTCCCCGACCTCGCCGCCGACGCGGCCGACATCGCGGGGCGCTTCGCCACGCCCTGACCCTGCACCGCAGCGGACGGCTTCAGCTCCCGGCCGGCACCGCGGCCAGGCGATCGAGCTCGCGTCGCGTGGCCTCCTCGAGGAGCTGCGCGGTGCGCTCCAGGTCGGCGTGCACGGTGGCGCCGGCCGCCACCCGGTGCCCGCCGCCCCCGAGCTCCGTGCAGATGGCCTGGGCCGAGGCGCCGTCGCGGCTCCGCACGCTGATCTTCACGGCGTCCTCGCGCTCCTTGAGCAGCGCGGCGACCTTGACGCCCTCGGCGTAGCGGATCAGCCCCACGAAATCGTCGGAGTCGTCGTCGCTCTGGCCGATGCGCTCGCGCATGGCGCGGGTGAGGCGCGCCGTGACCAGCTGCCCGCCGAGCCGGAACTCGACGGTGGCCATGACCTCGCCGAGCATCTTGAAGTAGTCGGGGTGGCGGAGCTGCAGCTGGTCGGTCAGCTCGGCGTAGGGCACGCCCACCTCGATGAGCTCGCCCGCCGCGTCCAGCACCGTGCGATCGGTGTTGGCGTGCCGGAAGTTGCCGGTGTCGGTGAGCATGCCGGTGAGGCACGGGGTCGCCACCGCGACCGTCCACGCGAACCCCATGGTGTCGAGGAGGTCCTTCACGAGGACGGCGGTCGCCGCCTTGTCCGGGGCGACCACGGCCACGTCGCCGAAGCGATCGTTGGTGGGGTGGTGGTCGAGGTTGAGCGTCTTGACAGCGCCCTCGAGCGGCGCCCCCACCGCTCGGTCCTTGTCGGCCGCGTCGAGCACCGCCAGCAGGCAACCCGCGGGCAGCGCCTCCAGCGGCGCGCTGAGCTCGCCCGGCTCGGCGAGGAACGCCAGGAAGCGGGGCGGCTCGATCGGCAGGGTGACGTCCTTGCCGAGCGACCTCAGCGCTCGCGTGAGGGCCAGCGTGCTCCCCACGGCGTCGCCGTCGGGATCGACGTGGCTGACGACGACGATGGGTCCCTGCCAGCCCCTCAGGATGTCGGCGACCTCGGCCAGGCCGCGGCGGTAGGCGGCCTCGGAGGTGGGGTTCTCGGTGGTCTCCATGCCGGCCATGATACCGCCGGCCCCACGAGCTCCCTTTCCAGGGTCGCTCCCCGCGTCCGCCGCCGGGAGCGCTGCCGGGTGTCGCACGTTCGGCGTCCGCGACCGCCGCACACGCGCATAATGGCGACATGCACGAGGACGGCCGCTGGCCTCCGGAGCCGGACGACGGGGTCGACACGGGCGCCGACGCTCCGGTCGGGGCCGAGGGCGACGGCAGCCCAACGTCGTCGCTCGGAGGCGCGCCCTCCGGCGAGGGCGCGCCCTTCGCCGACGGCGCGCCCGAGGCACCCCGGCTCGGCGACGAGGCCTGGCCAGGCGCCGCCGCCGAGGGCTCGTGGCCGCCGCAGCGGTCGGGACGGCGCCCGGGGGTGCGCGTCCTCACGCTGGTCCTCATGGGCGTGCTGCTGCTGGTGGCGGTGCTGGGCGGGTTGGAATCGCGTCCCCGCCAGGTCCGGCAGGTGGCGCAGACGCTCCCGCCGGTCGAGCAACCCACCGGTCAGCTGGCCCGGGCCTACGCCAGCGCCCGCGAGGCGACGGTGCGCATCGAGGCGCGCTGCGGCGGACGCTACGGCGACGAGCCCATCGGCCTCGGCACCGGCTTCTTCATCCGTTCCGACGGCCGGGTCCTGACCGCCTACCACGTGGTCGATCCCGCGGAGCAGGGGGCGCCCTGCAGCGTGAGCTACGTCGCGGTCACGCCGGAGCGACTGGAGTACCCGCTGACGCTGGTCGGGTTCGATGCCTACCACGACCTGGCGGTGCTGCAGGCCGCGGTCGACCGCGCCGTGCCGACCCTCGCCCTGGCCCCGGCCCTGCCGCGCGCGGGGACGGCGGTGGTGGCCATCGGCAACAGTCGCAACCAGTTCCTGCAGGCGCGTGCCGGCGAGGTCACGCGGTTGGGGGTGCATGCCGGCCGCCCCGACTTCGCCGACAACACCATCGAGCTCACCAACTCCCTCGCCCCCGGCGACTCCGGCGGACCGGTCGTCAACGCCGCAGGGCAGGCCGTGGGGGTGGTGAGTTACATCAGCTTCGATCCCTCCGCGATGACCTCGAACACCTTCGTTCCGCCGTTCCTGCGAGGCGTGCCGCTTCCCCAGGGCTACGCCTCCTACGCCGTGCCGGTCGCCGGCAGCGATCTGGTGGCGCGGCTCGAGGCGGGGGAGAAGCGCGACGTCCCCGTGGTGGGGTTCACGTGGCGCCCCGGCTTCGACTACGATCCCGCGCGCAGCGACGCCTACCTCGGCCCGCGCCCCGGCGTCATCGTGTGGCAGGTGCAGCCCGGCGGTCCCGCCGACCGTGCGGGCCTGCGCAGCTATCGCGAGGGCCGCACCGTGGGCGCCGACGGGAGCGTCACGGGCAGGCCCGAGGCCGACGTCATCACCGCCATCGACGGCACCGCCACCCCGACGTTCTACGACCTGCTGGCGCTGGTGCGCCAGAAGGCGATCGGTCAGACGGTGGTCCTGAGCGTGGAGCGCGGCAACGCCATCTTCCACGTGCCGCTGACGCTGGGTGCACAGCGCTCGGTGTTCGCGCCGCCCTGAACCCGGGCCCGACGACGGCGCCCCCTCGCAGGAGGGGGCGCCGTGGCGTGGTGGGCGATGGTGGACTCGAACCACCGACCTCGTCGTTATCAGCGACGCGCTCTAACCGACTGAGCTAATCGCCCGTGCTGGCCGCCGAGCGGCGAGCGACCCCGATGCTATCACGGCCTCCGAGACAGGGTCAAGGCACATCCAGGAGGCGTTTCGTGCGTAGGGGACGGGGGGAACTGCCCTGCCAGCCTACCCGGCGGGAGACGAGGGGCCTGTACAATCGCAGGACATGGTCGAGCGGCTCTACCTCGCCAAACCCCGCGGCTTCTGCGCCGGTGTCGTCATGGCCATCGACGCGGTGCGCACCGCCGCGCGCCGCCACGCCGCCGAGGCGCGGCCGGGCGTCACCGTCTACCACTCCATCGTGCACAACCGGACCGTGGTCGAGCGGCTCCAGCACGAGGAGGGCGTGGCCTTCGTGGAGTCGATCGACGAGGTGGGTGCGGGCGGTAGCGCCTCCGACACGGTGATCTTCAGCGCCCACGGCGTGGCCCCCGAGGTGCGCCGGCAGGCCGACCGAGCGGGCCTCACCACCATCGACGCCACCTGCCCGCTGGTGACGAAGGTGCACAACGAGGCCAGGAAGTACGCCCAGCGCGGCTACCACATCCTGCTCATCGGCGACTCCATGCACCACCAGGAGGTCGTCGGTACGCGCGGCGAGGCCCCCGAGCACACCACCGTGGTGGCGGTGCTCGGGGACCGCGACGGCGATCCCGAGCTCGCCGACCCCGAGACGGTGGAGGTGCCCGATCCGTCGAGGGTCGTGGTGCTCACCCAGACCACGCTGTCGGTCGACGACACCCAGCGGACGGTGGCGCTGCTCCAGCGCCGCTTCCCCGAGCTGGTGGTGCCGCCCGCCGACGACCTGTGCTACGCGACCAAGAACCGCCAGGACGCGGTCCGCGCCATCGCACCGCGGGTCGAGCTGTTCCTGGTGGTGACCAGCCCCACCAGCTCCAACGGCATGCGCCTGCTGGAGCTGGCGCAGCAGCTCTCGGGCAACGCTCGGCGGATCGACGGCGTCGGCGACATCGAGGAGGGCTGGCTTCACGGCGTGCGCAACGTCGGTGTGACCTCGGCGGCGTCGACGCCGGAGGACCTGGTGCAGGCGGTCGTCGCACGCTTCCGCGACGCCAACCCGGCGCTCGAGGTGGTGGAGGAGGGGGAGTGGGAGGAAATCGAGTTCCGCGCCCCCCGGCCGCGCCCGCCCGGAGGCGGAGCGTGAGGTCGCGCCGCACCTCCCCCCAGCCGCTGTCGGTCGCACCGATGATGGACCGCACCGACCGCCACTTCCGCTACCTGCTCCGCGCGATCACGCGCGAGACCCTGCTCTACACCGAGATGGTGACGGCCAAGGCGGTGCTCCACGGCGACCGCGGGCGTCTGCTCGGGTTCCACCCCGAGGAGCGGCCCCTGGCCTTGCAGCTCGGCGGCGACGATCCGCGCGAGCTGGCGGAGGCGGCCCGGCTGGGGGAGGCGTGGGGGTACGACGAGGTGAACCTGAACGTGGGTTGCCCCAGCCCGCGGGTGGCCGCCGCCGATTTCGGCGCCGTTCTGATGGGCCGGCCCGAGACCGTGGCGCGCGCCGTCGAAGCGATGCGTGCGGCGGTCGGCATCCCGGTCACGGTGAAGCATCGCATCGGCATCGACGAGCTCGACCAGTACGCCGACCTCGAGCGCTTCGTGCGCATCGTGGCGATGGCGGGCGCCGACGCCTTCACCGTGCACGCCCGCAAGGCCTGGTTGTCGGGGCTGAGCCCCAAGGAGAACCGCGAGGTCCCGCCCCTGCGTTACCCCGAGGTCTACCGTCTCAAGCGTGAACGACCCGACCTGGTGATCGAGCTCAACGGCGGCGTGCGCGACCTCGACGCCGCCGAGGAGCACCTCCGTCACGTCGACGGCGTGATGATCGGACGTGCCGCCTACGACGATCCCATGCTGCTGGCGGGGGCCGACGCACGCCTCTACGCGTCCGGGGCGCCCACGGCCGATCGCCGCGCGGTGGTCGAGCACATGGTCCCCTACGTCGAGGAGCGGCTGGCCGACGGTGCGCCCTTGCACGCGCTCACACGCCACCTGCTCAACCTCTACCGGGGCCGCCCCGGCGGACGCCGGTGGCGGCGCCACCTCAGCGAAGGGGTGCTGCGGCCGGGAGCGGGCCCGGAGCTGCTGCTCGAGGGGCTGCGCCTGGTCGAGGACGGCACCTACGACGGTGCCCGCCACGCGGCCGACGCGGCCGCACCCCTGGCCGGGGCTACCTGACCGAGGGGTGCCGAGCGCGGACGCGCGCCGCGCGCGGCGTCAGCCGGCCAGCGCGGCCAGGACCTCCCGGGCGATGACCAGGTGCTGGACCTCGTCGGTGCCCTCGCCGATGCGGGTGAGTCGCGCGTCGCGCCACATCCGCTCCACCTGGTACTCCCGCACGTAGCCGTAGCCGCCGAGGATCTGGATGGCCGCGTCGCAGGCGTTCACGCCGGCCACGCTGCCCTTGAGCTTCGCCATGGACGCCGCCAGGGTGATGTCGCGACCGGCGTCCCGGAGGGCGGCCGCCTTCATCACCAACAGGCGCGCGGCCTCGAGCTCCGTCGCCATCTCGGCGATCTTGAAGGCGATGGCCTGATGGCGCGCGATGGGCTTGCCGAACTGCACGCGCTCGAGGGCGTACCGCGCGGCCGTCTCCAGCGCGGCCCGTCCCAGTCCGACGCCCATCGCGCCGATGCCGATGCGTCCGCCGTCGAGCACGGCCTTGACGTCGCGGAAGCCCTCCCCGCGCTCGCCCAGCAGGTTGCTTGCCGGTACCGCCAGCCGTTCGAAGGTGAGCGGCGTGGTGTCGGAGCTGTGCAGCCCGAGCTTCTCCTCGGGCGTGCCCCGGATCAGCCCGGGGGCGTCGCCGTCGACCACGAAGGCGCTGATACCGTGGGCCTTGGAGCGATCCTCGGCGGGAGGATCGGTGCGGGCGATGACGACGTACGTGCCCGCCACCGTGCCCTGCGTGATGAAGACCTTGGAGCCGTCGAGCACGAAGCCGTCGTCGCTGGGCTCGGCGCGCGTGCGCAACGCCGCGGCATCGGACCCCGAACCGGGCTCCGTGAGGCACCAGGCGCCGAGCTTGCGCCCGGCGGCGAGGTCGGGGAGGTAGCGCTCGCGTTGCTCGGCGTCGGCCGCCTGCAGCAGGTGGCCCGTGCACAGCGAGTTGTGCGACGCCACGGTGAGCGCCAGCGAGCCGTCGACGGCGGCGATCTCCTCGATGATGAGGGCGGCGGTGGCGGTGTCGAGCGCCGCCCCGCCGTAGCGTTCCGGAACCTGGAGCCCGAACGCCCCCAGGGCGCCGAGGCCGGCCACCAGATCGTGCGGGAAGGCACCGCTGCGGTCGCGCTCGACCGCGCCGGGCGCGACCTCGGTGCGCAGGAAGTCGCGCAGCGGCCCGAGCAGGGCGCGCTGGTCGTCGGTCAGATCGAACCAGAGGGGCTCACCGGGGCGAACGGAAGCGTTCATGGCGCCAAGCTAGCAGGCCCAGGCGGGCCTCCGGGCGTTGTACGGGCCGGGCCGTCGAGGTCGTCTGGTAGACTTCGCGCCATGGAGCGCGCGTACTGGGTGAGGGGGATCCGCGGGGCGACCACGGTCGAGGCCGACGAGCCCGAGCAGATCCTCGACGCCACCCGCGAACTGCTCGAGGTGATGCTCGAAGAGAACGGCATCGAGGAGTTCGGGGCCATCGCCGCCATCTTCTTCACCACCACCCAGGACCTGCGCTCGACCTTCCCGGCCGAGGCCGCACGGGCCCTCGGCATGACCATGGTGCCGCTCCTGTGCAACCAGGAGATCCCGGTGCCCGGACGGTTGCCGCGCTGCGTGCGGGTCATGCTGCAGCTCAACACCCTCAAGGGCCAGGACGAGATGCGCCACATCTACCTGCGCGAGGCGCGCCGCCTGCGGCCCGACCTCGTCAGCGCCCAGTAGCAGCGCCCCGGAGGCGCGCCCACCAGCCACGCCCGACGGGCGGCGGCGCCGGACCTAGCCCTGCCACTGGCGCACGGGCACCAGCTCGCCACCGTCGACGATGGCGCGGGTGACCTTGTGCGCGCGGTTGGTGGTGACCTCCAGCACGGCCTGGTCGAGGGAGTCCGGGCCCACCAGCACCTTGCGGACGAAGTAGCCGGCCCCCTGAGCGCTCATCTCGCTGGTCTTGGAGAGCCTCACGTGGATCACCTCCTCGTGCTTCGAGGTGCGCACGCGTGCCAGCAAGAAGTTGCCGTCGTCCCGAAACCGCGGGTCCTGCCTGCGGAACATGCCGAACATGCCTGTATTCTAAGCCTGGAGCGCGTCCCGGGGCCGCTTCGACGACGGTCCGCCCCGGCGCACGACGGAGGAGCCACGGTGGGTGACCCCAGCAGCGATCTCAGGCGAGCGTTCCAGGCGGCGCTCGACGCCACCGATCCGGAGCGTTCCATCGTGCCCTTCCTGCCGGCGCTGCCCGACGGTCGGTTGCTGGTGGTCGGCGCAGGCAAGGCCGCCGCCGCCATGGCGCGTGCCGTGGAGACCCACTACCCGGCGTCGAGCCGCCTCGAGGGGGTGGTGATCACCCGCTACGGGCACGGCCTGCCGACCTCGCGCATCGAGGTGCTGGAGGCGTCGCACCCGGTGCCCGACGAGGCCGGTGTGCGGGCCACCGAGCGGGTGCTCGAGCTGGTCGCGAGCGCCGGCCCCGACGATCACGTGCTGTGCCTCATCTCGGGCGGGGGCTCGGCGCTGCTGACCGCGCCCGACGGGCTGTCGCTCGGCGAGCTGCGCGAGCTCACCACCGCCCTGCTGCGGTCGGGCGCCGACATCCACGAGATGAACTGTGTCCGCAAGCACCTCTCGCTCGTCAAGGGCGGACGGCTCGCGCTCGCGGCCGCGCCCGCAGCGGTCACCGCCCTGCTGCTCTCCGACGTGGTGGGGGACGACCCGGCGGTGATCGCCAGCGGACCCACCGCGGCCGACGCCAGCAGCTACGCCGACGCGCTGGAGGTCCTGGAGCGCTACCGCATCGACGCCCCGGCGGCGCGTTCGGTGTTGGCGGCCGGGGCGCGCGGCGAGCGCGAGGAGACGCCCCGACCCGGCGACCCCCTGCTGGCGCGCGTCCGCAACCACGTGGTGGCCTCCAACCAGACCGCACTGGAGGCGGCGGCCAGGGTCCTCGCCGAGGCCGGGTGGAGGCCGCACGTGCTGTCGAGCACGGTGACCGGCGAGGCCCGCGAGGCAGCGAGCGTGCACGCGGCGCTGGTGCGGCAGGTGGTGGAGCACGGCCAGCCCTTCGAGCGCCCGTGCGCGCTGCTCTCCGGCGGCGAGACGACGGTGACCGTGCGCGGGGACGGCCGAGGCGGCCGCAACGGCGAGTTCGGGCTGGCGCTGGCACTGGCGCTGCCGCCGGACGCTCCGGTGTGGCTGTTGGTGGCCGACTCCGACGGCATCGACGGTAGCGAGGACAACGCCGGTGCACTGCTCGATCCGGAGCGGCTGGCGCGCCTCGATCGCCCGGCCGCGCGCGCCGCCCTCGAACGCAACGACAGCTACGGCGTGCTGGCCGCCGTGGACGGCCTCCTCGTCACCGGACCGACCCGGACCAACGTCAACGACGTTCGCATCGTGCTCGTCGGCTGAGCGCGTGCCGCCTCGGGTATGCTTTGGCCTGCATGGCCCGGATCGTCGCCCCCAGCGAGACGAACGTCGAGAACGCCGCGCGCACGCTGCGCGACGGCGGCCTGGTGGCGTTCCCCACGGAGACCGTCTACGGCCTCGGCGCGGCGGCGCGCGACCCGCGGGCGCTGGCCCGGCTGTACGCGGCCAAGGGGCGCCCTTCGGACCATCCCGTGATCGTGCACCTGGCATCGGCCTCGGCGCTGGGGGGCTGGGCGCGCGAGGTGCCTTCCGCCGCCGAACGGCTGGCCGCCGCCTTCTGGCCCGGCCCGCTGACCCTGGGGCTGCGTCGTGCCGAGCACGTCCCCGACGCCGTCACCGGCGGTCAGGACACCGTGGGGCTGCGGGTCCCCGATCACCCGCTGGCGCTGGCGCTGCTGCGGGCCTTCGACGACGGCGTCGCCGCGCCATCGGCCAACCGCTTCGGACGGATCAGCCCCACCACCGCCGCGCACGTCGCCCAGGAGTTCGAGGGGATCGAGCTGACCGTGCTCGACGGCGGCCCCTGCCGCGTCGGGGTGGAGTCCACCATCGTCGACCTCAGCGCCGGCGCCCCGCGCCTGCTGCGTCCCGGAGGCGTGACCCTGGCGCGGTTGGAGGAGGTCCTGGGCGAGCGAGTCGAGCTGGCGGGGCACCTGCGCACCGACGCGGAGGCCACATCGCGCCGGCACGCCGCCGAGACGCCCCGCGCCCCCGGGGGCCTGGCGCGGCACTACGCCCCCGCCACGCCCACCGAGCGGATCGCGCCCGAGGCGCTTCCTGGGCGCCTGGGCGGGGGAGGGGCGGGCCTCGGGGTGTTGGCCCGGCGCCCTGCCCCCGCCGGCTTCGAGGGGGTCTGGATCGCCATGCCCGAAGGGCCGACCGACTACGCCCGCGCGCTCTACGCCGCCCTGCGGCGGCTGGACGCGTCGGGCTGCCGGACCATCGTGCTGGAGGAGGTCCCGGACACCGCGGCCTGGTTGGCGGTGCGGGACCGGCTGCGGCGCGCCAGCGCCCGGCCCGAGTCGAGCGAGCGCGGCCTGGTAGGCAGCGCCGGACAGGAGGGAACATGAGCGCTCCGACGAACGCCCGCGACCCCGATCGGCCGCTGGTGGCCGTGATCATGGGCAGTGCCAGCGACTGGGACACCATGCGCCACGCCGACGAGGTGCTGAGTGAGCTCGAGGTCCCCCACGCCTGCCTGGTGGTGTCGGCGCACCGGACGCCCGAGCGGATGCACGCCTTCGCCCGCGACGCCGCCGGGCGGGGCTTCGAGGTGATCATCGCCGGCGCCGGGGGAGCCGCCCACCTGCCCGGCATGGTCGCAGCCCAGACCGCCTTGCCGGTGCTGGGGGTGCCGGTCGAGAGCCGCGCGCTCAAGGGTGTCGATTCGCTCCTGTCGATCGTGCAGATGCCGCGCGGGGTGCCGGTGGGCACGCTGGCCGTGGGCGCTTCCGGCGCCGTCAACGCCGCGCTGCTGGCAGCCGCCATCCTGGCGCTCGGGCGCCCCGAGCTGGCCGAACGGCTCGCCGCCTTCCGCCGGGCGCAGACCGAGCGGGCCGCGTCGAGCCGCCTCCCGACCGACCACTACCTGCCGGAGTGATCATGAGCACGACACCCTTGGCGCCCGGCGCCACCCTCGGCAGGTTGGGGAGCGGCCAGCTCGGCCGCATGTTCACGCAGGCGGCGCGCCGCATGGGCTACCGCGTGCACGTGCTGTCGCCGTCGGCGGGTTCGCCGACCGGCCAGCTGGCCGACCGCGAGGTGGTGGCCGCCTACGCCGACGCCGACGCCGTGGGGCGCTTCGCGGCCGAGGTCGACGTGGTGACGTTGGAGTTCGAGAACATCCCCAGCGCGTCGCTGGAGGCGGCCGCCGCCCACGCGCCGGTCCGACCCGGGGTGCGCGCGCTCCACCTCACCCAGCATCGGGCGCGCGAGAAGCGCTTCCTGGCCGAGCTCGGCGTGCCGCACGTGCACTTCGCCGAGGTGGCGGCCGGCGGCGACATCGACGCCGCCATCGCCGAGGTGGGGACGCCGTGCGTCGTCAAGACCGCGGGCTTCGGGTACGACGGCAAGGGCCAGGTGCGCGTCGACGCCGACGCGGGTCACGCCGAGGCGCGCGCCCTGGCGCACGAGCAGGCCGTGGTGGTCGAGCGCTTCGTGGAGCTGGCCGCCGAGCTGTCGGTGGTCGCGGCGCGCGGGCTCGACGGTCGCGTGGTCAGCTACGCGCCCGCGCACAACCGGCACGTCGACCACATCCTCGACCTGTCTTCGGCACCGATGGCGCTCGACCCCGGGCAGGCGCGGCAGGCCACCGAGGTGACGGCGGCGGTCCTGGAGGGACTGGAGCTGGTGGGCGTCGCGTGCGTCGAGTTCTTCCTGGACGCGGCCGGCCGCCTGCTGGTCAACGAGATCGCCCCACGGCCGCACAACTCCGGCCACCTCACGATCGAGGGCGCCGAGACCGGCCAGTTCGAGCAGCAGTTGCGCGCGGTGACGGGCTTGCCGCTCGGCTCGACGGCGGTTCGCGCGCCGGCCGCCATGGCCAACCTGCTCGGCGACCTGTGGGCGAACGGCGAGCCGGCCTGGCCGCGGGCGTTGGCGGTCCCGGGCGTGGCGCTGCACCTCTACGGCAAGGGCGAGGCCCGCCCCGGGCGCAAGATGGGCCACCTCACCGCTACCGCTCCCGAGATCGAGGAGGCCGAGCGCAGGGTGACGCAGGCGCGCGCGCGGGCGGCCGGCTGAACCCCGACGGGGACGGCCTACCTCGGGGTGGCGCGCCCCTTCGGGGACGCTGGTATAACGGTGGCGTGCACAACGCCGCCCTCCTCGCCCCGGAGGCGCGCCGCCGCCTGGAGCTGTGCCTCGCGGCCGCCGCCCCCGAGCTCGCCCCCCTGCCGCCACGTGACCGCCAGCTGTTCGAGCTGCGCCTGGAACGCTTCTTCCAGAACCTGGACGACGGCCTGGCGCCGGTCTACGGCCGGCGCCCGGACTTCGACGCCTTCCTCGAGCGGCTCGCCGTCACCATGGCGCGCCACTACCGCGAGCGACCCGAACCGCTGAAGCTGCTCGACATCGAGCGCGACCTCACGCCCGACTGGTTCCAGCACGAGAGCATGCTCGGCTACGTCTTCTACGTCGAGCGCTTCGCCGGAGACCTGCGGGGCGTCATGGAGCACATCGACTACCTGGAGGAGCTGGGCGTCAACTACGTCCACCTCATGTACACCCTGCGTCCCCGGGAGGGCGAGAACGATGGCGGCTACGCCATCCGCGACTACCGCGACGTCGACCCCCGGCTCGGCACCATCGACGACCTGGAGGCGGTGTGCGGGGAGCTGCGGGAGCGGGGGATCAGCGCCTGCGTCGACCTGGTGCTGAACCACTGCGCCGACGATCACGACTGGGCGATGCGGGCCAAGGCCGGCGAGGAACGCTACCAGGACTACTTCTACATGTACGGTGACCGCGCCGTCCCCGACGAGTACGAGCGCACGTTGCCGGAGGTGTTCCCCGATTTCGCGCCCGGCAACTTCACCTACTACCCGGAGATGGGGAAGTGGGTGTGGACGACGTTCAACGCCTACCAGTGGGACCTGAACTGGACGAACCCCGAGGTCTTCCTGGAGGTCGTCGACATCATGCTCTACCTCGCGAACCGCGGGGTGGAGGTGTTCCGACTCGATGCCGTCGCCTTCCTGTGGAAGCGACTCGGCACCGACTGCCAGAACCAGCCCGAGGTGCACGACGTGCTGCAGGCGCTCCGAGCCTGCTCACGCGTCGCCACCCCGGCGGTGGCGCACAAGGCCGAGGCGATCGTGTCGCCCGACGACCTGGTGCACTACTTCGGGACCGGCCGCCACTACGGCAAGGTCAGCAACATCGCCTACCACAACACCCTGATGGTCCAGTTCTGGTCGTCGCTGGCGAGCCGGGACACGCGTCTGATGGTGCACACGCTGCGCGAGTTCCCCCGGACCCCGGCGTCGATCGCCTGGGGCACCTACGTGCGCTGCCACGACGACATCGGCTGGGCGGTGACCGACGAAGACGCCGGCGCCGTGGGGCTGTCGGGCGCCGACCACCGCAGCTTCCTGTCCGACTACTACTCCGGCCAGTTCCCCGGCTCGCCCGCACGGGGAGCGGTGTTCCAGCACAACCAGCGTACCGGCGACCGGCGGATCTCGGGCAGCCTCGCCAGCCTGGCGGGCCTGGAGTTCGCCCGCGAGCTCGGCGACGACCGGCTGGTGGCGCTCAGCATCGAGCGGATCCTGCTGGGGCACGCCCTCATCTGCGGCTTCGGGGGCATCCCGCTGATCTACATGGGCGACGAGATCGGCATGACCAACGACTACCGCTACACCAGCCTCACCGAGCAGGCGGGCGACAACCGCTGGCTGCACCGCCCCTACATGGACTGGCAGAAGGCGCAGCTCCGCAGCGACGAGGGCAGTGTGGAGGGCCGCATCTTCCACGGCATCCGGCACATCGTGCGCGCCCGTCGCCACACCCCGCAGCTCAACTCGGCGTACAGCACCGAGGTGCTCGACGTCGACCACCCGCACCTGGTGGTGCTGGCGCGCCCGCATCCCTTGGGCGAGCTGGTGGAGATCTTCAACTTCAGCGAGGACCACCAGCGGCTCGACACCGCGGTGCTCGGCGCTCGCGGCCTGGCGCAGCCGTTCGACCAGCTCTCGCAGAGCTTCGTCGATGTCTCGCGCGGCTCGCTCTCGGTGCCGCCGTACGGGCGCTACTGGCTGGTCTGACCGCTGCCGGCCCGCCCATGCGAGCGCGCCCCGGCGATGGACTTCGCCGGGGCGCGCTCGTCGATCGAGCCAGGTAGCGAGGCTCAGCGCACCGTGATGCGCCCGTCGGTCTTCGGCGCGATGGTGCCGTCGGCCTTCACGGCGTTGGCCACGACCTCGGCCAGCAGGGGGCCCTCGGAGGGCGACACCGCGGTGGGCAGGTCCTTGAACATGGTGTAGCCGTCGCCGCCGCCGTACATGTAGTCGTTGATGGCCACGGTGTAGGTGGCGTTGGGGTCGAGCGGCTTGCCGTCGACGGTGATGTCGCTGACGCGGTGTCCGGCGCTCTGGCCGGGCTGCAGCACGAACCGCACCCCCGAGACCTGCGGGAAGCGCCCGGCGAGCTGTTCGCGCTGCGACACGCCGTTCTCCAGAGCGGCCGCCAGCACGCTCCCCTTGGCCTTGACCACGACCACCTTGTTGCCGAACGGCAGGATGGCGTAGACGTCCTTCTTGGTGATCGGCCCGGCAGGGTAGCTGCGGTCGGTGCGGATGCCGCCGCCGTTCATGATGGCGACGTCGGCGTGCGTGGCGCTGCGGATGGCGTTGGCGATGAAGTCACCGAGGTTGGTCTCGACGGCGCGCACGTCCTTCTCGACGGCGTCGAGGGCCACCACCGACTTGCCCAGCACCTCCGAGAAGCTGGCGTCGAGCTGCGCCACGTAGCGGTCGGTCATCGCCTGCATGCCGGGGTCCTTGGGGGTGTCCTGGGTCACCGGGATGTTGTCGAAGGTCATCGCCGGGTTCTTGCCCGAGAAGTCCACCTTGACGTTCCAGACGTTGCGCCAATCGCTGCTGGCCTTCACGTACGGAGCGTGACCGCACTGGGTGTCGAGCATGGCGGCGTGGTCGTGGCCGCCCACGATCAGGTCGATGCCGGACACCGCCGCCGAGAGCTGGCAGTCCTGGGCGTGCCCCTCGTGCGTCAGGGCGATGATGAACTGCGCCCCCTCCCCCTTGAGCTTCGCGACCTCGGCCTTGGCCGTGGCGATGGGGTCCTTGAACGTCACCGCGGAGGCGTTGGCGAGGATCGACGAGAAGTCGTAGGCCACACCGAACAGACCCACCTTGACGCCGCCCACCTCGACGATGGCGTCGGGCTGGGTGCCTGCGATCGGCTTGCCGGTGGAGCTGTCGAGGATGTTGGCGCTCAGCCACACGAAGTCGGATTCGGCGATGCGCTTCTTCAGCACCGACAGCCCGAAGTCGAACTCGTGGTTGCCGAGGGTGGCGTAGTCGACGCCCAGGCGGTTGAGGGCCTCGACCATCTGCGCGCCCTGGAAGGCGTTGGACATCACCGACGGCGACAGCAGGTCGCCGGCGAACAGCACCAGCGTCTGCGGCTGGAAGGCCTTCACCTGATGGATGACGCTGGCCACGCCAGCGGCGCCACCGCGCGTACCGCCGCTGACGCCTTGGAGCTCGTAGACGTCGTTGAAGGTGAGGAAGCTGGCCTGCTGGGCCTGGGCGAACGCCCCCAGCACGATCAGGACGACGGGGAGCCAACGGAGCTTTCGCAACATGGACGGACCACCTCTCGGTTCCAGGTTCGGGTCGTGAGCCGCGACCCGGATCGGAGGGACCCGTGCGCCCCCAAAGCCTCCCCGCCCGGTCGCACGGCGACCTCAGGGCGGAGTACGCACCGATCGGGCCCATTGCACCACGGCCCCGATGAAAAGGCGATGAGCGCGCGTGGGGGCCGGGCGCCACCCGCGGCGGTCGGCAAGGCTTGAAATGGTCGGCCTGGAGGCTGTATACTCACTGGGTTTGACTCCCCCTGGCCCGCAGCGATGGGTCCGGGGGAAGGTTTGTCGTGTGCACCACGGCGTTGGAATCGTAGACGACCAGACGTCTTCGCGGATCACAGGTCGAGTCCGTCCGCCGCAAGCGGGCGCCACGCTCAAGGGAGTGATTGTTCTGCCGACCGTCAACCAGCTCCTCCGGAAGGGCCGCAAGAAGCTGCCCAAGAAGAACAAGACCCCTGCTCTCAAGGGGTCGCCGCAGCGTCGCGGCGTGTGCACGGCCGTGAAGACGCAGACGCCCAAGAAGCCGAACTCGGCGCTGCGCAAGATCGCCCGTGTGCGGCTCTCCAGCGGCTACGAGGTCACCGCCTACATCCCGGGCGAGAAGCACAACCTCCAGGAGCATTCGGTCGTGCTGATCCGCGGCGGTCGAGTGAAGGACCTGCCGGGCGTGCGGTACCACATCGTTCGTGGCGCGCTCGACGCTCAGGGCGTCGGGGTGGGCCGTTACGTGCAGCGCAACCAGGGCCGTAGCAAGTACGGCACCAAGAAGCCGAAGGGCTGAGGTCGAGGTAGAGGATGGGACGTAGGAGACGAGCAGAGGTCCGCAAGCTCGAGCCCGACTTGGTGTACTCCGACACCACGGTCACGGCGTTCGTGAACAAGCTGATGCGCGACGGCAAGAAGAACCTGGCCAGCCGCATCTTCTACGGCGCGTGCCGGCTGATCCAGGAGCGCAGTGGCCAGGAGCCGCTGAAGGTGTTCCGCCAGGCGCTCGACAACGTCAAGCCGCGCATCGAGGTCAAGAGCCGCCGCGTCGGCGGGGCGACGTACCAGGTCCCCGTCGAGGTGAGCCCGCGCCGCGCGCAGTCGCTGTCGTTGCGCTGGCTGGTGGCGGCCTCCGACGCCCGGCCCGAACGTACCGCCGTCGAACGCGTGGCGGGTGAGCTGCTGGACGCTTCCGCCGGTCGCGGTGGAGCCGTCAAGAAGAAGGATGATGTCGAGCGCATGGCGGAGGCGAACCGCGCCTACGCCCACTACCGCTGGTAGGCGCTGCGACCAGGTGGAGCATGGCTACCCAGACGAAGACTGACCTGCGCAACACCCGCAACATCGGCATCGCCGCCCACATCGACGCGGGCAAGACGACGCTGACCGAGCGGATCCTGTTCTACGCGGGCCGCATCCACAAGATGGGGGAGACCCACGAGGGCGCCTCCCAGATGGACTGGATGGAGCAGGAGCGCGAGCGCGGCATCACCATCACCTCGGCGGTGACGCAGTGCTTCTGGCTCGATACCCGCATCAACATCATCGATACCCCCGGGCACGTCGACTTCACCATGGAGGTCGAGCGCAGCATGCGCGTGCTCGACGGCGCCGTGGCGGTGTTCGACGCCAGCCAGGGCGTCGAGCCGCAGAGCGAGACGGTGTGGCGTCAGGCCGACAAGTACCGCGTGCCGCGCATCGCCTTCGCCAACAAGATGGACAAGACGGGCGCCGACTTCCAGCTCGTGCTGGACAGCATGGAGGAGCGGCTGGGCGCCAACGCCGTGCCCATCCAGTGGCCGATGGGGGCCGAGGACGCCTTCAGCGGCATCATCGACCTGGTGGAGATGAAGGCCGTCACCTACGGCGACGACCTGGGCAAGGACATCCAGTTCGTCGACATCCCCGCCGACTGGCGCGACACCGCCGAGGAGAAGCACAACCTCATGGTCGAGCGCCTGGCCGACGTCGATGACGACGTCGCCATGCTGTTCCTGGAGGGCGAGGAGATCCCCCTCGACGTCCTCAAGGCGGCGATCCGCAAGGCCACCATCGCCATGAAGGTGTTCCCGGTGGTGTGCGGCTCCGCCCTCAAGAACAAGGGCGTGCAGCGCGTTCTCGACGCCGTCGCCTGGTACCTGCCGAGCCCGCTCGACGTGCCGGCGGTCCGCGGCGTGGTCCCCGACAGCGGCGCCGAGGAGACCCGTCCGTCCGACGAGGACGCCCCCACCGCCGCGCTGGCCTACAAGGTCATGACCGACCCCTACGTCGGCCGGTTGGTGTTCGTGCGCGTCTACTCGGGCGCGTTCGAGGCCGGCAGCTACGTCTACAACGTGTCCAAGGGCAAGCGCGAGCGCATCGGCCGGCTGCTGAAGATGCACGCCAACTCCCGTGAGGAGGTCGACCGCATCGCCGCCGGCGACGTGGGCGCCGTGATCGGGCTCAAGGACACCACCACCGGCGACACGCTGTGCGATCCCGACCACCCCATCGAGCTGGAGTCGATCGAGATCCCCGAGCCGGTGATCACGGTCGCCATCGAGCCTGCCTCCAAGGCCGACCAGGACAAGCTGTCCAACGGTCTGGTGAAGCTGGCCGAGGAGGATCCGACCTTCCGCATCGAGACCGACGCGGAGACCGGCCAGACCAAGATCTCGGGCATGGGCGAGCTCCACCTCGAGATCATCGTCGACCGCCTCAAGCGCGAGTTCGGCGTCAACGCGCACGTGGGCGCGCCCCAGGTCGCCTACCGCGAGACCATCACCAAGGCCGTCGACGTCGAGGGCAAGTTCGTCCGTCAGACCGGCGGTCGCGGTCAGTACGGTCACGTCAAGCTGCAGGCGCAACCGCTGGGTCGCGGCGAGGGCTTCGAGTTCGAGAACGCCATCGTCGGCGGGACCATCCCCAAGGAGTACATCCCCGCGGTGCAGAAGGGGGTCGAAGAAGCGATGCAGAACGGTCCGCTCCTCGGCTTCCCCATCGTGGACATGAAGGTCAAGCTCTACGACGGCTCCTACCACGAGGTGGACTCGTCGGAGATGGCCTTCAAGATCGCGGCGTCGATGGGCGTGCGCGAGATCATGAAGCAGGGTGCGGCGGCGGTGCTCGAGCCGGTCATGCGCGTCGAGGTGGTGACGCCCGAGCAGTACATGGGCGACGTCATCGGCAGCCTCAACTCGCGGCGCGGGCAGATCCAGGGCATGGAGCCCCGGGGCAACGCCCAGGTGGTCACCGCCAACGTGCCGCTCGGAGAGATGTTCGGCTACGCGACCGATCTGCGGAGCCTGACGCAAGGGCGCGCGGTGTTCACCATGCTGCTCGACCACTACGATAAGGTGCCGCGCAACATCCAAGAGGAACTCGTCAAGGGCTGAGGGCCCACCGACCTAGCGAGGAGCTGAAGGAGAACCATCATGGCTAAGGGTGTGTTTGAGCGTACGAAGCCGCATGTGAATGTTGGGACGATTGGGCATGTGGATCATGGGAAGACGACGTTGACGGCGGCGATTACGTTTGCGGCTGCGGCGGCGGATCCGTCGGTGGAGATTCAG
>JASBRS010000018.1 GCA_030149325.1 Deinococci bacterium
CCGCCCGCCACCAGCACGGTGTTCACCTCGGGGTCGGCGAGCAGCAGGTCCTTGGCCTGCTTGAGGCCCAGCACGCTGGTGCCGCACTTCTGCCCGATGTCGTAGGCGTAGGCGCGGTCGGCCCCGATGTCGTAGGCGAGCTTGATGCCCGCGGTCCACACCGGGTACTCCTTGTACTCCTCGGTGATGGAGATGACCACGTCGACGTCTTCGGCGTCGACGTCGGCGCGAGCCAGCGCCTCCAGGGCCGCGAGGGCGCCCATCGCCTCGGGCTGCTCGTCGGGGGCCGGCAGCACCTTGGCCTGGATGCCGAGCTTGTCGCGCACCACCCACTCGGGGAGCCCGCTGGCGGCCGCGATCTCGGCGGCGTCCAGGCGTCCGGCGGGCACGTAGGCGGCCAGCCCGGTCACGGCGACGGGGCCGCGCATCAGCCGGGCGCCTCCAGGCCGTGGAGGATCATGTCGAAGGCGGTCCGCATGACGTGTTCGGGGGGGACGCGATGGTCCCAGATGGTGTAGCGCAGCCCCAGGAAGTGGGCGACGCCCATCAGCGCCCAGGCCTGCGTCTCGGGGTCGCCCTCGCGGAACTCGCCGCTCGCCTGGGCCTTGCGCAGACCGACGGCGTAGGCGTCGGCCAGGGTCTGGTAGTACTCGCGGTAGATGCTCTCGTCGACGAACTGCGACTCCATGACCACGCGGTAGAGGTTCTTGTGGCCGAGGCTGAAGGTCAGGAACGCCTCGAAGCCGCGGCGCTCGATCTCGGTGCGGCTGGTGGCGCCCACGGTGGCGCGGCTGAGCGCGTGCCGCAGCTCGCGTCCCATGTGGCGCACCAGCTCGCGCAGCGCGTCCTCCTTGCCGGGGAAGTAGAGGTAGAAGGTGCCCTGGCCGACGCCCGCTCGCTTGGTGATGCTGGAGACCGAGGCACGGCTGTACCCCTTCTCCCCGATCTCGGCCTCGGCGGCCTGGAGAAGCTTCTGTCGCGTGGCCTCACCGCGCGCGGTGGTGGGCCGGGGTAGTTCCGACACGGCGCCCCTTCGCGGATGCAGGTCGCGACCGCGCGCCACCGTGGCGACGGCCAGACCTGACGACTGATTCAGGTGTCAGTACGATACGGCCACGCCGCTGGCGGTGTCAAGGACGACCTCGCGACGGGCCGTCACGACCGCACCCCGCCCGGTCGCGGGCGGGGCACAGACGGGGAGTGCCGGTCCAAGTTCAGCCGGGCAACGGCATCTCGCTGAGCGGCAACAACCGCGAGTCCTCGATCGCCGCCGTCCGATGCCCGATGCCGTCGAGGTACGCCTCGTGGCCGGCGAACGCCAGGAACGAGGCGGCGCTCGCCTGCCGGACCAGCATCGCCAGGTCCCAACGCTCACCCTCCGGGCCGATGAGGAAGGGCCCGCCCCGACCGAGGAAGGTCAGGTCGCCCCCCGACGCGCGGAGGTGCGGCAGGGTGTGCCGGATGTAGAGGTCGAAGGCCTCGGCCCCGCTGATCGGGGTGGCGGGGGTGAGCTCGGGCGTCGCGGCGTAGTCGGCGACGTCGCGGAAGCGCAGCAGGTTGAGCATCACGACCTCGCCCTGGAGGTCGCGCAGGACGAAGGCTCGGCCCGACTCCTGGGTGGGCTCGAGGAAGCGCTCGGGTTCGGTGTCGGTCATGGGGTCGCTCCTTCGGGGGCGGGGTCGGATGAGGTAGGGGTGGGGAAGGCGAGGCGGAGGGTGTGGTCGCGGACGTCGTCGGGCCAGGCTGCCGTCCGAGCGGCGAGGGCCTCACGGTCGTCGGCGAAGAGCGCGCGCGTGGCCTCCTCGAAGTCGGGCAGGTCGCCGCCGATCGCGAGCATGAAGCGGTAGGCGGCCTCCTGCGCCGTGCGGCGTCGGTGCTGCGGTGCGGTGCGCCGGCGTGCTTCGTCGACCAGGCGCCGGAGAGCGGCCGACGCTCCCGACGGTTGGGCGGCCAGCCACTCCCAGTGCCGCGGCAGCAGCGTGACCTCGCGGGCGACGACGCCGAGCTTGGGCCGGCCCGGGCCGCGCCGCTTGGGGGCAGGGCTCGAGCCCTCGCGATCGGGCTCCGCGCTGGGCGTCGTTGCCTGCTCCGGTCCCGCCAGTCGGCCGACGATATCGGCCTCGCTGCCGCGCAGATCGAGGTCGATGACGGCGCCGGTGGTGTCGTCGAAGACGAGGACGGTCTCGGTGGGGGCGTCCTCGGTGCGCGCCTTGACGGCCAGCGCGACCTCGGCCAGGGGGCCACGGCGCAGCAGGCGATGGCCGGCGAAGGCGGTGCTGGGTCTCGAGATGGTATCGGGCATGGGTCCACTCCGTTCTTCCGAGTTCGGATAATACCCGGGTAGAACTAGGGTGTCAATACAACCCGGACGAAGATGCGGCCCTCGGTCGCGCCCACGCCACGAGGGAGCCCCGGACCGATCGGTCCGGGGCTCCGGGTAGCGGTGCCGGTGGGGTTGACCGTGGAGGGGGATCCCATCACCGGCGGGAGGCTAGCAGGAGCCGATCAGCGGCGCCCTCGGGGACCCATGCGCTGGTTCTGGTTCTGGAGGTACTGCGGGGTGCAATCGCCGTTCTGCCAGCCCTGCATGCCGGTGCCGTAGCCGCCGGGCGATCCGGCGGGGCCGACCGCGCGGCCGGCCTTCTGGCCGTACGCCATGGCGCCGGCGGCGGGGCCGTAGGCGAACCCCGCGTTGGGGCCGATGGCCGCCTTCACCAACGCGGCGACGACGGCTTCCGTGCGCGTCTTCATCATGGTGGCCTGCGCCTCGGTCAGCTCACCGTTCTGGACGGCCTGGTCGATGGCGGCGTTGCGGGCCTCGACGAGCTGCGCCTGGAACTGCGTGGGGTCCTGCCCCAGCTCGCTGGCGATATCGGCCAGGGTCTTGCCGTCCTGGCCGAGGGCGACCAGCTCGTCGGCGGTGATCCCGAGGAGCGCGGCCGCCTCGTCGTGCAGCGTCCCGGCGAAGATGGCCCCGCCGCGGGCCTGAGCCTGCGCGCCGAGCTGAGCCCGGGCCGCGGCGTCGGCCGCCTGGAAGCGGGGACCGTAGGCGAAGGCCAGCGACAGCGCGAGGGCGGCGACGATCGTGATGGCGAGGGTGCGTTTCATGGTGTCCTCCGTTCGATGATCCCGGTGGGTGCCGGAATGCCTCACGCTAGGCGCACCTGGTTGAACGGCGGGGGGAGGTTGTGTGAACGCTCCGAGAAGGCCTGCGCACGTGCGCCGGCAGCCCGGCAGCTTGTCCCGGACCTTCGTCGTCCCTTCGCGCGACCCCACCTCGCCCGACCTCGGCCCCGGACCCGACCGGAGGTCCGAAGGAGACGCCCATGACGACAGCGAAGAAGACCCTTCTCCCCCTCCTCGCCCTCGCTCTCGTGACCGGCACCCCGCGGGCCACGAACCGTGGAGCAGTTCACGGTAGGGAAGGTCGAGGGCCGACGCGATTCAGGGAAGCAGCAGCGCGACCGCGGTGAGTGCGATGCCCACGGCCATCGACTTGAGCTGGACGCGCCGTGCCTGGGCGCGGACCTGAGCGAGCTCGGCGGCGTCCTCGATGCGCTCGGTGCGGCGCCCCAGCTTCCGCTCGCTGCGCGCCGCCAGCGCCACGCAGGTCTGATCGCGCCACTGGAAGTAGCCGGTGGCTGCCGGGAAGTAGAGCAGGATCAGCGGCAGCCGCCACCAGCGATCGGCGCCTGCGACCATCAGCACGACGAGGACCGCCAGTCCCGCGGCCAGCGCCACCACCCCGAAGGCGAGCCGACGACGGCGCTCCCGTGGGCTGATGTTGGCGATGCAGGTGGGGCCGGCAGCTTCCGGACTCGGGTAGGCCATGGTGGCGCCAGTCTAGGGGGGTGCCGGCCACGGCGACGCGGCCGGGGCTACAGTTCGGCCGGTGGCGTCCGGGCCGGCGGGCCCGGGGACGGCACGGGCCGGGCCCACGACCGTGAGGTCGCGGGCCCGGGGGGATCGCGCGGGACCGTCGCGGACGGTCCCCGCCGACTCAGTACTTCGAGGGGTCGACGGTGCCCACGTTCTTCAGGACGTCGTCGATCAACGAGGCGTCGATCGTCTGCTCGTAGCTCGGGATGGTGTCGATCTCGCCGAAGTCCTTGAGCTTCTGGGCCGTGTACTGGTACGACTCCTGGGTCGGCAGGCCCGCGTTCAGCGGCCAGATGTGGCCCTTGATCATCAGGTTGTAGGCGTACTCGATGGCGGCGGGGTCCTCACCGCTGGCCTTGGCGCCGTCGGCGATGACCTTGGCCTTGTTGGCCGGGTCGTACATCCAGCGGCTGGCGAGCACCAGGGCGCGCAGGAAGCGCTTGACCTCGCCCTGGTTGGCCTTGACGTAGGCGTCGTTGGCCGCCAGCGCGCCGTACCACCAGTTGGGGATGGCCTCGTACTCGTAGGCCAGCGCCGTCACGCCGGGGTCCTGCTGCAGCACCACGTAGGCGCCGTCGGCGTGGAACACGGCGGCGGAGATGCGGTGGCTGACCATGGCCGGAACGAAGCCGGAGCGCTGCATGTGGATCATGTGCACGCTGTCGAGCGACACGCCGGCGGGGGCGAGACAGGCCTGCAGGAGCGTCTGCGCGAAGCCGCCGGTGTCGGTGACGCCGACGTTCTTGCCCACCAGGTCCTTGGCGGTCTTGATGCCGTCGCCGCCGATGCACACCGTGTCGAGCTTGAGCCCGTACGACCAGATCACGTGCGCTGCCTGGCCGTGCGAGGCGGCGATGATCGGGTCGGTGGCCGAGGTGAACGAGAACTTGGTCGAGCCGGCGACGGTGCTGAGGAAGGCCGGGACGCCGCTGGTCTCGGGGACGAGCTTGACGTGCAGGTGCTCGCGGTCGAAGAAACCTTCGGCCTGGGCGATGAACGGCACCAGGAACACGGCCTTCGGAGGCGACACGGCCACGGTGGCGCCGATGGTCCCCCAAGGCGTGGCGTCGGTGACGGTGGGCCAGTCGTTCGAGCCCTGAGCACTAGCCGTGCCGACCAGCAGCGCCGCGACGACGATGGCCGCGGCCGCCGCTGCCAGCGGCCCTCTCCGGAACGTTCTGTTGGTCAACCTGCTCATGTGCTGCCTCCCTAATCTCGTGCACGGGACTGGACGGACTACGTCCCGGTGGCACCGATCGATCCGGCCTGCGCAGGCACGGCTCAACGCCCGGACTCCTTGTTGAACCAGGGCGCGAGGCGCTTGCGGAGCTCCTCGATGACGGTCCGGAAGGTGACCCCCAGGATCATCACGGTGAGGAGCACGGCCAGCATGTCCGCCGTCTTGTAGGCGTTGGCCGAGAAGGCCAGGATCTGGCCCATGCCCGACAAGGCGGTGTAGATCTCGGAGATGAACATCCCCACCAGCCCCATCGCCACGCCCTGGCTGAGGCCGGTGACGATGTACGGCACGACGCTGGGGATGATGACGTGCCGCCACATGGCCATCTCGTTGGCTCGGAACGAGCGGGCCACCTCGACGAGCGCGGCATCGACGCTGCGAACCCCGTTGTAGACGGCGATGGTGATGGGGAACAGCACGAACATCGAGATGATGATGAGCTGGGCCTCCACCCCGAAACCGAACCACAGCGAGATGAGCGGGATCAGCGCCACCAACGGGGTGGAGTAGATGGCGTAGACGTACATGCCGAGCGCGGCCTCGAACACGGCGAAGCGGCCCATCGCCACGCCCAGGATGATGCCGACGATGCTGCCGATCACCAGGCCCCCCAGGAACATCGACAGGCTGTAGAGGATGGCGCCTCCGAGCGGCCCGTTCACCAGGAGCTCGAACAGATGCGCGATGACGGTCGTGAACGGCGTGAAGATGATCTCGAGCGTGCTGGCGCCGTAGATCTGCCATGCGCCGAGCACCACCACGAACGAGATCGCGCGGATCAACAGGTAGCGATTGCGCTTGCGGCGCTCGTTCTGACGCCGCCGCGCCTTGACCCGTTCGCGCAGCGCGTTGCGGGCGTCGGGCAGACGGTTACCCACGTCCATCAGACCGCCCTCCCGCTTCCCGCCAGCATGTCGTCCCAGATGGTCTGCCGCAGCGGCTCGTAGGCGGGATGCTTGCGCACGCTCTCGACCGTGCGGGGTCGTTCGATCGGGACGTCGAAGACGTGGTAGATCTCTCCGGGCTTGGCCTTCAGCACCACGATGCGATCGGCCAGCGTGATGGCCTCGTCGATGCTGTGGGTGACGAACACCACGGTCTGACGGAAGCGCTCCCAGATCGACAGCAGCTCGCCCTGGAGCAGCTCCCGGGTGTAGGCGTCGACCGAGGCGAACGGCTCGTCCATCAGCAGCATCTCCGGACCCACCGCGAGGGCGCGGGCGATGCCGACGCGCTGGCGCATCCCGCCCGAGAGGTTGTCGGGGAAGGCGTCCTCGAAGCCCTTCAGTCCGACCAGCTCGACCGCCCAGCGCACCTTCTCCGCGATGCTCGCCTGCGGCACGCGGGCCAGGACCATGGGGAAGGCGACGTTCTGGCTGACGGTCTTCCAGGGGAAGAGCCCGAACTGCTGGAAGACCATCGCCGCCTGGCGCGGCGGGCCCTGGATGACCTCGCCGTCGAGGGAGACGGTGCCTTCGTCGGGCTGGATGAGTCCGTCGAGGATGCGCAACAGGGTGGTCTTGCCGCATCCGCTGGGGCCGAGCAGGCACAGGAACTCGTGCTGGTAGATCTCGAGGTTGATGTCGTGGAGGACCTCGAGGTCTCCGTACCACTTGGAGATGTGCGACGCTACCGCCTTGGCTTGCCGCGTGGCCGTCGCAACGGTCATGATGTCTGCCCGGCGCCGTCGATCAGGACGGTGCGTACCCTTCTTCGGAGAACCGTGGACCTGTGGATGTGCCACCTCCCGGCGTGGCGGCGCCGCCTGATCCCAGCCGGTCGCGCGGAGCCACGTACTTCCGGATCGAATTGTCGATGCCCGCAATTCTAGGTCGCGGCTCGTCAATTGTCAATTTTCAATTTTTTGGGTAGACTCATGAGCATGGGGAACGCCAGATTGGGGAGGTTACAAGCCCCTGAACGCGACGTGCTGTCGCGTCAGGCGTACGACGCGCTGCGCGAGGGCATCCTGGCGCGCACGCTGCCGGCCGGCAGCAAGCTGGTGATGCGCGATCTGGTCGAGCAGCTCCAGCTCTCGCCGACGCCCATCAACCAGGCGCTCGCCGCGCTCGAGCGCGAGGGCCTGGTGGAGTCGCGCCCGCACCGCGGCTTCTACGTGATCACCCTGGACGCCGGCGACATCCACGATATCTACGCCCTGCGGGAGGTGCTGGAGAGCCTGGCGATGCGCCTGGCGGTCGAGCGCCGACCGGTCGAGCTGGCGAAGGCGCTCCACAAGATCCACGAGGAGCAGCGGACGTGCTGCGCCAAGGGCCGCAACATGGCCCGCTACGGCGACCTCGACGTGACCTTCCACCGCACGGTGTGGGAGATGTCGGGGAACCCGCGGCTGCTGCGGATGTCGGAGATGCTGATGGGCCAGGTGCGCCTGCTCATCGCCACCTCGGCGGAGGTGGAGGGTCGGCTGGGGGCGTCGTTGGCCGAGCACGAGACGATCCTCCGCCACGTCGATCGACGGGAGGCCGAGCTGGCGGCGGCCGCCATGGAGCGGCACGTGCGCAACGCCGGATCGGCGTTGCGGGAGCATATGGAGTCGGAGCCGGAACGACCGCGCTGAACGGCGCCGACCTCGAACGATCGGCGCGCCGAGGTGCCGCCGGAGAAGCGAGCGACCGGAGGTCAGGCATGGTGGATGCGACGTCGGAACAGCGGCGGGTGGTGGCGTGCGGCGCACGCTTCGCCCCGCTCGACATCGAGGCAGGGGTGCTCGGGCCGCTCGGGATCGAGGTCGTCAAGGCCGAGCGCGATGGCGACGAGGACGCCTTGATCGAGAGCTGCCGGGGCGCCGAGGCGGTGCTCGCCGGGTCCGCGCCGCGCTTCACGCGCCGCGTGCTCGAGGCGCTGCAGGGCACGAGGGCGCTGGTGCGCTACGGCATCGGCGTCGACCGCATCGACCTGGAGGCCGCGGCGGACGTCGGCATCACCGTCTGCAACGTGCTCGACTACTGCACCGACGAGGTGGCGCTGCACGCTGTCACGCTGGTGCTGGCGCTGACCCGGAAGATCGAGACCGCCGCGCGGCACGCACGCGCGGGCGGGTGGGGCGTGGCCGAGGTGATGCCGATCGCCGCGCCCGAAGCCTCCACCGTGGCGGTGCTCGGGCTGGGCCGCATCGGAAGGCGCGCGGCCGAGTTCCTGCACGGGCTCGGCTTCCGGGTGGTGGGCTACGACCCCTTCCTCACGGCCGATCCCACGGGCGGCGCCGTCACCCTGGCGGCCTCGGTCGACGAGGCGATCACGGGCGCGCAGGTGGTGAGCCTGCACCTGCCGCTGTCGGAGTCCACCCGCCACCTGCTCGGCGAGCGCGAGCTCGGCCTGCTCGCACCTGGCGCCGTGGTCGTCAACGTCAGTCGTGGGGGCCTCATCGATGAGGCCGCGCTGCTCCGGGCGCTCGACGCGGGCCACGTGGGCGGGGCCGGCCTCGACGTTCTCGAGAACGAGCCGCCGACCCCCGACGACCCGGTGGTGCGCCATCCGGGGGTGCTGGTGACGCCCCACATGGCCTGGTACTCGGTCCAGGCCCAGGTCCGCATGCGCCGCATGGCGGCGGAAGAGGTGGCGCGCTGCCTCCGCGGCGAGGCGCCGCTCAGCCCCGTGCGCCCGGCCGTGAAGGGGTAGACCGTGTCCGATACCGCCCGCGATCCGAGCCACCGCTGCCGTCCGGAGACGGGCGCCATCGAGGGCATCGTGTTCTTCAGCTCCAAGAGCCGCAGTTGGGTGATGACGGTGGTGCCGCCGGGCGGCCCCCCGCGGCAGCAGCGCGTCGACGTGCGCTACTGCCCGTGGTGCGGCCGTGATCTCGAGGGCGTCACGCCCGACGAGGACGCCGACCTGCTGGAGTGAGCCGCGAGGGGCGCGGCCTCTCGGGCCCGGGGGAGGGCGGGACCGCGCTTCCGCGAAAGAAAATAGAAAATTGACAATTGCTACAGCGCCACCTAGAATGACCCAAACCCAGACCAGCCACCGGCGTGTCCCACGACCGGAGCACGTGGGCCTCGAGTGCCCACGCAGGGGAGGTGTGTCGTCATCCACAAGTTCCTGATCCACAACGAAGGGGACGACGTCGGCGTCGCCACCGAGGACATCGCCCAAGGCGAGGACGTCGTCGGCATCTTCATGGACACCGGCGGCCAGGTGCAGGTCACGGCCAGGGGCGCGGTGCCGCTGAGCCACAAGATCGCCGTCCACGCGCTGCGCGAGGGCGACGAGGTCACCGAGTACGGGCTGCGGGTCGGCATCGCGACGGCCGACATCGAGCCCGGCTCGTACGTGCACACCCACAACATCCGTTCGGCGCGCTGGTAGGAGAGGGAGCAGCATGGCATCCGGACTCACCGGTTACAGGCGGGCCAACGGCCGCGTCGGCATCCGCAACTACGTGGTCGTCATCCCCGTCGACGACATCTCCAACGCCGCCGCCGAGGGTGTGGCGCGGCTCGTCCCCGAGGCGCTCGCCATCCCGCACCCCTACGGGCGGCTGCAGTTCGGCGAGGACCTCGAGCTCCACTTCCGCACGCTGATCGGGGCCGGCTCCAACCCCAACGTGGCCGCCGCCGTCGTCATCGGCATCGAGCCGAACTGGACCGAGCGCGTCGTCGCGGGCATCCGCGCCCAGGGCACCCCCGTGGAGGGTTTCTCCATCGAGCGCCACGGCGACCTCGAGACCATCCGGGTGGCCGCCCGCGCTACCCAGAAGTTCGTGCAGGAGGCGGGCGAGCTCCAGCGCGAGCCGATCGAGCTGGGCGAGATCATGCTCAGCATCAAGTGCGGTGAGTCCGATACCACCACCGGCCTGGCGTCCTGCCCCACCGTGGCGCAGGTCGTCGACAAGGTGGTCGACGCCGGCGGCACGGTGCTGTTCGGCGAGACCTCCGAGCTGACCGGCGGCGAGCACCTCATCGCCGAGCGCTGCATCGACGACGACGTGCGCCGGCGCTTCCAGGAGACCTACGACGCCTACATCCGCATGATCGACGAGCAGGACGCCGACCTCATGGGTTCGCAACCCACCCAGGGCAACATCCGCGGCGGCCTCAGCACCATCGAGGAGAAGGCGCTCGGCAACATCGAGAAGACGGGCACCAAGCCGGTGGTCGACGTGCTCGAGCCGGCGGTGGCGCCCACCAAGCCGGGCCTGAACTTCATGGACACCTCGTCGGCGGCCGCCGAGTGCATCACCCTGATGATGGCCGCCGGCGCCGTGATCCACCTGTTCCCGACCGGGCAGGGCAACATCGTCGGCAACCCCATCGAGCCCGTCATCAAGCTCACCGGCAACCCCCTGACGGCGAGCACCATGACCGAGCACATCGACCTCGACGTCAGCGGACTGCTGCGCCGCGAGATCGACGTGGTCGGAGCCGGCGAGCAGCTCATGACCGTCGTCGAGAGCACCATCCGCGGGCGGCGCACCTGCGCCGAGGCGCTGGGGCACCGCGAGTTCGTGCTCACCAAGCTCTACCGGAGCGCCTGACGATGCCCTCCCGCTCCACTCCGGACGCCGGGGAGCCGCGATGAGTCGACCCGTGCGCGTCGCTGCCGTGGGGTTGGGGCGCTGGGCCAACGTGCTCGCCGACGCCTACACCCGCAGCGACGAGGTCGAGCTGGTCAGTTGCTTCAGTCGCTCGCCGGGGAAGCGTGAGGCCTTCGCCAAACGGTACGGCACGGGTCAGGACGCCAGCCTCGAGGCGTTGCTGGCGCGTGACGACCTCGACGGCGTCATCGTCACCGTGCCCAACGACCAGCACGCCGCCGTCATCGAGCAGGCGGCGGCGGCCGGCAAGCACGCCTTCGTGGAGAAGCCGATCGCCGTCACCCTCGAGGACGCCCGCCGCATCGAGCGCGCGGTCGAGCGTGCCGGGGTGGTGTTCACCTGCGGGCACTCGGCGCGTCGCCTGGGGGGCTTGCGCAAGATCAAGGCGATGATGACGTCGGGCGAGATCGGCGAGGTCTCGGTCATCGAGGCGGTGTTCGCCAACGAGCGCGGCCTCCAGATCGAACCCGGCAACTGGCGCGGCGACCCCGAGAAGGCGCCGGGCGGGCCCCTGACCCAGCTCGGCATCCACCAGATCGACAACCTGCAGTACCTCCTCGGCCCGGTGGTGCGCGTCGCGACCTTCGGCAAGCCCATGTATACTCGCGTCGAGAACGACACGGTGAACGTCACGGTGCTCGAGTTCGAGCGCGGTCCGATGGCCTACCTGGGGACGAACTGGGCCTGTCCAGGCGTCTTCTCGCTCAACGTCTACGGGACCACGGCCGACCTCTTCTACCAGCTCGACTTCAGCTGGTGGAGCAACTCCGACGTGACCGACCAGCACTCGAGCCTGACCAAGCGTGCGTTCGCCCGTGCCACCGACGACCCCGACGACTTCGAGTTGACGGACGTCGCCGTCGACATCCCGCGCGTCGATCACCTGCGCGACGAGGTGGAGGAGTTCGCGCGGGCGGTGCGGGGCGATACGGAGGCCGAGGTGGACGCGCGGGTGGCGACGCGCAACGTCGCGGTGATGCTGGCGGCCGTTCGCTCGAGTCGAGAGGGCCGCATCGTCGAGGTCGCCGAGCTGCTCGACTAGAAGGGAGGCACGGGAGTGATCTCCGCCGCTGTGACGGGCCTGCTGGCGCTGTTCACGCCGCAGTCGATCCTCTTCATGATCGTCGGGGTGATCTACGGCCTGGTCATCGGCGTGCTCCCCGGCCTGGGTGGGATCGTCGCCATGGCGCTGGTCCTGCCGTTCACCTTCGGCTTCGAGCCGGCCGCGGCGCTGGCGTTGCTCCTCGGCGCCCACGCCGCCACCGTGTGGGGCGGCTCCATCACCGGCATCCTCTTCAACGTCCCCGGTGCCGCCAAGACCATCACCAGCGTCTTCGACGGCTACCCCATGACGCAGCGCGGCGAGGGCGCGCGGGCGCTGGGCGCCTCGGCCATGGCGGCGCTGCTGGGCGGCGTCATCGGCGCCGTCTTCCTGGTCGCGACCATCCCCATCGTGCGGCCGCTGATGCTCGCGCTGGGGCCCAGCGAGTACTTCATGATGGCGCTCTGGGGCCTCACCATCATCGCGACGTTCAGCGAGGGCTCCGTGATCAAGGGGCTGATCGCCGCGGGCCTGGGGATCCTGGTGGCCTTCATCGGCATGGACCCCGTCACCGGCACCGCCCGCTACACCTTCCACAGCCTCTTCCTGCTCGACGGCATCTCCTTCCCGGTCGCGATGATCGGGCTGTTCGCGGTGTCGCAGATGCTCAAGCTCTTCGTGAAGGGCGGCACGGTGGTGGAGGCGCAGGTCGACACCGAGGTCAGTACCGTGTGGGACGGCGTGCGTGACACCTTCGAACACTGGTGGCTGGTGCTGCGCTCGAGCCTGCTGGGCCTGTGGATCGGCGTGCTGCCGGGGGTGGGCGCCAGCGTCGGCGGCATCGCCGCCTACGCGCAGGCGGCGCAGACCTCGAAGCACCCCGAGCGCTTCGGCCACGGCGCCGTCGAGGGGGTCATCGGCCCCGACGCCACGCTGGCCGCCACCGAGGGGGGCGGGCTGCTCCCGACCCTGGCCTTCGGCATCCCCGGCGGTGAGAGCATGGCCATCCTGCTGGCCGCCTTCATCAACATGGGGATCACCCCCGGGCCGCAGATGCTCACCAGCAACCTCAGCCTGGTGTTCACCATGGTGTGGATCATCGTGATCTCCAACATCCTGACCACCGTCATCGGGCTGATGACCTCCAAGACGCTGGCGCGCTCGGCCACCCTGCCGGCCCGCTACCTGGTGCCGGTGGTGCTGGCGGTGTGCTTCATGGGCGCCTTCGCCACCCACGGTCGCGTCGGCGACGTGGTGGTGGCCGCCATCTTCGGCGTCGTCGGCTACATCATGGACAAGTACAACTACTCCCGCGCCGACTTCGTCATCGGCATGGTGCTGGCCACCATGATCGAGCGCGACCTGCACATCTCGCTGACGCTCTACGGACCCACGTTCATCTTCACGCGGCCCGTCACGCTGGCGATGTTCCTGTTCATCGTCTTCACCACCCTGCTGCCCATCGTGCGGCGGCGTCTGGCACGGGCGCGGGCCTCGGCAGCCGAGGGCTCGGGACCGGACGGGGGCGCCGCGTGAGCCGGCGCGCCCAGGAGAACGTCCTGGCTCTCGCCATCGCCGCCATCCTGATCGCCGTCATCGTGATCAGCTTCCACTACGGACCGCGCGCGAGGCTGGTGCCGATCCCGGTCGCCGCCTTCTCGCTGATCCTGGTCCTCGCGCAACTCGTGGTGCAGAACACCGGCTCCCCCGACGACCTGCACGTCGACGTGCTGGAGATGCTCACGCGGCGCAGCGCCCGTGAGGGGGTCGCGAGCACCGCAGCGGCGACCCGACAACGCCCCGCCAGCGAGCACCCGCCGGGCACGCGGGCGCGGCGAGAGGCCATCGCCTTCACGCTGCTGGCGGTGCTGCTGGGGCTGGTGCTGCTGCTGGGCCCCATCGTCGGCATCTTCCTGTTCGTGCTGGGCTACGGCGGCGCCGTCGGCCGCATGCGCTGGTCCAGCGCGCTGATGCTGTCCCTCGGCGTGAGCGGGGTGCTCTACCTGCTCTTCGTCGTGCTGCTGAACACCCAGATGTATCACGGGATCCTGCCGGGACCGCTGTGAGGGCGGTCGGGAAGGAGCGGAGCCGCAGAAGGAGACGACGTCACGCCAGACGACACCTGGGAACGGAGGACACTGTGGGACGGAAGGCACGTATGAGGATCATCGTGGGGCTCGTCGCCGTGCTCGCACTCGCGGGCGGGTTGGCGACGGCCCAGAGCAGCTCGGACTACTACGCCGGGAAGACGGTCACGCTGATCCTCCCGAACAGCCCGAGCGGTCAGATGACGCAGTACGCTCGCATGATCGCCCCCTACATCGCCAAGCACCTCGGTGCCAAGGACGTGCGCGTGCAGAACATGCAGGGCGGCGGCGGCGTGGTGGGTGCCAACTACCTGTGGCACGTCAAGCCCGACGGCATGACCATCGCCTTCACCAGCGTCCCGGCGTTGGTCCTGGCCCAGCTCTCGGGGAGCCAGGGCGTGGAGTTCGACGCCACCAAGTTCGTCTACCTGGGTCGCGCCGCCACCGAGGCGCGCGTGCTGGTGGTCGGCGGCAAGTCGAAGATCCAGACCATCCAGGACGTCGAGAACCTGGGCCGCCCGTTCATCTTCCCGACGCAAGGCACGGACGAGGATTTCTACACCATGGCGGTGCTGGCCTACGCGCTGAACTTCGACCTCAAGGCGGTCACCGGCTACCAGGGCAACGCCGACACCACCTTGGCGGTCATCAAGGGTGAGGGCGACGGCCACATCACCGCCTGGCACTCCTCGCTGGCTGGCATCCAGGCCGGCGACCTGCGTCCGATCCTGACGATCGGCGACGCGCGCGAGGCGGGCTACCCCGACGTGCCGACCGCCGTCGAGGTGACGCAAGGCAACGGCAAGGAGCTGGTGCAGGCGATCGTCAACATGATCACCATGCACCGCAGCTTCTTCGGGCCTCCGGGCATGCCCGAGGCCGCCGTGAGCGCCATGCGCTCGGCCGTCTGGGCTGCGCTGCACGACCCGGGCCTGCTGGCCGACGCCCAGAAGCAGGGGCTCATCATCGTTCCCATGCAGGGGGCCGAGGAGCAGCCCAAGGTCGAGCAGATCGCCGCGGCCGGTCAGCAGATCGTCCCGATCCTGAAGAAGGCGGTCGCCGCCATCCAGTAGGCGGACTAGGAGAGTCATGGGTTTCGAGCTCCTCGGACGGCACGATCTCGGCGGCAAGGGCAGCACCATGCAGCTCATGTCGCACGGCAGCCACCTCTACGTCGGGAACATGCAGCCCGGCGTCGGTACCGCCGTGCTGGACGTCTCCGACCCGCGCGACCCCGTCCTGACGGGGTTCCTCCCGGGCTACGCCAACACCATGTCGCCCAAGGTGCAGGTCGCCAACGACCTGCTCTACGTCAACTACGAGTGGCGTCAGGGGGAGCGCGCGGAGCGAACCGGCTTCGGGATCTTCGACCTGAGCGACCCGGGGCGGCCGCGTGAGGTGTCGTTCCACGACACCGGCGGCCGTGGCGTCCACCGCATGTGGATCGACGGGCAGAAGCCCACCCTCTACCTCTCGGCCGTGGCGCCGGGCTTCCGCGACCGAATGCTGCTGATCGTGGACGTCTCCGACCCGACCCGACCCCACGAGACCGGCCGCTGGTGGCTGCCGGGGCAGTGGCACGAGGGCGGCGAGGTGCCGACCTGGTCCGACGCCGTCAGCCCCAAGCTCCACCACGCCATCGTCCACGGCGATCGCGCCTACGCCGGCGTGTGGGACGGCGGCCTGCGCATCCTCGACGTCGCCGACCCATCGCGACCGCGGGTCGTCGGCTCGGCCCAGTGGGCGCCCGAGCGGGGCGGCCACACCCACACCGCCATGCCGTTGCCCGGCCGCGACCTGCTGGTCGTGACCGACGAGGCCAAGGCGACGCCCGAGACCGACCCCACGCCGAGGCTCGTGCGGATCTTCGACATCCGCGACGAAACCCGCCCCGTGGAGCTATCGACCTTCCCCGAGCCGCAGGGGCCCGTGCGCACGCACGGGCCCCGGTTCGGGCCCCACAACCTGCACGAGAACCGCCCCGGCGCGTTCTCCAGCGAGACGCTCGTGTTCGTGACCTATTTCAGCGCGGGCGTTCGGGCCTACGACATCTCCGACGCGCGCGCGCCCGTGGAGGTCGCGCGTCACGTCCCCCCCTCGTCGGGGGACGTCCACCCACAGACCAACGACGTGTACGTCCAGTCGGACGGCCTGGTGTTCACCAGCGACCGGGGGGGCGCAGGCATCGAGATCCTGCGGTACGACGGATGACGGTGCAGGGCCCTGGAGGAGGGAAGCTGTGAGCGATTCGGTGATCCGGCTCGAGACCGACGTGGTCGTGGTCGGCGGCGGCGTCGCCGGGTGCATGGCCGCCATCCCGGCGCTCGAGGCCGGGATGGGCGTGGTCATCTGCGACAAGGGCAAGCTGCTGGAACGCAGCGGCTCGGTCGGCGGCGGCGTCGACCACTATCTGACGGTGATGGAGACGGGGCCCGAGTGGGACACCCCGGACTTCCTGCTCAAGCACATCCCCGAGCTGACCGACGGCATCGTCGACATGGAGGTCACCGACCGCGTGGTCCGCGAGATGCCGCGCGTGTTGCGCAAGCTCGAGGAGCTGGGGGTCGACTTCAAGGACCCCCGGACCGGCACCTACGACCGGCACCGCTCGTTCGGCCTGCCGGGCGCGTACCACATCAACTTCGACGGCACCCGCTTCAAGCACCACATCGGACAGCGCGTCCGGCGCGGCAAGGCCACCGTGCTGGCCCGCACCATGGGGGTCCAGGTGCTGGTGGAGGACGGCCGCGCCTACGGCGTGCTGGCCTTCGACATCCGCGCCGGCACCTGGTACTACGTGCGCGCGCGGGCGGTGGTGCTCTCCACCGGCGACGTCAACCGGCTGTCGAAGAACGCCTCGGGGCTCGCCTTCGATAGCTGGCACTGCCCCTACAACACCGGCGACGCCCAGGCCATGGGCTACCGTGCCGGCGCCACCCTGGCCAACATGGAGTTCACCGAGACCACCCTGACGCCCAAGGGCTTCTCGACCCAGGGCCTCAACGCCCTGGTCAGCCTGGGCGCCTACTTCCTCAACCGCCAGGGCGAGCGCTTCATGTTCCGCTACGACCCCAAGGGCGAGAACGCGCGCCGCGCGGTGCTCGCGGACGGCGTCATCAACGAGTACCTGGAGGGCAACGGCCCCATCTACCTCGACTGCCGCCACCTCCCGGCCGACGTGCTCGACCACATGGAGGAGACGCTGCAGATCGACCGCCACACGCTGCCGGCGTTCTACCGCCAGAAGGGCGTGGACTTCCGGACCGACCCCATCGAGGTGTCGATCTCCGAACTCAGCATCCGCCGCAGCGGCCTCTACTTCCGCGGCAGCGGCATCGCCGTCGACGTCAACGCCGAGTCCTCGGTGCGGGGGCTGTTCTCGGCCGGCGACAGCGCCACCGTCAGTGGCGGCATCGCCGGCGCCGCCACGCTGGGTCACATCGCCGGCGAGAGCATCGTGCAGTACCTCAAGGAGCCGCGGACCCTGCCCGACGTCGCCGCCGGGGAGCTTGCCGGCCTGACCGCGGCGGCGGCCGTCCATCTGGAGCAACCGGACGGCCCCTCGTGGCGCGCTTTCGAGGACCGCATCCGGGCCACGGTCACCGACCACGCCGGCGTGCGCCGCACCGAGAAGGGCTTGCGCCTGGCGCTCGACACGCTGCACGCGTTGGGCCGGGAGGAAGCGAACCTGGGCGCGGCCCACCATCACGACCTGATGCGCGTGCACGAGGCGCGCAACATCCGACTCAACGCCGAGCTGCTGGCCGAGGCCGCGCTCGAGCGCAAGGAGAGCCGTACCGGCTCGGCCCACCGTCGCATGGATTTCCCGGGCACCGACGACGAGCACTGGCGTTCGTTCGTGCTGGTCGACCGGACCGACGACGGCCCGGGCGTACGCACGCTCCCCGCGCGCGACCCGCTGTCGGCGGCGTTCCCGCGCAGCCGACAGCAGAACGGAGGCTGAAGCCCGATGGACTCCCAGGGCGGCGCGCTCGCCGCGCACAACCCCATCCAGATCGACCCCAACAGCTGCATCCGCTGCACCCTGTGCGACTGGGTGTGCCCGGGCGACATCATCTACAAGGAGGAGGGCGACCGCGAGACGCTGCCGGTGGTGGCGTTCCCGGACGAGTGCTGGTACTGCGGCCACTGCGAATCGGTGTGCCCCACCGACGCCATCACCATCGTCTTCCCCGAACGGATGCTGAACAACACCACCGATGTGCTGACGCTGCTGGGGACGATCGAGCCCGGCGACGTTCCGGCGATGGAGGGCTGAGGCCTTGGCCGCACACCCGAACGACCTGATGGACATCACGCAGCCGGAGGCGGAGGCGCTGCTGCGGAGCAGCGGCACCGTCATCATCCCGACGGGCAGCGTCGAGCAGCACGGCCCGCACCTGCCCTGTGGCACCGACTGGGTGGCCGCCCTGGTGTTCGCGCGTGCCGTGGCGGAGCGCCTCGGCGCGCTGGTGGTACCGTTCGCGCCGATGGGCATCACGCCCTTCCACATGGGCTTCGCAGGCACCGTCACGCTGCGTCACGAGACCTTCGTGGAGGTCATGCTCGACCTGGCGACCAGCGTGGCCCGGCACGGCGCGCGCCGCCTCATCATCATGAACTGGCACGAGGGCAACTCCGACGCCATCGGCGTGGCGGCCAGCCGCATCCATCACGAGGTCGGCCTCGAGGTCCTGCGCGTGGAGACCTGCTACGTGGCGCGCGACCTCTTCGGCGACGAGACCGGCGGCCTCACCCACGGCGGCGAGCTGGAGGTGCTGCCGGTCCTGGCCTACGACGCCTCGCTCGTGCATCTGGAGCGCGCGACCAACCCGTCGCCGCCGGGGCGAGGACGCAAGATCGACGCCGTGCGCCGCAACCGCAACGTGCGCCCCGTCCTCGACGACGTCCGTCAGATCGCGGCGACCGGTTGGTACGGCGATCCGCAGCCCGCCACCCTCGACAAGGCCGAGCGTGTCATCGCCGGCGTCGCCGAGCGCATCGCGGCCGACGTCGAAGCGGCCAGCGCGGCCATGGCGGAGCTCCCGGACGTGCCGTGAGCGCGACGATCCGCCGCATCGACGACCTCGCCGCCTTCCGGCTGCCCAACCGGTCGGTGCGCGAGGTGTTCTCCGCGCGCCTGGGGAACGCGACGAGCTGTTCGTTCCGCACCGTCGACCTCGAGCCTCAGGATCCTGCGTCCCCGCGCGTCCCGCACGTGCACGAGGCGATGGAGGAGGTCATCGTGGTCGCCACCGGGCACGGAGCCCTGTGGGTGGACGGGCAGTGGACGGCGGTCACCGCAGGCGACGCCTGGCTGGTGGAGCGAGGCACCCCGCACGCCACCGTCAACCCCGGACCCGAGGTCCTGAGGCTCCACTGCTTCTTCACCTCGGCGACCCCCGAGGACGACTACCGCGAGCTGGCGGACCGACCGCTCACGGACTGGCCCGCCCCGGGGGGCGAGCCGACGTGACGGGCGCTGGACGAAGGCTCATCCGGCGTCGCCTATAGTTGCTCCAGTCCGGCGTCGCATCGACCGCGGCCGCCGGCTCCGGGGGCGTGGGATCGACGTGGTCGCCGTACCCGGTGCGAACGGAGGACCGGCATGGCGACCAGCGAGGCTCCGAGGAACGCCCCGAGGCGCACGCCTGCGAAGGCGGCCGCATGAGGCGGGCCGCGCCCAACGTCGCGGCACTGGCCTTCTACGCCGTCGCCATGGGGCTGCTCGAAGCCGTGGTGGTGATCTACCTCAGGCGGCTGACCGGGGTCGGCGTGGGCAGCGTGGTGACGGCGCCGAGCGGGGCTGCGTGGGAGGCCGTCCGCAGCCTGGAGCTGGCACGCGAGACGGCGACGCTGGTGATGATCGCCTCGGTGGGGTGGCTGGCGGGCCGCTCCGTGCGCACGCGGTTCGGCGCGGTGGCCTTCGTGTTCGGCCTGTGGGACCTGGGCTACTACGCCTTCCTCGCGCTCGCCACCGGCTGGCCTGCGGGCCTGCTCGACTGGGACCTGCTGTTCCTCATCCCGACGCCGTGGTGGGGGCCGGTGGTGGCCCCCATGGCGGTCGCGGCCGCTCTGGTGGTCGGCGGCTGGCGCCAGCTCCGGGTCTCGCCCCGAAGCCGGGTGCGCGCCTGGGCGGTGGCCGTCGCTGCGCTGGGCGGGGCGCTGCTGCTGGTCGCCTTCCTGGTCTCCTACCCGCCCCACTTCCGGTGGGCGTGGTTCGTGCCGGGGCTGGTGCTGTTCGCCGCGGGTCTGCTCGAGGCCTGAGGCGCGGGGCCGGCTAGGCCACGCGGTTGCGCAGCTCGCCGATGCCGTCGATGCGGCACACCACCTCGTCGCCGGGGCGGATGGGTACCGCGCCCGGGGTTCCCGTCGACAGCAGGTCGCCGGGCTCCCAGGTCATGCCGCGCGCGTGGAAGGCGATGAGCTCGGCGGGGCCGTAGGTCATGTTGGCGACCCGATCGGCGGGGCCCGGTCGGCCGTTGTGCTCGAGGCGGACCGTGAGCGAGTTCAGGTCGTCGATCTCGTCGGCGGTCACCACCACCGGCCCGAAGCTGAAGAAGCCATCGAAGCTCTTGGCCCGCGTGAGGAAGCGCGGGTTGACGCGCAGGATGTCCTCGGCCGTCATGTCGAGCACCGTGGTGTACCCGAACACCGCGTCGAGTGGATGCTCGGAGGCTTCGCGGGCCCGCCGGCCGAACACCACGGCCAGCTCCGCCTCGGCCGTCACGCGCTGCGACACCGGCGGCAAGGGGATGACGTCGCCGGGACCGATGACGCTCGAGGCGGGCTTCATGAAGCTGGCGGGGGCAGGCGGCACCTCCTCGTCGAGGTCGTGCGCGTGGTCGCGGTAGTTGAGGCCGATGCCCCAGATCTTGCCGGGGGGACGGAAGGGCACGGTGTAGGCCGCGCCGTCGGCGGGCGGCAGCCCGGCGGGGTCGTTCCCGGGCCGCCAGGTGGCGAGCGCCGCCCGGACCTCGTCGTCCCCGTCCACGACCAGCGACAGCAGGCTCCCCGGGAGCCGCCGTCCGGTGTCGCGGCCGAGGCGCTCCAGGGAGAGCAGACGGTCGTCGAGGATGACCACGGGCTCGGGCCCTCGGTCCGTCGATACGGTGGCGTAGCGCATCTCGGTCCCCTCCCGCCCCGCAGGGGGGCGCGGCACGTTCCTGACCGATCAAACCACGGGCGGGGCGACGCTGTCGCGGGCGCGCGCTCGCGCGGACCCCCGCGCACGGCGGCCGCGAGGCGACCCTCACGCGCCGCCCACCGAAGCGAGGTAGCCTCCCTGCGAGCGCGCGCCGTGCCGCCAAGGGACGGCGTCGGCTTCGGACGGGACCAACGACGGAGGGAGCGCCGTGACCCACAGCATGAGGATCCTGGCAGCGTTGGCTGCCATCACCGCGTGGACCGCGGTCGCGGCGCAGCCGGCCCCGCTGCGGCCCTTCGACCACCTCTTCCTGATCGTCCTCGAGAACCGCAGCTACGCCCAGGTGGCGAAGAACGCCGACATGCCCAACCTCAACGCCCTGGCCCGGACGTACGGCCTCGCGGCCGACGATCACGGCACCGCTCACCCCAGCCTGCCCAACTACGTCGACCTGATCTCGGGTGGGAGCTGGGGCAGTCACTCCGACGACCCCTCGCAGACCTTCGACCGGCCCAACCTGGCCGACCAGCTCGAGGCCGCCGGCCTGACCTGGAAGGCCTACATGCAGGGCCTGCCGTCCCCCGGCTTCCTGGGGGATTTCGCGGGGACCGGCGGCCTCTACGCCAAGAAGCACGACCCCTTCCTGCTGTTCCCGAGCATCGCCCGCGATCCCGCCCGGGCGCGGCGGGTGGTGCCGCTCACGCAGCTCGCCACCGACCTCGCGCGTGGGGACGCCCCGACCTTCGCCTTCATCGTCCCCGATCAGTGCCACGACATGCACGGCACCTCGGTGTGCCAGGATCACGCCGGCCTCGACCGCGCGGGCGACGCCTTCGTCGGTACCTGGGTCCGGACCATCATGGCCTCGAGCGCCTGGACCGGCAATTCGGCCATCGTCGTCACCTTCGACGAGGCCCCTCAGGGTCTCGCCACGCTGCTGGGGAAGGACGACAATCCCATCTTCACGGTGGTGATCGCGCGGCAGGGGCCGCGTCACGCCGTCCTCCACAGCCGGAGCGATCACGACGCCCTGCTGCGGACGCTCGAGAAGGCGTGGGGCCTGCCCTACCTGGGTGCGGCCGCCTCGGCGGCCGACATGGAGGCGCTGTTCCACTGAGGCGCCGGTCCGGAAGACGCCGGCTCGACGCGCCGACGTCCGTGGGGTACGGTGTCGCTCGGCGGCCGCGGGCGCGCGCACGGCGACGTAGCATGGGGCGCGCGCCGAGCGCTCCCTGCGGCGGACGGCGGTCGAGGACCGCGGGTCCGGCCGGGCGACGCGGCGGCGTCGCGGGAGGGGACATCGGGTGACCGGACTGCAGGCCTTGGCACCTTGGGTGGCGCGGGCGACCCGCAGCCTGCTGCGGACCGTGCGGCCGGGCGGTGGGACCACGCTGCCGGGCTGGGTGGCGGTGCGCCTCGACCCCGACTTCGTACGCCGGACGGCCCGCCGCTACCCGCTGCGCGTGGTGATCACGGGGACCAACGGCAAGACCTCCACCATGACCCTGCTCAGGCACCTGCTCGAGGCCGGCGGGCGGCGCGTCGTCGCCAACGAGGAGGGAGCCAACCTCCAGCAGGGCATCGCTGCGGCGCTCCTGGACGGACCCGGTGACGCGCTGGTGATGGAGGTCGACGAGGCCGCCTTCCCCAAGCTGGCGCCGGCGCTCGACCCCCACCTGGTCCTCGTCACCGGCCTGTTCCGCGACCAGCTCGATCGCTTCGGCGAGGTGCAGACCACGCGCCGCCACCTGCAGCGCGCGATCGACGCGCTGCCGGAGGCGCAGTTGCTGCTCAACGGGGACGATCCGCTGGTGGCGAGCCTGGCGATCGAGGGCCGGAGCCAGGCGTTCCGGGCCGCGCTCCCGGCCATGGAGGTCCCCAGCGACACCCCGTCGTGCCCACGCTGCGGCGGCGAGCTGGCGTACGCCGAGCGCTACTACGCCCACCTGGGGCGCTTCCACTGCGACGCCTGCGGCCTCACCAACCCCGACACCCCCTACCGGGCCGTCCTCGACGAGGCCGGGCTCGAGCTCGCCGGGGTCCGCTACCCGCCGCTGCCGCCCTACCTCCACCCGTACAGCGCCACCGCGGCGCTGGCGGCGGCGAGGATGCTGGGGGAGACGCCGCGGCTCGAGAGCTGGCCCGGTTCGGTGGGCGGGCGCGGCGAGTCGCGCCTGATCGAGGGCCGGCGCGTGAGCCTGGCGCTGGTCAAGAACCCTGCCAGCATGAGCTGGAACCTGGCCCAAGCGGCGGCCGACGCCACCGTGTTCCTCATCAACGACGGCGCCGCCGACGGCGTCGACGTGTCGTGGCTGTGGGACGCCCGTTACCGCGACGAGATGGGCGAGGTGGAGGTGAGCGGCACGCGTGCCCTGGAGATGCTCACGCGCCTGCGCTACCTCGAACCGCGGCCTTGCGCCCGCGCCCACGCCACCCCGCACGAGGCGCTGACGGCCGCCGTGCGCGGGGTGCCGGAGGGCGGCCACGTGCTCGTCCTCTCGACCTACACGAACCTCAAGAACGCACACCAGCTCTTGGGGCGCCCGCTCGCGGAGGGCGTGGCCGCTCCCACGGAGCTGCCGGCCGACGGCGTTGGCGGGTCGGCTCCGGGGGAGCGGCGCGCCTCCGTCGCGCGCTCCGCGCGCCCCGTCCGGATCGCCTGGCTCTACCCCGACCAGATGGGGACCTACGGCGACGGTGGCAACCCCGTCGTGCTGGCGCGCCGGTTGAAGTGGCGCGGCCGCGACGCGGAGGTGCTACGGGTCGACGTCGGCGATGCCCTCCCGCGGGACGTCGATGCCGTGCTCATGGGCGGCGGCGAGGACCTGGCGCAGGGGCTCGTGCTCGAGGACCTGCGGCGCCACCGCGCCGACCTCGCTGCTCTGTTGGACGACGGCGTCGCAGCCCTGATGGTGTGCGGCGGGTACCAGTTGCTGGGGGAGACCTTCGAGGTCGCCGACGGCACCCTGGAGGGCCTGGGCCTGCTGCCGGTGACGACCGTGCGCGGTGAGCCCCGGCTGGTGGGGCGGCTGCTCGTGGAGGGCCCGTGGGCGGCCGAGCCGCTGGTCGGCTTCGAGAACCACGGCGGCTTCACCCGCCTCCACGGCGGCGAGCCGCTCGGCACCGTCGCGCTGGGTCACGGCAACGCCTACCAGGGGGCCGAGGGCGAGGGGGTGGTAGTCGGCCACGCCGTCGGGACCTACCTGCACGGTCCGGCGCTGGCACGCAACCCGTGGCTCGCGGACCGGCTGCTGGGCTGGATCGCCGAGCGGCGCGGCTGGCCCGCCCTGGAAGCGCTCGACGACGGCGTGGAGCGCGTGGCCGCGACGAGGCTCTACCCCAAGGGCTGGGAGCCCGGGGCCACCAAGGCGCCCGCGCCCGCAGTCCGCTGAGCTAGAGCGAGGGCCCGCGCCGAGGCGGCGGCGGACCCGTCGGAGCACCCTAGAGAGGTACGAGCCGCGCCTCGGAGGGCGCGGCTCGTACGTTCCGGGAGGTGCGGGCTCCCGGGGGCCGCTCCGCGAGCGGCCCGTCGAGGATGGGGATCAGTCGTCCGTGGATGCCTTGACGTCGACGCTGGTGTCGGTCGAGGTCGAGCCGGTGGTGCCGCCGACGCTGGTGCCGACCTTGATGCTGTCGTCGCTGCTCGACTCGGACTCGTGGCCGCTGGTGTTGGCGCTCGAGGAGCTCGAGCTCTCGGATTCGCTCTCCTTCTCGTTGGAGCTGCTGTCCGAGCAGCTCGCCGTGGTGCCGGTGCCGCCGCTGGTGGCGGTGGTGGCCGGTCCCGTCGAACCGGTCGAGCCGGCCGACGAGGACTCGGACTCGGGGCAGGTGGCGTCCTTACTCGACGAGGCCTCGGTCGACTCCTTGACCTCGACCTTGTCGATGCCCGAACCCTTGGCGAAGTCGTCGAGCTTCTCGAAGCTGCCGTCGTGGACGACGGTGACCTGACTGCTGGCATCGACCATGGCCTGGAAGGTCTCCGTCTCCCCGTTCGAGGCGGTGACGGTGAGCGTGACCAGGCCGCTGGTGCCGGCATCGAGCGTCAGGGTCAGCTGGCCCTGGGCGATGGTGCCGGTGCCGACCTGGGCGCCGCTGTCGTTGGTCACGACGACGGTTCCGCTCTGGGGCAGCGAGCTGGCGAGGGCGACGGCGGCGAGGGACATCACGGCGAACAGTGCGATCAGGGTTCTCTTCATGGCTATCACCGGGGTAAGCATGCGCCGGATGCCTGAAGCCAACCTGAACACCATTCCGGATGGAAGCGGGTCGACGCGGCGGCCGAGGCGAGGACCCGTCCCATGGCCGGCGCCGCCCGGGGACGAGCCTCGGGCGGCGCCGCCTGCCACGGGGCGCGACCGACGCGCCCCGACGGGCTAGGTCAAGGCAGGTTGTCCTTCGTCAACAGCTGCACCTCGACCGGCATGAACTGGCCGTTGCCGAGGGTGGAGAAGATCAGGCTGTCGAGCGACAGCATGTAGGCGGCGTCGACCCCGAGCCTGCCCATGAGCTTGGGCTGTTGGGCCACGGTCGCGTCCATGGTCCCGGCCCGGATCTGGGCCAGAGCCTGGTCGATGGCGTCGAAGCCGATCACCACGATGGGCTGGCCGTTGGGGCGCGTCGCGCCCGCCTGCTGGATCGCCTGCAAGGCGCCGACCGCCATCGAGTCGTTGGCGGCCACCACCGCGTCGATCTTGCCCTGCTGGGCCTGCAGGATGTTCTGCATGACGTCGAGGCCCTGAGCCTGATCGAACCCGGCGGGCTGGTCGGCGAGGATGGTGATGCCCGGCGCCACCGTCTTCAGCTCGCTCTCGAAGCCGGACTTGCGGTCGATCGCGGCGGACGCGCCAGGGATCCCCTCGAGTTCGACCACGTTGCCGCTGCCACCCAGCACCTGCGCCAGCCTGCGCGCCTGAAGCTTGCCTCCGAAGACGTTGTCCGACGCGATCTGCGCGACCACGTTGGCGCCGGAGCTGGTGTCGATGGCGCGATCGATGGCGAAGACAGGGATGCCGGCGGCGTTGGCCTGCTTGACGGCAGGCACGACGCCGGCGCTGTCGGTGGCGTTGACGAGCAGGACGTTGACGCCCTGCTGGATGAGGTCTTCGATGTCGGAGATCTGCTTGTTGAGGTCGTTCTGGGCGTCGGTGACGACCAGCTTGATCCCGAGCAGTTGGGCTTCCTGCTGCGCCCCGTCCCTCACGTCCACGAAGAACGGGTTGTTGAGGGTCGAGAGCGACAGCCCCACCGTGAAGCCGGACTGTGCCACGGCCCCGCCCAGGACCAACGCCGCTACCAGCGCGAGCGGCCAGCGCCAGGCGCGTCCGCGCGATGCGAACCGCCACCTGCGAGTGCGTTCGAGTACCATCCCAGCCCTTCCTTTCGCGGTCCCGTTCGGACCCCTCCTCTCCGAGGGCCCCGGGCGAGGGTCGCCGGGGACACGTCCAGACGGCGGGTCTACAGGCTCTCACCCCCTCTCGCGCGGCGCAGCGAGCGTTCCAGCAGGAGCGCCAGCAAGATCACGCCGCCCTTGGTGATCTGTTGCCAGTAGGCCTGGACGTTGAGCAGGTTCAGGCCGTTGGAGATGAGCTGCAGGATGATGGCGCCGACCAGGGTCTTGACGACCGAGCCGCGGCCGCCGTACAGGCTGGTGCCGCCGAGGACCACGGCGGCGATGACGTCGAGCTCCCAGCCGGCGGCCGCGGTGGGTTGCGCCGAGTCCAGCCGTGAGGTCAGGAGCACACCGCCCAGCCCGGCCAGGGCCCCGGCCAGCGCGAAGACGCCGAGCTTGAGGCGGTCGACGTTGATGCCGGCCAGGGCGACCGCCCGCCGGTTGGTCCCGGCCGCGTAGATGTAGCGACCCAGTTGGGTGGTGTGCAAGAACAGCGCGGCCAGGACGTAGAGGGTCACCAGGATCACGATGGGCACGGGGACGGTGGCGAGCCTCCCGTAGGCCAGGACCGAGAAGTCCGGCCCCAGCGCGAAGATGGGGCGGCCGCCGGTGTACAGCAGCGTGAGGCCACGGGCGATCGACAGCATGCCGAGGGTGACGATGAACGAGGGGATGCCCCCCCGCACCGTGAGGACGCCGTTGATCGCTCCCAGCACGGTGCCGACGGCCAGGCCCGCTGCGATGGCGACGAGCAGCCCGACCACGCCGCCGGCGGCGCCCCCCACCGCGAACTTCAGCACGCCGGCGGTGACGGCCCCGCTGAGCGCAGCGACCGAGCCCACCGAGAGATCGATCTCGGCCAGCAGGATGACCATGGTGGCGCCTACCGCGATGACGGCCACCGTCGAGGCCTGGACCGCGATGTTCAGGAGGTTGCCGGGGCGCAGGAAGTTCGGACTCAACAGCGCCATGACGAGCACGAACAGGGCCAACACCAGGTAGATGCCGTAGCCGAGGGCCAGCTCGCGCCAGTCGCGGCGACGTTCGAGGGCCGGAGCGTCCGACTCAGGCATAGCCGGCCCCCCGCGTGCGCTCGCTGCCCACGATGTACGTCACCAGCTCCTCGAGGTCGGTGGCTCCGGTGTCGAGGTCGGCCACCTTCCGGCCCTTGCGTAGGACCACGATCCGGTCGGTCACGTCCAGCACGTCCTGCAGGGTGTGGCTGATGAGGATCACGGCGACCCCCTGCGCCACCAGCGTGCGGGGCATCTCCAGCACCTTGCGGGCCTCCGTTACGGCCAGGGCCGACGTCGGTTCGTCGAGGATCACCAGTTGGGGCCGCGTGTAGAGCGCCCGACTGATCGCCACGCTCTGACGCTGGCCGCCCGAGAGCATGCCGACCTCGGTCCCGCTGGAGGGCAGCTCGAGGCCCAGGCGGCCCAGCAGCTCACGGGCCGAGCGCTGCATCGCGTGCTTGTTCAGCACCTTCACCGGACCGGCGCCGTAGCGGACGATCTCGCGTCCCAAGAAGATGTTGCCGGCGGCGTCGAGGGTGTCGACCAGCGCCAGGTCCTGGTAGACGGTCTCGATCCCGATGGTCTTGGCGTAGCGCGGGTTGACGATCCGGACCTGCTGGCCGTCGAAGCGGATCCGGCCGCCGTCCGGCTGGTAGGCGCCGGACACGACCTTGATGAGCGTCGACTTGCCCGCGCCGTTGTCGCCGATCAGGCCCAGGACCGTTCCGCGCTCCAGCGTCAGCGACACGCCGTCGAGCGCGAGCACACCGCCGAAGCGCTTGACGATGCCGTCGAGCTCGAGGAGCGGACCTTGGTTGGACATCCCGCGACCTCCTAGGGAGCGCCGATCTGGGCTGGAGGGTGCCGTGCCTCACGGAGCCGGCGGCTCAGAACGGCACGCCGCACTCCAGGATGACGTTGGCGTACGGCGAGGCCTCCCCGGTCCGCACGACGGCCCGTACCATCGGCAGCTCGTGCTTGAGTTGCTCGTGGGGCACCCGGTCGAGGGGAACCTCCGGGAAGGCCGAGCGCAGCACCTCCAAGGCGTCGGTGTTGTGATGGACGGCCTCCTCCGCGACCGTCAAGCGCTGGACGACGAGCTCGTCGGCCAGCGCCGCGACCACCTGGGCGAACGTCGGGACCCCGTGCACCAGGGCCAGGTCCACGACCGGCACGTCGGGTGGCACGGGCAGGCCGCAGTCGGCGATGACGAGCTGGTCGGTGTGACCGAGCGTGGCCACCACCTCACTCAGGTGGGCGTTCAGGATGCCGCGTCTCTTCATGCTGACCCCCCGGGCGACCGTCCGGCCTGCCCTGTTGTCCGGCTAGGAAGCGTTCGACCTCGCTCCGGCTCGCCATCGACGGTTGCGCGCCCGGTCGCGTCACCGTGATCGCGGCCGCGGCGTGCGCGAAGCGCACCGCGGCCGCGAGAGTGTCCGTGCCCTCGGACGGCTCCGCGAGCGCGCTGGCGAGGGCGCCGTTGAAGGCGTCGCCGGCCGCCGTGGTATCGACGGCCTCGACCGCGAACCCGGGCAGCTCCTCGAAGCCGTCGTCATCGAGGAGGTAGGCGCCTCGGGCGCCCGCCTTGGTGAGCACGCGTCGGATCCGCGTACGCTCCCGCAGTACGCTCGCGGCTCGTCGGATGTGATCGACCCCTTCGGTCGGGAGGCCGGTCAGCGTCGCCAGCTCGTGTTCGTTGGGGGTGATCATCCACACGCGCTCGAGGGGGAGAGCCTCGAGCGACCGGGCGGGCGCGGGGTCGAGCACCACGCGCGGGCCGCCGCTGTCGGGGAGCCGCCGGAGGAGGTGCGCCAGCGTTGCCAACGGCACTTCGAGCTGCAGCAGCAGGTAGCTCGCCCGGCCCAGGGCCTCGGCGTGGCGGTCGACGTAGTCGGCGTCGACCCGGCCGTTGGCGCCGGCGGCGATGGCGATCATGTTCTCGGCGGCGTCGTCGACCCAGATGTTCGCGGTACCGGTGGCGACGCCGTCGATCGCCGCCACGGCGCTCGCATCGACGCCGGCGCCGCCAAGCGAAGCGCGCAAGCGCTCGGCCAGGACGTCGGTGCCCAGGGCGCCGTACATCGACACCGCGCTACCCAAGCGGCCGCACGCGACCGCCTGGTTGGCGCCCTTGCCGCCCGGGTACATCGCGAACGAGCGCGCAGCCACCGTCTCGCCGGGGTGCGGGAAGTGCTCGAGGCGCGTGACCAGGTCGACGTTGAGGCTACCGAACACCGCGATGCTGCGGTCGTGCATGGCATCCCTCGCGTCCTAGGAAGAGCCCTTCGAGGAGCTGCGGAACGGCCTCCATCATAGCCACGCCGCCGAACCCTCGATGCCCGGACGTCACGCGTCCGTCGGCGTCCCTCACGTGGTCGGGAGCGGGCGCAGGTCGGGCTCGAGGTAGCGCGTGCGCGCCTCGTCGCTCTCGAGGCGCTCCTGCGAGTAGTAGCTGCGGATGACCGAGGCGTGCCCGTAGCGTTCGAGGAGCGGCGCGATGCGGCGGTGCAGCGGAAGAGCCGGGTCGGTGCCCGCCAGTCCTGCCGCCAGGAGCCGGACCCAGAACACCGTCATGGTCTCGCGGTACTTCACGCGTGCCGCGGTCGGATCGCCGAGGGCCAGCTCCAGGAAGCGCAGCAACCCCGTGCGCATGTGCTCGATGGCGCCCTCCTCGCCGTAGCGATCGAGGTAGGCGAGCGCCACGGCGAGGTGGGCGCGATGGGAGAACCCACCTTCCGGGGCGATGCCATGCTCGAAGTCGTCCACCAGGCCGGCGAGGGCCGCGTCGCTGTCGAAGGGGGAGGGGGTCTGGGCCATGGGCTCGGACCTCAGCTTACGCGCTCCGGCTCCTCGTGTTTGACGACCAGCACCGGGCAGTGGGCGAAGTCCAGAACGCGTTGCGTCACCGAGCCGAGCAGCACGCGCCGCGTGCCGCGCTGGCCGACGTGGCCCATCACGATCAGCTCGGCCCCGACCTCGCGGGCCAGGGCCACGATCTCCTCGAAGGGATCGCCCTCCCGCACCTGGCTGTCGACGTCCACGCCGACCTCGCGTGCCTCGTGCTCCAGCAGCTCGAGATAGCGCCGGCCGTGGTCACGGAGCTCGCTCTCGACCTCGGCTTCGGTACGCTCCGCGAAGCGTCGCAACTCGGCGAGCACGGCGCGGTCGACCACGAACAACAGGGTCAGGCGGCCATCGCCTCCCGACAGCATGCGGACGGCCAGCTGTCCGGCACGGATCGAGCCGAGCGAGCCGTCGGTCGGCACCAGGATGCTGCGGAACACGCTAGGGGACACCGTCCTCCTCCTTCCCTCGTTGGCGCCGCTTGACGCGCTTGCCGCGCAGGAACGTCTCACGGTCCTGCTCCTCGAGCGCCGCCTCGATGACGGCGATGGCGGCCTCGTAGCGGGGGACGATCAGGTTCTCGAGGGCGTTGACGCGACGCTGGGTGCGCGCCAGCTCGGCGCTCGCGCGCCACACCGAGCCGTAGGTCTCCGACCACGTCCCCAGCACCGCTCCGACCTCCAGCCAGCGCTGTCGGGCGAGGTCCATGGTGACGTCGGTACCGAAGGCGCTGTAGGGGAGGGGCAGCGGCTCGAGCCGCAGCCGCACCAACGGGAGCGCGACGCCCATCACCGACCGCGCCTCGAGCCGGCAGTCGGTGCGCGCCGCCGGTGCCAGCGCCGCCCAGGCGACCCCCTGGCTGCCCATGCTCAACCGCGCCTCCCGCAGCGCCGCGTACGCCCCCTCGAAGCGCTCGCGCACGTCGCCCTCGAGGTGGCCGAGCTCGCGCAGCAGCCCCCACACCTCGCGCTGCAGCACCTCGCGCTTGCGCTCGAGCATGGCGTGGCCCGCACGGGCCTCGGCCAGCCGGCGCCGCAGTTCCAGCAGCCGCGCGCGGGTGGGCGGGGCCGACCCGGAGGCGGCGTCAACGGCGCTCGCCATCGTCCTCCTCGCCCGGCACCTCGGCGGCACCGACACGCCCGTGCAGGCGCCCGCGGTAGTGCGCCCTCAGCTCCTCCTCGCCGACACGCGTGAGCTCCTCCGCCGGCAGCTCGGAGAGCGCCTGCCAGCCCAGGTCGAGGCTGGCGTCGATCGACCGGATCTCGTCGCCGTCCTGTTGCAGCACGCGTTCCTCGAACGTCCGTCCGAAGGCCAGGTAGGTGCGATCGGTGGGCGTCAACGCCGCCTCGCCCACCACGGTGGCGAGGTTGCGCACCTCCTGCACGCGCGCGTAGGCGGCGTACAGTTGCGCCGCCACGGCGGCGTGGTCGGCGCGGGTACGGCCCTCGCCGATGCCGTCCTTCATGAGGCGGGAGAGTGACAGCAGCACGTCGACCGGCGGGTAGAGGCCGCCGCGACTGAGGGCCCGGCCCAGCACCACCTGCCCCTCGGTGATATAGCCGGTGAGATCGGGAACGGGATGCGTGATGTCGTCGCCGGGCATCGTCACGATGGGGATCTGGGTCAGCGAGCCGGCCCCGCCACGGAGGCGGCCGCAGCGCTCGTAGAGCGTGGCGAGATCGGTGTAGAGGTAGCCCGGGTAGCCCTTGCGGCCCGGCACCTCGTTCTTGCGCGCGGCCAGCTCGCGCAGCGCCTCGGCGTAGTTGGTCATGTCGGTCAGCAGCACCAGCACGTGGTAGTCGTGGTCGAAAGCCAGATGCTCGGCCAGCGACAGCGCCACGCGGGGCGTCACGATGCGCTCCATCGGGGCGTCGTCGGCGAGGTTGAGGAACAGCGCGGTGCGCGACAGCAGGCCCGACGCCTCGAAGCGTTCGCGGAAGAAGGCGGCGGTGTCGTGCGAGCTTCCCAGCGCCACGAACACTACCGCGAACCGCTCGTCGGGTTGGGCGACCCGGGCCTGCAGCGCGATCTGGGCCGCCAGCTCGTTGTGGGGCAGGCCGGCCCCCGACAGCAGGGGCAGCTTCTGGCCGCGCACCAGGGTGTTGAGCAGGTCGATGGCGGTGATGCCGGTGTGCACGGCGTCCTGCGGGTAGGCGCGCGCCACCGGGTTGATGGGCGAGCCGTGCACGTCGACGCGACGCTCGGCGACGGGCGGCGGCAGGCCGTCGCGAGGACGGCCCAGGCCGTCGAAGACGCGGCCGAGCATCTCGGTGGCGACCGGGACGCGCAGCGTCTCGCCACGGAAGCGCACCCGCAGGCGTTCGGGCGCCAGCCCGGCGGTGTCCCCCCACAACTCGATCACGGCGGCCTCGTCGGACGACGCCAGCACCTCGCCCAGGCGCGGCTCGCCGGCGCCGAGCACCTCCACCAGCTCGCCGTAGGCGGCGCGTCCGAAGCCCTCCAGGACCAGCAGCGGCCCCTCGATGCGGGAGGCGCCGAGGACGTCGATACGGGCCCTCACGTCGGCACCTCCGCGTCGTCGCGCCCGCTCGGCGCCGGTGCGCCGGCGCGGAGGGCTGCGAGATCGCGCTCGAGCTCCGCCAGCGCCGCCGTGACGGCGGAGGGATCGTCGTTGGGGACGCTCTCCTTGAGCCGCAGCAAACGACGGGTGTCGAGGGCGCGGCGCAGCCGCACCAGCGGCACGCCGGCGGCGACGAGGTCGCGGCCGAGCTCGAACAGGCGCACGAACAGCCGCAGTAGCTCGACCTGCTTGCGGGGCGGGCAGGCGGCGTCGACCGGATGGAGCGCGTTCTGCCTCAGGTAGCCCTCCTTGAGCAGGCGGGCCGCTTCCAGCACCCAGCGCTGCCGGTCGGGGAGCGCCTCGGAGCCCACCAGCCGCACAATCGGCTCGAGCCGGGCGTCCTGCTCCAGCACCTGGGCGGCGGCGTGGCGCAGCTCCGTCCATCCCTCGCCGCCCTCCGCCTCCCACCATCCCGCGACGGCGTCGCCGTAGAAGCTGTAGCTCGCCTCCCAGCCGATGGCGGGGTAGTGGCGGGCGCTGGCCAGGTCGCGGCTCAGCGACCACAGCGCGCGCGTGAAGCGTTGGGTGTGCTGCGTCACCGGCTCCGTCACGTCGCCGGCCGGCGGGCTCACCGCGCCGATGATGGTGACCGAACCGCGGGCCCCCGAGAGGGTCTCCACCACGCCGGCGCGTTCGTAGAAGGCGGCCAGCCGGCTCGGCAGGTAGGCGGGGTACCCCTCCTCGGCCGGCATCTCCTCGAGACGGCCGGCGATCTCGCGCAGGGCCTCGGCCCAGCGACTGGTGGAGTCGGCCATCAGCGCCACGTGGTAGCCCATGTCGCGGTAGTACTCGGCCATCGCCAGCCCCGTGAAGATGCTGGCCTCGCGCGCCGCCACCGGCATGTTCGAGGTGTTGGCGACGAGGATCGTGCGCTCCAGCAGGGGGCGGCCCGTGGCGGGATCGGTGAGGGCCGGGAACTCGGCCAGGACCTGGGCCATCTCGTTGCCGCGCTCGCCGCAGCCCACGTAGACGATGACCTGCGCGTCGCAGCCCTTGGCGAGGCTGTGTTGCAGCACCGTCTTGCCGGCACCGAAGGGACCCGGCAGGGCGGCGGCGCCTCCCACCGCGATCGGGAAGAAGGTGTCGAGCACGCGCTGCCCGGTGACGATGGGGCGCGTCGCGTCGAGGCGGCGGCGCACCGGTCGCGGTTCCCGCACCGGCCAGCGCTGCACCAGCCCGACCTCGTGCGCCGTGCCGTCGGGGGCGGTTAGGACGGCGACGGTCGCGTCGCGTGCGACCTCGCCGGCGGGGGCGATCCAGGTCAGGCGACCGCCGACGGCCGGCGGCACCAGCACGCGGTGTTCGATGAGCTCGGTCTCGCGTACCGCGCCCAGCAGCGCACCCCCCGGCAGCTCGAGGCCGGGCTCGACGCACGGCTCGAAGGGCCAGGCGCGCTCGGGCAGGGCGTCGGCGGCCGCCCCCCGGTCGATCCCGCGACCGCCGCGCAGCAGCCGCTCGAGCGGGCGCTGGATGCCGTCGAAGGTCTGCCCCAGCAGGCCCGGGCCCAGCTCCACCTCCAGCGGACGCCCGTCCGACCACACCGGTTCCCCCGGGCGCAGGCCGCTGGTCTCCTCGTAGACCTGCACGGTCGCCTCGCCGTGCTCGCTGGCGATGACCTCGCCGGCGAGCCGTTCGCCGCCCACCCAGACCTGCTCGAGCAGACCCAACGGGACCCGCAGGCGCGCCTTCACGACCGGACCGCTGACCCAGCGCACCCGTCCGACCTCCCTCACGGCGCATCCCCCTCCTCGCCCAGGAGCCGCCGGGCGACCGTCTCCCGCAACGTCGTCCGCGCTTCGCTCAGGCGCGTCGCGAAGGTGGCGTCGCAGGCCAGACGGCCGGCGCGCGCCTCCACGCCGGGGGGTGTCGCCGGGTCGCCGGCCAGGCCGTAGCGCACGGCGTCCTCGCGGCCCCAGGCCTCGAGCCGCTCCGGCGTGAGGAGCGCGCGTCCGGCCTCGTCGGTGGCGAGCGTCACGTCGGTCGCCGCCAGCGTGGCCGCGGCCAGCCGTGCCAGCCGGCGCAGCGCCGCCAGGTAGCGCTCGGGGTCGGCGGCCAGCGCCGCCAACTCCCGCTCGGCGGCGCGCCACACCCGCCCCAGGAGCTCCTCGCGGGCCCGCAGGCTGGCCCGCTCGGCGTCCATCCGCGCCCGTGCCCGGCCGCGGGCGCGCAGCACCTCGACCTCCGAGCCGCTGCGCCGTGCGCGCTCGGCGACGGTGCGCGCGGCCTCCTCGTCGGCCCGCTCGAGCACCTCGCGGGCGCGGCGCTCCGCCATGCTGACGCGCTCGAGCGCCCGCTGTTCGACGCGGCGATGCACCTCGGTGACGAGCGCGTCGAGATCGCCGTGGAGGTCGGACACGGAGCGCTCACCCCTCCCAGGTCAGGCCGAGCACCCGCTCGACGCGGTCGCGCAGCGAGCCCGCCGCGACGCCCCGGCCGCCGGCGGGGATCTCGACCACCAGCGCCCCCTGAGGAGCGTCGGCGGCCTCAGCCAGAACGTCTGCCAGCGCGCTGCCGACGAGCTCGTCGAGCAGCACCAGGGCCGTGCTCGGGTCGTCCAGGGCGGCGACCAGCGCGCGGCGGGCCTCGCCGTCGTCGCGGACCTCGACGCCGTCGATCCCCAGCAACCCGAGCCCCAGCACGGCGTCGGCGCTGCCGATGACCACCACGCGGCCCTCGCCCGGCATCGTCAGCCGGTCCCGAGGATGATGAAGGACACGATCAGCCCGTAGATGACGATGCCTTCGGCGAGGCCCACGAAGATGAGGCTGCGCCCCAGCAGCTCGGGTTTCTCGGCGATGGCGCCGATGGCCGCGGCCCCGGCGATACCGACGGCGATGCCGGCGCCGATGGCCGCCAGGCCGGTGGCGAGGGCGGCCGCCAGGAACGGGTTCTGGCCGGTCGTCGGGGCCGCCGCCTGGGCGGTCGGCGGCGGTTCCTGCGCCGCCGACCCTTGCCCGATTGCCAGTGGGCCGGCGAGAAGCGCCGCGCAGGCGGCGACCGCCCGCAGCGACGCGCGACCCCAGGAGCTAGCTGCGCGTGCGTGCATCGTGACCTCCCTGGTACGAGATGGGAACGAAGGGGGTCCCGTCCCCGTGGAAGAAGCGGCCGAAGAACTCGAAGTACTCCAGGCGAAGCGCCTGGATCCCTACGACCATGCCCTCGAAGCCGACGATCAGGGCGGTGCCGACGAGCAGCACGAACCAGCCGCCGGGCTCGCTGCCGTAGCGCAGCACCATCGCCGACAGCCCCTCGTGGGCTACCGCGAAGGCGCCCAGACGAACGAACGACAGGCTGTTGCTGGCGTAGCCGAGCACCGCTTCGAAGAGCTCGAAGAAGCCGGTGACCAGCGACTCGCCCAGGGGCTCCGCACGCCGCCGCGCGAGCCTCGCCATCAGCGGCTCGCGCAACCACAGCAGCGCCGCCAGCAGCGCCGCCGGCAGCAGCACCGCGCTCGCCGGCAGGCGACCCAGCAGCACCAGCCCCCCGCCGCCCAGCAGCGTCCAGTACAGCAGCCAGCCAGCTACGCCGCTCTTGTCGATCAGCAGGCCCTGCCAGTCGCGGGCCCGGGCGCGCCCGACCAGGTTCAGTGCGAACCCCACGTTCAGGACCACCACGCCGGCGGCGATGGAGGCGAGCAGGAGCTCCTGGATGCTGTAGAGCGGTCGCAGCCACAGGGCGGGCAAGCGCGGGGCGCCCAGCACCGTGCCGTAGAGCGTGCCGAAGACGGTGCCGCTGAGCCCGGCCGCGACGACGACCACCGCCAGCGGCGAGCGCGCGCGCAGCCACCAGACTCCGCCGAGCGCCGCCAGGATGAGGCCGTGGCCGACGTCGCCGAACATCATGCCGACCATGACGACGAAGGTGATGGCGGCGGGTGCGGTGGGGTCGAGCTCGCGGTAGCCGGACAGCCCGAAGGTGGTGACCAGGCCGGTGAACGGCCGCAACCAGCGGGGCGTGCTCAGCAGCGTCGGCACGCCCTGGCGGGAGGCGCCCGGGGGAACCTGCTCCAGCACCACCGGCGCCTCGGCCGCCACGCGCACCGCGCCGGCGAAGGCGGCGAGCTGCCGCTCCGGCACCCAGCCGGCGATCAGGTAGACCTCGCCGCGGCTGGGGTAGCGGCGGATGGCGTCGGCGGCGGCGGCCGCCCGGCGCAGCCGTGCCTCCAGGGGTAGCAGGCGGTCGCGCAGCGCGTCGGCGAGGCGGTCGCGCTCGTGGCGTAGCTCGACCCCGTGGCGGCGGACCTCGTCGACGTAGCCGTCGAGGTCGGCCAGCGCCTGCTGCGGCAGCCCGCGGCGGTCGGTCGGCAGCGGAGCCGGCTCGAAGAAGGCGCTGCGCAGCGCCCGGTCGAGCACGGCGGCGTCCTCGAAGGTGCTGGCCGCCGCCACCAGCGCCCGGCCGGCACGCACCTGGACCGGCGTCAGCACGAAGGCGATGCTGAAGAGCGCGGCCGCCACCCGCGTGAGGTTCTCCGCCGGCATCGTCCCCAGCACCAGGTGGAGGTGGCGGAGGTCGCCGAGGCTCTCGACGGGCACCCGTACCGGGCTGAGGAGCTGGAGTTGCGAACGCGCCAGCTCCAGCGCATCGAGCTCGTTGCGCTGCGCCTCGAGGCGCTGGCGCAGCTCGGCGACGCGCACCTCGAGCGACGCCAGTTCCGCCTCCAGCCCGTCGAGCTCGCGACCGGGGCGCACCGGCTCGTCCGGGTCCTGGCCTGGCTCGAGGGCCAGGTCGTCGAGCAGGTCGCGCGCGCGGCGGGCCAGGGCCGAGGCGCGTCCGGCCAACTCGGACCAGCGGCGCTGCGGTGCCCAGGTCTCGCTCTCGACCTCCTCGAGGTGGAGGCTGGCGGAGCGAAGCACCACGTCGGTGACGGCCTCCACATCGCGCTCCAGGACGAAGAGGCTGACCTCCTGGAGGCGCTCGGGGAGCCACATGCTCAGGCCTCCAGCCGGTGTCCGGGGCCGATCAGGCGAGCGGCCACGGCCTCGCGCTCGAGCCCCTCCGCCAGCCCCTCGATCAGCGTCACCAGGTCGGTCACCTCGACCTGGCGCAGCGTCAGCAGCGCCAGCACGGCCCCCAGGTCGAACACGGCGCGGTCGAACAGCCGCGCGGCTGCGGCGAAGCGGCGGCTCAGCGCGGCGCGTTGGAGACTGGCGAGGGCGGCCTCCTCCGGCAGCTCCGGGTCGATCCGGTACCCCAGACGCGCCGCCTCCTCGGCCACGCCGGCGCCGATGGCCACGCGGCGGACGGCCGCCAGGCCGGCGCCGAAGGCGCGGTGGAGGGTGTAGTTCACCGTCTCCTCGGGGGTCAGCCCCGCCAGACGGCGGTAGCGGAAGGCCCACGACAGGTTCTCCACGGCGATCCACTCGCCCAGGAAGACGCGTGCGCGGCGGCCATCGGTGCCGCCCAGCGCGAGCACGCGCCGCACCAGGGTCTGCAGGTAGGCGAGGTCGAGCGCCACCTCCAGCGGGAAGGGCGTGGCCTCGCCCTGCTGCTCGAGCACCGTCCTGAGGGGCCTGGCGTAGGGCGTGGCCGCCAGCAGGTCCGCCACCTCCTCCACCGACCGTGCCGCCAGGATCGCCCGCCACGGCAGCACCGTGTGCGGCAGGGGGACCAGCATGGCCTCACAGCGTTCGACCGCGACGCCGTGATGGCGCGCCCGTAGCAGCGTCTTGAGGTTGGCGAGCTCGAAGCGCCGGGCGAAGGCGCTCAGCAGACGGTGCGGCGCTCCCCACTGAAGGGCTGCCACGGCGTGCGTCTCCGCAGCCAGGCGCTGCTCGAGGAAGCGTTCGAGGGCGGCCGGCGAGGCCGGGAGCTCGACGTCGAGCGCCCGTCCCAGGCGCTCCGCCACGCCCTCCAGGCTGACCTCGGCCAACAGGGCCTGCCACGCCCCGGCATCGAGCAGGCTGGCGTGCCGCGCCCGCGCCTGCGCCTGGCTGGCCGCGTGCCGGAACGGACCCATCACGGCACCGGCTCCTCGTCGGCGGCGCTCACCCAACGCACGACCAGCTCGACAGCGGCGTCGAGGCGCCCGCGGGCGCGCTCGGCGAGGACGCGCTGGGCCGCTTCGGACCGTGCGAGGACGGCGTCGGCGTCGGACGTCATCTCCTCGCGCGCCGCCCGGGCCGCCTCCTCGGCGGCGCGTTCGGCGGCCTCCTCGGCTTCCCTGCGACGCCGCTCGGCCTCGGCGGCGGCGTCGCGCAGGCGCTGGCGCGCCTGACGCTCGGCCTCGTCGAGCCGCGATCGGGCACGCTCCTCGGCCTCCAGAAGGCGCTGGACGACATCGTGGGCGCGCCCGGGCTCGGCCACGGCGCTACCAGCGCGTGAGCCCCGCCAGACCGTCGAACGCCTCGTGCAAGCGCGTCTCGTTGTCGCCGTGCATGACGGCCAGGCGCAGTCCATGGCGGGCCATCAGGGCGGGCAGAACGTCGGCCAGGGGTACCTCGATGAGGTCCTCGCCGGGGCACAGGCGCTCGCCCTCCTCGCGGGTGGCGGTGACGCGGTAGCCGCTGCGGCAGTGGACGACCCGGGCGCGCATGCGCCACGGCACCGCCAGCACGTACACGCGCCCCTCCTCGACGGCCTCCAACGTGGGCCCGAAGCCCCACACCCCCTCCTCGCGGATGCGGTCGAGCAGGGCGGCCTCGTCGGCGGCCTCGACGCGTTCGATGGCGGCGCGGAACAGCGGCTCGAACTCGCTGGCCGGGGCGTCGGCGTTGGCCGGCAGCGGGAGCCGTTCCACCACCCGGGCCTGCAGCGCCGGCGGCAACGTCGCCTCGAGGGCGTTCACCTCGCCGGAGAGACCCATCAGGAGCAGGCGCGTGTCGCCGTCGAGCGCCTCCAGGGTGCGCTCCAGGTGCTGTGCGGTGTCGCGATGGAAGCGCCGGCGCCAGTCGGCGACGCGCTTCTCGAAGAGGTCCTTGCCGGCTCCGCCCCGCGCGGGTACGCCGGGCATGCCGGTAGAGTGCTCGCGCATGGGTCGCCAGCCCTGGGCATCGAGGGGCTGGATGATGGCATCGAGCTCCGCCACCTCGTCGAGGTAGAGCTCGAACAGCCGTACCCGGTCGGTCGCCAGCAGCAGTGCCAGGTAGCGCCGATGCTCGTGGACGGTGAGCAGCAGCGGCGCCACGTAGGGTTCGCCCCAGCGCGCCAGCACGCCCTCGCCTGCATCGATCAACGGGATCGAGGGCCTCAGGGCGTAGCTCTCGAAGAAGGTGTCGGGTTCGTCGCCGGCGAAGACCACCAGCGTGCGTGCGTCGGGCAGGCCGTGGTCCTGGCGGAGGCGCTGAATCAGGCGCCGCGTGTAGTGCTTGGGGAGCCCCAGCTCCTCCATGGCGGCGCGGGCGCGTAGGGCGTACGCCTTGCGGGCGTTCTCGGGGCGGGACGGGTCGACGTCGAGGTAGAGGGAGAGAACGGGGGAGGGGTGGGGGGCGACCTCGCTCTGGAGAGCGCGGATCCGGTCGGTGCGGATCATGTCACTCGGCCTCCTTGCCGGCGGCTCAGGTCTCCGGGCCGGCGTCGTCCTGGACGCAGCGGACCACGAGGTGGGGGCGGTGCGAGCGCCGGAGTACGCCTTCGGTCACCGAGCCGAGCACGAAGCGATCGACGCCATGGCGGCCGTGCGTACCCAGCACCGTGAGGTCGTGGTCGGCTTCGGCCTGCAGGATCGCCTCCGTCGGAGTCTGCTCGCGCACCAAGCGCGTCTCGGCGTCGAGGCCGGCCTCGCGGGCGGCGGCGGCTCCGCGTTCGAGCGCCGCGGTGGCCGCGCGCTCCAGCGCCTCGAAGACGTCGCCGTAGTAGCCGATCCCCTCGGAGTAGCCGTACAGCCCCCGCAACGGGTTGTCGACGACCGCCAGGAAGGTGAGGGTGCTGCCGAAGACCGTCCCCAGGTCCACGGCCTCGCGAACGGCACGTTCGCTGCACGGGCTGCCGTCGACCGGCACCAGGATGCGCCTGAACTCCATCGTCGCCTCCTCGCCAGCGAAGGGGCGCTGCACCCGACTACGAGTCCAGTATCCCGTCCCCGTAAACGCGCCGTCAGGTGCGAATGTCCTCTCGCAGACGCGAGGGACGGGCGCCTGGGGCGGCTCGGCGGGGCGCCGGGAGCCACGACGGAGCGACGCTCCGGTGCCTTCGACCGGAGCGTCGCTCGCGCGTATCGGTGGGTGCCCGCGGCCCCCTCGGGCGGCGGGAGGCTAGCGGGTCTTCACAGACCCGAAAGCGGCTCTCCGGCCCTCACAGACCGGAGAGCGGCTCTCCGGCCCTCACAGACCGGAGAGCTTGGCGTTCTTCTCGATGAACGACGACCACTCGTCCGGCACGTCGATCTCCGGGAAGATCGCGTCGACCGGGCAGGCGGGCACGCAGGCGCCGCAGTCGATGCACTCTTCGGGGTGGATGTAGAACTGGTCCTCG
>JASBRS010000025.1 GCA_030149325.1 Deinococci bacterium
GCGGGCCCGCCGGCCCGGGCGGGCGCCTGACCAGCTTCCGCAGTGGCGGTGCCGGCCGCCTGACGCAGGCGTTGGGCGAGCGGCTGGGGAGCCGGGTCCACACCGGCGTGGGCGTGGTGCGCGTCGAACGCGGCGGCGACAGGCGCCTGCGCGTGATCGTGGACGCGACCGGCGCCGGCGACAGCACGCTGCCGCTCGCTGCCGGCCCCGCAGCTGCCCTCGACGCCGACGCGGTGGTCCTGGCCGTCCCCGCCTTCGCCGCCGCCGAGCTTCTGCGCGAGCTCACGCCTGCCGCGGCGGCGCCGCTGGAGGCCATCCCCTACGCCGGGATCCGGGTGGTGGCGCTGGGCTTCGCCCGCGCCGACGTCCCCCACCCCCTCGACGGCTTCGGCTTCCTGGTGCCGCCCGGGCAGGGGCTCAGGCTGCTGGGCGCGCTGTGGACCTCGACGCTGTTCCCGCCGCAGGCGCCCGAAGGATCGGTGCTGGTGCGCTCGCTGGCGGGGGGCATGCTCGACCCGGGCTTCCTCGACCTCTCCGACGACGACGCCATCGCCGCCGTGCGCGCCGACCTGGCCACCAGCATGGGCATCACCGCCGAGCCGCGGATGGCCCACCTGGTCACCTGGCGCCGCGGCATCCCGCAGTACGCCCTGGGGCATGCGGGGCGGGTGCAGGAGGCCATGGACGCGGTGGCCGAGGTCCCCGGACTGGTGCTCACCGGCAACGCCTACCACGGCATCGGCCTCAACGACTGCGTCCGCGACGCGCGCCAGGCGGCGCGGAGGTTGGCGGCAACGTTCGGCACGGCATGACAACGGCGCCCGAGGCGCGATAGCTTGGGTCGGCCGGACCACGGCCGAGGTGAGAGCCATGCCGAAGTTGACCGTGAACGACCATACCTACGACGTCGAGGATGGCACCCGCCTGGTGCTGGCCATCGAGCGCGCGGGCGTGAACATCGGCCACCGCTGCGGCGGCAAGGCGCGCTGCACCACCTGCCGGGTGACCTTCCTCGAGGGCGAGCCCGACACCATGACCCGCGCCGAGCACGACAAGCTGGCGGAGAAGTGCCTGCTGGGCGAGGTGCGCCTCGCCTGCCAGATCCGCTGCACCCACGACATGACGGTCGAGCCGCTCAAGACGCTGGAGTCCGAGGGCTGGTCCGACACCGGGCCGGCGCCCTCCGCCGACGTCGAGCCCGACCCCTCGACCTTCCCTCGGGCCGAGTTGGAGCGGGTCGAGGGCTGAGCGCGCGTCGGGGCGCCCGCCCCCGCGACCCCGTGCGACAATGGCGGGCGTGAACGAGCGCCCCCCCGACGACGGTCCCGACGGGACGCCCGACGCAGCGCGCGGTGCGGCGCCGGACGCCGCACCCGACAGCGTGCCCGATACCGCGCACGACGCCGATCACGACGCCCTGCTGGGCGCCGCGCCGGCGGCGCGCGAACGGCGCTCGTCGACGTCGGGGGCGCTGGTGATGATGGGCGGCACGCTAGCGAGCCGCGTCAGCGGGCTGATCCGCAACTCCCTGCTCAACGCCCTGTTCAGCAAGGAGATCTCCGACGCCTTCATCACCGCCTTCAAGGTCCCCAACCTGTTCCGCGAGCTGCTCGCCGAGGGGGCGCTGACCAACTCCTTCATCCCGGTGTACGCCGGGCTGGAGCCCGCCGAGCAGCGCCGCCTGTCGGGCGCGCTGCTGGGGATGCTGACGCTGGTCAACGGCCTGCTGATGCTGCTGGCCTACGTCACCGCCCCGTTGTTGGCGAGGCTGCTCATCGCCGACCCCGCCAACGTCGACGTGGCGCTGACGGCGCAGCTGGTCCGCATCGTCTTCCCCTTCCTGCCGGCGATCAGCTTCTCGGCGCTGGCGATGGGCATCCTGCAGGCCGAGGAGCGCTTCCTGGCGCCCGCCTGGGCGCCGGTGGCGCTCAACGTGGTGACCATCGTGCTGATGGCGATCTTCCCGGGCCAGGCGGTGATGCTGACGCTGGCGCACGTGCTGGGCGGGGTGGCCCAACTGGTGGTGCAGATCCCCGCGCTGGTGCGCCTCAAGCTGCTGCCGCGACTGGCCGGGCTGTGGCACCCGGCGATGGGCGGGGTGCTCCTGCTGATGCTCCCCTTCGCCTTCACCACCGGCGGCCGCCAGGTGCTCAACGTGGTGGCTTCGAACGTCGTGACCGACATCGCCGCCGGCGCGCAGACGGCGTTCTACAACGCCGACCTGTTCCTCAGCCTGGCGCTGGGTCTGTTCAGCATCTCCCCGGCGCTCGCCTACTACTCGCGCCTGGCCGACAACGCCGTGCGCGACCCCCACGAGTTCAACGACACCCTCGAGCAGGGGCTGCGCTTCATCACCTTCCTGACGGTGCCTGCGGGGCTGGCGCTGACCGTGATGGCGCAGCCGGCGGTCGAGGTGATCTTCAACTGGAAGAGCCTCTACGGCCCCGGCCTCGACAGCGCCCGCCTGAACCTGTCGATGGCGGCCACGCTGCCGCTGGGGCTGGCGGTGTTCCCGTTGGGCATGTTCAACCTGCTCGTGCGCGTGTACTACGTTCGCCAGAAGGTCGTCACGCCGGTGGTCGTGGTGCTGGTGTTCCTGGTGCTGCAGGGCGCCCTGTACGTGCTCCTGGCGCGCCCCTACGGCATCGCCGGGCTGTCGTGGGGCACCGTGATCGCCTCGTGGATCCAGCTCGGGGTGCTGGCGGCGCTGGTCTACCGGCTCGAGCGCTTCGCGCTCCTGCCCTACCTGCGCTACGTGGCGCGGGTGTGGCTGGCCGGGCTGCTCGCCGCCGTGGCGACGGTGCTGGTGCTGCGCGGGGCCGCGCTGCCGGGCGGCTGGCTCGGCTCGCTGGCGCAGGTGGGCGTAGGCAGCGCCGTGCTGGTCGTGATCTACGTCCTGCTGGGGGCGGCGTTGGGCCTGCCGGAGATCCGACGGCTCGGGCGCCTGTTGAGGCGCTGACCGGCAGGCCCATGCGGGCCGCCCTCCGGCTAGCAGGGTGGGGCGCCTGCCAGGACGGTGCCGCTGTACTGGATGGTCAGCGGGTAGGTCGCGCCCTTGGAGATGGAGGGCGCCGAGGTCGGGCTCACCGTGCCGCTGTAAAGCGTTTGCTGATGGTTGACGCAGACGGTGAACGGATCCGGCGTCACGCTGGCCGTACCGGCAGCGAGATAGGGGACCAGGGTGGTGGTCGGTGACGAAGCGCTGACATGTTGGCTGGCCCCGCCGGCGTCGGTCACGGTGGCTCCGTAGCTGGCCGTGCCCGGGATCGATCCCGACCAGGTGATCGCGATGGCCCCGTCGGTCGGGCCGTAGGTCGCGCTCACGGGCACCGTCAGCCCCGGCTTGAGCGTGGCGCTGACCGCGGCGGCGTCGTAGTGGTAGGTGCCGTCGCTCACGGTGCTCGGTGTGAAGTCGTAGATGGTCCCGGTGGGCGCGGCCTTCAGCCCCTTCTGTACTTGGCTCGCCGTCAGGATGACGTAGTAGCCGTAGGTGGCGCCTCGGTCCGTCATCAACACGTGGGCGCTCGGCGCCCCGGAGATCGTGATGTCGAGGTCACCGGAGATGATCTTGTAGGTGACCGAGAGCGATGCGGCGGGCGGCCCCGCCTGGACGGCGAGAGGGTTCGCCGTGAGCACGAAACCGCTGTACCACTCCCCGTTGCCGGCGAACACGTCGGGAACCTGGAGGTCGTAGGTCCCCGGGGTCACGTCGGCGAGCAGCGTCGACTGCTTGACGAAGTAGGACGACCCCTTGCCGCCCTGCTCGGTGAGCGTCACGGAACCCTGCGTGCCGGTAGGGAGTCCGGTCACGCTGGCGTCCACGGCCCCGGAAACGGCGGCGTAGACGACGGTGTCCTGGAAGGTGGCGCCGGCGCTGACGTCGACGGTCGGCGACTGGGGGGTCCCACCGTAGGTGTAGGGGGCGTCCGCGACGTCGTTGGGCGTCACGGTGTAGGTGCCGGGCGCCAACGAGGTGAGCGTGGTGGTGGCGGCCACCGTGGTATCGAGCCCCGGACCGGTGACGTGGACGTTCGCGGCAACGCCGCTCGGCGTTCCGGTGATGGTGACGGTGAGGGCGCCGGTGGTGGCGGGCGGACTGTACGTCACGATGAAGGTCACGGTCTTCGTGTTCCCGGCCGCGTCGTAGACGGTCACGCCGATGCTGTTCTGCCCCGCCTTCAGCGTGACGGTGACGTCGAAGGTGCTGCTCGTCAGGGCGACGGTCTGGGTGGGCCCGCCGTCGACCGCGTAGGTGATCTTGGTGGCGCCGACGTTGTCGGAGGTCGTGCCCTTGAGGTGGTAGGTGGCGCTGGTGGCGCTGGTCTGGGAGGTGATGGTGAGGCTCGGCGCCGAGGTGTCCTGGGTCGTCCCGCAGGCGGCCAGCACCAGCCCGAGGACCGTGGTGACGATCGCCAGTCCGAGGACCGGCCTTGGGGTACGTCGCATCGCAGCTCCTTCCGTGTCGTGGAAGGAGGCTAGGCGCCGAGGCGTTACTCGGGCGTTATCCGGTGCCCTCGGAGGCCGTTACTGGACCGTTGTGGACGACGCTTGCCGCCGCGATGCGTCCGGCGGCGGGCCGCCCCTAGAACCGCCGGAAGATCAGCGCCGCGTTCTGCCCGCCGAACGCGAAGTTCTGGCTGAGGGCCACGTCGACCTGCAGCTCCCGTGCTTCGTTGGCCACGTAGTCGAGGTCGAGCTCGGGGTCGGGGTCGAGGTAGTTGCGCGTGGGCGGCAGCACGCCCGAGTGGAGCGCCTGCACCGTGGCGATCGCCTCGATGCCGCCGGCGGCGCCCAGCGTGTGGCCCGTCATCGACTTCGTCGACGACACCGGGGGGACGTTCTTGGCGTCGCCCCACACGCTCTTCAGCGCCAGCGTCTCGTTGAGGTCGTTGGCGGGGGTGCTGGTGCCGTGGGCGTTGACGTAGCCCACCTCGCCCGGCTCGATGCCGGCCGAGCGCAGGGCGCGCTGGATGCAGCGGATGGCCCCGGCGCCGCCCGGCGCGGGGGCGGTCACGTGGTAGGCGTCGGCGCTGGTGCCGTAGCCGATGACCTCGGCGTAGATGCGGGCGCCGCGCTTCTTGGCGTGCTCGAGCTCCTCGAGCACCAGGATGCCCGCGCCCTCGCCCGCCACGAAGCCGTCGCGCGAGGCGGTGAAGGGCCGGCTGGCGGTCTCGGGGCTGTCGTTGCGGGTGGAGAGCGCCTTCATCACCGCGAAGCCGCCGATGCCCATGGGGGTGATGGGCGCTTCGGTGCCGCCCGTCAGCATGACCTCGGCCTCGCCGCGCTGGATGATGCGGAAGGCGTCGCCGATGTTGCCGGAGCCGGTGGCGCAGGCGGTGACCACGGTGGAGCTGGGGCCGAGCAGGTTGTAGCGCATGGCCACGTGGCCGCTCGCCATGTTGGCGATGAGCATGGGGATGAAGAAGGGGCTCATGCGCATGGGGTTGCGGTCGAAGCGGATGCCCGACTGGGTCTCCCAGGTGGCCAGGCCGCCGATGCCGGAGCCGATGCAGGTGCCGGTGGCCTCCCCGGCGACGTCGTCCTCGCTGAGGCCGGCGTCCTCGAGGGCCAGGGCGCTGCCGATCAACGCCAGGTGCACGAAGCGGTCGAGCCGCTTGGCCTCCTTGCGTTCGATGTAGTCCTCGACGTTGACGTCGACCTCGCCGCCGATGCGCACGCTGAGCTCCGAGGCATCGAAGTTCGTGATCGACCGGATGCCGTTGCGCGCCTCGTGCTGCGCCCTGAGGAAGGCGTCGGCTCCGTTGCCGATCGGCGTCACCGGACCCAGCCCCGTTACTACGACTCGTCTCATAGCTTCCACCACGATACCGGGCCACGCCGGTCGGACGCGTGGGGTACCTCGCCACTCGCCCCGATCCGGTCGCAGCCCAACCGGACGACGAGGCCGTCCCGCCGGGCCTGCGCCCGGGGGGACGACCCTAGGTCACTGCTTGTCGGAGATGAACTTGACAGCGTCGCCGACGGTGCGGATGTTCTCCGCTTCTTCGTCGCCGATCTCGATCCCGAACTCGTCTTCGAGCCCCATGATGAGCTCGACCACGTCCAGCGAATCGGCACCGAGGTCGTCCACGAAGGAGGCCGTCTCCGTCACGTCGCCGGGGTCGGCGTCGAGCTTGTCGGCGACGACGTCCTTGATCTTCTCGAGGATCTCCTGCTCGTCCATCGTTCGTTCCTCCTCACGCAGGCGTGGGTTACCGCGGCCGAATCCTGGCGATTCTAGCACGGCACCTGCGCGTTTCCTTCGGTCCTCCACGCGGCCGCATCCCACCTGCACGCGGCCCGGAAAACATTACGGCATGACCATGCCACCGTCAACCGGTAGCGTCTGGCCGTTGATGTAGCCGGCGTCGTCGCTGGCGAGGAAGGCGACGGCGGCCGCCACGTCCTCGGGGCGCCCGAAGCGTCCAGCGGGGATCTCCTTGAGGTAGGCCTGCTTCAGTTCGTCGGGCAGCGACTCGGTCATGTCGGACTCGATGAAGCCGGGGGCGACCGCGTTGACCGTCACGCCCCGCGAGCCGTACTCGCGCGCCAGCGCCTTGGTCAGGCCGATCAGCCCCGCCTTCGCCGCGACGTAGTTGGCCTGGCCGACGTTGCCGCGGATCCCGACGATCGAGGAGATGTTGACGATGCGCCCCCAGCCGGCGCGCACCATGGCCCGGAGCGCCGCCTTGGAGAGGTGGAAGGCGCTGGAGAGGTTGGTGTCGAGCACCTGCTGCCAGTCGTCGGCCTTCATCCGGAGCGCCAGCGTGTCGCGCGTGATGCCGGCGTTGTTCACCAGCACGTCGAGCGACCCGAGGGCGGCGGTGGCGTCCTTGACGAGCGCCTGGCAGGCCTCGGCGTCGGCCACGTCGGCCCCGAACACCTCGGCACGGCCGCCGGCGGCGCGGATCGCCTCGGCGACCTCGCGGGCCGGCGCTTCGCTGCGGACGTAGTGCACGCCCACACGGTAGCCGCGGCGACCCAGCTCGAGGGCGATGGCGCGACCCAGGCCGCGGCTCGAGCCGGTGACCAGGGCCCCGCGTTCGGCGCCGCTCACGCCGCCTCCCCGAGGGCCACGCGCAGGCTCTCCATGTCGGTGACCGCGTGCGCCTCGGCGTCGGGCAGGATGCGCCCGACCAGGCCGGTGAGCACCTTGCCGGAGCCGAACTCGAGGAAGCGGCGCGCGCCGAGCGCGCGCAGCGTCTTGACCGACTCGACCCAGCGCACCGGCGAGGTGACCTGGCGCTCGAGCATCGCCGGCGCCTCGTCGGCGGCCGGCAGCAGGTCGGCGGTGACGTTGCAGACGATGCCGAAGGCGGGCTCGCCGAAGCTCGCGGCGGCCAGGTCGGCCGCCAGCCGGTCGGCGGCGGGCTGCATCAGGCTGCAGTGGAAGGGCGCGGACACCTTGAGCGGCACCACGCGGCCGCCGTCGGCCTTGAGCCGCTCGGCGGCGGCGGCGACGGCCGTGGCCTCGCCGGAGATGACGGTCTGGCCGGGGGCGTTGAGGTTGGCGACCTCCACCACCCCGTCGACGTGCTGGCAGGCGTTGCGGATGGCGGCGGCGTCGAGCTTCATCACCGCGGCCATGGCACCCGCGCCCTCGGGCACGGCCTCCTGCATGTAGCTGCCGCGGGCGCGCACCAGCTTCACCGCTTCGGCCACCGACAGCGAGCCGGCGGCGACGTGGGCTGTGTACTCGCCCAGGCTGTGGCCCGCGGCGTAGCGTGGCAGCGGGCCGCCGGCCTCCCGGTAGGCGGCGAAGGCGGCGGCGCCGGCGGCCACCAGCGCCGGTTGCTGGTTGGCGGTGAGCTGCAGCGTCTCGGCGGGCCCCTCCCACATCAGCTCCAGCAGCCCCGGCAGGGCGGCCTCGGCCTGGTCGAGGACGTCACGGGCGGCCGGGCTGGCGTCGTAGAAGGCGCGCGCCATGCCGATCACCTGCGACCCCTGGCCCGGGAAGAGCGCGGCCAGCGCCGCGTCGGTGGCGTCGCCGGCGCTCATCCGGGGCCCCAGGTGAGGACGCTCGCGGCCCAGGTCAGGCCGGCGCCGAAGCTCACCAGCAGCAGGTGGTCGCCGCTCTGCACGCGGCCGGTGTCGACGGCCTTGGCCAGCGCCAGCGGGATGCTGGCGGTGGAGTTGTTGCCGTACTCGTCGACCGTCACCACCACGCGCTCGCGCGGGAGCTCGAGCCGCTCGCGGGCGGCCTCGATGATGCGCAGGTTGGCCTGATGCGGCACGAACAGGCGGATGTCGTCGCTGTGGAGCCCGGCCTTTTCGAGCGCCTCGATGGTGGCGGTGTTCATGACGCGCACCGCGAACTTGAAGACCTCTCGGCCGTTCATGTAGAGCGTCTCGGCCAGCGGGTCGCCGTTGGGGAGGCAGCGCCCCACGGCGCGCTTGTGCAGGTGCTGCGCGCCCGAGCCGTCGGCCCCCAGGACCACCGACCGCAGCCCGTAGGGCTCCGGCACGGCCTCGACCACCACGGCGCCGGCGCCGTCGCCGAACAGCACCGCGGTGGAGCGGTCGGTCCAGTCGACGATCTTGGTGAGCGCCTCGGCGCCGATGGCGAGCACCTTGCGGCACTGCCCCGACTCCACCAGGCCCTTGGCGATGCCCAGAGCGTAGAGCCAGCCCGGGCAGGCCGCCAGCAGGTCGAAGGCGCCGGCAGCGAGCTTGAACCTGTCCTGGACCAGGGCGGCGGTGGCGGGGAAGAGGGCGTCGGGGGTGTGGGTGGCGACGATCACCATGTCGACGCCCGCCAGGGCGTCGTCGCCGTGGCGGGCGAGCAGGTTCTCCACCGCCCGGAAGGCGAGATCGGAGGTGAACTCGTCGTCGGCGGCCAGGTGGCGGCGCTTGATCCCGGTCCGAGTGGTGATCCACTCGTCCGAGGTGTCCATCATCGCCTCGAGGTCCTGATTGGTGACGATCCGCTCGGGGGCGTAGGCCCCGAGGGCCGTCACGCCGGCCCGGCGTTGGCTTCGGTTGCTCACGTCGTCATGCACGCCAAAACAACTCCGTCCCCCTCACCGCGATGCCTCGGGTGGGGAAGGCGATCGGCCCCAGGCTGTCCCTGACGGGGAGGGCCCTCAGGCCTCCTCGACGACCTGTCGACCGGCGTAGCTACCGCACTCCGGGCATACCACATGCTGCGGCTTCATGGTCTTGCACTCCGGGCACTCGACCAGGTTGGGCGCGGTCAGCGCGTGGTGGCTGCGGCGACGGTCGCGCCGCGAGGCGGACGCGCGCTTCTTGGGTACGGGGTGTTTGGCCATGGTGCTCGTGACTCCTTCGGTGGTCCTGGTCTGGGTCGTCGCTACGACGTCAGATCGATGTCCTTCAGCACTTCGAACGGCGATTCGTCCGCGCGGGCCGCGCGATCCTCCTCGACCAGCTCGGGGTGCTCGTTGAGGTTGACGCCGTCGAGCGACAACCCCTTGCAGTCCTCGCGGCACAGCGCGGTCAGCGGCAGCTCGATGGCGAAGAGCTGGGCGAGCAGCGGCGCGAAGTCGACCTCCGGCTGCCCGAACACCAGGCGCTCCTCGTCGTCGTCGGCGACCTCGTCGAGCCGGAGCCCCTCCTCCGACGGCAGGTACGCCATCGGCATCACGAACTCGGCCCGCGCCTCGGTGAGGACGTCGGTCAGGCAGCGCCGGCACTCCTGGTGCGCGGTCCCGCTGACCCAGCCCTCGACGAGGAAGTCGTCGTCGCCACCGGTGTTGCGCACCGTGACCCCCCAGGCCAGGGGGCCGGCGAGGACGAGATCGTCCGCTTCCAGCACCTCGGCGTCGGGCTCCAGCCGACCTTCCCCTACCACCTCGTCGGCGGATCCCGGGGCACGGTTGAGGAGGGGAGCCAGGTTGAGCAACGCGTCCCGGCGAGAAACCATCCCTACAAAGTATAGGTGACGTTCGCGGCGTGTCAAGGCGGGGCGTGACGCGGGCGAGCTCGGTGCCGGCGAACGTGGGAAGATTCATCGTTGGCGTGCCGACGCTCGCCCTATCCTGGGGGCCAGGATGGCGCGTCGCAGCCCACCACGGAACCGGGGGTTCGGGGACGGGGGCCGGATTGCGGCCACGGGGGAAGGGCATGGCTGAGGCCAGGGCGGTGCACCCGAGCGAGGGCGTGAACGGTGCCGCGGCAGACGTGACCGTCGCGGTGGTGGACGACGACGCCTCGATCCTGACGCTGGTGACCTCGGTCCTCTCCGGCTACCGGGTGGTCACCTTCGACCGCCCGCAACGCGCGCTGGAGGCGCTGAAGGGCGGCCTGCGCCCCGATCTCATCGTCAGCGACGTGATCATGCCGTCCATGACGGGCTTCGAGCTGCACGAATCGGTCCGCGAGCTGGCGCCGCTGCGCAGCGTGCCCTTCGTCTACCTGACCTCCATGAGCGATCGCGACCACATCCGGCGCGGCATGTCGCTGGGCGCCGACGACTACCTGACCAAGCCGTTCACCCCCGCGGAGCTGCGCGAGGCCGTGCGCGTGCGCCTGGAGCGTGCCGGGGTGGTGCGCTCGGCCGCGGTCGACGAGCTGGTCGTCACCAGCCTGGGGGGCCTGGGCGTCCGCTTCGGCGCGCGCCGGCTGCACTGGGAGGCGCGCAAGGCCGTCGAGCTGCTGCTGTTCCTGCTGGCCCACGGCGGGGCGTGCTCGGTGCAGGAGGTCCGCGCCGAGCTGTGGTGGGGGCAGGCGGCCGACAACCACCTGCACGTGTTGGTGAGCCGGTTGCGCAAGATGCTCAGCGAGGTCGCCACGGTGACGCTCGAGGACGACGCCCTGACGCTGGCCTTCGAGGGCAAGGTGCAGTGGGACGCCCCCGCCTTCGAGGCCGCGGCCGAGGCCGCTCTGGAGGGCGACGGCGAGGCCGAGGTGGAGCGCGCCCTGCGGCTCTACGGCGGCGAGTTCCTGGCCGAGTTCGATTCCCCTTGGGCGGAGAGCGAGCGAGGGCGCTACGAGGACCTCTACCTGCGCCTGCTCGAGGCGGCCGTCGAGCGGGCCGCCGGCAGCGCCGAGCTGCAGCGCGCCCAGGACCGGCTCAACGCCTTCGTCGACCTCGACGCCTGACCCACCCGGCGGGCCTCCGCGCCGCGCTATGCTCGCGGTGCCATGTTCGATGTGATCCCGGCGGTGGACATCCAGCGAGGACGCGCGGTGCGGCTCTACGAGGGCGACCCCGAGCGTGAGACGGTGTACTACGAGGCGCCCGCGGAGGCGGCGGCGCACTGGGCGGAGCTGGGCGCCGGCTGGTTGCACGTGGTCGACCTGGACGCCGCCCTGGGGCGCAGCGACAACGCCGACCTGATCCGCGCGCTGGCGGGCGCGCTGCCGGTGCGCATCGAGGTGGGGGGTGGGGTGCGCAGCGTGGAGGCGGCCGCGGCGTGGCTCGAGCACGTCGACCGGGTGGTGCTGGGGACCGTGGCCATCTCCGAGCCCGAGGTGGTGGACGCGCTGCTGGCCGACTTCGGGCCCGAACGCGTGGTGGTGTCCATCGATGCGCGCCACGGCCGGGTGGCGGTGCGCGGCTGGGCCGAGATCACCGAGGTCGATGCCGTCGAGCTGGCCGAGCGGGTTCAGGCGCAGGGGGTGCGCCACCTGATCTACACCGACATCACGCGCGACGGCACCCTGCGGGGCGTCGACGAAGCGCCGGTCGCGCGCATGCGGGCGGCCTTCCCGCACCGGCTGGTGGCGGGCGGCGGCGTGGGCAGCGACGCCGACCTCGACCTCTACGAGCGGCTCGGGCTCGATGGCGCCATCGTCGGCCGCGCCCTCTACGAGGGCAGGGTCCGCTTCCCCCGCAGCGCCTGAGCGAGGGGCGCCGAGCATGCCCGAACTGCCCGAGGTCGAGACGGTACGGCGGGAGCTGGCGCCCTGGCTCCGCGGCCGCACGGTGCTGGCGGCCGAGCGCCTGGCGCCCGCCGGGCCGAAGTACCGCGACCTGCCGCGCGCCGTGGGGCAGACCATCGAGGACGTACGGCGGCGCGGCAAGTTCCTGCTGATGCCGCTGTCGGGCGGCGACGAGCTGGTGCTCCACCTGGGGATGACCGGGGTGGTGGCGCCGACGCCCCCGGAGGGGGCGCAGGCGGGTCACGTGCGGGTGCGCCTGCGTCTGTCGGGCGGCCCGCCCGACACGCTCTACTTCCGCGACGCACGGCGGTTCGGCCGCCTGCTGGTGGTGCCTGCGGGCGACTACCGCGGCCTGCCGGCGCTCCTCTCGATGGGCCCGGAGCCGCTCTCCCCGGCCTTCACGGTGGCGGGCTTCCGGCGCGCCCTGGCGCGCTCGGACGCGGCGGTGAAGGCCCACCTGCTGAGCCAGCGGCCGGTCGCGGGGGTGGGCAACATCTACGCCGACGAGGCGCTGTGGCGCGCCCGCGTGCACCCCGAGACGCCGGCGAGCCGCGTCTCGGCCCGCAAGGCCCGGGCCCTGCACGCCGCCATCCGCGAGGTGCTGGCGGCCAGCCTGGAGGCGCAGGGCACGACCCTGAACGACTACCGCACCGTCAACGGCGAGGTCGGCGCCTACCTCGAGCAGCTCGACGCCTACGGTCACGCCGAGGAGCCCTGCCCGCGCTGCGGCACGCCCCTGCGGCGGACGGTGGTGGGCCAGCGCGGCACGGTGTTCTGCCCGCGTTGCCAGCGCCGGCGCGCTCCACGGTAGGCTGGGCCCCGCAGGAGGACCCGCCATGACCGCCGACGACCGCCCGACCGCCACCCCCGCCCGCAGCGAGCTCGAGGTCCAGCTCCGCTTCGGCGACACCGACGTCCTCGGTCACGTCAACAACGCCGCCTACGCCAGCTACGCCGAGCTGGGGCGCATCGATCTGATGAAGCGCGTGAGCTGGGACCAGGGCGGGCCCATCCTGGCGCGCCTGGCCATCGACTTCGTGGCGCAGGTGCGGCTGGGGAGCCGCGTGGTGGTGACCAGCCGGGTGGCGCGCATCGGGCGCAGCAGCATCACCCTGGATCAGGAGCTGCTCGCCGACGGCGCCGTGGCGGCGCGCATCGCGTCGGTGGTGGTGTGGTTCGACTACGAGGCCCAACGCACCGTGCCGGTCCCGGACGCCGTGCGCGCGGCCCTGCTGGGGACCGCGGCGCAGGCCGGCGCCTAGCGCAGCGGCTCTCGGCCTCGCGAGGACAGTTGTCCCTGGTGAGGCGGGAGGCCGCCTCCCTAGCATGGCGTTGCATCAGCGGGGAGGCGCCGCGTAGGCCGCTCCACGAGACCGAAAACGACTGAAACCGCGTCGAACCGCTGCTGCACGTGCTTCCGGCCCTCAACTGAGGCTTCCGAGTTAGGGTGAACGTACGATCGCCGGGACGGTCCCGGCATTGAGGATCCGGGAGCACCACTCTCTCCTTCACGGCCTAAGGCCGGTGACCCGCGGGGATGCCTTCCCCGCGGGTCGCTTGGGTACCCCGGCGATACCGTACGATGGCTCCGTGCGCGACGAGACGGAGGGGGGAACGCCGCCGACGGTCCTGGTGACAGGAGCGTCGACCGGGATCGGACGGGCGGTGGCGTTCGCCCTGGCCCGTCGCGGCTTCCGGGTGGTCGCCGGGGTACGTCGCCCGGCGTCGCTGGAGGCGCTGCGGGCCGAGGCCGAGCGCATCCTCGCCCCCGACGCCGCCGGTCGCGTGGAGCCGCTGGTGCTCGACATCACCGACGCCGACCAGGTCGCACGTGCGGCCGCCCGTCTGGAAGACCTCACCGGCGCGGCGGGGCTGGCGGGCCTGGTGAACAACGCCGGCGTGGTGGTGGCGGGCCCGCTGGAGTTCCTGCCGCTCGACGACCTGCGCATGCAGCTCGAGGTCAACGTGGTGGGGCAGATCGCCGTGACGCAGGCGATGCTGCCGATGCTGCGGCGGGGCCGCGGGAGGCTGGTGTTCGTGGGCTCCATCTCGGGGCTGGTGGCCTCGCGGCTGGTGGGCGCCTACGCCGCCTCGAAGTTCGCCATCGAGGCGATCGGCGATGCCTTCCGGCTCGAGCTCTCCCCCTGGGGGATGCAGGTGTCGATCGTCGAGCCGGGCCGCGTGCGCACGCCCATCTGGGACAAGTCCCGCGACGCCGGCGAGGCGCGGCTGGCGCGCATGCCCGAGGAGGCCGCCCGGCTCTACGCCGGTACCATCCGTGCCGTCACCGAGGGCGTGTCCGACGTCGACCGTGCCGGCATCCCGCCCGAGGGGGTGGCGCGCGCGGTCGTGCACGCCCTGACCGCTCCCCGCGCCCGCACTCGCTACCGGGTGGGCTTCGACGCCAAGGCGGTCGCGGTCCTGACGAGGCTCCTGCCCCACCGCTGGATGGACGCCTTCCTCCGACTCGTGCGTCGCTGAGCGCGGGCGCGAACGGACCGCGGGCTATGCTGGTCCGCATGGATGCGGACGACGCCCACCAGGTGAGCGCCCCGGGCGGCGCAGCCGGACCCGCCGCCGATGCCGCCGCCACGGTGGCGGCCGAGCCGTCGCGGGCCGCGGCCCCCGACGCCGAGGCCCTGCGCTTCCGGACCGGCGACGTCGCCACCATCGCCGGCGGCCACTTCGCCCACGACAGCTTCACCGCCTTCGTGGCACCGCTGCTGCCGGTGCTGCAGCAGAAGCTCGGCACCGACTACGCCATGACCGGCGGTCTCGCCGTCTTCCTGCAGCTCCCCAACCTGCTCAACCCGCTCATCGGCTACCTGGCCGACAAGGTGAGCCTGCGCTACTTCGTGATCCTGGCGCCGGCCGTCACGGCCACCCTCATCACGCTGCTGGGGCGAGCGCCCAGCTACCTGTCGCTGGTGCTGCTGCTGATCGCGGCGGGGCTCAGCGTGGCCTCGTTCCACGCCCCGGCGCCGCCGATGGTGGCGCACGTGGCGGGCCGCAGGGTGGGAACCGGCATGAGCCTGTTCATGGCGGGCGGCGAGCTCGGCCGCTCCCTGGGACCGCTGCTGGCCGTGGCGGGGGTGGGCTGGTTCGGCCTCGAGGGGTTGTGGCGGCTGGCCTTCATCGGCTGGGGCGTCAGCGCGGTGCTGTACTTCCGCCTCCGCAACGTCTCGGCGCAGGGCGCGACGCGCGGCGGCTGGCTGCCGTGGCGGCGGGCGCGCCGGGTGTTCCCCGCCATCGCGCTGCTGGTCGGGACCCGCGTGATGCTGGTGGTGGCGGCCACCGTCTACCTGCCGCTGTTCATGAAGAACGTGCTCGGTACCGGCCTGTGGCTGGCGGGCGCCTCCCTCACCATCCTGGAGGCCGCCGGGGTGGCGGGCGCGCTGTCGGCGGGCACCCTGTCCGACCGGCTCGGCCGCGGCAGCGTGCTGTTGACGCTGGCGATCGCGGCGCCGCTGGTGATGCTGGCGTTCCTCTTCGCCCCCTCGGGCCTGGCCCTGCCGCTGCTCATCGTACTCGGCCTGGCCGCGGTCAGCGCCACGCCGGTGCTGCTGGCCTCGGTGCAGGACGCCTTCCCCGACAACCGGGCGCTCGCCAACGGCACCTTCCTGGCGCTGAACTTCCTTTTGCGGGCGGCGGGCATCTACATCGTCGGCCTCATCGCGGACGGCGCGGGGCTCGAGCGCGCCTTCCTGGTGGCCGCGCTGGTGGCGTTCCTGGCGATCCCGGCGGTGCCGATGCTGGTGCGCTCGCACGCGACGGCGAGCTGACCGACCCCTCTCCACGACAGACCGAGGACCGCAGGCCAGGGGGGATGCGGTCCTCGGGAACCTAGGCGGGAGGTCGATGGGCCCCCCGGAAGGTACCTATGTTCAGGGGGCGGCGGCGCTCACGGCTTGGCCGTCTGCCACAGCCCCAGCAGCCCGTCGCCCGAGGTCTGGCCGGGGACGGTGTCGTCACGGAAGAAGTAGAGCGGCTTCCCGCCCAGCGTCACCTGCATCGAGCCGTCGGCGCGCTGGATCACGCCGAGCGTGTCCTGCACGCCGGCGCCCGCCGCCGGCGCGTTGCCGTGGGCGGGGTCGTAGCCGCCGACCAGCGGCGGCCAGTTGGTGGCGCAGGTGCCGCTGCAGTTCGAGGCGTTGGCGGCGTCCTTGGCGAAGGTGTAGAGCGTCATGCCGGTGGGTCCGACCAGGATCGGGCCCTTGGAGGTGTCGAGCACCTGCACGGCGGGCTCGAGGTTGGCCACCCACCACACGTCGCGTACGCCCTGGCCGGTCATGTCGCCGGGCTTCTTGTCGCCCTGCCACAGGTACAGCGGGTGGCCGTCGTAGGCCACCTGCTTGCTGCCGTCGTCGCGCTCCACGAGGCTGAAGGTGCCCGGCAGGTTCAGGGGCGCGTGGCTGACCGAGTCGGCCAGGAGCGGCGGCCAGGCGACGGCGCAGGCGCCGTTGCAGGCGCTCTTGCCGGCGGTGTCGTTGGCGAAGAGGTAGAGGGTCATGCCGGCACCGTCGGTGAGGACGTAGCCCAGCTTGGCGTCGTAGCGGACCTGGACCGTGGGGGTCACGGCCTGGGCGAGCGCCGCGCCGGCGAGGAGCGCGGCGGCGATGGCGAAGAGGGTCCGGATGGGGCCGCGCCGGTGGGGGGTGTCTCGGTGGGGGGTGGGCCGTTGCCGAGCGTTCATAGGGTGGACCTCCACCCCTCACTACGCGGCGCGGCGCTCCGTGGATGCACGCGGTACCTGCGCACCTGGTTCGAGCGGGAGCCCCCTCGACGTCCCGTGCGAGGGGCCCGGGGGGAGCCCTACTCCGCCACCTCGTAGCCGCCGGCGAAGTGGCAACTGCGGTGGCCGTCGCGCTGGCAGCGCACCCGCTCGGCCGGCATGCCGGTGGCGCCGGTGACCACCTTCGGCAGCAGCTCGCAGACCCCTTCGAAGCGCTCGCCGGTGGCGCGGTAGACGCAGTTGAAGGCCTCGAACTCCCAGCCGCCCTCGGTGTTGGCGAGGCGCCCCAACATGTCGCCGTAGTCGAGGCGGCGCATCAGCTCGAGCAGCCGCGCCCGCGGCGGCAGCCCGTCGAGGTCGTCGCGCACGCGCCCGGCCAGGCCCTCGGCGACGTCGTCGAGGAGCGCCTCGAGCTCGCCCCGGGCGGCCGCGCTGTCCAGCACCGCCTCGAGCAGGTCGGCGTAGCGCTTGGGGAAGCTGCCCTCGGCGGCGGCGGTCAGCTCGTAGAGGTGGGCGGGGCGCCCCACCCCTTCGCGCCGCTCGGTCTCGCGCACCAGTCCCTCGCGGGCGAGCTGCGTGAGGTGGTGGCGGACCGCGTTGGGCGACAGCCCGGACGCCTCGGAGAGGTCGCGCACGGTGGTCGGGCCGCCCAGCTTGAGGCGGCGGAGGAGATCGTCACGTGTCGCCATTGATGCTATTTATACCATTTGCGTGGTGGTTATGACGGATTAGACTCGGAGCCGAGGAGGTAGCCCTATGGCGATCAACGAGAGTGCCCTCGACCGTGTCGTCCGCGTCGTCGCCGGCCTCGTCCTGCTGGCGGTCTGGATCTTCGGTTGGCTCGGCGGCGCCGCCGCCGTGGTGCTGGGCATCGTCGGCATCGTGCTGGTGCTGACGGGCCTGAGCGGCCGGTGCCTGATCTACAAGGCGATCGGGACCTGCACGCTGCGGCAGGACCACCCCTGAGCTCGTGCCGCCGGCGCGCCCGCGCCGGCGGCCCCCCTCCCGGTCAGGCCGGCAGACGGTGGAAGCGCTCGAACGCCGCGCGCTCCAGCGCCTCGCGGTGGTCGGGGTGGGCGATGCCGATGAGGGCGCGCGCCCGCTGCCGCAGGTTCTTGCCGTAGAGGCGGGCCACGCCGTGCTCGGTCACCACGTAGTGGACGTGGGCGCGGGTGGTCACCACGCCCGCCCCCTGCTTCAGGAAGGGAACGATCCGACTCTCGCCCGACGAGGTGACGGAGGGCAGCGCGATGATCGGCCGGCCCCCCTCGGAGAGCGAGGCGCCGCGCATGAAGTCCATCTGGCCGCCTACCCCCGAGTACTGGCGGGTCCCGATCGAGTCGGCGCACACCTGACCGGTGAGGTCGACCTCGACGGCGCTGTTGATGGCGGTGACGCGCGGGTTGCGGCGGATGACGGCGGTGTCGTTGACGTAGCCGGCGTCGAGCAGCGCCACCAGCGGGTTGTCGTCGACGAAGTCGTACAGCCGCCGCGTGCCCATCACGAAGCTGGTCACCACCTTGCCGGGGTGGCTCACCTTGCGCGCCCCGTTCACGATGCCGCGCTCGATGAGGTCGATGACGCCGTCGGAGAGCATCTCGGTGTGGATGCCGAGGTCGCGATGGTCGCCGAGGGCCGCCAGCACGCCGTCGGGGATGGCCCCGATGCCCATCTGCAGGGTGGCGCCGTCCTCGATGAGGGCGGCGCAGTGGATGCCGATGGCCCGCGCCTCGGGGGTCAGGGGCGAGGGCGGGACCTCGGGGATGGGGTCGTCCACCTCCACCGCCAGGTCGATGTTGGAGACGTGCAACAGCCCGTCTCCGTGCGTGCGCGGCATGTTGGGGTTGATCTGGGCGACCACCCTGCGCGCGGCCTGCACGGCCGCGCGGCTGGCGTCGACCGACACGCCCAGCGAGCAGAAGCCGTGCCGGTCGGGCGGCGACACCTGGACCAGCGCAACGTCGAGCGGCATGGCGCCCGACCGGAACAGGTTGGGCACCTCGCTCAGGAAGATCGGGACGTAGTCGGCCTGCCCCTCCGCGACGGCGGAGCGCACGTTCGGCCCGACGAACAGGGCGTTGGTGTGGAAGCTCCTGGCGTAGGCGGCGTCGGTGTAGGGCGCCGCCCCCTCGGTGTGCAGGTGGATCATCTCGACCCCCTGCAGCTCGCGCCAACGCTCGGTGAGCGCGAACAGCAGGCGCTGCGGTGCGGCGGCGACGCTGTGCACGAACACCCGGTCGCGCGAGTGGACGACGTTGACGGCCTCTTCGGCGGTGACGATGCGCATGGTCCTCCTCGGCGGTCCCCCAAGACCCGACGCTACGGTACCGGCCGGGGGTGCCCCCAGGGAGGGTTGTCCCGGCGGGCCGAACGTCCCGCACCGAGCGCTCCGCCGGGGCCGGGGGGCTAGGGCAGCGAGGCGCGCGCGACGGTGCCCGAGGTGAGGCCCTCGGTCGTCAGCTCGACGGCCTGCACCCCGTCGGCCTGGAACTCGATGAGGCGTCCGCGGGTGCGGCCCAGCTCGATGCGGCCGGCGGCGGTCTCGCCGTAGAGCACGTAGTCTCTGCCGGCGTCCGGGGCGTGCGGTTGCAGGACCATGGCGCGGCCGTCCGGCAGCACGCACACCACGCCGACGTGGGTGCCGCCGACGGGCTCGAGCGGTGTGATCGCGAGGGCGGGGTTGCGCATCCAGTAGGCGATCACCGCCTCCTCGTGGCCCGACAGCGTCGCCTGCGAGCGCTGGACGAGGCCCCAGCCGGCGGTGCCGGCCAGCAGCACCACGCACACCGTCAGCGCCAGCGTCAGCGCGGGGACCGCGCGCGGCGGGTAGCTGCGACGTGCGGGCGTGGGGCGCCTGCGCTCCGGGGCGC
>JASBRS010000029.1 GCA_030149325.1 Deinococci bacterium
CATCGTCTTCGCCCGGGCGGGCGCCTCCCTCCCCACCCGGACGTGCGCCCCCGGCCCCGCCTGCCGCCCCTTTGTCGGTTGGCGGGGCGGACCCCCGCGGGGGGTGGGGTCGGGACGGCCGCCCCCACCCCGCTTCGACCCGGCGCGCAGGCGCGGCCCGCCGCCACGGGTCACGCCGGTGCGTCCCAGGCCCTCACCGCCAGCGCCTCGGCGAGCTCCTCGTCGGTCGGGATGCGCTGGACGGCGAGCTCGTCGACCAGGCGTCGGCTCATGCGCTCGAGCCCGTCGCGCACCGCCCGCCACCTCGCGAGATCGCGTCCACTCGGGTCCGGCACGCTGACGTGGCGGCGCACGGTGCGGGCCGGGTACGCGGGGCACACCTCGTTGGCATCGTCGCAGACGGTGAGCACGAGGTCGAAGGCCCAGGGATCCGGGAGGTCGACCAGCGTCTTGCTGGCGTGACTCGCCAGATCGACGCCGGCTTCGGCCATGACCGTGACGGCCTCGGGTTTGACGCGGGTCGCCTCGGTCCCGGCGGACCACACCTCGAGCTCCAGGCCGGCCAGCCGTGACTGGCTCCGCACCCACCCCTCCATCATCTGACTCCGGGCGCTGTTGTGCGTGCAGAGCACGAGCAGGCGCATCACTCCACCCGCCCTCGGGAGCCGACCGTCGGCGCACGGCCAGGCGGTGGCCCCTGCCCGATCGCTCCGCCGCCGCGGCCGCCGTTCCCCTCGCCGGCGAACCAGCGCCGGCGCAATGCGAGAGCGACGTTGACCAGCCCGATCATCGCCGGCACCTCGATGAGTGGCCCGATCACGGCAGTGAACGCCACCGCCGACCCGATCCCGAACACCGCGATGGCCACGGCGATGGCCAGCTCGAAGTTGTTGCTCGCCGCGGTGAACGCCAGCGTGGTGGTGACGGCGCCGCCAGCGCCGAAACGCCGCCCCATCCAGAAGCTCACCAGGAACATGATCACGAAGTAGAGCACCAAAGGCACGGCGATGCGCAGCACGTCCAGCGGGATGTCGAGCATCACGCCACCCTTGAGGCTGAACATCACGACGATCGTGAACAGCAGGGCGATCAGGGTGATCGGGCTGATGGCCGGCAGGAAGCGCTCCTCGTACCAGGCGCGCCCCTTGGCCGGGATGAGGACGACCCGACTCAGGATACCGACCGCGAACGGCACCCCCAGGTACAGCAGGACGGCACGCGCGACCTCGCCCACGGAGATCGCGATCACGTGCGCCTGCAAGCCCAACCAGCTCGGCAGCAGCGTGGCGAAGAGGTAGGCGTAGGCGCCGTAGAACAGCACCTGGAAGAGGCTGTTGAGCGCCACCAGGCCGGCGGCGACCTCGCGGTCGCCGGCCGCCAGGTCGTTCCATACGATGACCATGGCGATGCAGCGCGCCAGCCCGATGAGGATGAGGCCCACCATGTACTCCGGGCGGTCGCGCAGGAACAGCAGGGCCAGCCCGAACATCAGCAGCGGCCCCACGATCCAGTTCTGGACGAGCGACAGTGCCAGCACCCGCACGTCGCCGAAGGCGGCCGCCAGCCGCTCGTACCGCACCTTCGCCAGCGGCGGGATCATCATCAGGATCAGCCCGACGGCGATGGGAACGTTGGTCGCGCCCACCTGCACCCTCTGCAGGACGCCGTCGATGCCCGGCACCAGCGCGCCGAGCCCGATGCCGGCCGCCATCGCAGCGAAGATCCACAGCGTGAGGAGGCGGTCACGCGTGGACAACCCCTGCCCGCGGCTCACCTTCCGACCAACAGCCCTTCGAGCTGCCGCGGGCTGGGCACGCGCCCGGCAAGCACGACGTCCTCGTCGATCACCAGCGCGGGCTTGGAGCTCACTCCGTAGGCGAGGATGCCAGCGACGTCCGTCACCTTCTCCACCTCGGCCTCGATGCCTCGGGCTTCGAGAACGAGCCGAACGTTGGCTTCGAGCCGGCGGCAGTTCGGACAGCCGGAACCTAGGATCTTGATCGTCACGATGAACGCCTCCCGGGCAGGTTGAACGGCATCAGAGAACCGCGTTGAAGAGGTAGCCGGTGGCGAGGATCCCCACTCCCACCACCGCGACGTAGAGACCGATCAGCCGCGGCTTGAGCACGCGGCGCAGGATGATCATCTCGGGAAGCGACAGCGCCACCACCGCCATCATGAACGCCAGGGTGGTGCCCATCGCCAGCCCCTTCGCATGCAGCGCTTCCACCAGCGGGAGGATGCCCGCCGCGTTCGAGTACAGCGGGATGCCGAGAAGCACCGCGACGGGCACGGCCAGGGGCTGGCCCGGCCCGGCGACACGCAGGAAGAAGCTCTGCGGCACCCAGCCGTGGATCACCGAACCCAAGCCGATCCCCACGAGCAAGTACGGCCAGATCCTGCCGAGGATGCTCCCGGCCTCCTCGACCCCCATCTGCAAGCGCTCTCCCCATGTCAGCTGTCGGCTCGGATCCAGGACCTTCCCACCCAACCGCGTCTCGAACACGAACGGCTCCACCCACGCCTCCAGATGCAGCCTGCCGAGAATCATGCCGGCCACCACCGCCAGCGTCAGGCCGCTGGCGAGGTAGAGCGCGGCGACGCCCCAGCCGAACATGCCGAGGAGCATCACCAACGCGATCTCATTGACCATCGGACTCGCGATCAGGAACGACAACGTCACGCCGAGCGGCACGCCAGCCGCCACGAATCCGATGAAGGCCGGGACGGCGCTGCACGAGCAGAACGGCGTCACCACGCCCAGACCCGCCGCCAGCACGTTCCCCGCTCCCTCACGACGCCCGCCGAGCAACGCCCGCGTGCGCTCCACGCTGAAGAAGCTCCTCACGACGGTGACCGCGAAGATGATGCCGACCAGCAGCAGCACGATCTTGATCGAGTCGAACAGGAAGAAGTGAACGGCCGCGCCCAGCCGGGACGTGGGTGCCAGGCCCAGCAGGCCGTGGACCAGGCCGTCGACCGCCGGCCCCTTGACGGCGTAGAGCCCTGCCCACATCGCCGCCGCCAGAACGAGGCGCACTACCGCGAACGCACCGTCATCGTGCGCCGACGCCGCCGCTTTCACGGTTCGGCCTCCGACCGCGCGCACGCATCCTCGCACCGTGTCAGGTCCAACCCGAGCTCCGACGGATCGGGCGGCAACGCCCTTCCCATCGTCTCCAGCGCCGAAGGGATCAGGGTGTAGTCGATCCACCGGCCCCGCCGCGTCCCCTCGATGAGGCCGGCCTCCCGCAGCACCTTCAGGTGGTGGGAGAGGAGGTTGCCCGGGACGTCCACCACCTCCTGGATCTCGCACACGCAATGCGTGCCGTCGGCCAGCACAGCCAGGATCCGCAGGCGGGTCGGATCGCCCAGCGCCTTGAACGAACTCGCCAGCCTATCCGCGACCCCAGCGTTCCCGGCTCGCGCGCTCGATACTTCAACCATCCTTGATACAGTCACGCTTGAAACGTACACCCGTGCCGGCCCGGCGTCAAGGGACGTCGGCCCGTCACGACCCAGCGCCCCTCCAGCGGTCGCGAGCGAGGGTCGGCGCTTCCGTCCCGCACAGGCTCTCCTCGGCGATCCGCGCGCGATCCGCGCTCCGCGCGTCGGCGCCCGACCGGCGGATCAGCGCACCGAGCGCTGCTCGGGCCCGGCGCACCATCCGAGCTAGGCCCGCGGTGGCAACGGCACGACGTCCTCACCACGCGAGCTCGGCAGCGCCGTCACGTCGATCGCGGCAACCTCGTCCGCGATCTCGGCGAAGTCTGCCAGCACGACCATCACACGAGCCGTCGCGAACGGCGAGGGCCGCTTCTTCTGCCCGAGCGAGTAGCCCTCGAACCCCCGATAACAGGACCGAGGCGTCACCGTCCCGTCCTTCCCGACGTTGTACGCCACCAGGCACCCCACCAGCTCGGCGACGGCACGACGGTCCGCCGCGTCCGCAGCGGCACCCTGCCATACCTCGGGGAAGAGGCGGACCGTGTTCAGCACGGCATAGACGTCGTACCAGAAGGTGGGCCACTTGACCGTCTTGAAGCGCCGGCCGTGACCGAACATGTACGGCCTCTCGGACGTCCGCCGACGCCAGCAGCCGAGCAACGTGCTCACCGCCTCCCGGAGCGCGGTCGAACGGCGACCGAGTGTCGCCATCACCCGGAGGGCCTCCAGCGACACCTGCGGGCAGACGTCCTGCTTGCGCCCCGGACCGCGAAAGCCCGTCGCCGGATCCGGAAGACAGAGCCACCCCCTGCCCTGCTGCGTCTGCGCGAGATCTGCCTCGATACGCGCCGCCGCGCGCTGCACGCGTTCGTCGTCCCCCCGACCGAACCGCACCATGACCTCGGTGATGGCATGCGTATCGCACGGCAGCGCTCCCCAGACAGGCTCGGCGCCACGGGGATAGCTACCGAACGAAGGAAGCCGACCGTCCGTGCGCTGCCGCTCCAACATCGCGTCGAGCAGCGCCTCGATGCGGGGGTCGTCCCCCGCTTCGAGGCCCATGTCGGCCAGCAGGTTCAGCATGTTCGGGGCGAACGCCGGGCTACCGTGCCCGGAGAACGTCGTGCCTGCCCCCCACGCCGGAAGGCGATCCAACAACCCCTGCGTGCCCGCGTCGGCAAGCACCTCGGCACGCGCCGCCCGCACGTGCCCGTCCCCCGTCCCCTCGACCAGCCAAGCGAGCGTCAGCCAACGTGCGCTCGGCTCGTCCGAGCCGAGCAGCCAGGGGCGAGGATCCACCGGCACGAGCGAGAGCCAGTGCTCGGAGCGAGGGCCCTGCGGCTCCACCGACTTCGCTCTCCAGGCTCGCTTGCGTGCCACGGCATGCTCCCTCCGCACGCGCCTACCCACGGCCATCTCGAGCATAGCGGTGGGGCGAGCGGGCTTGCAGCGGCCGTCGGCACCGACCCGACCCGGTCGGGGGCCCGCAGCCCCACTCCCGACCTCGGGCGCTCGAACCCGTCCGTCGTCGTCACGAGCGAAGGGTATCCTTGCTCGGAGGCTGCCCATGGCCCGCTGGTACGTCCACCCCAACGTCTTCATCCGTGTCGCCAGCATGTGGGGCAGCTGTCTCCTGCTCGCCCTCGCCGTCTGGACCCTCGCGTACGCGCTCCTCCCCGACGGCATCGCCCGCGGCGCCCTCCCCGTCCAGCGCCTCCCCCTCGGTCAGGGCCACACCCTCCTGGCGGTCCTGATCCCGATCTTCCTCTACAACCTGGTCATCGCAGGCGGCCTCGTCGCCGTGGCCAACCTCTTCCGTGTCGGAGCGACCCCCCTGGGCCTCATCGCCGCTGCCATCAACTGGGCCCTGTACGGCCTCCTCCTCGGCAGCGACAGCCTCGGCATCCCCATCGGCCACAAGCTCGCCCCTTCGCTCACCCCCCTCCTCCACCGCAGCGGCCTCGAGGAGCTCACCGCCTACGCCTTGATCGCCGCAGCCACCACCGGGCTCTTCACGTACCACCAGCGCTCCTGGCTCGACTGGACCACCACCCGCGAACGCCGCTGGAAGGAGCTGCGGATCCCGAGACCCGAACGTCTCGTGCTCGCCGCAGCCATCGCCCTCCTGCTCACCGCCAACCTGCGCGAGGCCGTCGCCATCCTCGGCGTCACGCGCTGAGGCCGCGACGTCATGCTCGGCCTCGCCACCGTCATCGACCTCGCCGCCCGCGGCGAAGGGGCCGTCGTTCGGTCTCCCGACCGCCGCCGCGTCCACGGCGTCAGCGCTGCGCGGGCGAACCCCCAAGGTGGGCGGCCGTAGGTGGACCCCGCTCCACCTGAGCCTCGGCTCCCCGATCGACAGGCGCACAGCTGGAGGCGCCTCCGCCTTGGGGCATCTTCCAAGGACGCCAGCCAGAGCGACACCCTTGACCAGCCGCCGAGGCATCACCGCCCTCACCACCGGGAGCGCCGGATGTGCTCTCCGCGTTCGTCGATCCGGCTCATGGCCTCGTGGCCGAGGGCGCTCCGCCTCGAGCCCTCGCAGCACAGCGAGTCCTCGTCCCAGACACAACCCTGGGAGCTACCGGTCCGATACCCGGCCCACCCTTGACGGACGTACGGCCCGACGCCGAAGCGTCGGGCCGTACGTCGTGACCAAGGCACGGGGATCTCGCAGCGGGGCGGAGCGCTCACGGGCAGATCGGATCGGCGAGCGTCCCACCCAGCCCGACGTCACTTCACGATCTTGACGGTACCGACCATGTGGTGCGAGGTGTAGTGCTGACCCTTCTGCTCGAAGCAGGCGAACTCCCACGTGCCCACCTTGTCGGGCACCGTGAACGTGAGGGTCACGTGCGCCTGCCCTCCGTCGACCTTGTCGGCAGCCTCGAGCGCCACCGCGCCAGGCTGGGCGACGCCACCGGGAGACGGGTTCTCCATCTTCACGCCTTGGCCGTCGCTGAAGCCCACCTGGCTCTTGCTGCTCAAGAGGGTGTCCTTCCAGCCCTTGGGGTAGCTCGTCCCGAAGCCGCTCGTCACCATGTTGAGCGGCTTCTTGCCCAGCATGAACATGTGGGCGTGGTTGGGCGAGGTGTTGACGATCGTCAGCTTCACCGTGTCCCCTACGTGCCAGGTCATCGTGTCCGGCTTGTAGGTGTAGTCCGACTCCTTGATGGTGTAGCTCTCGGTCTTGCCGTTCGAGGAGCCACCTTGCGCCAGCGCCAACGGCAGCGCCAGCATCACCAGTCCCAGAGCAAGGTACTGCGGCGAACGCACCATTCGGTTCAGGAAGCGTTCCAACTCGATCGCTCTCCTTCCACACTTCTGCGTGCGTGCGCGAATGCGTCATACATCCGTGGGGGACGACGCGGTTCATCCCGCCGACCCCACGTGACTGTAGGGGAGGTCCGGGAAGGCTCCCGTTGGGCGTCCTACATGCTCCGGACGCTCAGGGATCGCGAGTCGAGCCGGCTTCCAGCGTCTCCAGCTCGGCCGCTCCGGTCAACCCGCTGCGCTGGCCGAAGGCATCCCACGGCCGCGTCCGCGGGCCGGACCCCGCACGGCTCACCCAACGGCGCGACACCGCGCGCTCACCAGCGGTAGTGCCGATTGCCTAGTTTTTACGTCCTACACGGGGCTTCTGCGACTATTCTTCCGCAGTTTCGCTCTCGCCGTCAAGGCAGTATCTCGTCGTCACCGCCCACAGCTCGTTGCACGCTGACCCCGAGAACACCGGCGAGCGACCGCACAAGCCGCGCCCGTGCTTCAGCATCGAGCTCGTCGAGATTCTGTCGGCGCCAACGCACCGCGGGCAGGTCTGGCGCGACATCGATCCCAAGAAGATCCCACTCGGGCTCACCGAGCTCGAACGACACCAGGAACTCGCGGTGCTCTTCCGGCATCTTCCCTACCACCTCGCCGATTAGCGCTTCACGTGCATCGAGCAACGAGTCCAGCGTGACCGGGACCGCCGTCATCCCCACGAACCCCCGCTCGAAGACATCTGCGATGTCCTTCCTCTGCGGAGCCAGGACCTCGACCATGGGGCGGTTGTGGCTGATCAGGTAGACCAAGAACGCCTGGCGTAACCGCATGCCGACACCCTCATTCGCCAACAGGTCCCGTACGTCGAAGAGATCGCGCGGGTGCTGACGGTCCAAGGCCGCTACGATCTTCCCCGCATACAAGTCCTCGAACGACACGACACGCATCTCCCCGAAGCCGAACGCCTCCTCGACCTCCGCCGTCACCGAGCGCACCGCCGGATCGAAAACGCAGCCCCTCGACACGGGTGTCACCTCGATCTTCACCTGAACGTCTTCTTGCCTCACGACCAGCTTGTTGATCGTCCCTTCACGGGTGGCGGAAGCCTGGACTCGCGTCCCGGCGAGGCCACGCAAGATCCGGTCGCGCACACGCACGAGGGCACCCTCGATACCGGCCAGAGACGCCTCCCGCGATTCCACCGGCAGATACGTCACGTCGATGTCGACCGACAGCCGTGGCATGGCACGAACGAACAGATTGATGGCCGTGCCACCCTTCATGGCGAAGCAGTCCTCCGCCGCTAGCGCCGGCAGCGTGCGGATCAGCAGCCGGACCTGGCGCCTGAAGCGCTCCGCGAAGGGCATCAGGGTTCCTGGCTCAGCTCGGCCGGAACGGTGATCTGGTATGTCGGATCCAGACGACCGTTGGTCGCCAGAACACGCTTTCCGCTGCCAAGGTCGACCGAGGACTTGTCGAGCCGCTTCAACCACGCATGCTTGTGCCGGTCCGCGAAGAAGAAGAATAAGCGCTTCACCTTCACGCGCTCGCAGCGCTCCAGCAAACGTTGCATGCGCCTTGGGCTCAAGTCCGAAAGACCTTCCATCACCGCATCGACATGCTCAAAGGTCTCCCCCTTCGGCAACGCGTCCATCAGCTCGAGGACAGCTCGTTCGGGAGACGAGAGGACAAGCGGCCACTCCCACTGCCCCCAGGCAGCGACACGGAGGCCGGCATGCTGCAGACCTGCATCCTCCCCCGCCGGCTCCGCACGCTCACGCAACGTCGGAAGCCTCAGGCCCTCCAGGTCGGCCCCGAAGAGTGGGCTGCTGCTGTGGTAGCGGAAGTCCACCCCCAGGTGCAGTCCCGATAACCACGAAGGCGGACGAGCAAGACCGTAGAGGTGCACGGTAGATACCGACCGCGAAACGAAGTGGCCGTAGCCCTGGAACTCGAGAGCCGTGCGCCCACCCACCACGAGGCGCTTGCGCAACACCGCCTGCAGCGAGATGACAACCTGTTCCCACGAGAGCTCACCCCGCGGCCGCATGTAGACCGCGCGGGCGGGTCGCTTCAACCAGCCCCGCTTCAGGTACTGCGTGCGCAGCGCCGTTGAGTAGCCATGCTGCGTCAGCCACGATGCATCGACAACCAGGCCCTCAGGCAAGTCCCGTTCGAGACGGTTTAACTTACCGCCTCTTTGCGCAGTCATGCTTTGCATTGTAGCAAGTTCTCAAACCGGCTTGAGTTTGACAATCACCGCAGTTGCTAAGCCATGCTTTGCTAACCAAGCCATCTGCGAACCAGGCCGGGGCTTGACCAGCCTCGGTTCGCCCCAGATACAGCAGCCCATCGACCAGGTCCGACAGCCTGTCGGAGGCCCGAGAGGCGCTCGCGATCGCACGTCGTGCCGGTGCCGACGTCGCGCAGTCCGAGGCTTGGTCGAGCCGACCTCGCAAGGCGGCAAGAGGGGTTCGCAGCTCGTGTGCGGCGTTGGGGGTGAACCGCCGCTCCGTCTCGATGACGTCGGCCAGCGCTCCCAGCAGCGTGTTGGTCGCGCTCGAGAGCCGCCACAGCTCGTCCCTGGTGCCGGGCTCCGGCAGCCGCTCACGCCAGGCTCGTCTTTGCGCCAAGTCGAGAGTCTTTACAGAACCCAGAGCGGTTCGGCTAGCTCGGAGCAGCCCCGCACCAGCCGGCGGGGAGTGCGGAGGGCGAGCATGCGCTCAGTGTAAGCGCACACACCACAATCGCTCACGCTTCCGCCAGCGCCGCGGGTGGCCGGACGCCCCGGGCGCACCCCAAGCGCGTCCAGCGCGTCGCGCCGCCCCGTACCCGGGCGCAGGCGCGAGCCCTTCGTTGCAGCGAACGCGGAGCTTGTCGCCCTAGCGCGCGCTCAGCCATGCCTCGGCATCTGCCACTATGAGCGTTAACCCTCCCCGGGTGGGGTGGAGTTACGGCCAGTAGCCACACCACGACGAAGGAGCCCCCCATGAAGGAGTCTAGGACCGCCGGCGCCAGCACCCTCGGACTCGTTGCCCTCACCGCCGCGCTCCTGATCTGGCCGAGCGCACCCGCACAGGCCAGCGGAGCGAACGCCGCCCCCACCAGTCCGGAGCCCGCCGTCCCCTCGTTCGCCCGCCCCCTGGAATCATGGCAGCAGAACGGCATGAACGGCGCATACTTCGCCCCCCTCCTCGACGGCGCCACCCCCGAGCGCACAACCCTCGGCATCGTCCGGACGGATACCGACTGCGCCGCCGACACTCAGGGTCTCAGCCACTGCCACGAGGGGATCGACCTCCTCGACGGCGACAGCATCACCATCCAAAACAACCACAACATGGCCGCCCACCGCTGCCTCAGCCCAGGCGAGGAAGTCACCGTCACCCCGATCGGACCGGGTTGGGTGAAGGTCCACACGCGCACCAGGATCGACCCAATCTGACGCATCACGCAGAGCGGCCAACAGCCGGACCGGAACACAATGCCGTCCTGGCATCCTGTACGAAGGCATATCCCTTCACGGTGCCGAGATGACGCGAACCGGCGTATCGCTGGAGATGGTGGCGCCATCCCCAAGCTGACCGTACGTGTTGTCGCCCCACGCCCAAGCGCCCCCACCGGACCCGAGGGCCGCCGAGAAACCGTTGCCGGCAGCGATAGTGGTGACGCCAGCGAGCCCGCGGACCCGCCCGGGGCTGCTGGCCGCGCGGTACCCGTGGCCCCAGGCCCACACGCTGCCATCGCGCGCAAGCGCCAGCGAGACGCCGTTGCCGGCAGCGATAGCGATAACGCCTCCGAGGCCACGGACTTGCACCGGATGCGTCCGCCTCACGGTAGTGCCATCACCAAGCTGCCCGTCCGCGTTGTCACCCCAAGCCCACACGCTCCCATCACGCGCGAGCGCCAGCGAGTGCCTGCCACCCGCAGCGATGGCGACCACGCGCCCGAGCTCGCCGACCCTGAACGGCACGTTGCGGGCGTTCGTGGTGCCGTCACCGAGCTGGCCGGTGTCGTTGTCCCCCCAGGCCCACACGGCACCGTCCCTTCCGAGCGCCAGCGCGTGGTAGGCGCCAGCCGCGACCGCAGCGGCGCCCTCCAGGCCCCGAACTCGCACGGGCGAGAGCCGACAGGCGGTGGTGCCGTCGCCGAGCTCCCCATAGTAGTTGTCACCCCAGGCCCGAACGGTTCCGTCGGCCGCCAACGCCAACGAGAACCCATTGCCGGCGGCGACTGCGATGACGCGACTCAGCCCGCCGACCCGCACCGCGGCGGTGCGATTGCGGTAGGTCCCGTCACCGAGCTGCCCCGAGTAGTTGCCCCCCCAGGTCCACACGCTCCCATCGTTCTCGACCGCCAGAGCGTGACCGGACCCCGCCGCCACGGCCGTGACGTCCCGGAGGACGCCGCGCCCACCCCCCTCGACATTGATACGGAGCGTTCGCTTGACGCCTACTCCGAGGATGGTGAGCGTGGCGGCGTAAGGGCCGCCGCCGTCGACATAGGTGTGGCGCGTCTGGCGAACGGCGCCGCAATCGTTCACGATGATGACGCTACCGTCACCCGGCTCCAGGGCGCAGGTGAGGACGCCACCGCCAGCGATGGCCCAGGCGAAGGTGGCCAGCGCGCCGGCGGCGACCGGCGAGGGGCTCGCGCGGAAGCTGACGATCTCGAGAGGCGTCGTCGCGCCAGCAGCATGCCCGGGGCCCGCGAGCGAAAAGGCCAACCCAGCCACGACAATGAAAACGCACAGGCGCTCCAGCTTCACTCCGTCATGGTACCGGCACACGCCCGCACTTCAAGACCTCGAGGAACGGACCGAGAGGCCGACACGCACGCCTACCACGGCACGGAAATCGATCCGGTGAACGATGCCCTTCGGCAAGGCACCGCCCACTCGCACTCCCCACCGCCGTCGCCCCGACGAGCCGATCACGCCTCCAGGTCCGCGGAGCTCCCGGCGTGAGGCTCGCCGGCGCCGGGGGCGTCGTCCGCGCCCGGGCCGGGGTCCGCATCGCGGTGGGCACGCCGACTCCCGCGAAGGAACCACGCCACCAGCATCCCCGTCGACACCACGCCCACCAACCACCAGAACAGCCACCAGGCCGACGGCAATTCGGTGCTAGTTGCTCCATCCATGCATCCACACCTCCATCGCGCGGCGGGCGCCGCAGGCGCGAGCCCGCCTCACAGGACGTTGAACACCAACACCAGCGCCAAATACGAGGCAGCCACGAAGGTCCACAACAGCGCCCCCGCCTCTACCGCCCAGTAGTTGTCACGCGAGAAGCGCTCCCGGCGGCCCGACGTCCACAGCGCCAGCAACGCGACCAGCCCCGCGACGATGTGCAACGCGTGGTAGATGGTCGCCAGCAGGTAGGCACCGCCGAAGCGCTCCGTGGCAGGGACCGACAACGTCGCCCAGTCCGCCACTACCAACCCGAACGCCGCCAACCCCAGCCACCACGTGACCGCCAGCCAGCGCGTCATGGCCGCCTGGCGGCCCGACGCGATCGCGCGCACCGCGCGCCACGCCGGCCACAGGCTCACCAGGAACAGGCCCGTCACGATCACCCCGAGCGTGGGGTCGAAGCCGGCCGGCACGCCGCGCCCCGCGAACACGAAGCGCGTGCTGAAGACGGTCACGAATATCATCGCCTCCGCCACCAGAAGCAGACCGAAGCTCCCCCGGAAGGTGTTGAGCTGGCGCTGCGACAGCCGCTCGTAGGTGTTCACGGCTCCCTGATGCATGTCAGTCGTCTCCTTGGGCGAGCGCCGCCAGGGCGCTCGCCGGCGGCGTTCCCTCCCCGTAGGCGTACATGTCCCACGTCAGCACCGGCGGCGACGCGAAATTGTGCAGGGGCGGCGGCGAGCTCGTCTGCCACTCCAGCGTCTTCGCCTCCCACGGATTGGCCGCCGCCCGCGGGCCCCGCAACCACGACACCCACAGGTTCGCCAAGGTGATCAAGAAGCTGGCGCCGAACACGAACGCGGCCACCGAGATGGCGACGTTGATTCCACCCAGGTACGGCAGGTAGTCGGCCACCCGCCGGTTCATGCCCATCATGCCGGCGATGTACATGGGGAAGAACAGGCCGTTGAAGGCGATCACTTGCAGCCAGGCGCTCACCTGGCCCCAGCGCTCGTTGTACATGCGTCCCGTGTACTTGGGGAACCAGTAGTGGAGCGCCGCCAGCCAGGCGAAGATCATGCCCCCAACGATGGTGTAGTGGAAGTGGCTCACCACGAAGAAGGTGTCCTGAAGCGCGTAGTCGGCCGGCACGTCGGAGAGGAACACCCCGGTGATGCCGCCGAACAGGAAGTTGAACACGCTGAACAGCACCAGGATCATCGGCGTCCTCAGGCGCATCCGCGCCCCCCACAGCGTCCCCACCACCACCAGGTAGAAGAAGCCGGTGGGGATGGAGATGATCTCCGTCGAGCTCATGAACGGGATGGCGCGGCCGTCGCCCGTCGCGGTGAACATGTGGTGGTTCCACACGTACATGCTCAGCAACGTCACCCCCACGAACCCCACCACCGCCCAGCGGTAACCGAACAGCGACTTGCGCGCGAACACCGGCAGGACCTCCAGCCAGATCGCCCACGCGGGCAACATGATGATGTACACCTCGGGGTGACCGAACAGCCAGAACAGATCCTGCCACACCACCGGCAGACCACTCGCATTGAAGAACGGCGTCGGCACCAGCCGGTCGAGCAGGCCCATCGTCATGGCCGTGCCCACCACCGGCACCCACAACAGGTTCAGCACCGACGTCACCAGCATCCCCCACGCGAACATCGGCATGCGCATCAGCGTCATGCCCGGCGCGCGCATGTAGATGATCGTGCCGATCACGTTCACCGCCGTGAGCAACGAGGACACCCCCAGCGTGAACACGCCCACGTAGTACAGCACCTGCCCGTCCGGCGCCTGCGACGTCAACGGCGCATACCCGGTCCAGCCCGCCTGGATGCCGCCCAACAGCGGGCTCGCGGCGATCGCCAGCACCCCCGGAACCACGAACCACCAACTGATGCCGTTGACGAACGGAAAGGGCATGTCGTCCGCGCCCACCACCAACGGCACGAAGTAGTTCCCGAAGCCCCCCACGATGGCGACCACCGCCACTGCGAAGATCATCAGCGAACCGTGCACGCCCATGAAGGCGTTGTACTGCTGGTTGGTCGCGAACACGTCCAGTTGCGGTGTCATCAACTCCAGCCGCATGGCCATCGCCGCCAGCCCCGCCAGGAACAACGCCGCACCCGACGTCACCAGATACTGGATGCCGATCACCTTGTGATCGGTGTTGTAGCGCCAGTACCGAGCGGTACCCGAGCCCTCATCCCACGTCGACGGGACCCCGAACCACGGGCGCACCCAGTGCTCCCAGGCGCCGCCGCCGAGCAGCCACCCCACCAGCCCGACCAGGTAACCCACCGTCAGCGGCAACGCCGCGGTAACCCGGGCGCCGCTGAACAAGGCGGTCACGGCCGCGCCGCCGGCCAATCCGGCGACACCCCACAACGCCGCGCGCAGCATCGGGGCCACCGTCCCCAGGGCGCTGGGCTTCTCGCCCGCAGGCGAGCGCGCGGGCGCCGTCACGGCGTCACCGCTTGGGCCCGCGCGGGCGTCGAAGGCAAGCTACCCTCGGCTGCGCTGGCCGTCGTCCCGCCTTGCTCGGCCGCCCACGCCTCGAAGTCGGCCGGCGCCACCACGCGCACGTCGGCCCGCATACGAGCGTGGCCGATGCCGCACAGCTCGGCGCACTGAACGCGCGTCATGGGATCCTCCTCGGTACTGGTGAGCCGGTCCGGCGTCAGGAACAGGTGCCGCGTCTCACCCGGAATGGCGTCCTTCTTGATCCGCAACGACGGCACCCAGAACGAATGGATCACGTCCCTGCTGGTGATCACGAAGTCGACGGTGCGGCCCTTCGGCAGCACCAACGTTTCGGCGTTCTCGATCCCCAGCTCGGGGTAGCTGAAGCGCCACTCCCACTGCTGCGCCACCACCTCCACCGTCAGCGGGTTCACGGCCGTCTTCGACTTCCAGATCTCGAGCAGCCCCGTCACGCCCGGGTAGAAGATGACACTGACGGTGAGCGCAGCGCTGACGCCCAGCCAGGCGAACGCCCAACGGCCGCCCCGCGCCTGCGCCGGGGCGTCCCCCACCTCGCCGGCACGCGCGCGGAACCGCACCATGCTGTACACCAGCAGGATCACGACCAGCGCCACCACCGGCACCACCAGCCGCAACAAGTAGAAGATGGCGTCGTCGGAAACGACACCCTCCCGCGAAGCCGCCTCGGGGTAGAGCCTCAACAACGGCCCCACCAGGATCTCGCCCAGCACCGTCACGCCGGCCCACCAGGCCGCCACAATCCACAAGTCGCGGCGGTGGCCGCCTCCTCCCCCCGCACCCCCGGCCGGCGCGCTCACGCGCCCGCCCCCTCACGCGGCAGGATCGTGACGGTGCCCTTCATGCCGTTCAGGAAGTGCTCGCCCGACTGCTGGAAGCAGCCGTACGTCCACTCCCCAGGTTTGTCCGGCACCGTGAAGCTCATGGTGAAGCGACCGCCGGGCTGCACCACCAACATGAAGTTCCCCTTCATGTCCTCCGCCTCGGGCTCGAGCTTCCCCACCAAGTCCTTGGACATGAACATGTCCATCGCCATCCCACCCATACCGCCGGCGGCACCCGAGCTACCCATGCCGTCGCCCGACATCCCACCGGCGCCGCTGTCACCGCCAGTCATGGCGCCGCCCGCCCCAGAGCCACCCGCCATCGCACCGTCTTGCGCCTGACCGGTCATGCCGTTTCTCGCCGCGCCAGACGGGGCGGCCGCCCCCTCGCCGGGCATCGACCCGGCCGACGGGGAGGCGCCCGCCATCGAGCCGGACGCCATCGAGCCGGCACCCGCACCGGACCCGCTACCGGCACCACCCATCCCACCCATGCCGCCCATCGCCGGCACCAGCAGCGCATCGGCCTCGCCCGTCAGCGACACATTCCTCAACATGAGCATGGACACGCCCTGCGCCTCGCTCACCTCCAGGGGACCCTGAAGCAAGTCCACCAGGAAGCCATCGCGTTGCCGAAGGCCGAACGGCCCCGCCACGCGCCAGGGTTCCCGGCCGAACATCACCTCGTGCGGCTTGCCCGGAACCGACTGCGTCCTGTTGACCACCGTCACCGTCACCCTGTCCCCCGCGCGCCACACCACGTGCGCCGGCTCGAACGCGTAGTCCGTGAGCGTCAACGTGTAGTGCGTCGGTCCCTGAACCGGCCGGCGCGAGCCCTCGACGGCATACGCCGCGCCGACCGCCACGGCGGCGACGACGATCGCTACGATCACGCCCCGGGCCCGCACCGCGCCGGACTCGCGCCCGGCCGCATCACTGGCCATGCTCACCTCCAACGACTCAATCCTTGGCAGGACCGTATCACCGCGTCCTGAACGCTACAATCCCCCATCTGGGCGACACCGTCCCCCATTCGGGCGACAGACCGGAGGACAATGAACAGCCCCCGACGCGCGCACGCGCTAGAGTAGGCGGCACAACGATGCTTAGGTCTAGTGGCGAGCCTGCGCACAGGCTCATCCAACGCTTCCGACTCCCGATCGTGGCGGCGATGGTGGTGTTCGCCAACGCCCACCACATGCTCACGCGCGGCGCCGACCTGCAGTGGCGCCTCACCTCCATGGTGGTCGTGTACGGACTCGCCTGGCCCATCGCCGCCTGGTTCGTGTTGGGATGGCTGGGGCGGCTCTCCCGCCGCGCCGACGAGGCGACCAGCTCACGGCTGGCCGCCATGGAGGACCTGCAACGCCGCAACCAGCAGGTGCAGGCGCTCTACGAAGCCAGCCGCTTCCTCGCCGGCGCGTCCCACGTGGAGCACGTCCTCGAGCCCGTCCTGGCCGCCGCCGCCCGAGCCGCCGAAGCCCAAGGCGCGCTGCTCCTGTGGCGCGCCGGAGACGACGACCAGCCCCGCCGCATCGTCATCGGCAACGTGCCGCCCGAAGCCGCCGCCGACCACCCCGCCTGCGCCCTCTGCCCCTCATCGCTCCCCTGCCCCGTGCCAGCGGAAATCGCCTGTCTTCCCCTCCGCTCCGGCGTCACCCACCTGGGCCACCTGCGCCTCTACGGCGGCCGCCACGACAGCCTCACCCAGCGCGGGCTGACCGCCCTCGCCAGCGAGATCGAGTTCACCTGGGCCGCACGCAACGCCGAACGCCGGGCGCTCGCGGCCTCGCAGCAGCGCGAGGCGCCCGGCAACGCCACCACCCAGCCGCATGCGGCACTCGCCCACTTCCTCGAAGCCATCGGCCGAGCGATGGAAGCCGAAGGCGCCGCCTTCGCTCGAACAACCGACGGGACCACGACCGAGATCGCGCGCTGGGGCACCGTAGGCAGCGAACCCTGGCCTGACCAATTGGGCGACACTGTCGCGCACGACGGCAACGCACGCACCATGCACGTCGCCGCCGGCGCCGGAGGCATGCTCCGCCTGCACTTCGTCGCCCCCAAGGCGATCGCCGCCTTCGACACGCGCTTCCTCGCCCCGCTATCCGCGCAGGCGGCACTCCTCGCCGACCTCGACCAACGCGAGGCCGAAGCCGTCTGGCGCGAGCGCGGCCGTCTCGCCGGCGAGATGCACGACGGCCTCGCCCAAACCCTCGCCTACCTCCACCTCCAGCTCGCCCAGACCCCGGACCTCGTCGAGCGCGACGACCCGAACGCGATCCGAGAGCGCCTGCACGAGCTAGCCGACGAAACCCTCGGCGCCTACGCCGGCCTCCGCGACATGATCGACGACCTCCGCCTACTGCCGCGCACCGACGAAGGCGCCGGCGCCTTCCTCACGAGGGCCGCCGACGCCGCCTGCCGACGCGCCGGGATGCACGCGGACGTGCACCTGCCCGAGGCGCTCGACCTCACCCCGCTTGCCACCGCCCAGCTCGCCCGCGCCATCCAGGAAGCCATCGTCAACGCCGCCTCGCACGGCATGGCCGAACACGTACGCGTACACGGCGCCCGCCAAGCGGGCAGGCTCCGCGTCGAGATCGAAGACGACGGCATCGGCTTCGACCCACACGCCCTGTCGACCTCCGACCGCCACGGCATCGCCATCATGCAAGACCGCATCGCCTCACTGGGCGGCAACGTAGCGCTACGCAGCGCGCACACCGCCGGCACCGCCGTCATCATCGAGCTCCCGGCGACCGCACCCAGCCAGAACGCGCAACCCGGATGACCACCACCCGCGCCTACCTCGTGGACGACCACGCCCTCTTCCGCAAGGGCCTGGCAGACGTCCTCACCCAAGCCGGCATCACCATCGCCGGCGAAGCCGCCAGCGGCGAAGAGGCGCTCGCCGCCTTCCCCGAGGACGGCGCGGACGTGGTGCTCATGGACCTTCACATGCCGGGCATGGGCGGCGCCGAAGCCACCCGCAAGCTCGCGGATCGAGCAGCCGTCCTGGTGCTCACCGTCTCCGAGAACGACGAGGACCTCATCACCGCCATCCACGCCGGCGCCGCCGGCTACCTCCTCAAGAACGCCACACCCACCGCGCTCGTCGACGCCGTCACGAACGTCGCCAACGGCGGCGGCGCGCTCTCCCCCGAAATCACCCCCAAGATCCTCGAGGCCGCCCGCACCGCACCCGCTCCCGAAGGCCCCGCGCTCAGCGCGCGCGAGCGCGAGATCGTCACCATGCTCAGCCAAGGCCTCTCCAACCGCCAGATCGCCGAACGCCTCGGCATCAGCACGCACACCGTCAAGACCTACATCGACCGCGTGTTCGAGAAGTACGGCGTGCGCACCCGGGCGGCCGTCGCCGCCGCCGCCCGCAGCCACGGTCTCACCTAGACCCAACCCAACGGCACCGGCGCGATCCCGCGCCCTCGACGGCACCCACGCCCAGCCCAGTGCCGAACCGCCCAGCAGCATCGACCGCAGGCGACGTACCAGAACGTCAGGACTCGCCGCGCATGACCCGGCGAACGGGGGCCACGCGCGCGTGGCCTCAAGCGGCCGCGCCAGCAACGTGCCGCCTGTGCGCGAAAGGAACCACGAAGAGATGGGCCGCACGCACGGCCACACGAACCACTAGCGCGCCGCCATGAAGACCAGCGCCGCGGCAACGAGCCAGGCCCAACGCACATCTTCCAGCACAGCCTACCCTCGGGCGTTTCCGGCAACCCTTGGCCCGACGGCACCACCCACGGCGCCAAGGTGAGCGCCGACAACCACATGCAGCCCGAACACCAGGCGACCGCCAAGGGCCTCAACGACCGTGGGGGGACGCACACGCTACCCGCGCTCTCATCGAGCGCCGCCACATCCCTGAAGGCTTCGCTGACGTCGACCCGGAGGCGCAGCCACGCCTCACGGACAGCCTCCCAGCCAGGACCGCGGCCGCGGCGGCTACCCGGCCAGCGGCGCGACGATACCCAGACCCTGCGGGGTCACCTCCACGATGCGCAGGGCGTCGCCATAAACGACCAGCCCGCCAGCGAGCCGTCCGGCACCGAAGGCCACAACCACCACCACTCCCGAAACCCCGCCGCGAAGACCAACCCGGGAAGCGCCAGGGCGAACCGCAGAGGCACCTTGGCGGAACCCACCCCTCCCCCGATGGACCCCCGAGCCAGACATGGGAACCGACCGCGCGTCAAAGCCGTTTGGAAGTCACGAGTGCCGTCAGGCACCCGCCCGCGTTCGGATCACCACCCAGCCCGCGCTCAGAGGCTCGACCGAAACCCTCTCGCCCGGACCCAAGCACGGGTTCACCATCATGTTGTGGTTGTCCTGAATCGTGATCCACGCCCCGCCCGCCAACTCGATCTGATTGTGGCAGTGACTCAAACCCTCGGCGTCCGCCGCGCAATCGGTATCCGTACGCACCACGCCCAGCGTCGGCAAGACCGGCGCCTCCCCCTCCAGCACGGGAGCGACGTACCGTCCCCCGGCGCCATTGGCTTGCCACGAAACAAGCCCGCCCGGCAGGTCCGGCACGGCCGTCCCCCCTTGACCGGCTCCTCCAGCGCTGGCGTTCGTCCCTTGCGCGGACGATGACGGCCATGCCAGCACGAACAGACCGAGAGCGGCCACCACCGTGAGTCCCACCAGGGCCGCGATCCAACGCTTGGACATGCCAACAACCTCCAACGCCGCGCCCCCGCCGCTCCGGCCTGCGCATCCGCAGGCACAAACCCAGGTGGGGTGGGCCACTCGAGTCTAGCAGACCGGCCGCCGACACCCTCCCGGCAACGACCCGCATGCCGGCCGGCGATACCGACAACACGCAACACCGACCGCGCACGGCCCGATTCAAAGCCACGCCGGCCCGCCCTCAACCGTCCTTCGTGCGACGCTTCCAGCAATGCAGCGAAGCAAGCCGTCGTGAACCCACCCCACCGGGGGTAGGTTTATGGCATACTGGAGTCCGAGCCCAGGCGAATCGCGAGCGCGCGGTCGGCCCGCGTGCCGCGCCCGAGTCGACCCAGGCCCCATGGAGGACCACCATGACCCAAGGCAACGACACCATCGATCCGGTCTGCGGCATGAAGGTCGATCCACACGCCACCGAGCTCCGCTCCGAGTACCACGGCACCCTCTACTACTTCTGCGGCTCCGGCTGCAAGCAGGCGTTCGACGCCGACCCCGAGCGCTACCTCCAAACCGAGACCGGCCACCAGCAGCACGGGCACCACCACTGACTCCCAACCCCTGGCTCGCGGAGCGCCATTGCATGGCAACGTACGATCCGCGCGACGACAACGCGCCCGAAGCCCCCGCAGGCGAGACCGAAACGTCGACGCAACACGTCGACGGCGGTGACGAGCGCCGCCTGATCGAGCGCCGGCGTTTCCTGCAGGCCGGCGTCGGCATCACCGTGGCCCTCACCGTCACCGGCCTGTCCGCCCTGAACGTCACCGGCGGCCTGCGCCCCATCGCCACCATCACGCCCGAGAAGGAACCGCCCCAGGCCGGCGACCGGCTCGTCGCCGCCCTCGACCAGACCAAGACCGCCACCCGCACCGACATCCTCGACGGCCGGCCGCAGACCATGTGGTACCCCAACAACCCCAAGACCGGCATCGTCAAGAACGGCACCGACTTCAACCTCGTGCTGCTCGCCCGCTTCGATCCCGCCAGCCTGGGACCCGACACCGCCCCCCACGCCGCCGCCGGCATCGTCGCCTACTCCGCCGTGTGCACCCACCTGTGCTGCACCGTCAGCGACTGGGACGCCAAGAACGCCTGGTTCCTATGCCCCTGCCATCACTCCCTGTTCGACCCCAGAGCCGACGGCAAAGTCATGGGCGGGCCCGCCCCACGACCCCTACCCCTGCTCCCCCTCGCCCTCGACGGCGACACCCTCACGGTCGCGGGCGGCTTCGTCACCAGCGTCGGATGCAGTTGACCGCCACGCTCCCACGAGGGCGGCCCCCATCCACCGCAGCCGCCCGCGCCAGCACCAACGCGCCTGGCGCACGGCCACCCGCGCTCACGGCTGCGACGCCCCACCAGGCGCCGCAGACAACGGCGCCACGACCGCACCACCCCCGCCTGACGGCCCGACAGGCTGGAAGCGCGGATCGAACGCACCCCCGCCAGACCCGCTCGCCGACTGCGCCGTCGGACAAACCAAGGAGAAAGGAACGAACCCGTACATGGGAGCGCAAGCGCTCAGCAGCAGCGACAGCCCAGCCACCAACGCGCCCGAGCGCACGCCACGCCTCATCCACACCCTCGCCGAACGACCTTCCACCCCACACCCCCACCAGGCGGACACAACCCCATGCGCTGCCGGCCTCATCACACGCCACGCCACGTCGACGAACCGTACCACGAGCGTGGAGCACGCCGCACGCCACAGCGATAAGCGCGCCTCGCGAAACCCGGCACCCGCCAACGCAAGCCACCCCATCGCATGCGCCGCCCGAACCGGCCGCCACCACCCGCTAGGCCCGTGACCAACTCCAGTCCCATCACCGACGCCCGCACCCGCCAAGTCAGGGCGGCGAGTTCCACGCCCGACACCGAAGCGCGCCCTTATCCAGGCTTTACAGGCCCCGCGTACCATCCCCGCATGGCCACGCGCCACTCACCGGGCCGCGAGCAAGGCACCAACCAGGCCGAGGCCCACGACCGGCGCGGCCGCCCCCGGACGAACGACGCCATCATCGTGATCCACGCCACACAACGGCTACTCGGGCAGGCTCTCGCGGCAAGCCTTCACGCGCTTCCCGGCACCGGCCAGGCAACCCTCAGCGGCGATCGACGCGAGCTGCTCGAGCTCTGCGCCGCGCTTCAACCCCACCTCCTCGTCGTCACCACCGCCCCCCACGACGCCCAGGCCATCAGCGTGATCGCGGCCGCCACCGAACGCTGCCCCCACACGGCAACGGCGCTGCTGGCGCACGACGCCAGCGTGCCCCTGCTGCACGACGCCCACCACGCCGGCACGTCCCTCGTGCTGCCGCTCAGCGCAGGCGCGGACCAACTCACCGCCGGGCTCACGAGCCTCCTCAGGCCACCCCACCACGTGCCGCTCGCCGTCTGGCTACAACACAGCGCCCAACACGCCACACCGACGCTCCTGCCCGACACGCGCTCGGTGCCGCTCGCCGCCCAACAACAGCGCCTGCTCCACCTCATCGCGCGCGGCCTCACCAACGCCCGAATCGGCGCTGAGCTGGGCCTCTCGGAAAAGACGGTCCGAAACCACGTCAGCCGCATCCTCGCCAAACTCGGCGCCAGGACAAGAACCGAAGCCGTCTTCATCGCGCTATCCACCAACCTCATCGCCCTGCCCCCCGAACGCCCGCCAGCACGCCACCCCCGCCACGCCACCCCCGAGGCCGCCCGAACCGCCCGCCGCACGCCGAACCCGTCGCCTCCGGAAGGAACGCCACGACCCCACGATGAAACGAGCTAGCCCCCAACGCAAACCCGCGAAGCCCCGCCTCCTCCTGCGCAGCCTCGCCACCCTCACCCTCCTCGGCGTGGCCCTCGCCACCACCATCTACCTCGTCCGGCGCGAGACCGGACCCGGCGACCACGTCGCCAGCCAGGGGAACCAGCACATCGCCGAGATCGGCGAGCAACACCCCGACTACAACACCAACCCGCCAACCTCCGGCTGGCACGTCGGCACCCTCGCCCCCTGGGGCGCCTACGACTACATCGTCCCCGACGAGCTTCTGCTCCACAACATGGAAGACGGCGGCGTCATCCTCTGGTACGCCTTCGGCACGCCCACCCAAAACCAGGACCGTATCCGAGCGCTTCAGACCATCGCCAACGGCTACGCCAAGACCATCATCGCGCCCCGCGAAGACATGCCCACCCCCTACGCCCTCACCGCCTGGCAACGCCTCCAACGCTTCGACAGCCCCGACCGCAACCGCATGCGCGCCTTCCTCACCGCCTACCACGGCATCGACCACCACTCCCGCTGACCACGCCCACGACCGGGACATTCGCACCACACCCCCACCCCGGCCGGGGTGGATAATAGCCGCGACGGGGCCGCGCCGCCCACCCAGGAGGGTCGACAACCCGGGCTGCCCCCAGCCGAAACGCGCACCAGCGCTCCTACCCGACGGACTCTGCCGATGCGCGGCCCCGACCCCAACCTCCGCGGCCCCCACGCCGCGCCCACGCCTAGAGCCTCGATCGCCGCGCCGCGCAGGCGAACCGCCCACCGCGGCCACCGCCCCGACCGAAGCCCGCGCCGAGGCTAGACGCACCGCCGCCCGCTCGCGACCGACCAGACTCGACCGAAGCAGCGAAGGCGCCCAGCCGCCGACGATGCCCGGGACATCCGTCCTTGCTCCCACCCCCCGTGGGGTGGGCTATACTGGGCGCTGGCAATGCGAGCTGCGCCGCCGCGCGACCGCCAGCGGCTCGCCGCTCTCCCGGAAGGAGACGCCATGACCGACCGCGATCATCCCGATCCCGACGAGCACGATTGCTACGTCGCGCCCATCAGCAAGGCCTACGACCCGGAGCGCCTCACCGGCCGCGCCGTCGCGCGTCTGAGGCTCGCCGGCCTCGGCTGCCCCAACTGCGCCGCCCGCGTCCACAACGCGCTGCTCTCGCTCGACGGCGTCATCGAGGCCGACGTCAGCCTGAGCCCGCAGCGCGCTGTCGTCACCTTCGACCCGGGCCGCACCCTCCCCGAGCGACTCGCCGAAGCCGTCCACTGGGCGGGCGCCGCCAGCCGCCACCGCTACCACGCCGAGATCCTCGCCATCGACACGCCGGAAGCGCCCGCGACCGGCAACCACGCCGAGCGCTGACCCCGCCATGACGCCAGACCCGCGACCCCGCCAAGCTCCGCTGCACGGCGCGAGCCGGGGCATCGGCCTTCCCCACCTGGGGATCGCCGCCCTGATCATGCTGGTCGCGGCCAGTTGCTACGTCGCCATCCGCGCCGCCGGCACCGCCGCGCCCCCCCTCCGCTTCGCCGCGCTGCGCCTGCTGATCGGCGGCGCCACCCTCCTGCCGTTCGCGCCGTTGGCGCGCGAACCGCTCCTGCCTCCACGCCCCCTGTGGGGATGGCTGGCGGTCCTGGCGCTCGCCTCAAGCGCGTTCGGTTACGGCGCCATGTTCATCAGCCCCAACCTCGCCGGCGCCGGCCTCGCCTCCGTGCTCGGCAACGCCCAGCCGCTGCTCGTCATCGCCCTCGCCGCCTGGCTCCTCCAGGAGCGCCCGCGCGCCCGCGACTGGGCCGCGCTGGCGCTCGGCCTCGCCGGCCTCGCCCTGGTCACCGCGCCGGCATTGACCGGCCCGCACGCGCTACGCATCGAGAATGGCGCCGCCCTGGCGCTCGCCTCCTCCCTCGCGCTGGCGGTCGGCACCATCATCGTCAAGCGCCTGGGCCCCACCGCGCCCCTGCTCACCCTCACCGCCTGGCAGCTCCTGCTGGGAGGCGCCGCCCTCCTCGCCCTCTCCGCCGCTACCGAGGCCGGCACGCCCATCCACTGGACGCCCCGCTTCCTGGCCATCCTGCTCTACCTCGCGCTCGCAGGCACCACCTTCGTCACCCTCACCTGGTACCGATTGCTGGCCCACCACCACGCCGGCATGCTGTCGCTGCTGTTCTTCCTCGTCCCCGCCTTCGGGCTCGCCCTCGCCTCCATCCTCTTAGGCGAGCCCGTCACCATCCCGCAGGCCCTGGGCGCGACCCTCGTGGTCGCCAGCGCCGCAGCCACAGCCGCGTGGCGGAGCCCAGCCGCCACGCCCACGACCCCCGCTGGCCGCGGGCGCACCCCCTCCACGCCCGCGGCCACCCCCCCAAGGAGCACACCATGAACCACGACCACCACAACCACGAGCAGCACGGCCACGCCCAGAACGTCACCGACCCCGTCTGCGGCATGAGCATCCCACCCGCGCCCGCCGAGCTGCGCAGCCAACACCACGGCGGCACCTACCACTTCTGCAGCACCGGCTGCAAGAAGACCTTCGACGCCGACCCCGGCAAGTACGCTCACGGCGCCGGCCACAGCCACCACTAGCCGCGGCCGGTTCGCGGGGGGCCGCCGCCCCCCGCGAACCCCCGCCGGAGGACGACCCATGCCCCACCCCAGCTCGCGCAGCGACGCCATCCAACGCCTGGTCACCGCCCACGGTCACCTCGCCGCCGTGCGCGACATGGCCCGCTCCGGCGCCCCCTGCGGCCACCTCATCTTCCAGCTCCGCGCCGTACGCGGCGCCCTCCAACAGGTCGAACAAGCCCTCATCGAGGAGCACATCCGCCACTGCGTCGGCCCAGCCGCCCACCTTGCGCCCGACACCATCGACGAGATCCTCGAACTGTGGAGCTACAGCCCCATCCCCAAACAACGCGCCCGCACCCACCACCCATCCCCATCCCAGCCCGCCACCCCCGAGAACCCCTGACCCCGAAGGAGAACCCCCGCCCTTGACGCACCCACGAGTCCCGACCCTGCTGCTGGCCCTCGCCCTGGCCGCCACCCTCACCAACGTCGCGCTCGCCCACGGCGGCGAGACCGGCCCCGCCGACGCCGCCGACCTCGCCGGCCAGGCCATCGCCTACCTCCAAGCCGACCCCCCCAACACCAGCATGGCCAGCGACCGCATCAACGACGCCCTCACCGCCGAGCAGGCCCCCACCGACGTCAACCTCGAGCTCGTCAAGGCCGCCGGCATCGCCCTCAAGCAAGGCGCGCTGCCCCAGACCGTACAGCTCCTCGACGCCGCCCTCGGCAAGCCCGGCCAGACCCTCGGACCCATCGTGACGGTCCGCGTGGGCGCCGGCTACTACCTGGCCTTCGCCGTCGCCGCGCTGCTGATCGGGCTCGGCGCCTACGGCCTGGGGCGCCGCGGCGGCCACGAACGCCGCCGCCCCTCCACCCCCGCCAACGCGACCAACGCCCATGAGTAGCGCCACGCCACGCAAGGGCTTCTGGCAAGCCGTCGACGAACGCATCGGCATCACCGCACTCGAGTACCAGGTGCCCGAACACGCCCAAGGCCTCGGCTACTCGCTCGGCGCCGTCACCCTCGTCTCCTTCATCGTCCTCGTCATCACCGGCATCTGGCTCGGGCAGTTCTACAACCCCATGCCCGCCACCGCCCACAACTCCGTCCAGTACATCCTCACCACCGCCCCAGCCGGCTTCTTCGCCCGCAACCTCCACTACTGGGCCGCCAACGCTATGCTCCTCACCGCCCTGCTCCACATGCTCAGGGTGCTCTACAGCGGCGCCTACAAACGCCCCCGCGAAGCCAACTGGCTCGTCGGCGTGGCGCTCCTCGCCCTCACCGTCGGCCTGGTGTTCACCGGCACCGCCCTCAAGTGGGACCAGGAAGGCTACGAAGGCATCGCCCACAACCTCGCCACCGCCAACCTCCTCGGCGGCCTCGGCACCTGGTTCTCCCCCAGCTTCAGCGCCAGCATCCCCACCCTCACCCGCCTCTACATCGCCCACGTCTCCATCCTCCCCATCCTCCTCGCCCTCACCTTCGCCGTGCACGCCCTCCTCATCAAACTCCACGGCCTCGCCCCCAACGCCCTCGCCGACCGCAACGCCACCACCCGCGCCACCGCCCACGAACCCAGCCACGCCACCTTCCTCGAACACCTCGGCGCCGCCGGCCTCTACAGCCTCATCGGCCTCGGCCTGCTCGTCTTCCTCGCCACCGTCGTCCCCGCCCAGCTCGGCCCCGCCGCCGTCACCGGCGTCGAGATCACAAAACCCTGGTGGATGTTCCTCCCCATCTTCGCCGTCGAGAACTTCGTCGGCCTCAGCGGCCTGCTCTGGGCCTCCATCGCCATCTTCGTCGCGCTCGCCCTCGTCCCCCTCCTCGACCGCAGCCCCTACCTCCACCCCAGCCGCCGCCGCGCCATCCTCATCGCCTACGGCGCCCTCACCCTCCTCGTCATCGCCCTCGGCATCTACGCCAAACTCGCCCCCGGCGCCGCCCACATCGGCATGGGAGGATGACCCCGCCCACGCCGCCCCTCCACCCCTGAGAGGCACCCCATGAACCGCCTCACCCTCAGCTTCTGGCTCTTCCTCACCGCCGCCATCCTCAGCGGCGGACTCCTAGGCCGCTACCTCGCCGCCCTCACCAAGGGCCTCGCCGACGGCTCCACCCTCGCCCTCACCCCCATCCTCGCCACCGCCTTCCTGTTCAGCGCCATCGTGCTCGTGCGCATCGTCCGCGCCGCCGCCCGCCGACCGACACGCCAGCTCGCGCCCCCTCCCGAAAGGACCCCCCAACCGTGATGCACACCCACCGCTCCAGCACCCTCATCATCGTCGCCATCATCGTCCTGGCGCTGATCCTCCTCACCAGCCGCGCGCTCCTGCCCTACCTCCTCATCGGCGGCGCCATCCTCGCCTACCTGGCACTGCGCCGACCCCAACACCAGCACGCCCCCACCACCCACCCCCACGATCCCACGCACCAACACCGCTACGCCGACCAGCGCACCGACCAGCGCACCGACCTGGCGCCTGCCCCCATCGCCCCCCACCACCTCGACGCCGCCCCCCCCGCCCCAAGCGACAGCCCCGACCCGCCCCAGCAAGAAGGCCACGGCTGCGGCCACGGCGGCGGGCACGGCGGCGCCCACAGCGGCGGGCACGGCGGCCACGCCGCAGGCAGGCGCGGAGGCTGCTGCTAGACCACCGCACCGGCCGGCGCCACACGCGACCGTTCCCCCTCGCCCCAGACGCAAGGCTGCCTCTGGGGCGCCTTCACACGGAGCCCACGAAGCCATGCCACCGCATCCATGCCCCCCACCACAACGGGGAGAAAGGAGCGCTGTGAACCAGCCCGCTTCCGCGCCGACGCCACACGCGGCCCGCGCCCACCCCGCCAACCGGCCCGCGCCGCGCCGCCAGCGCCGGGACGCGCTCGACACGCGGCGCAGCGCGGCACCGTGACCGCCGCGCCCACCAGCCCCTCCACCATCCTGCTGACGATCTTCTGGTGGGCTGTCCTGCTCGCCCTCACCGTGCTCGCCGAACGCCCCCGCCGCCACCGCCCCCCGCGAGCACCCGGCCATCCGGCCCTCGAGACCAAGGACCGAGACTATGGCGCCACCG
>JASBRS010000033.1 GCA_030149325.1 Deinococci bacterium
GGCAGCCCGCCGTGCGCTCGTCGTGGCCCTGCTGGCGCTGACGCACGTCGCCGCCGCCGATCCCGCGGGCTGGCTGGCTGCCGTGCGCGACGCCGCCTACGCCCGCGCCCTGGCGCCCGCGGAGGCGCCCGCGGTGGAGGCCGCAGGCCTCGAGCTCGAGCGGGCCCGCAACCGCACGCTGCCCGCCGTGCGCGCATCCGAGCAGGCCCGGCTGGGGTGGGACGGGACCGCCGGGATCGCCCTCGACGCCTCGCTGCGGATCCCCGTGGTCGCGCCCGACGCCGAAGCCGCCGTGCGTCTGGCCGGAGCGCGGCTGCGCCTCGCCCTCCGCAGCGCCGCGGCCGCGCGTCGGGGCGAGGTCCACGCCGTGCTGGCACGAGCCGTCGCGGCGCTGGCCGCCGACGCCCGCGCCCTCGCCCTCGCCGACCTCGACCGTGCGCTGACGGGCGCGCCCACCCCAGCGGGCGCGTCCACCCCACCCGCCGGGGCCGGCGCGGAACGCACCGAGCTCGACGCCCGCCTGCTCGCCGACCGGCTCGGCGCGCAACGCCGCGAGGCCGACCGGCTCCGCCGCGAGCTTGCGCACGAGCTCGGCCTCCCCGAGCCGGCTCCGGCCCCGGGGCCGCTCCGCCCCGCCGACCTGCCCCCGCCCTACGGATCGCCGGTCGCCTCGCTCGGGAGCGAACGTTGCCTCGCGGCCGCCGACGAGGTGGCGCTGGCGCGCCTCGCGGTGCGGGAACGGCGCGCCGCCACCGAGGCCCGGGCCGGGCAGGCGGCGACGCGGATCGAGCTGGAGCTGGGGGGCGGCATCGACCTCGCCGCGAACGCCCCCGCCAACGTTCGCGGCCGCGCCCGGCTGGCGGTGTCGGTGCGTCTGCCGCCCTGGTCGCCCACCCCCGGTGCCGCGGCGCTCCGCGCCGGAAGCGACGGCCTGGAGCAGGAGCTCACGCTGGCGTGGCCCAACCTCGAGCCGGCCCCGGCGCCGGCGGCCCCGGACGCCGCCGACCCGGTCGCGGCCGCCGAACGGGCGCTGCTCGGATCGCTGGCCGAGCTCCGCGCCCAGGAGCAGGAGCTGCTGCGCCGCCGCGAGTTGCTGGCGGGCGCCCTGCGCGCGAGCACGTCCGCCGCGCGGGGCGCCACCCTGGCAGACGCCTACCTGCGCGCCACCGTCCGGCTCCAGCTCGCCGACGTCGACCAGGCCCTCGCCCTCACGCGCCTCGATGCCGTCCGCGCCTGCGGAGCCCTGCCTCCCTGACGGCCTCGTCCGGCCTCCTCCCGGCCGCGCCGGGTATCGTTCGGAACGTGGACGCCTCCGACGACGCGGCTCCCTCGGCCGACCGGCGCGCCACCCCACGACGGGTGGCGGTGGTGGGCGCCGGCCTCACCGGGCTGGCGACCGCCTACGGGCTCGAGCGGGCCCTCCCCGATGCGGAGGTGGTGGTCTACGAGGCCGGCCCCCGCCCCGGGGGCAAGGCGCGCACCGTCCAGCGCGACGGCTACACCGTCGACTGGGGCCCCAACGGCTTCCTGGCCAACGCGCCGGAGACGCTCGAGCTGGTGCACGTGCTGGGGCTGGGGAGCGAGCTGCAGCCGGCCTCGGCGGCGGCGCGCCGGCGCTACCTCTACCTCGACGGCGCCCTGCGTCCGTTGCCGGCCTCCCCCGGCGCCTTCCTCGCCAGCGAGGTGGTGCCGCTCGCGGGTCGCCTCCGCGCGGCGCTCGAGCCCTTCCTGGCCGGCCGCGTCGACGCCGAGGAGACGGTGCACGGCTTCCTGGAACGCCACTTCGGGCGGCCGCTGGCCGACGCCCTGGGCGGTGCCCTGGTCTCCGGCATCACCGCAGGCGATCCGCACGAGCTGAGCCTCGACGCGCTGTTCCCGCGCCTGCGCGCCATGGAGCGCGGCCACGGCAGCCTGGTGCGGGCGCTCATCGCGCAGCAGCGCACGGCGCGCCCTAGGAGGCGGTCGCGCGTGGGCGACCGGCCGGCCGCCCCCACCGCGCACGGCGCGCAGGACCGCCCACCGGACGGCACCCCGGGACGCCTGACCTCCTTCCACGGCGGCGGCATGCAGGTCCTGGTGGACACCCTCTACGCCGCGCTGAAGGGCGACGTGCTGCTGCGGACGCCGGTGGAGGCGCTCGAGCGTCCTGCGGACGGCGCACCCGGCGTCGTGGTGCGCGCCGCGGGCCAGCAGCCGCAGCGCTTCGATGCCGTCGTCCTCACCGCCGAGGCGCCGGCCGCGGCCTCGCTGCTGAGGCCCCTGGCACCGGCTGCGGCCGACGCCCTCGACGGCATCCCCTACGCCGGCGTGCGCGTGACGGGGTTGGGCTTCGACCGCGTCGACGTGCCCCACGCCCTCCACGGCTTCGGCTTCCTGGTGCCGCGAGGGCAGGGCGTGCGCAGCCTCGGGGTGCTGTGGACGTCGACGCTGTACCCGGGGCGGGCGCCGGCCGGGAAGGTGCTGCTGCGGGTGCTGGCCGGCGGGAGGCTCGATCCCGAGCTGCTGTCGCTCGCCGACGACGACGCCCTCGACGCGGTGCGGCGCGACCTGCGTCTCACGCTGGGCATCGTCGCCGAGCCGGAGTTCGTGGAGACGAAGGCTTGGCCGCGCGCCATCCCGCAGTACGCGCTGGGCCACGCCGGCCGCGTCGACGCCGCCGAGCGCGCGCTGGCCGCCCTGCCCGGCGTCCACCTGGCGGGCAACGCCTACCGCGGCGTCGGCGTCAACGACTGCGTGCGCGAGGCGCGCCGGGTGGTGGATCGGTTGAGCGGCGCTACGGCCGGCTGAACGGCGCGCTGGCCCTGCTCGTGCGCCACAGCGAGAGGCGCGGGTCCGTGGGCCCGCGCCTCTCGCGACGTTGGTGGATCGTCAGACTGCGCTCAAGGGAGCGGGCTGCCGTCGTAGGTCATGGTGAAGCTGTTGCAGCCGGTGTAGGTGATATCGAGGGTGTTCCCGTTGCTGTCGGCGTAGTGGTCCTGACCGCCATCGAAGGTGCTGGTGCAGGTACTGGTGTAGTGGACACCGCTCGAGGTGTGCGTCAGCTCGTAGGTCACCGAACCGTCGCTGTACGTGAAGTCGCCGTTGAACGTGAAGGTGCCGGCCGCGAACGGGTTCGTGGGACTATAGGCGGTGTAGGTCGGGCTCCCCTTGAGCTCCAACGCCGCCGAGCTGCCCGAACCGCTGACGTCGACGCGGAAGTCGTACACCAGGGCATAGCTGCCGCGGGCCGTCTCGGTGAGGTCCCAGCCCAGGTTCTCGGTGATGGTGCTGGTAGAGCCACCGCTGCTGATGGCGATCTTGAGGTTGTTGACGGTGGCGGTGGTGCCGCTCGTGGGATCGCTGTCGTTCTTGTCGGTCACGGTGATCGACCCCGTCACCGTGGTGGTGGTGGTGCCGCTGGTGGAGCTGCAGTCGTAGGTCTCGGTGGCGCTGGCGGGCCAGCCATCGGCGTCGTTGTCGACCGGCGACGCCGGCGAGGTGGTGATGCACGACGACGTGGCCAGCGGCGTGAGGGAGGCCGTGTCGACGCCCTGCATGCCGAGCATCTTCAGGCCGAGAGCCTGCACCCCTACGCTCGTCGGCGAGAAGCCGCCGGGCGAGATCATGTTCAGCAGGAGTTGGTCGGTGGACTGCCCCATGGTGGCCACCTGGGTCGCAGCGGTCTGCGACATCGGCTTGATCGGCAAGGAGGTGCCACACGCGGCCAGCAGGAGGGTCAGGACGGCGCCCGACGCGAGAAGAAGGAGGAGAGGTCTGCGTCTCATACGAGAACTCCTTTCGGCTCTCCCACCCTAGGGGTCGCTCCGCGGCCGCGCCGTGGGATTCTTCCGGTGCTCGATTCGCATCACGTGCGGCTGCGTGCTACAATCCCAATTTGCCGCGTCCGTCGCCGGCATCCCGAGGTTCCCCCGCACCGGGGGCGCCGGGGAGGCGGGCGGCGCGGTGGCGAGCCCACGCTGGGGAGAGCCCAGGTGCGTGCTCCCGGGCCGGCCGATACGGTCGGGCCCGGCGCGTTCGTGCCCTGGGCGACCGGCCCGAGAGGAGGTGCCATGACCGACACGATCTATGACCTGAACGTCATCCTGGATCCGGGCCTGAGCGAACAGCAGCTCCAGACCGAGAAGGATGCCGTGGTTGCTCAGGTGGAACGCGCCGAAGGGGAGATCGTGGATCTGGACGAGTGGGGCGTACGCCGCCTCGCGTACCCGATCCGCAAGCTCAACGAGGGCTACTACCTGATCTATCGCCTGAAGATGCCTAGTGAGAAGCCCAAGGCGATCGAAGCCGCCCTACGCCAGCGTGATAACGTGATGCGCGTACTGGTAGTGAAGGACCGTCCCGAGTGGAGGACCCGCAAGGAACCGCGGGAGAAGAGCGAGGCCGAGGCCAGCGCCTAGCTGGCTTCCTTCGTCTCTTCACTGAGCCGAGGAGAGCTCCATGGCACGAGGTCTGAACAACGTGTACCTGGCCGGAACCCTGACGCAGGCGCCCGAGTTGCGCTACACGCCGGGGGGCCTGGCCATCCTGGAGCTCAACCTGGCGGGGAACGACCACGTGGTGGGCGACGACGACAAGATGCGCGAGCTGGCCTGGTACCACCGCGTCACCGTCTTCGGCGCCCAGGGCGAGTCGCTGGTCAACCAGCTCGAGGCGGGCACGCCCGTCTTCGTCGACGGTCGCCTCAACTACCGTAGCTGGGAGTCGCAGGACGGCCAGCGGCGGGCGGCGCTCGACGTCGTGGCGCAGCGTGTCGAGGTCCTCGGGGCCAGCGCCCGTGGCGCCGAGCCGACGGTCACCGACGCACGCGGCCAGCAGCGGCTGCGCAACGCGCTCAACGAGGTGCTGATCATCGGCAACCTCACGCGCGACGCGGAGCTGCGCTACACGCCCTCCGGCAGCGCCGTCACGCGCTTCAGCGTGGCCGTCAACGAGCGCTTCCGCGACCGTGGCGGCAACGACCAGGAGCGCACGCACTACGTGGACGTGAACGTCTGGCGGGAACTGGCCGAGGCCACCGCCGAGCTCGCCAAGGGCGACCCGGTGTTCGTGGTCGGACGGCTGGTGAACGACTCGTGGACGGACCGCGACGGCAATCGGCGGTTCACGACGCGCCTCGAAGGTTCGCGCGTCGAGTTCCTGACACGCGGTCCCGGTAGTGGTGGAGCCGGGACCCGCCCCGAGAAGGTATCTCAGGGCGCCCAGGCGGGTCAGCTTGATATCGATGAAGAGTTTCCACCGGAAGAGGATCTGCCTTTCTAGATGCCACGAGACGGAAAAGAACGGCGCCGCCGCGGCGGTGGCCGCCGCGGCCGTAGGCCGAAGGTCTGTGCCTTCTGCACGGGCGAACACGAGATCATGGACTACCACGACAGCAGGATGCTGAGGCGGTTCATCTCCGATACCGCCAAGATCCTGCCGCGTCGTCGAACGGGCACGTGCGCCAAGCACCAGCGTAGGCTCGCCACCACCATCAAGCGCGCGCGGTCGCTGGCCATCATCCCGATCACGGAGAAGTTGGTGCGGAAATGAACGTCATCCTGCTCGAACCCGTCGATGGCCTCGGTGAGGCCGGCGAGGTCGTGCGGGTGCGGGGCGGCTACGCCCGCAACTTCCTGGTCCCCCAGGGCCTCGCGCTGCCGGCGACCGAGTCGAACAAGGCCGAGCTCCAGGCGCGGTTGGCGCAGCGCGCCCGCGTCCTGGCCGAGCGCAAGAGCGACGCCGAGCGTCTCAAGGAGATGCTGGGCGAAGCCACCCTCGAGATCAGCGTGAAGGCCGGCGAGGAGCGCATCTACGGCTCCGTCGGCAACAAGGACATCGCCGCAGCGCTCAAGACCGCCTACGACGTCGACATCGACCGGCGCAAGATCGTGCTCCAGGAGCCGATCAAGACGCTGGGCGAGTACGTCGTCCCGTACCGCCCTCACCCCGAGGTCACCATCGACCTCAAGGTGATGGTGCGTTCGGAAGAGGCCTGAGCCCGGGCGACGTCCGTCGCTCCCCCGGTGATACGCGTGCGGCCGGCAGGGGATCCTGCCGGCCGCACGTTCCGTTGCGGGGCGCCGTCCCTGCTCGGGCGGCGCCCCCTACCTTCAGCGCTCGGGGCGGTAGCGCTCCACGCGGATCAGGTTGGTGGTCCCGCGCATGCCGAAGGGCACGCCGGCGGTGATCACGAAGCGGCCGCCTTCGTCGCACAGACCGACGTCGCGGATGGTCTCGGTGGCGACCGCCACCATCTC
>JASBRS010000039.1 GCA_030149325.1 Deinococci bacterium
CGGGACCAGGCCGCCCCCGTCGCCCCGCGGCGCGGCGGCCACGGGCCGGGCCGGGCTGGCCGGTGCCGGCGGCTTGGGCGCCGGAGCGCTCGCGGACGGTGCCGCGGGGGCCTTCTCCTCCTTCGGCGCCGCGGCCGGCGCCGAAGCGCTGGCGGCCGCATCGGCGGCGTCGAGCGTGAGGATCACCTGGCCGACCCTGGCCTCCTGGTTCTCCTCCACAGCGATCGAGCGCACCACGCCATCGGCGGTCGAGGGGACCTCCACCACCGCCTTGTCGGTCTCGAGTTCGATGACGGGCTGATCCTTCTTGATGGCATCGCCCACCTTGACGAGGACCCCGACGACGGTGCCGGACTCGATGCCTTCTCCCACCTCGGGCAGTTTGACTTCCGTTGCCACGCGCGCTTCCTTTCCAGTTCCTCAGTCGACGTAGGGGTTGGGCTTGGCGGGATCGATGCCGAGGTCGTCCCGGGCCTTGGCGACGACGGCGGCGTCGAGCTGGCCCTCGCGGGCCAGCGCCTCGAGGGTGGCGAGCACGATGTGCCGGTGGTCCACCTCGAAGAAGTCGCGGAGCTCCTCGCGCGCCTCGCTGCGCCCGAAGCCGTCGGTCCCGAGCGACACCATGGGCTTGGGAAGGTGACGGGCCAGCGCGTCGGGCAGGATCTTCATGTAGTCCGACGCCGCCACGAACACGCCCTTCGCGTCATCGAGCTGCTGGCGCACGTAGGCCACGCGCGGTTCCTCGGCGGGGTTCAGGCGGTTGTGGCGGTCGACCTCGAGCGCGTCGACGTGCAGCGCCTTGTAGGAGGTCACGCTCCAGACGCTGGTGGCGACCTTGTAGTCGTCCTCCAGCAGCTGCTGCGCCTTCAGCGCCTCGTTCATGATCGAGCCGCCGCCGAAGAGCTGGGCGTGCAGCTTGCTGCGCTTGCGGCTCGCCGGCCGGAACAGGTAGAGCCCGCGGATGATGCCGTCCTCGAGCTCCTCCCGGCTGAGGTGCTCGGGGGCCGCCGGCTGCGCGTAGTTCTCGTTGCCGATGGTGAGGTAGTAGAAGACGTCGTCCTGCTGGTGGTACATGCGCCGTAGCCCCTCGCGGATCAGCACCGCGATCTCGTAGGCGAACGAGGGGTCGTAGGCGAGCAGGTTGGGGATGGGGTAGGCCAGGACGTGCGAGTGGCCGTCCTGGTGCTGGAGCCCTTCGCCGGCCAGGGTGGTGCGCCCGGCGGTGCCGCCGAGCATGAAGCCGCGGGCGCGGCTGTCGCCGGCAGCCCATGCCAGGTCGCCGATGCGCTGGAACCCGAACATCGAGTAGTAGATGAAGAACGGAACGGTGTTGACCCCGTAGTTGGCGTAGGCCGTGCCGGCCGACACGAACGACGCCATCGAGCCCGCCTCGGTGATCCCCTCCTCGAGGATCTGGCCGTCGCTGGACTCCTTGTAGAACAGCAGGTTCTCGCTGTCGACCGGTTCGTAGAGCTGGCCGACGTGCGAGTAGATGCCGATCTGACGGAACAGCGCCTCCATGCCGAAGGTGCGCGCCTCGTCGGGGACGATCGGCACCACCAGCTTGCCCCAGGTGGGGTCGCGCAGCAGCTTGCGCAGGATGCTCACGAAGGCCATGGTGGTCGACACCTCGCGGCCGTCGGTGCCCTGCATGAACTCCTCGAAGCTGTCCGCGGGTGGGGGCTCGAGCGGCTCCGAGGCGGGCGAGCGCGCCGGCAGGAAGCCGCCCAGGCGCTCGCGCCGCTCCAGCAGGTAGCGCTGCTCGGGGCTGTCGCCATCGGGCCGGAAGAACGGGTACTGGGTGATCTCGTCGTCGCTCACCGGCAGCTCGAAGCGATCGCGGAAGGCCTTCATCTGGTCGACGTCGAGCTTCTTCTGCTGGTGCGTGACGTTCTTGGCCTCGCCGGCGTCGCCCATGCCGTAGCCCTTGACGGTGCGGAAGAGGATGGCGGTCGGCGACCCCCGGTGATCCACGGCGCGCTTGAAGGCCGCGTAGATCTTGACCGGGTCGTGACCGCCGCGGTTGAGCTGGGCGATGTCGTCATCGCTCCAGTCCTCGATCAGCTTCTTGAGCTCGGGCGAGTTGAAGAAGCGGTCGCGCAGCTCCGGCGCGCCGAAGGCGGCGTAGCGCTGCGACTCGCCGTCGACCATCTCCTCGAAGCGGCGCGCCAGCACGCCGTCGTGGTCGCGGGCCAGCAGCTCGTCCCACTTGCTGCCCCAGGCGACCTTGATGACGTTCCAGCCGGCACCGCGGAAGATGGCCTCGAGTTCCTGGATGATCTTGCCGTTGCCGAAGACCGGGCCGTCGAGGCGCTGGAGGTTGCAGTTGACGACCCAGATGAGGTTGTCGAGCTCGTTCCGGGCGGCGACCCGGATGGCGCCCAGGGTGTCGACCTCGTCGGTCTCGCCGTCGCCGATGAACGCCCACACCTTGCCGTCGCCGGCCGCCAGCAACCCGCGATCCTCGAGGTAGCGGCGGAAGCGCGCCTGGTAAATCGACATCAGCGGGCCCAGACCCATCGACACCGTGGGGAAGGTCCAGTAGTCGGGCATCAGCCAGGGGTGCGGATACGACGACAGGCCGGGCTCGTCCTGCAGCTCGCGCCGGAAGTTGCGCATCGCCTCGACCGGGAAGCGTCCCTCCAGGTAGGAGCGGGCGTAGATCCCCGGGCTGGCGTGCCCCTGGAAGAACACCAGGTCGGCGTCGGTGCCGGCGCCGGGGCCCCGGAAGAAGTGGTTGAAGCCCACCTCGTAGAGGGTGGCGGCCGAGGCGTAGGTCGCGATGTGCCCACCGATGCCGTCGGAGAACTTGTTGGCGCGCACCACCATGGCCATGGCGTTCCAGCGGATCAGGTTGGTGATCCGCTCCTCGAGCTCGAGGTCGCCGGGGTACTCCGGCTGCTCGTGCACGGGGATGGTGTTGATGTACGGGGTGGTGGCGTTGTAGGGGATCGGCACGCCGTGCTTGTAGGCGTGCTGCTCGAGCTTCTGCAGGATGTCCCGGACGCGTTCCGCGCCCCCGCTCGCGAGCACGTAGTCGAGCGACTCGAGCCATTCCCGCAACTCGGTCTCGTTGAGCTGGCGTAGCTCTTCGGGCTCGAGCTGCGACCGATCCAGGTTCAGGAGTTCGTCCAGTACGTCGGTCATCGTGGTGGTGTCCTCTCCCGTGACGGCGCCTAGCGCGGTGCGCCGCGAGCAGCGGGGGGGCCGGCACGCGGCCGGCACCTCGTTCGGTCTCACATTCTAAGCCGCTCTCCCCCACGGCCCAAACCGGCAGGCTACGCCACCCGCCTGGGGCGTACGGGCTAGCCGAGTCGACGCACGATCCAGCCGACCAGCCTGAGCGCACCGCTGAGCACCAGGCTCACCACCAGCATCGACGCGAGGGGCACATACACCACCCCCTGTCGGGTCTCGATGCGGAGGTCGCCGGGAAGGTGCCCGATCCAGCCCAGCGCGCGCGGCGCCCACGCCCAGAGCGCGCCGACAGCGACCAGCACCAGTCCCGCGCCGATCAGCAGGCGCGCCACCGCGGCTCACAGCCTCCGCAGGACGCCGCGGACGACGTGCTTGGCACGCTCGGCGGCGAGGCGCGTGAAGCTCCGGAAGTCGACCTCGGCGCGGTGGTCGGCGGTGTCGCTGATGCTGCGCACGATCACGAAGGGGACGCCCCACTTGGCGCACACTTGCGCCACCGCCGCGCCCTCCATCTCGGCGCAGGCGCCGTCGAAGGTGGCGCGCAGCCAGCGCACGCGCTCGGCGTCGGCCACGAAGCGATCGCCCGACAGCACGCGCCCGCGCACCGCCCGAACCCCCTCCAGGTCGGCGGCGGCCTCCAGCGCCAGCGCCACCAGCCCGGGATCGGCCGGCCAGCTCCAGGGCTCGCCCGGAACCTCGCCCAGCCGGTACCCCAGGGCGGTGACGTCGAGATCGTGTTGGACGGCGTCGTCGGAGATCACCAGGTCGCCCACCGCCAGTTCCGGGAGGAGCGCCCCGGCGACCCCGGTGAACAGCACGCGCTCGGCGCCGAGCGTCAACAGCGCCTGCGTCAGGGCGGCGGCGTTGACCTTGCCGATGCCGCAGCGCGCCAGCATCACGTCCGCCCCCTCGAGTCGGCCGCGATGCACCGTGAAGGGGCCCGTCACCACCGCCTCCGCCCCCTCGAGGCCCTCGAGCAGCGCCTCGATCTCCTCGTCCATGGCGCCGACGACGGCGCTCGTCCCGAGCGTCCTGGCGGCCACCCTAGGCGGGGGTGTTGTAGTAGACCAGCCGGCCCAGGAAGGCGCCGCCGACCACGCCCGGCAGCGCCAGGCCCATCATCAGCCAGTCCATGCCGAGCGCGGGCTGCAAGAGCCGCGCCGCGCTCACCCCTACCACCAGCAACAGGCCCGACACCAACGTCATCAAGAGCCCGCGCGGGGCCCCCCTGCGCTCCAGGTAGAGCTCGGAGAAGTAGCCGAAGAGCAGGAAGAAGCCGGCTCCGGTGACGCTGTTGAGGGTGGTGGCGTCCTTCACCGGGACGGCGGCCTGGAGCACGATGAAGAACACGGTGGCGATCATCAGCACGCCCGAGAAGCGGCCCGGGTTGCGGCCACGGCCCTTGGGCGCGGGACGGGACGCGCCACCGCTCGGCCGGGCGCTGCTGGAACTGCTGGACTTGCGGCGCTGACGCAGGTTGTCGATGCGCGCACGGCGGGCGGCGCGCTTCTTCTGCCGCTCCTTCTGCACCCGCTTGTCCTGCTTGGCCTGCTCGCGCCGGATCTGTCTGTTCATGGGGCCCAGCATAGCCCCCGCCGCCGCGATCCGACGGCCGGTGGTCTGGGGCCCGCCCCGGTGCGGGCCGCCGCCGACAGCCGGGCCGAGCGCGTGCTAGCCTCGGCGACATCCCATGGACGCGGACCTGCTCCAGCTCGTCGCGCAGCGCTTCGGCACCCCCTGCTACGTCTACGACCTCGACGCGGTGGCCGAGCGCGTGGCCCGGGTGCGCGCCGCGCACCCCGCTGCCGCGCTGCTGTACGCCGTCAAGGCCAACCCCAACGGCGCGCTGCTGCGCTCCCTGGCGGAGCTGGGGGTGGGGGCCGAGGTGATCACGCTCGGCGAGCTCGAGCGCGCGGTGCGCGCAGGCATCCCCGGGGAGCGTCTGCTGGTGGGCGGCCCCGGCCAGGACGAGGCGCTGGTGCGCCGCGCCGCCAAGCTCCGAGCCGGCCTGGTCAGCCTCGACTCGGCCGGCCCCTGGCCCCTGTGGCGCGCCCACGCCCCCGGCGCGACGCGCTTCCTGGTGCGCGTCAACCCCGGACTCGACCCGGCCACCCACGCCCACCTGGCGACGGGGGCGGCGACGTCGAAGTTCGGCCTGGCACCTGCGGCGGCCCTGGAGCTGGCCTCGCGCGTGGCGGCCGACGGCCGGCTCGCCGGCTTCCACGTCCACGCCGGCTCGATGCTGCGCGATCCGGAGCTGGTCGACGCCGTCGGCGAGGTCCTGGCGCCCCTCTACGCCGCCGTCCCGGGCTGCACCCTGCTCGACCTCGGCGGCGGCTTCGCCGTCCCCGACTTCCCGCTGGAGGCCTACCTGGAACGGGCGGCGGGGCTGGCGGAGCGTCTGCGCGTGGAGCTGGTGCTCGAGCCCGGCCGCTTCCTGACGGCCGACGCGGGCGTGCTGCTGACGCGCGTGCTGTACGTCAAGCGCGACGGTCCGACCGCCCACCTCATCGCCGATGCCGGCATGGCCGACCTGCTCCGTCCCGCCCTCTACGGCGCCGAGCACCCCATCCGCGTCGTCGGCGACGCGGGCGCGGCTCGGTCCGAGGACCCGTCCGGTCGCAGCTTCGACGTCGACGGCCCCCTGTGCGAGAACGCCGACCGCCTGGGGCGGGCGCGCCTCCTGCCGGGCGCCGGCCCAGGCAGCCTGCTGGCGGTCGAGCGAGCGGGCGCGTACGGCTTCGCCATGGCCTCGAACTACGCCTCCAGCCTGCGTCCCGCCGAGGTGGTGGTGCGGGCGGGTGAGCCGCTCCTGGCGCGCCGCCGCGAACGGCCGGAGGACCTGTGGCGGCTGGAGTTGGACGCGGCCGGCTGAGTCGCCGCCACGGGCTCGCCGCACCACGCCGCGCCCAAGGATTGTGGCCGAGGACCAAGCGAAGCTGGCACCGAGCCCGTAGCGTGACTCGTGCACAAGGACGTCCTCATCATCGGTTCGGGCTTCGGGGGGCTGGCCGCAGCCGCGCGGCTGGCGGCCGATGGGCACCGCGTCACGGTCCTGGAGAAGCGGGACGCCCTCGGCGGGCGTGCCTACGTCTATCGGCAGGACGGCTTCACCTTCGACGGGGGCCCGACCATCATCACGGCTCCCCAACTGATCGACGACATCTTCGCCAAGGCCGGGCGTCGGCGCGAGGACTACGTCGAGCTGGTCCGTTGCGACCCGTTCTACCGGATCTTCGACGCCGACGGACGACGCTTCGACTACAACGGCGACGAGGCGTTCGTGCTCTCGGAGATCGAGCGGATCGCCCCCGCCGACCGGGCGGGGTACCAGGAGTTCGTTCGCCGCGCCGGTGAGATCTACGCCAAGGGCTTCGAGGAGCTCGCAGACCGGCCGTTCGACACGGTGACGGACATGCTCCGGGTGGCACCGGACCTGGTGCGGCTGCAGGCCTACAAGAGCGTCTACCGCTTCGTCTCGCGGTTCGTCCGCGATCCCTTCCTGCGCCAGGTGTTCAGCTTCCACCCGTTGCTCGTGGGCGGCAACCCCTTCGACACCACCTCGATCTACGCCATGATCCACTACCTCGAGCGCGCCCATGGCGTGTGGTACGCCATGGGCGGCACCGGCGCCCTGGTCGAGGGCCTGGCACGCCTGATCCGCGAGCTCGGGGGCACCTTCCATACCGGGGCCGAGGTGGCCGAGATCCTCGTCCGCCGGGAGGGCACCCGCCCGCGGGCCTACGGCGTGCGCCTCGCCGACGGCCGCGAGCTCCACGCCGACGCCGTCATCAGCAACGCCGACGTGGCCTTCACGTACGCCAACCTCATCGACGCTCGCTACCGTCGCAAGTACACCGATCGACGGCTCGAGCGCATGCGCTACGCCATGAGTCTGTTCGTGATCTACTTCGGCACCGATCGCCGTTACGACGACGGCCGGCTCGCGCACCACAACATCCTGCTGGGCCCCCGCTACCGCGGCTTGCTCGACGACATCTTCCGCAACGACGGCCGGCTGGCGTCCGACTTCAGCCTCTACCTGCATGTGCCGACGCTGACCGACCCGTCGCTGGCGCCGCCCGGGCACGAGGGCTTCTACGTGCTGTCGCCGGTGCCCAACCTCACCTCGGGCATCGACTGGAGGACCGAGGCCCAGCCCTACCGCGACGCCATCATGAGCTTCCTCGAGGAACGCTACCTTCCCGGGTTGTCGGAGCACCTCGTGACCGAGCACTGGATCGACCCGCGCCACTTCGCAGGCACGCTGAACGCCTACCGGGGCTCGGCCTTCAGCCTCGAGCCGATCCTCACCCAGTCGGCCTGGTTCCGACCCCACAACCGCAGCGAGGACGTCGACGGCCTGTACTTCGTGGGGGCCGGGACCCACCCCGGCGCGGGCATCCCCGGCGTGCTGTCCAGCGCGAAGATCGTCGACGACTTCTTCGCCGCGCGCGAGGGTGCTCGGGCGTCGAGCGTGGGCCGGCCGCTGCCCAACGCGACCTGACGTCGGGCGCTCGCGCATCATGCGCGGCGCTGACGCTCCGGAGCCGCTGCTAGACTGCCGCATGGACGCCCTACAGACCGTTCGGAACGACTTCCTGACGGACGACTGGCACGCCGCCGCGCACCGTTACCCGGTCACCAGTCCCGCCACCGGCCAGACCTTGACGGAGGTCGCGGACTGCGGCGCGGAGGAGGGTCGCGCCGCCGCTCGCATCGCCTACGACGCCTTCCAGAGCTGGCGCCTCACCACCGCCTTCGAGCGCTCCGACCTGCTCATGCGCTGGCACGACGCCATCCTGGCCGATCGCGAGCGCCTCGCCCGGGTGATGAGCCTGGAGATGGGCAAACCGATCCGCGAGGCGCGCGCCGAGGTGGCCTACGCCGCGGGCTTCGTGCGCTGGTACGCCGAGGAGGCGAAACGCGTGTACGGGGAGGTCTTCCCGTCGCACGTGGCCGACAAGCGGCTGCTCGCCATCCGCCAGCCGGTCGGCCCCGTCTTCGCCGTCACCCCGTGGAACTTCCCGCTGGCGATGGTCACCCGCAAGGCGGCGCCGGCGCTGGCCGCGGGCTGCACCTTCGTGCTCAAGCCGGCCGAACAGACGCCACTGTCGGCCCTGCTGCTGGCCGAGGCGTGGCAGGCGGCGGGCGGTCCGGCGGGCACCCTCCAGGTGCTGCCGGCCAGCGATCCGGTGCCGGTATCCGACGCGCTGATGGAGGACCCGCGCATCCGCAAGGTGACCTTCACCGGCTCGACCGAGGTGGGTCGCATCCTCTACGGCAAGTCCGCGGCCACCGTCAAGAAGCTGTCGCTGGAGCTCGGTGGGCACGCCCCGTACCTGGTGTTCGACGACGCCGACCTCGACCGCGCGGTCGATCAGGTGGTGGCCTGCAAGTACCGCAACGCCGGCCAGACCTGCGTGTGCACCAACCGCATCTACGTGCAGCGCGGTATCCAGGACGCCTTCGTGGAGCGCTACGTCGAGGCGACCCGGGCGCTGGTGGTGGGGGACCCCCTCGACGAGACCACCGACATCGGTCCGCTCGTCGACGGCGCGGGGCTCGACAAGGTCCGTGAGCACGTGGAGGACGCCGTCGCCAAGGGTGCCCGGGTGGCCTCCGGCGGCAGCGCTCTGGACGGCCTGTACTTCGCGCCCACGGTGCTGTTGGGGGTGACCCCGGAGATGCGCCTGATGCAGGAGGAGACCTTCGGGCCGATCAGCCCCATCCTCACCTTCGATCGCGACGACGACGCCGTGCGAGCCGCCAACGACACCCCCTACGGGCTCGCCGCCTACCTCTACACCAACGATCTCAGCCGCGCCTTCCGCGTCTCCGAGGCGCTGGAGTACGGCATCGTGGGGGTCAACGACGGCGTCCCGTCGGTCCCCTACGCCCCGTTCGGCGGCGTGAAGCAGTCGGGCCTGGGACGCGAAGGCGGCCCCTGGGGGATCGACGAGTTCCTGGAGATCAAGTTCATCTCCATCGCGCTGCCGCGCTGAGCGGCGCACGCTGCGGCGAGGTTTGCCGGAGCTCGCTCGGGCGCGGTAGAAGGGGGCGTGGACCGCGACCCCCCGACCGATCCCGAAGCCCGCACCCTGGGGCCGGCCCCGGCGACGCCCGAGGCCGCCCTCACCCGGCTCGTCGAGGCGCTCGCCGCCGGCGACCGGCGTCGGCCCGACCACGGGATCGACGCGGTCTACGAGCTGGCCAGCGATGCCCTACGCTCGCGGGTCGGGGGACCGGACGACCTCCGACGCGTCCTCGACAACAGCCTCAACCGGGTGTGGCTGGGCCACCGGGGGGTGGAGGTGATCGGCCTCGAGGCGCGCGGCGGAGCCGCCCGCGCGGAGGTGGAGGTCACCGCCGCCGACGGGGAGCGCGCGCGCTTCACCGTGGCCCTGGTACGTCCGCGGCACGGCCAGCGCGCGGGGCACTGGCTCCTGAGCGGGCTCGCGCGCGAGGGCGTCGACCTCTAGGCCATCGACGCCGACCGACCCTCCCGTACCGGAACGCGTCTAGCCGATGCGCAGATCGATGCGCAGCGGCTTGGTGTTCTGCTGGTAGCCGAGGTCGGCCTGGAGGTGGTACGGGCCCGGGATCGCGCCGTCCTTCGGCGTGATCGCCACGAGCGCCGTCAGGCCGTAGTCGGTGGAGCTCTTCGAGAAGGTGGTGGGACCCGGCGAGGTGGACCGCGTCACCTGCACCTGGACCAGGTCCAGCTTCCATCCCGCCGGCACGACGATGTGCTCGAGGCGGAACTTGGCGGTGATCACCGCCGAGTCGGAGTCGTAGCCCGTGGGCACCCACATGGCGCCGGTGAGCTTGCTGGTGTCGAGGGAGAAGTCGGAAGGCTTGAACTCGGCCTGGACGTAGAGCGTCGTGCCGGGCGTTCCCTGGATCGAGCGGCTGCCGATCGAGTACGGCACCGCCGCGGTGGTCCCCGTCGCCGCCGGAGCGCAGGCGACGAGGGCGAGGAGCGCCGACAGCGGCGCCAGCAGCAGCGTGAGACGTCGCACCTTGGCCATGGCCCTCACGCTATCAGGTCGTGCGCGGCTCGAGGTGTCGCGGCACCACGCCGGAGCTCAGGGGCGATCGCCCTGGAGCTCGCTGAGGCGTACGCTGCGCGCTTCGTGCCTCGAGCGCTCCGCGGCGAACGCCATCAGGTGGCTGTCGAGGGCCTCGCCCAGCGCCGTCGGAGAGCTCCGCTCCCCGCCCCGGAGGCGGACCGCCACCCTCTCGAGGAAGTCGAGCATCAACGCCTGGTCGCCGCCCCCGTGGGCTCCGGCCTCTCCGACCTCGATGCGTTCCCGGCGTCCCGACGCGAAGTCGTTCAGCTCGAGCAGGCCACGGCCGAGGTCACCGTGGAGCTCGCCGTGGCTGCCCATCAGGTGCACCGTGCGGGTGTTCTCCTCCGTGAACGCGCTCACCGTGAGGTTGGCCATGACGCCGTTGGCGAAGCGCATCTGCACCACCTGATGGTCGACGACGTCGTTGTCGCAGCGGTAGACGCAGCGCCCGTAGGGTCCGTGCCGGAGCGCCTCGTCGAGGGCGGCAGCGCCGCCCTCGGGCGCCACCACCCGGACCGGCCAGCCGTCGGTACCGGCGAAGCGTTGCTGGTAGATGCGTGAGGCCGCGTAGGGGCACGTAGGCTCCACCGGGCAGCCGTCACTGCAGCGTTCGGGCGCGCCCTCGGGTGCGTTCTCGGCGCGGAAGTGCACGCGCTCGCCCAGCGAGGTGACCTGCTCGCAGGGGGCGCCGGCCAGCCAGCGCAGCAGATCGAGGTCGTGGCATGCCTTGGCGAGCAGCATCGGGCTGGAGCCCTCCTCCGAGCGCCAGTTGCCGCGCACGTAGCTGTGGGCGAAGTGCCAGTGCCCGATGTTCTCGGTGTGGTCGATGGCCACCAGACGGCCCAGCCGGCCCGCGTCGAGGATGCCCTTCACGGCGCGGAAGAAGGGGGCGTAGCGCAGCACGTGGGCGACCGTGACCTCGGCGTCGCGGGCCGCCGCACTCAGGGCACGGAGCTGCGCCAGGTCGGGCGCGATGGGCTTCTCGAGCAACACCGCCAGACCGCGCTCCAGGGCGGCCAGCGCCGGCGCCACGTGGTCCCGGTCGGGGGTGGCGATGACCACGGCGTCGAGGTCGCGCGTTGCGGCCAGCAACGCCGCCGCGTCGCGGTAGCGCGCCTCCTGCGGCACGCCGAGGCGCCGACCGGCGCGCTCGAGCGCCGCGGCGTCGGGGTCGGCGACGGCGACGATGGTCGCCAGCTCCGGAGCTCCCCGTACCAGCTCGCCGTACACATCCAAGCCGCGGTTCCCGAGGCCCACCAGGGCCAGGCGCGGGGGTCTCGATGCGGCCGTCACGCGGCCTCCCCGGGAGCGGCCGCCACGGCCCCGGAGCGGCGCCGCACGGTCCCCCCCAGGCTGAGGGCGGCGACGCCGACGAGCACCAGCACCACGCCGGCGAGCTGGATCCAGGCCAGCCGCTCGGCGAACAGCCAACGGCCCCACAGCACCGTCAGAACCGGCTGTGCCAGCAGCGTCACCGAGGTCTCGAGTGCGGGGAGGCGCGGCAGCGCCGTGAGGATGAGCAGCCAGCCGGCGACCTGCGGCCCCAGCGCCAGCAGGATCAACCACCCGTGGGCGGGCCAACGGAAGGCCAGCGAGAAGCCGGGGTCGGTGAGCAGGCCGGCGGCCAGGGTGACCGCCGCCGCCCCCAGGCTGGCGTCGAAGAGCACGCCCGCGGGGACCCCGCGTCCGCGGTTGAGGGCCCGGAACATCAACAGGAACGAGGCGTAGACGGCGGCGTTGGCGATCCCCCAGAGCGCGCCGGCCAGGGGCGCCCGGCCGTAGGCGTCGGCCGCGCCCAGCCCCGAGGTCAGGGCGACGCCGGCGAACACCACGGGCACGGCCAGGAACGCGACCGAACTGGGTCGCTCGCCGTACAGCCACCACGCCGCCAGACCGACGAACACCACCTGGGCGTTGCCCAGCACGGTCGAGGCGCCGGCCCCGATGTCGGCGATGCCGTGGTTCCAGAACACGAAGGCCAGCCCCATGAGGGTCCCGGCCAGGATCGTCGCCAGGCGTCGGGCGGGCGGACGCGTGTCGCCCCGCCGCGTGGCGATGGCCAGCAGCAGCAACGGCGGCAACGCGTAGGCGGGGCGGAAGAAGGCGGTGGTGGCGGGCGACAGATCGGCCAGGCGCACCAGGATCGCGGAGAAGGAGATGGTGACGGCGCCCAGCAGCGCGAGGAGGCGGGTCATAGGGGTCCGCCCAGGATATCCGGTCGCGGGCGTCGGAGGAACCCGCTGCCGCGGTCTGTAGCGCCGGACCCGGTGGCACCGTCGCTTAAAGCCTAAAGTGTCGTCGTGGGAACCGGCACGACGAACGGCACCGAGGGCGGGTCCCCGCATCGACACCCGGGTTTGCTGGCCTGGATGAGGCTGGCACGCGTGTACGGGACGACGATGCGGGGGCTCGCCGAGGTGCTGCGCGAGGACGGTTTGAGCGTCGCCGAGTTCGACGTGCTGGCGCAACTCGGGCCACGGGAGGGCATCTCGCAGCAGGAGCTCGCCGCTCGGCTGCTGGTGACGCAGGCCAACGTCAGCTACCACATGCAGCGCCTGGTCCGCCGCGGCCTGGTCGCCCGCCATCGCGACGGGCGCCGCAAACGGCTCCGCCTCACCGCGACCGGCGCCGAGCTGCACCAGCGTGTGGTGCCGCGCGTCGAGGCCTGGCACGCCGCGCAGTTCGCTGCGCTCTCCCCCGCCGAGACGGCCACGCTGGGTCGGCTGCTGCGCACCCTCGATCGCAGCCGGCGCGAGCGCGAGCCGGCCCCGGCCGGCCTCGGAGGCACCCCATGACCCCGGCGCTCCACAGCATCCACCACCTCACGGCGGTGACGGCACGGGCCGCCGACAACCTGGCGTTCTACCGCGACGTGCTCGGCATGCGCCTGGTCAAGAAGACGGTCAACCAGGACGACGTCCGCGCCTACCACCTGTTCTACGCCGACGGCCGCGGCTCGCCCGGCACCGACCTGACCTTCTTCGACTGGGCCGCGGCCGCGCCCGAGCGCCGCGGCACCCACAGCATCGTGCGCACCGCGCTGCGCGTCGACGGCAGCGAGGCGGCGCTGGGCTTCTGGCGGCGGCGCCTGCTCGACGCCGGCGTCGAGGTCGGCGAGGTCGTCGATCTCGACGGCCGCCGGACCCTGCCCTTCGAGGACCCCGAGGGCCAGCGGCTGGCGCTGGTCGACGACGGCGCCCAGGGTCCCGCCCACGCCTGGGAGGAGGGACCGGTGCCCGCGGCCTACCAGATCCGCGGCCTCGGGCCCATCACCCTGAGCGTTCCCGACCCTCGCCCCACCGCCACCGTCCTGGTCGAGGTTCTCGGGATGCGGCCGGAACGCGAGTACCGGCTCGCCAGCGGTCACCGGGTACTCGTCGTGGCCATGGGCGACGGCGGACCGAGTGCCGAGGTGCACCTGGCGGTGCAGCCCGACCTGCCGCCGGTGCGGCCGGGCGCCGGAGGCGTCCACCACGTCGCGCTGCGGACCCCGGACGACGACCAGCACCGCGCGTGGCTCGAGCGCCTCACGTCCCACCGCGTGCCCAACAGCGGGCTCATCGATCGCTTCTACTTCCGCAGCCTGTACTTCCGCGAGCCCAACGGCATCCTCTTCGAGATCGCCACCGACGGGCCCGGCTTCGACGTCGACGAGCCGTTCGACCGGATGGGCGAGACGCTGGCGCTGCCGCCGTTCCTCGAGCCCCGCCGCGCCGACATCGAAGCCAACCTCCGCCCGCTGCCATGAGCCGGACGTGCGGGCCCGCTCCCCGAAGCGCCCCACGCCGCGCCCCGGGTGCGACCCGGTGAGCGCCGCCGGCGGCCCCGACCCGGGGTGGACGCATCGCGTGGTGCCCCCCGCGCGGGGCGCGCCGACGAGCGTGCTGTTCCTGTTCCACGGC
>JASBRS010000042.1 GCA_030149325.1 Deinococci bacterium
GGCTCCTCACGGCGCCACCCGACCCTCAAGAACCCAGCTTACCGACACCGCCCTCGAACTCGCCCGAAAGGCTTGACACGGCTTAGAGAATCTAGTCGGGCGCCGGTGCGGGCCGGTGCGCGGGTTGCCGCACGGGGCCGCCGGGCATAGACTGGCGCCATGCGGCAACGATCCCGGGTGCGTACCCCCCGAAGCTTCAAGTGGCACCACCAGCACTGGTGGCGCCACGGTCGTCGCCCCGCCTAGCGGCGCGCGCCAGGGCGCCGCCCCCCTCGCTCCCCCCAGACGACCAGGAGGACCCATGTTCCCGCTCCCCGACGCGCGTGGACGCTTCGGCGACTACGGTGGCCGCTACGTCCCCGAGACCCTCATCCCCGCCCTCGACGAGCTCGCCCACGAGTACGCCCGCGCCCGCGCCGACCGCGCCTTCCAGGCCGAGCTGCAGCGCTACCTCCGCGACTACGTCGGCCGCCCCAGTCGCCTCTACCGTGCCGACAACCTCACGGAGCGGCTCGGCGGCGCCCGCATCTACCTCAAGCGCGAGGACCTCAACCACACCGGCGCTCACAAGATCAACAACACCATCGGCCAGGCCCTGCTGGCGCGCCGCATGGGCAAGCGCCGGGTGGTGGCGGAGACCGGCGCCGGCCAGCACGGCGTGGCCACCGCCACCGCCGCCGCCCTCTTCGGTCTCGACTGCGTGGTGTACATGGGCGAGGAGGACGTGCGCCGGCAGGAGATGAACGTGTTCCGCATGCGCCTCCTGGGGGCCGAGGTACGTACCGTGGCCAGCGGCACCCGCACCCTCAAGGACGCCACCAACGAAGCCATCCGCGACTGGGTGACCCACGTCCGCGACACCTTCTACATCCTTGGTTCGGTGGTGGGTCCGCACCCCTATCCCATGCTGGTGCGCGACCTGCAGAGCGTCATCGGCACCGAGACCATGCAGCAGCTCGAGGCGGCGGAGGGTCGGCGCGTGCCCGACGTGCTGGTGGCCTGCGTCGGCGGCGGCAGCAATGCCATCGGGCTGTTCGCTCCGTTCGCCTACCTGCCGGCCGAGCGACGGCCGCGCCTCATCGGCGTCGAGGCCGCGGGCCACGGCCTCGCCAGCGGCCGGCACGCGGCCAGCATCTCGGGCCGCAAGCGCGGCGTGCTGCACGGTTCGATGATGTACCTGCTGTCCGACGACGACGGCCAGATCACCCCCGCCCACTCCGTCTCGGCCGGCCTCGACTACCCCGGCGTGGGACCGGAGCACAGCTACTACGCCGATGCCGGCATCGCCGAGTACGTCGCCGTCGACGACGCCACGGCGCTCGCGGCCTTCGAGCTGCTGTCGCGCACCGAGGGGATCGTGCCGGCGCTGGAGAGCGCGCACGCCATCGGCTACCTGATGGAGCTGGCGCCCAGCCTGGGCCCCGATCAGGTGGTGGTGGTGAACCTCTCGGGACGTGGCGACAAGGACGTGGCCGAGGTGATGCGCCTGCGTGCGGGCGACGGTGAGGGCGACCGATGAGCTCGGGACGCATCGCTGCCGCCTTCGAGCGCGCCCGCGCCGAGGGGCGGGCGGCCTTCGTGGCCTACATCACCGCCGGCTTCCCCGATGCCGAGCGCTTCCTCGACTACGCCCGTGCCCTGCTCGAGCACGCCGACCTGCTGGAGATCGGGCTGCCCTACTCCGATCCGCTGGGCGACGGTCCCACCATCCAGCGCGCCAGCGAGACGGCCCTGGCCCAAGGCGCCACCACCGCCCGCACCCTCGCCTGGATCGAGGAGCTTCGCGCCGGTAGCGACAAGCCGCTGGCGTTGATGACCTACTACAACCCGGTCTACTGCTACCCCCAGGGGGGCGAGCACGGCTTCGTACGGCGCCTGGCGGCCGCCGGCGCCGACGGCGTCATCCTGCCCGACCTGCCGCCCGACGAGGCCGGTCGGCTGCTCAGCGCGGCGCGCGGCGCCGGGCTCGACACCGTGTTCCTGGTAGCGCCGACCTCCACCCCCCAGCGCATCGCCGAGGTGGTGAAGGCGTGCCGCGGCTTCGTCTATGCCGTGTCGGTGACCGGCGTGACGGGGGCCCGGGAGAGCCTGCCCGACGAGGTGGCCGATCTGGTGGCCCGGACCCGCGCGGCGACCGAGCTGCCCGTTGCGGTGGGGTTCGGGGTCGCCTCGGCCGACAGCGCGGCCGCGGTGGCGCAGCTCGCCGACGGCGTGGTGGTGGGCTCGGCGCTCATCCGTGCCATCCAGAGCGAGGCCGACGCCGGCCACCCCGAGGGCGCGCTCGAACGCGTGGGCGCCCTCGCCCGCGAGCTGGCCGCGGGATGCCGGCGCTGACCGGACCTCAGCGGTCCTGCACGTGCGCCTGGGAGCCGATCCGGTCGTAGAGGGACTGCGGCACCAGCACATCGGCGCCGGTGCTGGAGGGCACGTCGTTGCCCACGACGCGCACCACCACGGCATCGGCGCCGCTGCGGCGCGACAGCACCAGCAACTGGCCGATCCGGTGGAACCGGGACAGCACCTGGTAGCCGTGCAGGTCCGCTCCCACGCCCAGGCGCACGACGCCGTCGGGGAGCGACAGCGGCTCGAGCCGCACCTGGGCCCCCCCCATTTTCTCCATGCCGAGGGCGGCGGCCGCCGCCCGCGACAGGTCGATGATGCGGCCGTCCTTGTAGGGCCCGCGGTCGTTGATGCGCACCACGACGCTCTCCCCGTTCACCAGGTTGGTCACCTTCACCAGCGTCCCGAAGGGCAGCGTGAGGTGCGCGGCGGTGAGCTTGGAGGGATCGAAGATCTCGCCGTTGGAGGTCAGGCGCCCCGCGAAGTTCGGCCCGTACCATGAGGCGTAGCCGACCTGGACGGCCAGGCCGGAGGCCTGGTCGGTGGCGGCGGGAGGGGCCGCCGGGTCGCCGGCGGGAGCCGTCGACGTCGTGATCGACCGCGCCTGGGGGGCCGTATCAGCCTGGGCGGCGGCCACCGGCGCGGCGCTGAGCACGGGGGCGCACGCCCCCAGCAGCAGGCCGAGCGCGGCCAGCGGCGCTCCGCCCCGCAAGGGCGAGCCGCGGCGCAGGCCGGGCGCGGAGGCGGGGCGGTAGAGGGCGCGTCGAGCTGCGGCCCGGCTCCGGGCCAGGACGGCGACGGCGGTCAACCAGATGAGGACGCGTGCGAGCACGGTCCATGCTACGCACGCGCGGCGTGGTGGGGTTGTGAAAGGATTCCGGTGACGCCCCGCCGGGGTCACGCCCAGGTACGGCGGGCGAGCTCCTTCTGGCACAGGACGAAGGCCTCGAAGTCCTCGATCTCGGCGGTGCCGGCCGCGATGGCGTCCTCGCACCTGGCGATGATGTCGCTGAGTTCTTCGTTGCTGAGAGCTCGAAGGCTCTGATGGTTGATGCCGGCTGCCTGGACCACGTTCACTCCTCGCTCTCCTGCCATGTGCATCGTCCCCCGAGATGGCATGAGCGTAGCAGCGAGGTTCTTACAGGATTCTCACACTCTTCAGCCCGCCACGAGGGGGCCTTCGCCGTCCCCGAGGGGCTCTCCTGCTCCCCACGGTAGGGTGAGAGCATGATCGACAGCCACTGTCACCTCGACGCCTGCGACGATCCCGAGGGCGCCGTCGACCTGCAGCTGCGTGCCCTCGTCACCGTCGGCACCACCGTCGACGGCGACCGCGACGCGGTGGTCCGCGCCGCCTCCCACCCCAACGTGTGGGCGGTGGTGGGCATCCATCCCAACAACGCCTCCGACGCCGACGATCCGGCCACGCGCGCCGCCGTCGAGGCGTTGGCGGGCGAAGCCCGGGTGGTGGGGATCGGCGAGACCGGGTTCGACAGCTACTGGCAGGACGAGACGCTGGCGACGCAACGACGCGCCTTCGACTGGCAGGCCGCCCTCGCCGCCCGCCTCGACAAGGCGCTGGTGCTGCACGTGCGGGACGCCCAGAACCGCGACGACGCCTCGCGGGCGGCCGCGACCGCGCTGCGGGAGGCCGGCCATGGCCGCGGCATCCTGCACTGCTTCAACGGCCATCCCGAGCTGCTCGCCGCCGGTCTCGAGCTCGGCTGGATGGTGTCGTTCGCCGGCAACCTCACCTACAAGAGCGCCCAGGTGCTGCGCGACTCCGCCCTGGAGGTCCCCCTCGACCGCCTCCTCGTCGAGACCGACAGCCCCTACCTGGCTCCGGTACCGATGCGCGGCAAGCGAAACCTGCCGGCCTACGTGCGCCACACCGCGGCAGCGCTGGCGGAGGTGCGCGGTGTGCCCCTCGACGAGCTCGAGCCGGTCCTCGACGCCAACGCCGCGCGCGTCTACGGTCTGCCCCAGGAGTGAAACGCGCGCCGGGCCCGCACGGAGGCGGGTCCGGAGCGCGACCGCCGACGGTCGCGGCCAGGGCGTCAGCCGGCGGCCGGTCCCCGGCCGATGCGACGGAACTCGGGTGTCGCCAGGCCGAGCATCGACACCGCCATCATCAAGCCTGCCCCCGTCAGGAACAGGGGCGGGAAGCCGTACCCCACGAGGGCGCCGGAGCCCACCAGCGAGAGCGGCGCCAGGCCCACGGCGGCGAACATCACCAGGCTCATGACGCGTCCGCGGTAGGCGGGGTCGGCCCCACCCTGCAGCCACGCCAGCGCACGCACGTTGAGCACGCCTACGCCCAGCCCCATCACCGCCAGCGCTGCCAGAGCCAAGGGCAGCGTGGCGGCGTAGCCGAGCGCCGCCAGCGAGGCCGCGAACACCGCCGAGCTGACGATCGTCAGGCGACCCAACGGCACCCTCTTGAAGGCGCTGCCCGCCAGCAGCGCCCCCACCAAGGTGCTGCCGCCGAAGACCGACATCATCACCCCGAAGGCCCCCGCGCCTCCCAGGCGCTGGTCGGCGAGCATCGGGAGGCCCACGGCCGCCGGTCCGGTGATGGCGAGGTTCAAGAGCGCGATGCCGATCAGGATGACGCGCATGGCAGGTGCGCCGAGCGCGTAGCGCAGGCCGGCCCCGATCTGCTCTAGCACCGACTCGCCCTGCCCTTCTCGCGTCGTCGGTGGCACGCGCATGGCGAACAGCGTGCCGGCCGTCACCACGAACGTCAGCGCGTCGAGCGCGAAGGCCGGCGACAGTCCAGCCGCTGCGACGAGCAGTCCGGCGAGCGCGGGGCCCACCAGCAGCGCGGCCTGCTGACTGCCCTGCACCAGCGCGTTGGCCGACTCCAGGCGCTCGCTCGCCACCAGCGACGGCACCATGGCGAGGAGCGAGGGGTGGTAGAAGGCGTCGACCGTACCGAAGAGACCCGCCAGCAGGTAGAGGTGGGCGAGGGTCGCGCTTCCGCTCGCGACCGAGTAGGCCAGCACGCCGACGGCGACGGCGCGGAGCAGGTTCGACGCGAGCATGATCGAGCGTGGCGCCATGCGGTCGCTGAAGGCGCCCCCCACCAGCATCAACAGGGCGCGCGGTACGGCCGCCGTCATGAGCACGGCGCCCAGGGCGAAGCCTCCTCCGCCGAGGCTGAGCGTCAGCCAGGGGAGCGCCACCAGGTAGAACTGATCGCCGAGCACCGAAACGGTCTCGCCGATCCACAGGAGTCGGAAGTTGGGTACGCCGAGGGGTCTCGGGGTGGGTGGGGTGGTGGTGGTTTCCATGCGACGAGGGTAGGAGCTACCCTAGTCGACATGGAACCACCCGATTCGAGTTGGGACGACGCCGCTGACCCTGTCGTCGTCGACCGGCCCGCCGCCGTCGCGCTGCTGCTCGACCCCGAACGGCGCGTCCACCTGCGTCCGTTCATGCTCGGGGAACGCAGCGTGGCCGAGGCTGCCGCGGACGTCGGCCTGGCGGTCAAGGACATGGCCTACCGCGTGAAGCGCATGCACGCGTTGGGGTTGGTGCGGCTCACGCGCGTCCGTCCCCGGGCGGGTCGGCCGATCCGCGCGTACCGCGCGGCCCGGGCCTACTTCGTGCCGTTCGCGGCGACCCCCGACGCGGACCTCGAGGACGCCGTCGAGGCCCTCCTTCGCGGCCCCCAACGGCAGCTCGTGACGGGGCTGGTGCACAACCTCCGGGAGACCGAGCGCGACGTGCACCGCTGGGGCTGGAGGTTCGAACTCGACGCCGGCGAGCGCATCTCGATCCGACCCTCGGGCAGCCCCGACGACCCGGGTCCGTTCCTGCGGCGGTTGCTCGACGACGACCAGCCGGCCATCTACGTCGCCAACCTGCCGCTGCGGCTCGACCACGCCCAGGCCAAGCAGCTCCAGCGCGATCTGGCCGAGCTCCTGGCCCGCTACGACGGCCGCGACGGCGCCGACGTCTACGTGCTCTCGATCGGGCTGACGCCCGCCCGCGGTAGCTGAGCGGATCGGGCGGCCTGCGGTTGCGAACGCCTGCCGCCGGTCCCCGGCCCGGGGGCACGCCGCCAGCCCTCAGGCCTCGGCCTCGGTCGGGGCGGGGCCGGCGTCGACCGTAGGCGCGAGCCCCAGCGCCCGGAACTGCGGCGTCGCGAGGGCCAGCACCGTCACCGTGACCATCAGCAGGGCCGCTCCCAGGAACAGCGGCGGGAAGCCGTAGGTGATGACGGCGCCGGCCCCCACCAGCGAGAGCGGCGCCAGCCCCACGGCCGCGAACATGACCAGGCTCATCACACGCCCCCGGAAGTCGGCCTCGACGCTTCCCTGCAGCCAGGCGATGAAGCGCACGTTGAGCACCGAGGCCCCGACCCCCATCACGGCCAGCGCCGCCAGCGCCGAGACCAGGCCCGGCACGAAACCCAACGTCGCCAGCGAGGCCGCGAACAGCAGCGTGCTCGCGACGGTCAGCCGTCCCAGCGGCAGGCGGCGCAGCAGGCTGCCGGCGAGCACCGCGCCGACCAGCATGCTGCCGCCGAACGTCGACATCATCAGGCCGAAGGCTCCGGCGCCGCCGAAGCGCTGGTCGGCCAGCATCGGCAACCCCACCGCGGTCGGACCCGTGAGGGCCAGGTTGAGGAGCGCGACGCCGACCAGCAGCACGCGCATCGCGGGCTCCCGGAAGGCGTAGCGGAGCCCCGACTGGATCTGCGCCAGCACCGGCTCCGACCCCGCCGAGCGCCCGCGCCGCGGTACCCGCATGGCGAACAGCGTCGCGGCGGTGAAGAAGAACGTCGCCGCGTCGATACCGAAGGCGGGGGCCAGCCCCAACGAGGCGACCAGCACCCCGGCCAGGGCCGGACCCACCAGGAGGGCGGCCTGCTGGCTCCCCTGCACGAGCGCGTTGGCCGACTCCAACCGCTCCTTCGCGACCAACGAGGGGACCATCGCCAGCAACGACGGGTGGTAGAAGGCGTCGACGGTCCCGAAGACCGCCGCCAGGACGAAGAGGTGCACGAAGGTCGCGTGATCGGTGGCGACCAGCACCGTGAGCAGGGCCGCCACCACGGCGCGCAGCAGGTTCGATGCCAGCATGATGCCGCGCGGGGCCAGGCGGTCGCTGAGCGCCCCGCCCAGCAGCATGAACAGGGCGCGGGGCACGGCCGCCGTCATCAGGACCGCGCCGAGCGTGAGCCCGTCACCGCCCAGGTGCAGCGCCAGCCACGGCAGGGCCACCAGGTGGAACTGATCGCCGAGGACCGACACGGTCTCGCCGACCCACAGCAGGCGGAAGTTGCGATCGGCGAGCGGACCCGAAGCGGGCGGCACGGAGGAGGTCATGCCGGGAGCCTACGTCCCCGTCCGACCCCCCGCCCACCTACCAAGGTAGGAGAAGCGCTAGCGCCCGGAGCTGCCGGGTCGCAGCACGCGGCTGTGCGGTTCGTCGCGGTCGTAGCGCAGCGCCTCCGCTAGGCGTGCCCGCGACGGCACGCGGTGCGGGTCGTGCGGGATGAAGGCGGTGACCACGTCCACCCAGCGGTGCGCGCTGTACTCGACCACCACGTGGAGGGGGATCCGCACCGCGGCGCTGACCGGAAGGTAGCCCAGCACCAGCAGGCGCTGGTCCTCCCAATAGCGCATGAGCTCGCGGCCGTAGAGCACCGTCTGCACGATGTCGGTCTCGGTGAAGCCCTCGCAGGTAGCGTGCTTGGCGGCGTGGTTGCCGATGCGGTAGCGGCCTTCGCGGACCAGCGGTTGGAGGTCCGAGAGGACGCGACGCTTCGGTCGGCCCGCAACGGGCCGTCCCCGCGGGACGCCCTGGGCTCGGTCGGGAACGTGTCCGTGCTCGTCCATTACGCCACCTCCAGATAGGGTCTGGCGGTACCCGACGGCATCAAAGCGAGAGCGGCGCGTGACCCAGGTCACGACGCCGCCGCATCAGCCTTGCATGGGGCATGCTAGCACGGCGGGCGGGGGGCGCCGAAATGGGGGAAGGCACATCCGGCCGCCGCCGCGCGTTCGGCCTACCCGCTTCGCCGGAGGCCTCTTCTACACTGGGACCATGTCGATGTCACCCCTGCAGACCCGCTTCTTCGAGCTCACCGGCGAACGTGCCGCCGAGCGCCTGCGTGCTCTGGGAGGCGCGCTCGAGCGCGAGGGCGCCCGCGTCACGCTGCTGGCCAGCCGCGACCAGGAGGGCCTGTTCCTGCTGGTGGCCGAGGCCGAGCGCTGGCCCCAGGCGGAGGCGCCCGCTGGAGCGCGGGTCTGGACCTTCGAGCGGGTGGCGGCGTGAGCACGCCCGAGGCGCCCTTCGATCGCCCCCTCAACATCGAACGCCGGGACGCCGACCTCTACGTCGAGCAGGTGGGGCCGGTCGACGCGCCGGTGGTCTACTACCTGCACGGCGGCCCTGGCTACAACAGCTTCTCCTTCCGCGACCTGGCGGGGGACGACCTCGGCGAGTTCCAAATGCTCTACGCCGATCAGCGCGGCGGAGGCCGCAGCTACAGCGCCCGTACCTTCGACCTGGATGTTCTGGCCGACGACGTTCACGCCGTGCTCGACGCCCTGGAGGCGCCGTCGGCGAGCCTGCTGGCGCACGGCTTCGGGGCCGCCGTGGCGGTGCGGGCTGCGCTGCGCGCGCCCGAGCGCTTCGAGCGGCTGGTGCTGGTCAACCCCTGGCTGTCGATGCCGCTGCTGGCGCGCGACCTGCAACGCGCGGCGGCGCGCGAGGCCGGGCACCTCGACGAAGCGCTGCCAACGGAAGCCGCCCTGGCCGAGCCGGAGACGCTGGACCCGGAAGCCCTGGTGGACCAGGCGTTCGGGTGGCTGAGCGCCAAGGCGCTGTTCGACACCATGCAGTTCCCCGACCCCTCGAGCCGGCTACGGCTCGAGCACAGCGACACCACCGCCCTCTTCGGCCCTGCCGAGGCCGACGAGCCCGAGGGGGTGTGGCGCCTCGACCTGCTCGACGAGCTTGCCGGCTTGCGCCTGCCCACGGTGGTGCTGGTCGGTACGCACGACCTCACCTGCTACCCGAGCCAGGCCGAGGCGGTGCTGGAGCGTCTGCCCGACGCCCTCACCAGCCTGCTCGACGCCGGCCACTACCCCTGGATCGACGATCCCGACACCTTCGCGCCCCTGCTGGTCGAGGCGCTGCGGGTAAGAACGCCGTAAGGGCCGGCCCGATAGACTCCTTCCGATGCGGTCTCCACGATGGCGTGCCGACCGCCCCACCCGCTTCCCCCCGGTCGCCCGGCGAATCGCCGGAAAGCGCGGCCCCATCGTGAAACCTTCCGCTCGCGGGCGGTGGACGGCGTGCTACACTTCGCCAATGTTCCGGCCGGACCTGATGGTGGACGGCGTCCACCAGGTCACCGCCGAGCTGCTCGCCGAGCTCGGCGTCCTGGGGGTGTTGATCGATCTCGACGACACGTTGCTGCCGTCCACCGGTGACGCGCTCGACGCCGCCTCGGAGGCCTGGTTGCGGGGCCTCCAACGAGCCGGCTTCCCCATCGTGATCCTCTCGAACGGGGAACGCGGGCGTGTGGCGCGGCTGGCCGAGCACTTCGGCATCGAGGCCCTGGCGCTCTCCGGGAAACCGCTGCGCTCGGCGTTCCGGCGCGCGCTCGGTCTGCTGGGCACCCCGCCCGAGCGCACCGCGATGATCGGCGATCAGGTCTTCACCGACGTTCTGGGAGCCAACCTGTCCGGCCTGGTGTCGATCCTGGTCCGTCCGCTCACGCCGGGTAAGCTTCCTCATACGCGGTGGGTGCGTCATCTTGAGAGAATGATCCTGCGAGGAGGTGAACGTGGCCGTCCTGTCCATCGGTGACAAACGCCTGGGTGCGGTTCTGCTCGAACGCGGCTACGTCAACGACGAGTCGTTGCAGCAGGCCATCAGCCGACACGCCGAGGTCGGCGGGCGGCTCGCGGACATCCTCGTGAACATCGGCGTCATCTCCGAGCAACGCATCGCACGCGCCATCGAGGAATCGATCGGCATCCCACTGGTGGTGCTGCCGCGTGTCGACGTCATGCCCGACGCCCTCAGCAAGATCCCCGCGGATCTCGCCTTCGAGGTCGGCGCCATGCCCTTCGCGATCGACGGCGACCGCCTGCGGGTGGCCTTCGAGGACCCGCTCGACGCCCTGGCGATCGAAGAGGTCGAGGACGCCTCCGAGTGCCTGGTCGAGCCCTACCAGGCGCTCCAGAAGGAGCTGCAGTGGGCGATCGCCACCTACTACCCCGAGCTGGGGCAGGACCCTCCCCCCGACTTCGAGGTCGACATCAGCCAACGGTTGGGCTCGCTGGCGGTGGAGAAGGGGTACATCAGCGAAGAGCAGTTGAAGGACGCGGTCGAGGAGCAGCACCGCACCGGCGGTCTGCTCGGGCGCATCCTGGTCCGGCAGGGGGCGCTCGAGGAGGACGTGCTGGCGCAGCTCCTGGCCGAGCAGATGGGCATCCCCTTCCTGCCGACGCTGGAGGCCGAGCCCGTCAACGAGCTGCTGGCCTCCACCCTGCTGCGACTCGACGCCGTGCAGTTCAGCGCGGTGCCCCTCAAGAACGACGGCGAGACGCTGGTCGTGGCGATCTCCGATCCGCGCCGCATGCCCGACATCGAGGCCATCGTCCAGCGTGAGGTCACGTTCGTGGCGGCGCCCGAGCGCGAGGTCATGAAGCGCATCGACGTCATGTACGCCGACGACAAGGGGCGCCTGGGCGAGACGCTGCTCATGAACAAGAAGCTCAAGCGCGAGCAGCTCCGCAAGGCGCTCGAGGAGCAGGCCAAGCTGGGCCGGGTGAAGCCGCTGGGCGAGATCCTGGTGGACCTCGGCTACGTCACGCAGACCGACGTCGACGAGGCCCTCAACAAGCAGCGCGCGGGCGGCGGCCGGCTCGAGGACACGCTGGTGCAGTCGGGCAAGATCAGTCCCGAGATGCTCGCGCGCAGCCTGGCGATGCAGCTCGGCTACGAGTTCATCGACGACACCGTCAAGGTCGACCCCTACGCCGTCAGCCTCGTACCCGAGCAGACGGCACGGCGCTACCAGGCGATGCCCATCCGCATCGAAGGCAACACCCTGGTGGTGGCGATGAAGGACCCCCGGCACGTCTTCGCGCTCGACGACATCCGGCTCATCACCGGCAAGGAGATCCAGCCGGCGGTGGCCACCGAAGAGACGCTGGCGCGCACGATCAACCGCTTCTACCACGATGGCGCCGACATGGACGAGCTCGCCAAGGCGCTCGTCGAGGAGGTCGGCAGCGCCGGCGGCAACGCCGAGCAGGAGGAAGACACCAGCGCCATCGACGACAACGCGCTGGTGAAGGTCGTCAACAACATCATCCGGGAGTCGATCCTCAACGACATCTCCGACATCCACATCGAGCCTCGCCCCACCAACGTGGTGGTCCGCGTCCGCAAGGACGGCACCCTGCGCGAGTACATGACCATGCCCAAGTCGACGGCCAGCGCCATGGCCGCGCGCATCAAGATCATGGGCGGGCTGAACATCGCCGAGCGCCGGGTCCCGCAGGACGGGCGCGTGCGCTTCCGCGACAAGTCGGCGGAGGTGGACCTGCGCCTCTCGACGCTGCCCACGGTGTACGGCGAGAAGTCGGTCATGCGTCTGTTGAAGCGCGCCACCGACATCCCCGAGATCGAGCAACTGGGCTTCGCCGACTACAACTTCCAGGCGTTCAAGGACGTCATCGCGAAGCCGTACGGCATGTTCCTGATCACCGGGCCGACCGGGTCGGGCAAGTCGTTCTCGACGTTCAGCATCCTGAAGCGGCTGGCGACGCCCGATGTCAACGTCACCACCATCGAGGATCCCGTCGAGTACGAGATCCCGGGGATCAACCAGACGCAGGTCAACGTCAAGGCCGGGCTGGACTTCGCACGCGCCCTGCGCGCCTTCCTCCGGCAGGACCCGGACATCATCATGGTCGGCGAGATCCGCGACCACGAGACCGCCAAGATCTCGATGGAGGCGGCCCTCACCGGTCACCTCCTGATCGCGACGCTTCACACCAACGACGCGGCGGGCGCGGTGACGCGCCTCACCGAGATGGGCATCGAGCCGTTCAACGTCTCGGCGTCGCTGATCGGCGTGCTCGCACAGCGGCTGGTCCGCAAGGTCTGCAAGGACTGCCGGGTGGAGTACACGCCGGAGCCCGACGTCTTCCGGCGGTTGGGGATGACCGAGGAGGAGACGGCCGGGCGCACGCTGTACCGGGGCGTCGGTTGCGAGAAGTGCGGGGGGAGCGGCTACAACGGCCGCTATGCCATCCACGAGCTCCTCGTCGTCGACGACGACATCGAGCACGCCATCGTCAAGGAGGCCTCGGCCTTCGAGATCCGCGACGTGGCCGTCAAGAACGGGATGCACACCCTCCGTCAGGACGGCATCCACAAGGCGTTCCAGGGCATCACCACGCTCGAAGAGGTCCTCGCCCGGACCGCGGAATGAGCCGCGGCGCCGGACGGCAAGGGAAGGACGCGCATGTCTGATCAGATTAGGTCCACGCAGATCCAGGCCGACATCGTCGACCTGCTGAAGATGGCGATCGAACGGCGTGCCTCCGACCTGCTGATCACGGTCGGACTGCCGCCCATGCTCAAGCTCGACGGTGAGTGGAAGCCCACCGAGTACGACCCGCTCACGCCGAACCTCACCCGGCGCCTGATGTACGCGCTGATGGACGAGAAGAAGCAGCGCAACTTCGAGGAACGCAAGGACCTCGACTTCTCCTTCAGCCTGTCGGGGCACGGGCGCTTCCGCGTCAACGTGTTCCAGCAGCGCGGTTCGGTGGGCGGCGTGATGCGGACCATCGCCGAGGAGGTCCAGAGCTTCTCGGAGCTGGGGCTGCCCAGCGAGGTGGCCGAGACGGCGCGGCTGCCGCGCGGGCTGGTGCTGATCACGGGGCCGACGGGCTCGGGCAAGTCGACCACGCTGGCCACCATGATCGACCTAGTCAACGAGGAGTACCAGAAGCACATCGTCACCATCGAGGACCCCATCGAGTTCTTCCACCAGCACAAGAGCTCGATCGTCAACCAGCGCGAGGTGGGCGAGGACACCAAGGACTTCCACGCCGCCCTGCGTAGCGTGCTGCGGCAGGCGCCCGACGTCATCCTGGTCGGCGAGATGCGCGACTTCGAGACCATCGGCGCCGCCGTGACCGCCGCCGAGACCGGGCACCTGGTGCTTGGCACGCTGCACACCAACACCGCCGCCGAGGCGATCGACCGCATCATCGACGTCTTCCCCGACGCGCAGCAGGAGCAGGTGCGGGTCCAGCTCGCGAACAACCTGCAGGCCATCCTCACGCAGCAGCTCATCCCCAAGTCGACGGGCGATGGCCGCGCCCTGGCCTACGAGTTCCTCATCGCCACGCCGGCCATCCGCAACCTCATCCGTGAGGGCAAGTCGCACCAGATCCCGGCGCAGATCCAGATGGGGGGCGCGCTGGGCATGGTCACCATGGACGCCAACCTGGCCGAGCTCCACCTGAAGCGCATCATCAGCTTCGAGACGGGCCTGGCACGGTCGGTGGACTCGCGTGAGTTCGAGCGCCTGGTGACCACCGGGGGTCTCGCCGCCGATGGCGGCAACGGTGCACCGCGCACCACCGCCACCGGAGCCCGGACCGGGACCCCGCCGCAGACGCGAGGAGCGACACCCGCCGGCAGCGGGCGCGGGACCACACCGCCTAGCGTCCCCGGTCGCGGCGGTCGCTCCGGCCGCTAGTCACGGGCGGTCGCCGGCCTCCTGCGCCGTCGCCGGGATCGACCAGGCGGTAGCCGACACTTCGGACCGTCTCGAGCATCCCCGGAACGCCCGCGCGCTCCAGCTTCCGCCGCAGGCTCCACACGTGCACGTCGACGCTGCGTTCCAGAGCGTCGCTGTCGGGCATCGCGCGGCCGATGAGCTCGCCGCGCGTGAAGGCCCGTCCGGCGGCCCCCGCCAGCGCCTCCAGCAAGCGGTATTCGACGGGCGTGACCTCGACCTCGACGCCGTCCACCAACACCGCCCTGCGGTAGGGATCGACGCGCAGGCGCCCGACCCGGACCGCGGGATCCTGCGGCTCGGAGCGCGAGCGTTGGAGGATGCGGAGCACGCGGGCGGCGACCACCTCGGCCGGAGCCGGCAGCACCACCACATCGTCGGCCCCGAGCCCGAAGTAGAGGAGTTCCGTCGAGCTCCCGCCCCCCTCGAGGAGCACCACCACGGGCACGTCCGACGCCCGGCGGACCGCCACCAGCAAGTCGAGCGCCGTCGTCCCTTCGAGGCGTTCGGAGACCACCACCACGTCCGGTCGGACACGGTGGAAGGCCTCGAGCCCATCGTCCCGTTCTCCTACGCGTTCCGGTCGAAGACGGTGCCGCCGGAGAGCTGCCTCCAGAGCGGAGACGGAGCGTGGATCGCGATCAGCGAGCAGGACCGTGGCGCTAGGAGCGTCCGGTCGCATGATCCCTCGCCGTCCTCCCTCGCCGGCATGATAGAGCGGCACCTGCCGGACTTGGGCTCCGCCGTCACGGCGGCGGACCCCGGCGCGGCCGAGGGGGGCGGATCCGGGTCGTCAGGAGCGGGCATCGAAGCCGCGTGCGGCGGCCCGGTACCCTACGCCGCGGACGGTCTCCAACAGCCCCGTGACCCCGTGGCGGGCCAGCTTGCGGCGGATGTTGCTGACGTGGACATCGACGGTCCGTTCGAGGGTGCCGCCTTCGCCCGAGGCCGCCTCGAGCAACTGCCGGCGCGACAGCGCCATGCCGGCGTCGCGGGCCAGGGCCTCCAGCAAGCGGAACTCGCTGAGGGTGAGGTCGAGCTCCTCGCCGCGGACGGTGGCGCGGAAGCGACCGGGGTCCAGTTCGAGGGCGCCGACCCGGTAGCGTTCACGCGGGGCGCCCGTGCGCGTGCGCCGCAGCAGCGCTTTGATCCGGGCCACGAACAGGCGGGGTACCACCGAGCGCGGGACGAAGTCGTCGGCGCCGAGCGTCAGGCCCACCACCTCGTCGACGCCGGCACCGTTCTCGGAGAGCAGGATGAGCGGGACGTCGGAGGTCTCGCGGATGCGGCGCATGGCGTCGAAGCCGTCTTCGTCGGGGAGATCGAGATCGAGCGCGATGACGTCGGGGGCCTCAGCGCGGAGCTGGGACGCGGCCTCGTCGGCGGTCGCGACCCGCACGACTCCGAGGTGCTCGCGCCGGCACTGGCGGGCCAGGCGATCGGTCATCGTCTCGTCGCCCGACACGAACAGCACCCGGCCTGTGAGCGATTCCGCCGTCATGATCGCACTCCCGGTGCACTGCGCCCGGCCCTTCTCTCGCTTCGGTCTGCCGGAGGTTCACCGGCGCGACCGGCGAGCCCGCTGGGTGGGCAGCGCGAGGTGGGCCGCGGATCGACCCACCTCGCGGGGTCCGACGCGGCTCGTGCAGGGGCGGGGTGTCGAGCGTCGCCCCGGCCCCGCGGGGGTGGCGCGCGCCCGGGTCGGGCGCGCGCCCTCGCGGTCGGTCTTCACAAGGCGGTGAGCGTCACCGCGGTGGTCGAGCCGCCCTTGCGGGTGATCACCATGCGGAGGGTCTCGTCGCCCTGCGTGACGGTGTAGGCCTCGATGTTGCTGGTCAAGGGCTCCGCGGTCACTTCGTACCCGAGCGCGGCCAGGCGGTCGAGGTACGCCGCCATCACGGTGGTCATCGACTCGTCGTGGATCATGCGGATGGTGTGGAACACCGTCGAGGAGTTCTTGACTTCCAGGACGGTCGGGAAGGCCCGCGGCGCCCACGGCCGGCTGCTGATCTCCGTGGCGCTGTCGAAGTCGTCGACGTCGTAGTCCGCGAGCTCGTCTTCCACGTCCATCGTGGCGACGAAGCCGGTTGCCTTGGCAGCCGAGAGGACCACGGTAAGGCCCTCGGCGCCGCGATCGAGCATGACGTAGGCGGTGCTGACGTCTTCGTCCTCGAAGTCGATCCCGCTCTCGTCGAAGCCGAGCGCCAACGTCATCCCCAGGGTCATGACGACCCCGATGGCCAACAGGTACCGAATTAGGCTCCTCATGATCATGCTCCTCCTTCGCTCGACTGGGCTCGTACCGGCGGGTCCCCGACGCAAGCGGGAACCGGACGCCGAGCCGCGTCCTCCAGGTTCATGCTCCGTCCACATCGTTAAGCGACCGTTTCCGGTCTGTGAACGAGCCGTGAACGGGCACCGACCGCGGGTACCCGCAGCCAGCGATACACACGCCGCCGGCGCCGCGGTGAGCCGCTAACGTAGGAGCGAGGGATACCCAAGGATTGAAGGAGGTCGGCGTGAAACGACTGTTGCTTATCATCGCCATCGTGGCGGCCGGGCTGTTCGGCTCGGCGGTCGCCCAGAAGGTCCAGATCGTCATCGGGACCGGCGGCACGGGCGGCGTGTACTTCTACTACGGCACGCAGGTCGCCCAGATGCTCACGAAGTACGCCGGGATCAGTGCCACCGCCATCCAGACGGCGGCGTCCATCGACAACAACCTGCTGCTCCGCGACAAGACCGATCCCAACCGCGGGATCTACTACTGCGAGCTGTCGCTGCCCGACTCGGCGCTGGTGGCCTACAACGGCACCCATCCGAAGTTCGAGGGCAACCCGGCACCGTCACGCATCCTGTGGGTGACCTACCCGAACTATCTGCAGATCGTGACCACCGCGGACTCCGGCATCACCAGCCTGGCCGATCTCGTCGGCAAGCGCGTATCGACCGGGGCACCCAGCTCCGGCACCGAGTACACCAGCCTGCTGGTGCTCGACGCGGCCGGCGTCAAGACCGACAGCTTCTCGAAGTGGTCGCGCCTGGGCGCCTCCGAATCGGCCGACGGGCTCGCCAACGGCACCCTCGACGCCTACTTCTGGTCGGGCGGCATCCCCACCGGCTCCATCAGCGAGCTGGCCACGACCCTCAACCGCAAGGGCAAGAAGCTCGCCCTGGTGTCGCTGAACCCCGACGGCACGGCGGTCAAGACCTTCATGGACCGCTTCCCCGGCCTGGGCGTGATGGGCACCATCCCGGCCGCCACCTACGGGACGGCCGGCGACACCGAGACGCTGGCGTTCTGGAACCGCTTCGCCTGCCCGGCCTCGCTCCCCGATGACGTCGCCTACACCATCACCAAGACGGTGTTCGACCACATCCAGGACCTCCACGACGCCATCAAGCCGTCGATCCAGACGACCGTCGCCAACACCGCCGAGTTCGTCGGCCACACCACCATCCCGTTCGCCCCCGGCGCCATCAAGTACTACAAGGAAGTCGGGGCCGTCCAATAGTCCATGATGCGTAGCCTGATCTGGACCCCCATCCTGGTGGTGGGGGTCCTGATCCTGGCCCTGGCGCGGCCGGTGCGCCTCGACGGGGACCACGGCAGCCGGACCCTGTGGCTATGGGCCTGGCAGACGGGCAGCGTTGCCTTCACCAACTCCGTCACCGGGGGGCCGGTGACGATCCGCTTCGACCTCCGGACGGGCTTCGATCACTTCCACATGCAGACCGACGAGAAGACCGAGAACTACTACACCAGCGGGACCTACCGCATCAACGCGCGCCTGGCCCCGCAGCGTACGCGCTCCCTCGACTACTGCACGGTGGTCGGGATGGACATCGCTCTCGGCCCCTACCGCACCTCGTTGCGAGACAGCTGTCTGGAGATCCACCTGCTGTGGCCGCCCTTCTGAGACGCACCACCTTCGGCATCCTGCTGACCGCGACGCTGTACCACCTCTACCTGGTGATCCACCCCTTCATGCCGTGGTCGCGCACGGAGATCCCGCTGCTCGACCTCACCCAGGTCGAGCGCGCCGCCCACGTGTTCCTTCTGGTCCTGGCGGGCTACCTGCTGATGGTGGCGCGGAAGCCCACCAAGGCGGGCATCGGAGCGTGGATCTTCGCAGGCCTGGCGTTCGTGCCGCTCTACGCCTTCTGGGTTCTGCCGCTGCCGCTCATCGTCAAGCTCGCCACCACGGCGTACTGGATCGTGGCGGTCGTTCCGGCCATCGTGCCGCGCTTCGCGCGTGCCCTCGACCTGGTGGCCGCGCTGTCCGCCCTCGCGCCGTTCCTCTATCTTTTGCTGCAGTTCAACGATCTGGTCAACCGCGCCATGCTGCCCGTGCCCTGGGACCTCACCATGTCGTTCGGGCTCACCTTCCTGGTGCTCGGGCTGGTCTACCGCATGCTCGGTCCGGTGCTCCCCAGCCTGGTGCTGGTGTTCCTGCTCTACAACCTCTACGGCTATCTCATCCCCGGCACGCTGCAGAGCCCGGGCTTCCCGTTCGACATGCTGCTCGGCAAGCTGTACGCCGAGACCGAGGCGGGGCTGTTCGGCATCATCACGGGGGTGTCGCTGAAGTACCTGGTCTACTTCACCATCCTCGGCGCCGTCATCTCGGCGCTCGGCTTCGGGGAGATCATCGCCAACATCGCCTTCTTGCTGGTCGGCAAGAGCCCGGCGGCACCGGGCCGTGCGACCAGCGTCATGGCGGTGATGATGGGCTGGTTCTCGGGCTCGGGCGCGGCGGACACCCTGTTCGTATCGACCTTGAACGAGCCGCTGTTCCGGCGGGCGGGCTACAACCGCCTGATCGCGGCCGGCCTGTCGTCGACGGTGGGCACCATCGCCTACATCACGCCGCCCATCATGGGCTCGATCGCCTTCGTGATGGTGGAGTTGCTCGCCATCCCCTACGTCAACATCATCGTCATGGCCATCGGCCCGATGGTGCTGCTGCTGATCGCGGTGTGGGCGTTCAACGAGTTCTACGTCCGCAAGATGAAGCTCGAGAGCGTCGAGGGCGTGGCCGGCATCGACCGGCGCTACGCCCTGCGCTACGGCTACGTCTTCCTGCCGGTGCTGCTGATCCTGGTGATGATCTACCGGGGTTACTCGGTCAACCTCACGGTCGCCCTCGCGATCTTCGCCTTCGTCTTGCTCGCCTACCTCGACCCGACCGTTCGGCCCCCCCTCGGCAAGCTCTTCGACGGCCTCGCCAACGGCTTCAAGCACCTCATCCCCATCGGCGGCGCGGTCGTGGCCGCCAACATGATCATGACGATGATGGTGCTCACCGGCCTGGCCTCGAAGGTCTCGGAGATCCTGCTCAACCTCTCCGGCCAGTCGCTGGGCATCGCCACCGTGCTGGCGGCGCTGTTCAGCCTGGTCCTGGGGATGGGCGTGCCGCCCATCGCCACCTACGTGCTGACGTCGGCGCTGCTGGCTCCGGCCATCCAGAAGCTGGCGGTGGCCAACGGCGTGCCCGACCACGCCGCGCTGCTCGCCACGCAGATGTTCCTCTTCTACTACGCGGTGCTGGCCGACATCACGCCGCCGGTGGGCCTGTCGGCGTACGCGGCGGCCTCGGTGTTCAAGACGAATCCCATCCAGACCGGTCTGTATGCAGCCTTCGTGGCGCTCCCGAAGTACCTGATCGGGTTCACCTTCCTGCTGTCGTACACCGGCACCGCGCTGCTCATCGTGCCCGTGGTGGAGGGGCTCAGCACCGTGCAGGCGCTGCTGATCATCGTGCCCAGGTTCGTCTTCGCCCTGGTCGGCATCGTGCTGCTGGCGGCCGGCGGTGCCGGCTACATGCTCCACAAGTTGCCTTCGTGGGAGCGCTGGCTGCTGGGCGCGGTGGGCCTGATCCTGCTCTACCCGGCCACCTGGCTGAACGTGGCGGCCCTGGCGGTGGGCGTGGCCATGATCCTGCGCGACCGCTATCGCGTGCGGCAGGCGGCCGTCCCCTAGCCGAGCCTCAACCGAAGCCCTGGCGAGCGCCGCCGGCACCCCGCCGGCGCTCGCCGCGCCACAACCACGCCAGCAGCGGGACGATCGCGAGCAGCAGCGTCCCGACGCCCAGGTAGGTCGGCACGAACCCCACCACGGTGACCAGCTCGACCCCCAGGATGGGACCGAGGCTGCCGCCGACGTCGCCAAAGAGCTGGTAGATGCCCACCACCCGGCCCCGCCGGGCCTCCTCGGTGAGGTCGCCCAGGAGCGTCAGCAGCGGGATGGAGATGCCGCCCATCCCCAGCCCCATCAGCACCACGCCGACCACCGCAGGCCAGGCCGTCGGCGTGAGCGCCAGCACCACGAAGCCCGTCGCTGCGGCGACCACACCGGGCAGCGCCAGCCCCGAGCGCGACGGGATGCGATCCAGGGCGCCCCCCAGGTAGGCGGTCACGGCCGCCGACGCCAGGATCATCACCGCCATCAGGGCACCCGCCATGGGCTGGTCGCCGAGCCCGACGAGGCTCAGGCCGCGCGCGTGGATCAGCAGCACCAGGGTCGCCAGCAGCACGCCCTGCAGCGAGAAGAACACCAGCAGGTTGACCAACCACACCGCCTGGACACGGCGATCGGCAGAGGCGGCGGCCCGCACGGCCGCGACGAAGCGCACACGCCAGTCGAGGGTCGGGGTCCGGGCCGCCGCGCCCGCGTCGACGGCGGCGCTCGGCACACGATCCGATACCAGGGCCCACGCCAACGCCGCGGCCAGCAACGTCACGGCCGTCGCGAACCAGAAGGCCGCCTCGTCGGAGGCCAGCCCTGCTACCACGCCCCCCGCCACCAGACCCGCCGGCATGCCCAGGCTCATCGCCATGCGCACCGCGGCGGTGGCGCGCCCGCGGTTCTCCTCGCTCGAGGCGTTCAGCGCCAGCGTCACCCCGCCCACGAAGATCGCCGACGATCCGAGGCCCCAGATGGCGCGGCCGAGCAGCAGCAGCCCGCCCGGTACCGAGGTGTGCAGCGCCAGCGCGTAGGTGGAGGTGGCCACCGCCTCCACCACGAGCCCCAGGGTCAGCGGCAGCTTGCCGCCGACGCGATCGATCCACACACCCGTGAAGGGGTTGGCGAACAGGCGCGTGACGCGATTCGCCGCCAGGATCCAGCCGATGAGCAGCGCCGGCAACCCCAGCTTCACGCCCAGGATGGGGATGATCGGGAACGCGATGCCCCCGCCGATGCCGCCGAGGAACACCACCAGCGCTACCGGCACGGCCTCGGGGGGCATGCCGGTGGGGCGGACGTCGCGTTGCACGCGTTCACGATAGCCCGCGTCACGGACGGCCGGGTGGGCCGCCGAACGGAGTACGGGGACCGAGGTCGTCGACCCCGGTCCCCGTAGCGTCTGCTAGCACCGTCGCAGGGCTAGTGGGAGCTGTTCCCCGATCCCCGACCGGCGTGGGGGTCGGCGTGACTCACGCCCACGCTCGCCGCCGCGGCGGCGTTGCCGATGCCCAACGTGGCGTGCACGTTGGCGTTCGCAGCGGCATCCGGAAGCGTCGGGGGCGTCAGCGTCGAGGGATCGACGGGGGTGATCGCAACCGCACCGCCGCGGGCGGCGATCGAGGGGTTGAGGTCCTGCAGCAGCGTGTCGCTGCCCGCCAGCGTCACGCTGCCGTCGGCGTTGACGGTCACGGCGTAGGTCAGCGTGCCGCCGCCGCGCGTCGTCACGGTCAGCGTGGCGTCGCCCGTGAAGGCATCGCTCACGGCCAGCGTGAGGTCGCCGCCGACGTACGTGCCCGAGCCCACCAGCGTGCCGTCGGCCGCCGTGAGGGTCAGCGTCGACTGATCGGGCAGCGCCGCCGCCGACACCATGCCCACGGCCAGCAGTACCACCAGGCCCATCCCAATCTTCCGGAACACCATCGTGCTGCCTCCTCGCCCCACCGTGGCGGGGCACCGGGCGCTCATGACTCTCCCCGGTCCGTCGGCTGGGTTGCGCTACTGGCTCCGCCACTCCCAAGCGCCCAGGTACGGGAGCGGCCTCAACGCCGCCGACGTGGACCCGCGGAGTGGGGTCCAGAGCAAAGCTAGTCCCGGAGGATGAAGCTGCGCTGAGAGGCGGCACCCGGATCGACGCGGCGGCGACGAGCCCACGGCTCCATCATCGTGCCGGGCCTCGTCGCCGCTCTCTGGCCACTCCCTTCGTGAAGCAAGCTCCCGCCCATCGCGAGCGGTCCGCCCGGGCCCGGCGCGCGGCCGCATCGCGACCGCATGTCCACATCTTCTTGCTTCTCGGCGACGGAGCGCCTATGCTTCGGTGTTCCGAAAAAGTCGTTGTGGCTTTCTAGTGACACGGGCATGCGCCCGGATATGACGGCGTCCGACTGCGGTCGGACGACCAGAGGAGAACATCATCATGGCAACAGGCAAAGTCAAGTGGTTCAACGAAGGCAAGGGCTTCGGCTTCATCGAGCAGAGCGACGGCGGGCAGGACGTGTTCGTGCACTTCTCGGCCATCCAGGGGGACGGCTTCCGTAACCTGAACGAGAACGACGTGGTCGAGTTCACCGTCGAGCAGGGCCCCAAGGGGCTCCAGGCTTCGAACGTCACCGTCAGCCGACCTGCGTAGCCCCTCGCGATCCTTACCGATCGACGGCGTCCCCGCCGGGCTTCGGCCTGGCGGGGACGCTCTGTCCCAGAGAAGGGACCCCTCCATGTCGCAACGCCGTAGCCGCGCGAAGACGATCGACGAGTACATCGCGGGCTTCCCCGAGGACGTCGGCGAGAAGCTCCAGGCCCTTCGTGCCGTCATCCAGAAGGCCGCACCGGACGCCCGGGAGACCATCAGGTACGGGATCCCCGCCTTCGTGCTTCAGGGCGATCTCGTCCATTTCGGCGCCTTCGGGGATCACATCGACTTCTATCCCGTGCCGTCCGGCGTCGATGGCTTCTCCGCCGAGCTGGCAAACTACCGGCAGGGGAAGAGCTCGGCGCGGTTCCCCCTCGATCGCCCCCTCCCCCTCAAACTCGTCACGGGGATCGTCTCGGCCAGGGTCGCGCAGAACCTGGACAGGGCCCTCGCTCGCTACAAGTTCGGTCGCTGAACGGCGGTCCGGTCTGTCGGACCGCGGACGCGGGGCCCGAGAACGGCGGTCCCACCCAGCGAGGAGTACGCTGAGAGCAATGGGTATAGCCAAGATCATCCAAGGTGGCATGGGGGTCGCGGTGTCCGATTGGCGCCTCGCCCGTGCGGTCGCGTCGTACGGACAGCTCGGGGTCGTCTCGGGAACGGGCATCGACACGGTGCTCGTGAGGCGCCTCCAGGACGGCGATCCCGCAGGTGTCATCCGCCGAGCCATGGCATCGTTCCCGTTCCAGGATCTCGTGAGATCGGTGCTCCACCAGTACTTCCTGCCGGACGGCCGGGCTCCCGGGAAGGGCTACAAGCTGGCGCCTCGACCGGGTGTGACCGGACGCCGCCCGACCCTGCAGCAAGCCCTCGCCATGCTGGGCAGCTACGTCGAGGTCTTCCTGGCCAAGGAGGGCCATCCCGGCAAGGTCGGGATCAACCTGCTGACGAAGGTGCAGCTGCCGAACCTGGCGTCGCTCTACGGGGCCATGCTCGCTGGCGTGGACTACGTGTTGATGGGAGCCGGCATCCCACGAGAGATCCCGGGTGCCCTGGATCGGCTGGCCCAGCACCTGCCCGCCAAGCTCAAGCTCGATCTGAGCCCAGCGGAGCGGACCGACCCCGACGCCACCGAGGTACCGACCGTCGACTTCGTGCCCGAGAACTTCGGGGCCGACGGAGGCCGGCCGCTCGAACGACCCGCCTTCCTGCCCATCGTGGCGTCGCACTCCCTGGCCGGCGTGCTGCAGAAGAAGGCGTCCGGGTCGATCGAGGGCTTCGTCGTGGAGGGGCCGACCGCGGGCGGGCACAACGCCCCGCCCCGCGGCAAGAGCACCTACGACGAGACCGGGCAACCGGTCTACGGCGAGCGCGACCTCGTCGACCTCGAGAAGATGCGCGACCTCGGTCTCCCCTTCTGGCTCGCCGGCGGCTACGGCTCCCACGAGGGGCTCGAAGAGGCGCTCGCCCAAGGCGCCGCCGGCATCCAGGTCGGTACGCTGTTCGCGTACTGCCGCGAGTCCGGCATCGCCACCGAGCTGAAGGCGCGCGTGCTCGACCAGCTGGTGGCCGGCCGGGGCACGGTCCGGACCGATCCACGCGCGTCCCCGACCGGGTTCCCGTTCAAGGTGGTCTCGCTGGACGGCAGTCTCTCCGACGAGGCCGTCTACGGCGCTCGCCGCCGCATCTGCGACCTGGGCTACCTGCGCGAGGCGTACCAGACGACCGACGGCAGCGTGGGGTTCCGCTGTCCTGCCGAACCCGTGGAGGACTACGTCCGGAAGGGCGGCGACGCCGCCGACACCGTCGGCCGGAAGTGCCTGTGCAACGCCCTGCTGGCGGATATCGGGGCCGGCCAGGTGCGCAAGGGCGGCTCCCGCGAGCTACCCCTGCTGACGAGCGGCGACGACCTCGCCACGGTGACGCGACTGCTCCGACCCGGACGCTCCACCTACGGCGCAGCCGATGTGCTGGCCTTCCTGCTCGGGACCACCGCCCCCGATGACGGCACCCAGGCGGAAGCCGTTCCCGTCCTGTCGGCCAACTGAGCGCGACCCCGCGGTCCCCACACGGAAGCTATCGCATGACCCGCGCGCTGTCGACATGAAGCGCGGGTGAGGGCGGGGTTTCGAACACAAGAGAACTTGGTGGAATCGGGCTGACGGCAGCAGGTGTGGTCTTCCTTCTCGTGTTGTCCGCGTGCAGCGGGCCCGTATTCAATCCCGTTGGGAACTACACCGGCAACACCGTAGTCACGAGCAGCGGAACCTACCCCACAGCGGCCACCATCACGGCCACCTCCACATCCGGGAGCTGGAACTCCCAACGTGTGGTGAGCCCGTCACGTACGCGGGAACCTGCGCGCACAGCACGAGCGGGAGCGCTGCCAACCTGACGTGCACGTGGGCGAACTCTCGTACGAGCCTCTCGGGTACGTTCACGAGCACGCTCACGGGAAACACGAGATCCGGCACGTTCACAGACAGCGCGAGCAAGACCGGGACGTTCTCGTTGACGCGCTGATCGAGCCCCTTCCCGGCACACCCGGCACGAACGAGGTGACGCCAAGGGATCGGCGGCGTCACCTCGTTCTGCAAGGTTCCCGGCTATTTGGACGGCCGCGAACGACGGAGCTCCTTGCCGCGCTCTCGGCCGTGCCGCACCGCCTCGATCTTGAAGTCCATAGGGTACGGGGCGTTGGAACGCTCTCGATACATGCGAGACTGTGTCCTTTCTGGGGCCGAACCTCAAGCGGAGAAGTGTCCACCAACGGCGCCCAACTCCAGGTTGCTGAGGAGTTGGCGTCCGGATTCATCTCCGCGCTTTCCATCGCGAGATCCTATCCCCGCCGCTCGACACCTCTGTCCGGAACGAACCGCAGCCGAGGGCGAAGGAAGAACAGAAGCACCGGGCCATCCACTCGCTCCCCACACCTGTCGATCCCACGGCACTGCAAGCACTGCGGACAGGTTCTCACGCCCAACGATCGTCAGCTGTGCACCAGATGCCTCGAAGCCCACCAAGCTGAAGCTTCCGAGTTCATCAAGGAAGCGGGAGTGCGACGCCTGAAGGAACTCAGGGCCGAAGGAAAGAGCCCAGGGCATACCAGAAGCGCGAACGAAAAGCGTGGACGCAAGGTCGCCAAGGAAGCAGCAGCCCGAGCCGCGTGGAATGAGCGGGGAACGAAGGAAGTAGATCCACAGCAGTTCCGCACATCTATCGCCCCCATGCTCGAACAACACTCCGTTCGGGAGATCGTCGCAATGACAGGCCTATCCCTCCGATACTCTGCCCTCATTCGCAAGGGGGAGCGCATACCGCATCCACGGCACTGGCAGGCACTCGCGAGACTCGTTGCTCAGGACTAGGCACCCTTTCCGCGTGGTGCGGTCTGGTAGATTCGGACATGCCTATGGGGAAAGGCATCACGCTCTTCTTGGTTGACGGCGTACCTGACGGCCGAATTGCCGCCGAGTTGTTCAATTGGACGGGAAAGGCCTTCAAGATTCCAAGAAACCAGCTTTCCGCTTCGCAAGATAGAGCGGAACTTCGGAAGGCCGGAATCTATCTTCTCCTCGGGCGCGATGATGCCGATCCAGACAGTGAACGAGTCTACGTGGGCGAAGCTGAGGACGTATTTCGGCGTCTGCTCCAACACCGCGACAAGGACTTCTGGACTGAAGCGGTGGCCGTTGTCTCCAAAGACGAGAATCTCAACAAGGCGCACGCCAAGTTCCTTGAGTTCAGGACACACGAAGCGATCGAACTCGCGGGTCGGGCGAGCCTCGAAAACGGCAACACGCCGACTTGCCCAGTGATCTCCGAACTGGAGCAAGCTGTCATGAGCGACTTCTTCGAGAATCTGCAGTTGTTGGTCAGCACCCTTGGCTTCAAGGGCTTCGAGCCCCTTGTAAAGAGTGAACAGCGTGCGGAGAGGGCCTTTCAACTGAAGGGCCCGCGAGGCGCAAGTGCACGCGTTGTCGTCACGAACGAAGGTGTCGTGGTGCTAGAGGGCTCTCATGCGGCCGGCGCCGTGGTTCCGTCCGCACCGCCACTCCTTCGAGCGAAGCGCAACGAGCTGATCGAAACGGGAACGCTCGCCAAGGCGGAAGATGGAAGCTTGGTATTCACGAAAGATCATCTCTTTGGCAGTCCGTCCGCTGCTGCCGACATCGTTCTCGGGCGCAGCGCAAACGGAAGAACTGAATTGAAGGACGCTTCAGGTGTGAGCCTGAAGGAACACGAGGAAGCTGAACAGGGCGACTCAACGCATGAGGTCGGCGATGCCTGACCCAATGTCCATCTACAGGCGCGCCCGATATGCGTTCACAGCTTCCGCGACTCTCATGATGAGCGTCAGAGGCTCAGGCGGCAACAAGATGGCTACGGGCCAGATCGAGCCGGGAGTCTACCTAAGCGCCTTCGCTCTCGAACTCTACCTAAAGTGCCTTGGCCAGCTATCGAAGGGGGCGTTTCCTAGATCCCATGACCTAGGACAGCTTTACAGACACCTTGAACGCGTTGATCAGGAGCAGGTCAAACAACTTTACGATGCCATACGGCATAGCGAAGGCATGACGTTCTATCTTCTGAAACAACCCAAGGGTGAAGGGGTGGCTGTGAAGATCGGGGATCGAAAGAATCTCAATCCCCAACCGATCATCTTCCAAGACGGGCAAAGAGGCTTTGGTGGAGCCGTGACCTACGGAGGCCTTGACTTCAGCATCGATACGGTCCTCGGGATGGCGGCGGATACGTTCGAGAAGTGGCGCTACAGCTTCGAGGGAGAGCTAACAACGGCATATGGGCTCGTGGAACTGGGTGAGGCCCTCGATACCCACATCATTCGCAAGAGGCCCGACTTCATTCTGCCTGGGACACGAACTAGAGCGGTGAGCCTTCCACCAGGAGAGCCGGCGCCCGACGATGGTCCGGAGGCCAAGGAGTAGCTGTCGCGCATAGGGTGCAGGTTTGGTAGCAACCGACGGAGCAGGGTTCATCTTGAAGTAGGTTCGGAATGCCTGCGGCCCTGCGAACAATGCCATCGGATTTCGTCCGCCGGTTTGTTCGTTAGGAAGGCTTCACGTGAAGTGGGGGTGAACTGGATTCGCGCCCTATCTATTAACCCACCCCTGCGTTGACACCCCCCGCCCCCCTCCGTATACTCTGCCCAATGCGTATCCGTCGGCGTCTGCGGGTCATCAACCTGTGGCAGAGCGTGCTGCTACACGGGGGTGGGGTCGTCGACGTCTAGACGGGAAGCGTCTATCGAATCGTTCGCGGCCTCCGGCGTTGGTGCTCGGAGGTCGTTTCGTTTGTCCAGGGCGTAAAGGCACGCCGAAGTGAGAGGCAGAGAGCATGGAGCCAGCGAGGAACCTCTACCAGAAGGTCTGGCAGGAGCACGCGGTGCGCACGCTGCGCAACGGCCAGACCCAGCTCTTCATCGACACCCACCTCATCCACGAGGTGACCAGCCCGCAGGCCTTCGGGATGCTGCGCGACCGCGGGCTGAAGGTGCTGATGCCCGAGCGCACCTTCGCCACGGTCGATCACATCGTGCCCACGCACACCCGGCTCGAGCCCTTCGCCGACCCCCTGGCCGACGAGATGATCCGGGAGCTGCGCAAGAACTGTGCCGAGAACGGCATCCGGTTCTTCGACCTGGACAGCGGCAACCAGGGCATCGTGCACATGGTGGGGCCCGAGCAGGGCATCACCCAGCCGGGCACCACGGTGGCATGCGGCGACAGCCACACCTCCACCCACGGCGCCTTCGGGGCCATCGCCTTCGGCATCGGCACCAGCCAGGTGCGCGACGTGCTAGCCACCCAGACGCTGGCGATGAGCGAGCTGAAGGTGCGCCGCATCGAGGTGAGCGGCCGCCTGCGCCCGGGCGTCTACGCCAAGGACGTCATCCTGCACATCATCCGCACGCTGGGCGTGAAGGGCGGCCTGGGCTACGCCTACGAGTACGCCGGCGACGTCTTCGATGCCATGAGCATGGAGGAGCGGATGACCGTGTGCAACATGTCGATCGAGGGCGGCGCGCGCTGCGGCTACGTCAACCCCGAC
>JASBRS010000043.1 GCA_030149325.1 Deinococci bacterium
CATCGGGTTCGTCTCGGTGATCCGGCCGGCCTTCAAGGGCGACGGCGCCGCGGCCGCGCGGCGCAGCCTCGACGGGCTCGCCGGCCTCGCCGACGAGCTGGGGTTCGAGCTCGTCGACCTGGGCCGTGCGGTGACCGACGCCCGCGAGGCGGAACGGGCGGCGGCGGAGCTAGCCGAGCGCGAGCTCGACCTGCTGATGGTGCAGCACACGACCTTCGCCACCGGCGACGTGGTCGCGCCGCTGCTGCGCGCGGTCCGCCAGGTGGGCGTGTGGGGCCTGCCCGAGAGCGCGGGCGGCGGCAGCGCGCGCGGCCCGCTCCCGCTCAACTCCCTGTGCGGACTGAACATGACGCTGTCGCTGCTCGACGCACCTCAGGTGGCCAAACACGAGAGCGTCAAGTGGTTCTACGGAGACGTCGCCAGTCCCGGCTTCCGGCGCCGTCTGGCGCCCACCGTGGCCGCCCTGCGCGGGCTGAGGGCGCTGGCAGGGGCGCGGGTCCTGGCCATCGGAGGGACGGCTCCCGGCTTCTACGGCATCGAGGACGTGCCCGCGCTGGACGGCGTCGAGGTCGTCCGGCGGGAGCTCGACGAGCTGTTCGCCCGGACCGCCGCCGTGGATCCCAGCCAGGCCGAGGCCAGGGCGGCGAGCTGGGCGCGCGGCGAGGCCACCGACCTGACGCAGGAGCAGCTCGTACGCGGCGCCCGGATCGACGTGGCGCTCGAGGCCATGGCGCGCGACGCCGAGGCGGACGCCCTGGCGGTGCGTTGCTGGCCGGAGCTCCCGGATGCCTGCGGGTCGATGGCCTGCGCGGCCATGGGCGAGTCCGGTGCGCGCGAGGTGCCGGCCGCCTGCGAGGGGGACGTCATGGGGGCGCTGTCGATGCTCGCGCTCCAGGGGGTGACCGGCGCCCCCGCGCTGTTGATGGACCTGTCGGACGTCGATGAGCGCGACGACAGCCTGTTGGTGTGGCACTGCGGCAACGCCCCCCTGGCGTGGGCGTCGGCGGCCCCCGACGGCTCGCCCGCCTCCCGCCTCACCACCCACTTCAACCGGGACGGCGTCGGGGTCGTACGCGACATGAGGTTGCGGGAGGGCTCCGTGAGCGGCTACCGGCTCCTGGCGGGGGGCCGCCGGGCGGTGGTGGCCGGCGGACGCGTTCTGGACCCCGAGAAGGCGGCCTTCGATGGCGTGAGCGGCTGGATCGATGCCCTGAGCTGGGCCGAGACGCCGGTCACCGCCGCGGGCTTCGTCGCCAACATCCTCGACCGGCGGGTCCCGCACCACCTGGCCTTCGGGTCCGGGGACGTGGTGGGAGCGTTGCTCGAGCTCAGCGCCTACCTCGGGGCCGAGGTCCTGCCCGCGCTGCCCGAGAGCGCGATCCTGCGACCGTGAGCCGCGCGCGGCTGCTGGCCGTCGGGCTGTCGTGCCTCGACCACGTCTGGCGCGTGGAGCACTTCCCTCCGTTGGCCTCGCGCACCGACGCCCGCGCCTACCACAGCCAGGGGGGCGGTCCGGCCGCCACCGCCGCGGTCGCGGCGGCGCACCTGGGGGTCGAGGCGGCCCTGGTGGCGCTCCACGGCGACGACGCCGCGGGCGACGCCGCGCTCGCGGACCTGGCGGCGCACGGGGTGCGCGTCGAGGGCGTGCGCCGCATCGAGGGCGCGGCCACCTTCGTGAGCGCCGTGCTCGTCGCCCCCGACGGCGAGCGCTGGATCTTCCCCTACCGCGGTAGCGGGCTGGTCGACGACCCCGCCTGGCTCGAGGGCAGCGCTCCCGAGGACGCTTCGGTGGTGCTGATCGACCTGCGGCACCCGAAGCTGTGCCGGGCCGCCGCCGAGCGCGCCCGCGCGGCCGGCGTCCCGGTGGTGGCCGACTACGGCAACCTCAGGTCCTGGGAGGACGCGCACCTGGCCGATCACCTGTTGGTGGCGCGCGAGTGCGCGGCGGAGTTGCTGGGCAGGGACGATCCCGAGGTCGCCCTGGGGCGTCTGCGGCAGCGGCCGGGGCAGGTGGTGGGGATCACGCTCGGTGCCGAGGGCCTGCTGATGCTCGACGGCGAGCGGCGCCTGAAGGTCCCCGCACCCCGCGTCGACGCGGTCGACACCACCGGTGCCGGCGACGTGTTCCACGGTGCCTACGCCGCGGGCATCGCCCGCGGGATGAATGCCGAAGGGGCCGCGCGCTACGCCGTGGCCGCGGCTGCCCTGGCGTGTCGGACCTTCGGCGCGCGCCGCGGCCTCCCCGACGACGCGGAGGTGAGGGCCCACCTGGCCCGACGGACCCCCGACCGGACCGGACCCCAGGCATGACGCGCAAGCGCGCGTGCCCGAACGAGATGGGAACGATGGAGGCAACGAGGTGAGCGACGTGCTCAGTGCAGGCAAGCTGCGAGGGATGATGACCCTCGCCGACGACGACGGTGTGTTCCGGATGGTGGCGGTCGACCAGAGGCCCCCGCTCTTCGCAGCGCTGACGCGCCACGACGGGCGCGACCCCGGCGGTCTCGGCTTCGACGAGGTCGCGCGCGCCAAGACGTTGCTCGCGCGGGTGCTGGCGCCGGAGGCCGGAGCCATCCTGATCGATCCGGTGTGGACGCACCCCAGCGCGCTCATGGCGGTGCCGGGGCGCACCGCCGTCATCAGCACGCTCGAGGACTACGGCTTCGACGAGGTCGCCGGCGAACGGCGCTCGCACACCATCGAAGGCTGGAGCGTGGCGGCGGCCAAGCGTGCGGGAGCGTCGGCCATCAAGCTCCTCGCCTGGTACCGTCCCGACGCCTCGGGGGCCACCCGGGCGCACCAGGAGGCGCTGGTGGCGGAAGTGGGGGAGGCGTGTGCGCGCCACGACCTGCCGTTCATCCTGGAGTTGCTCGTCTACCCCCTGCCCGGGGAGGACGCCGCGTCGGCCGAGTACCAGGCGCGTCGCCCCGAGCGGGTGCTCGAGTCGGTGCGGCGGTTCGCCGACCCGCGCTTCGGCGTGGACGTGTACAAGCTCGAGTTCCCGGCCGACCTCAAGTTCTGTCGCGGCTACCACGCCGGGGCGTTCGACGGCCGCGAACGGCCGGCGCTGTTCGCCCTCGACGAGGTGCGGAGCTGGCTCGCCGACCTCGATGCCGCCACCCCCGCACCCTGGGTGCTGCTCAGCGCCGGCGTCGGGGCCGACGAGTTCGAGGTGGACCTCGAGCTCGCCTACCGTGCCGGCGCCAGCGGTTTCCTGGCCGGACGCGCGGTGTGGCTGGAGGCGTTCGAGGCCTACCCCGACGTGGAGGCGGTGGAGGCCCACCTGCGCCGCCGCTCGGTCCCCTACCTGCGCGCCCTGGCGGCGCGAGCGGCGACCGCGCTGCCCTGGCACGCGCACCGGCGCTTCGGGGCGGCACCGGAGCTGGAGGGCGCCGGGGAGGGCTGGCACCGGAGGTACGGAGCGTGAGCGTCGGGCGCGACCGGTTCGGGGTGGTGGTGGTCGGCGCGGGCGACATGGGAGCCCGCCACGCGCGCTGGTGGGCGGCGACCGGTGCCGAGGTGGTGGCCGTGGCCGACCCCGACCCGGTGCGGGCGCAGGCGCTGGCGGAGGCGCACGGAGCGCTGGCCCTGCCGGACCCCGGCGACGCCTTCGCCCGCGACGACGTCGACGCGGTGTCGGTGTGCACGCCCACCTACCTCCACCGCGGCTTCGTGGTGGCCGCGCTGAACGCCGGCAAGCACGTGCTGTGCGAGAAGCCGGTGGCCCTGACCGGGGCCGACGCCGAGGCCATGCGCGCGGCGGCCGAGCGCAGCTCGGGGGTGCTGCGCATCGGCTTCATGCGGCGCTTCGACCCGGCCGACGCGACCCTGGCCGGCTACGTCCGAGAGCTGGGACGGCCGATCCTGGCGCAGGCGACCATCACCGCCGGCGTGCGGCCCAAACGCCTGATGCACGACGCCAACGCCAACGGCGGGCCCCTCATCGACATGTGCTGCCACGTCTTCGATCAGTGGGAGCGGTACTTCGGCGGGCCACCCGAGCTCGTCCGCGCCAGCGGCCACACCTTCGCCCGCGGCAAGCCCGGGGTCGCCGGGATCGAGGAGCTGGCGGTGGACAGCGCGCAGGTGACGCTGCGCTACCCGGGCGGCGACGAGGGGCACGTGCTGGTGTCGTGGGGGCTGCCGTCGGGCGTGCCGGCGACCGAGCAGCACACCTACCTCGGCCCGGACGGGAGGGTCGCGTCGGCGTGGCCCGACGACGTGCAGCTGCAACGCGGCGGGGAGGCGCTGCGGTGGCTGCCGCCCCCCGCCGACCCGTGGCGTGAGGAGATCGCGGCCTTCCGCCGGGAGCTGGCCGGGCTCGAGCCGCGCAGGCTGGCCGACATCGACGAAGGCATCCGGGCCCTGCGCACCTCCCTGGCGGCGCTCGTCTCCATCGCCGAGGGCCGCGAGGTGGGGTTGAGCGAGTTCGGCCCGCCTCCGGGCGGAGCCGAGCCGGAGGCGTCGTGAGCGCGGCGGCCGGCTCCGAGCGCCTGGCGGCGCTGCGGGTCGGAATCGTCGGCGGCGGTCGCTGGGCCGGGGTGCACCGGCAGGCGCTCGAGCGGCTGGGCGTGGGCGTCGAGGCCGTGCTGGTGCGCTCCCTCGAGACGGCCGAGCGTCTGCGCAGCACCTGGCAGGTGGCGACCACCACCGAGCTCGACGCCTTCCTGGCGAGCGGGCTCGACGCCGTGATCGTCGCCAGCCCCAACTACCTCCACGCCGAGCACGCCGCGGCGGCGCTCGACGCCGGCCTCCACGTCTTGGTCGAGAAGCCGATGGCCATCGACCTGGCCGGCTGCGACCGGGTGCTGGCGGCGGCCGAGCGCAGCCGCAAGGTGCTGGCGGTGGGGCACGAGATGCGGGTCTTCGGATGGCTCGAGGCGCTGCGCGACGAAGCGAGCGGGCTGGGCCGGCCGGTCCACCTCGACCTGCGGCTGTTCCGGCGCCCCTACCGCTCCGGGGCGTCGGGGTGGAAGCAGGACCCGGCCAAGCTCGGCAGCAGCGTGTTGGAGGAGCCCATCCACTACCTCGACCTGGCGCGCTGGCTGCTCGGGGAGGTGCGCGAGGTGCAGGCGTGGGCCACCAGTCGACCGGGTCGGGAGGGGCTGCACGAGAACCTGGACGTGCGCCTGGTGTTCGACGACGGCGCCGAGGCCCTGGTCACCCGCACCATCGCCGGCTTCGAGCACCACGTGGCGTGCGATCTGGTGGCCGAGGGCGGCGCCGTGCGCGCCCGCTGGGACGGACGCCAGGACACCGACGAGGCGCCGTCGGTGGCGCTCACGGTCCAGGCCGGCGAGGGCGTGCGCGAGGTGGCGGTGCCGCAGCAGAGCGGCCACGCCTTCGACGTACCGCGCCAGACCGAGGCCTTCCTGCGCGCCGTCGTCGACGGCACGCCGGTGGCCGCCGACGGTCGCGACGGCCGCACGGCGGTGGCCCTGTGCCTGGCCGTCGAGCGTTCGTTGCGGCAGGGGTCGCGCCCCGTCCCGCCCGAGAGCGGCGCGGGTCCCGGCTAGGCCGGGGTCAGTCGTTGGCCGAGGTCGCGCCCGCAGGCCCGGGGGCCGCCCCCGTCATGGCCCAGGCCGCCAGCGCCGCCAGCAGGTAGGTCGCCGCCCCTGCGGCGTGCACCCAACCGAAGCCCGCGAGCAGGGCGATGGTGGTGGCCGCGGTGCTGCCGAGCACCGCCGCCAGCCCGTTCACCGCCCAGCCCAGCGCCACCTCGCCCTCGCCCTGCAGCCCGACGGCCCGCAGGGTCATGGGGAACGGCATCCCCATCGGCAGGGCGAGGACCACCAGCGTGAGGCCCGCCAGCAGGGCGCGCGCCGCGGTCGGCCAGGCCAGGCTGGCCTGCGACCACAACGGGTAGCCGGCGCTCCACGCCAGCCCCAGTCCCGCCGCCAGCAGGGCCGCCAGGGCGGCCAGCCGGAGGTCGCGACGGACGCCGCCGCGCGCTCGACCCGCCCATCCCGAGCCGAGGCCGGCGCCCACCAGCAGCGCGGCCAGGCCCACCGCCAGCGTCAGCGTCGGGTGACCGAGGTAGAGCCGCAGGCGCTGCAGCGCCCCGACCTCGATCAGCATGAAGCCGGCGCCCAGGGCGGTGAACAGCAGCGGCGCCAGCCGAGCCGGACCGCGCCGGCGGCGCTGCCGCAGCACCAGCAGGACGGCGGCGATCAAGGTCAGCACGCCGAGCCCGCGCAGGAGCCACGCCAGCTCGGGCGGCAGTCCCGGCTCGAAGCGGAAGAAGAAGGGGCGGTCGTCGTGGGTGGGCGCGATGTCGACGCCGCCGCTCGCGGCCTCGAGGTCCTCGAGGTGGGTGCGGCCGGCGCTGAGGGCATCGAGCGGCGGGTTCTCCACCAGGCCGGGGAGGTAGAGGACGCGCAGCCCCGCGCGCACCGCGAGCTGTCCGTAGGCGGTGGCCTCGTCGGCGCCGAGGGCGTGGTCGAACACCATCAGCAGCGGGATGGGGCGGCCGGAGCGGGTGTCGAGGACGGCCAGGGTGTGGTGGAGGGCGTCGGCCTGACTCATCCCGCTGGACTGCAGCGCCGCGATGGCGGTGGTGAGGGCGCGGGTCAGGGTGACCTCGTCGTAGAGCTTCAGAGCGAGCGCTCCGCCCGGCGCGAGGTGCGCCAGGTCGTCGCGGAACGCCTCCACGGTGTACACGCCGTTCTCGACGAGGGCGTAGGAGCGGGCCTCGGCCGCGTCGGTCACGACCTGCGACAGCAGGATCAGGTCGTAACGCGCGGACTGGCGCCGGAGGAAGCTACGGCCCTCGTCGATGTGCAGGCTGGCGCCGTCGTAGGCAGGGGTACCGGCGACCCAGCCCCGCCGGGTGGCCTCCGTCGCCAGCCGCACCCCGGCCGCGTTGAGCTCGACCGCGGTGATTTGAGGGACGGCGAAGGCCTCGGCCAGGGCCACGTCGAGCCCGCCGCCGGGCCCGATCACGAACACGCTGCTCGGCTGGGCCACGGCGTAGGCGTAGGCGCCCACGTCGTGCAGGTAGGTGGTGGGCCGGGAGGTGTCGGGGACCAACGAGCCCGCACCGCCGTCGAGGTAGAGGTAGAGGCTGCCGTTGGGGCGGCGGACGAGGTCGCTCCGGCCCAGGGCGTCCCAGGCGTGCGCGACCGGGACGGCGCCGTTGCGCAGCTCCTGGACCAGGGGCTTGGTCGTGGCCAGGCGCGCCAGCGGCGGCTGGATGCCGGCGCCCGACGCCTGCCACGCCAGCAGGCCGGCCGTCGTCAGCCCCACCACCGCGGCGGCGCCTCGGTAGCTACGTGGCGCCAGCAGGACCGAGGCCAAGGCGACCAGCACGCCGGCCGCCAGCACGGCGCCGGTCCCTCCCAGGAGATCGAGCAGGGCGACCGACGCCAACGCCCCGACGGCGGCCCCCAGCAGATCGGCCAGGTAGAGGCGGGGAGCGGCTCCGGCGTGGAGGGCGAACGTCGTCGCCAGCGCGTGCCCCACCAGGGCGAAGGGCAGCAGGCACAGCGCCAGCGCCAGGCCCTGCAGGTCGACGGTGGCGATCTGCAGCAGCAGCACCGCGACCAGCGGCACGGAGAGCGCGCCCAGGGCCGCGGACGCCGCCGCCGCGGCGCGCGTGCGCGTGCCCGGCAGGGCCGTGGCCGCCGCCGCGCCGAGCCCGAGGCCCAGCACCGCCACGGCCAGCAGCACGTAGACGAAGGGGCTCAGGTAGACGAGCGAGAGCAGGCGCGTGAGCGCGATCTCGAGGAGCAGGCCGGCGCCCGCCAGCACGGCCACGGCGGCGATCGGTCCGGTCGGCATCGGCTGGGCTGCGAGATCGTCCGGTGCGCGCGGCGCGTTCTCGGCGGCGTCGCTTCGGGTGGAGCGGGCCGCCGGCGGGTCGGTCACCGTCGCATCGCCCGAGGGCTCATCGCGAGGAGCGCGGGTCGAGCACGTCGCGCAGGCCGTCGCCGAGGAGGTTGAAGCCGAGGACCGAGGCCATGATCGCCAGGCCGGGGAAGATGCCCATCCAGGGCGCCTGCTGGAGGAACGATCGCCCCTCGGAGAGCATGCGGCCCCAGCTCGGCTCGGGCGGCTGCGTGCCCAGGCCGAAGAACGACAGGGCCGCCTCGGCCAGGATGGCGAACGCCAGGCTGAGTGAGGTCTGGACGATGATCGGCCCGAGGGCGTTGGGGAGCACGTGCCGCAGCATGATGCGCCAGCGGCCCTGGCCGAGGGCGCGAGCGGCGGTGACGAACTCGCGGCCGCGCACGCTGATCACCGCTCCGCGCGTGACGCGCGCGAAGATCGGGATGTACACGATGGCGATGGCGACCATGGCGTTGCCGACGCCGCGGCCCAGGATGGCCATCACGGTGATGGCCAGCAGCACCGCGGGGAAGGCGAACAGCACGTCCATGAAGCGCATCACGACCTCGTCGATCCAGCCGCCCAGGAACCCCGAGACGAGTCCCAGCAGCACGCCGACGGTACCGGAGATGCCGACGGCGATGAACGCCACCTTGAACGACACCGCGGCCCCGAAGAGCACCCGTGAGAAGACGTCGCGCCCGAAGTCGTCGGTGCCGAAGGGGTGGGTGAACGAGGGGGGCGCGAAGCGCGCGCCGAAGTCCATGGCGGTGGGATCGAAGGGGGCCAGCCAGCGGCCGAAGATCGCCACCAGGGCCAGCACCAGCACGATGATGCTGCCCGTGACGACCAGCGGGTGGGCGAGGGCGCGCTTGACGAGCGACCTCCGGGGCCGGGTCTCCTCGATGGTCTCGCGCGGGACGACGGCGGCGTCGCTCATGCGTACTCCACGCTGGGGTCGAGCAACACGTAGGAGAGGTCGGTGAGGAGGTTGATGACGGCGAAGGAGGTGGCGAACAGCAGCACCGACGCCTGCAGCACCGGGTAGTCGCGCTGCAGGGTGGCGGTCAGCGCCATCGAGCCCAGGCCCGGCCAGGCGAAGATGATCTCCACCACCACCACCGACGACAGCAGCGTCGCCATCTGCAGCCCGATGATGGTGACGATGGTGATGGCGGCGTTGCGCAGCACGTGCTTGCGCACCACCACCCGCTCGTTGAGCCCCTTGGCTCGCGCGGTACGGACGTAGTCGTTGCCCAGCACCTCCATCATGGCCGAGCGCACGAAGCGCGCCATGATCGAGCCGCTGATGACGCCGGCGGTGGCGGCCGGCAGCAGGATGTGCCGGAGGTAGGGGACCAGCCCTTCGGACAGCGGGGCGTAGCCGCTCGACGGCAGCCAGTGCAGCACCTGGGCGAACAGCAGGATGAGCAGGATGCCCAGCCAGAAGTCGGGGATCGACACCCCGATCTGGCTCATGATCGACACCCCCAGGTCGCGGGCGCTGCCGGGCCTGAGCGCCGACAGGATGCCGCTGGGGATGGCGATGAGCAGACCGATGAGGAGGGCGGCGAAGGCCAGCACCAGGGTGGCGGGGAGGCGCTGCCTCACCTGTTCGGTGATGGGCTTGCCGTTGATGAGGCTGTCGCCGAAGTCGCCGCGCAGGACGATCCCGGAGACCCAGCTCAGGTACTGGACCGGCAGCGGTCGGTCGAGCCCCATCTTGTGCTCGAGGGCGGCCACCGACGCGTCGGTGGCCATGACGCCCAGGGTGACCCGGGCGGGGCTGCCCGGCACCAGCGGGATGATCGCGAAGGTCAGCAGCGAGACCCCGAACAGCACCAGCAGAAGCGTGCCCAGGCGTTGCAGGAGATAGCGGAAGCTCACGGATACCTCGTGGTCAAGATAGCGGACGGCAGGGGGGAGGGAGGCGACGAGCGTCGCCTCCCTCCCTGGAGCTAGCGGCTCAGGGTCACTTGTCCAGCCAGGTGTTGACGAACTGCACGGCCTGGTCGGGCCGGGCGGCGTAGCCCTTGACGTAGTTGCGGAACGCCTGGATGTTGGCGGGGTTGTAGAGGTAGATGTAGGGCGCGTCGTCGACGATCATCTTGTTGACCTGCTGGTAGATCGCCTTGCGCTTGGCGAAGTCCTGGGTGACGTTGCCCTCGTCGAGCAGCTTGTCGACCGCGGGGTTGGAGTAGCCGGTGAAGTTGAACACCTGCCCGGTGTGGTGCTGCGCGTAGAAGAAGTCGTAGGGATCGACGAGGCCGTTCCACGAGCACACGTAGGTGTCGTAGTTGCCCTTGCCCTCCTCCTGCAGCCACTGCGCCCACTCGAGCGACTTGATGGTGACGCGGATACCGATGGCCTGCAGCTCCTGCTGGATCACCTGCGCCCCGCGGATCGACTCGGGGTACTGGGTGGTCGGCATGATCTGCATGCGGAAGCCATCGGGGTAGCCGGCCTCGGCGAGGAGCTGCTTGGCCTTGGTCGGGTCGTAGCTGTAGGGGGCGTAGTTGTAGGCCCAGGCGCTCGACGGCGGGATGGGGTCCTGGGTGGGCACGCCCGTGCCGAAGGTCATGGCGTCGGTGATGTTCTTGCGGTTGATGGCGTAGTTGATCGCCTCGCGCACCTTGGGATCGTTCAGCGGGGTGTGCTTGAGGTTGACGCCGATGTACCAGTAGGCGCCCGCCGTGGTCTTGTCGACCACCACACCCTGCGCGTTCTGGAGCTGCGACAGGCTCTGCGGCGGCACGCTGATGGCCCAGTCGATGTCGCCGGAGAGCAGGCCCGTCTGGCGGACCGACTCGTCGGTGATGATCTTGATGTCGACCTCGTCGAGGAGCGGCAGGCCCGCCTTCCAGTAGTAGGGGTTCTTCTTCAGGACGACCTCGGTCCCGGGCTGGTAGTCCGCGATCATGAAGGGGCCGGTGCCGATCGGCTGGGTGCTGATGGTGCCGTTGTCGACCGACTCCTTGGCGATGATGCCGACCGCCTTGTTCACGGCCAGGTGCGTCAGCAGCGCGACCTCAGGGGTCTTGAGGTGGAACTGGACGGTGTAGTCGTCGGTGGAGGTGACGCTCTCGGTGCTCCCCAGCAGGTACTTCTGGCCCGAGCCCGTCTTGGGGTCGAGCATGCGGCTGTAGGTGTACACCACGTCCTGGGCCGTCATGGGCCGGCCGTTGCTGAACTTCACGTCGTGCCGGAGGTGGAAGGTCCAGGTGAGGCCGTCCGACGACACCTCCCAGCTGGTGGCCAGCGAGGGGATCACCTTGCCCTGGGCGTCGAGGGCGGTGAGGGTGTCGAGCACGTTCTCCAGCACCTGCAGGCTCGACATGGCGCTGGTGATCTGGGGATCCAAGCTCACGGGGTCCTGAGCCCAGGCCGCGATGAGGGTGCCGCCGGCCTTCTGGGCGAAGCCGAGCGAGGCGGCGGCCAGAAGGGCGAGCAGGCCGATCGTCAGGGTCAAGCGTCTCATGCGTGGTCTCTCCGTTCGGTGTGCAGCGGCGTGGCGGTGTCGTCGGACTCGCTCGGTAGGGGCCAGTCCCACACGCTCTTCTTGATCTTCACCACGTGGATGGTCTCGCTCTCGTAGACCCCCTCCCTTCCCAGCTCCGTCTGGATGAACTCATGGACGTCCTCGACCGAGGCGTGGAGCGATTCCACGACGAGGTTGCGGCTGCCCACGCCGATGGCGACGTAGCGGACGGCCTCGTTACGGGCGAGGGCGTCCGATACCTCCTCCACGCGGTTCGGGGCGACGCTGGCGTAGGTGGTGGCAACGATCGGCACGCCCAGCTTGAGCGGGTCGCTGATCGCCAGGATGCGCATCCAGCCCGACTCGAGCAGCTTCGTGGCGCGCTTGCGCACCATCGACTCCGATACGCGCAGGCGGCGGGCGATCTCGCGGTAGGGCATGCGGCCGTCGGTGCGCAGCAGATCCACGATCTGCTGGTCCGTGCGGTCGAGCTGGTGGTAGGTGCCGATCCTCATGCAGAAGGATGCCCGTCTCGACGAGGGTTCTTCCCCCCTGGTGCAAGACTTTTCATCTTCTTCCCATCATAGTGACATTGCGTCCCGAGTGTCAATGAATCGGACGCAATGCGTCACCCGACGCCTTCCTGCGATGCGTTCTGCGGCGCGTGGCGGGGAGCCGATCTCAGCCAGCGCGATGCGCGGGGCGTTCGCCCAGCCCGATCGCCACCGTCGAAGCCACCAGCACGTCGGTGGAGTTGACCAGCGGCAACCCCAGGCCCTCGGCGTCCAGCACCTCCTGCGACAGCACCAACGGCACCTCGGTGCACCCGGCCACCAGGACCTGCGCACCGGCCTCGGCGAGCAGGCGGGCGAGGCGCAGCATCCCGGCACGCACGGTGTCGCCGGTGTCCCCCGCCTTGATGGCGTACATCAGCTCCATGAAGACGTCGCGGTCCTCGCCCTCGGGGACCACCACGACGACGTCGTGGGCCGCGAACGCCCGCTGGTAGAGGCCGGCGTCGAGCGCGCCCTCGGCGGCCAGCACCCCCACGCAGCGCACCTCGGGGCGGCTGGCCAGCGTGGCCTGCACCGTCTCGTCGACGATGCTCACGAAGGGGACCGTCACGGCCTCCTCGATGGCGTCCTGGAAGGCGTGGGCGGCGTTGCAGACCATCACCAGGAAGTCGGCCCCCGCCCCTTCGAGCCGCCGCGCCATGGCCGCCAGCTCCGGGGCCGGCGACGGACCCCGCCCGGCCACGGCGTCGTTGCGGTCGGGGACTCCCGGGTCGACGTCGAGGATCAGATGCAGGTGCTCCTGGTCGCGGACGGCCGGCGTCGCGGCCAGGACCTTGGCGAAGAAGTCGAGCGTGGCGGCCGGTCCGAGCCCCCCGAGGACGCCGACCACCCGGCGCGCGGAGGTCATCCCAACAACACCTCCTGGTAGGCGTAGAGCGCGGGGGAGCCGCCGGTGTGCACGAACAGCACGTTGTCGTCGCGATCGAAGCGGCCACGACGTACCAGGTCGATGAGTCCGGCCGCCGCCTTGCCGGTGTAGACGGGGTCGAGCAGCACCCCCTCGAGCGACGCGAACAGCCGCACCGCCTCGATCATGGCGTCGGTCGGCAGCGAGTAGCCGGGGCCGACGTAGTCGTCGAGCACGGTGACGGCCTCCGCCGGGATCGCGGCGGACGCCCCGGCCAGCGACGCCGTGCGCCGTGCCAGGTCGAGGATCTTCTCCTCCTGGGTGCCCTTCTCGGCGCGCACGCTGATACCGGTGAGGGGGATGCCGGCGCTGGCCCCCACCACCCCGGCCACCAGGCCCGCGTGCGTGCCGCCGCTACCGCTGGCGGTGACGATGTGGTCGAGGCGCAGCCCCATCTCGAAGGTCTGCCCCAGCAGCTCCTCGGCGCAGGCCACGTAGCCGAGGGCGCCGAGTGGGGTGGAGCCGCCGCCGGGGATGACGTAGGCGTGACGGCCGTCGGCCTCGAGCTCGTCGGCCTCCCGCTGCATGGCAGCGGCGAGGTCGCTGCCGCCCTCCACCACCGTGACCTTCTCGACGTCCAGCAGGCGGTAGAGGAAGTTGTTGCCGCTGGCCTCGGGGTCGTAGCTTCCCGGCACGCGCTGCTCCAGCACCAGGCGGCACGCCAGGCCCTCGCGCACCGCCGCCGCCAGCGTCAGGCGGCAGTGGTTCGACTGCACCGCGCCGGTGGTGACGAGGGTGTCGGCGCCCTGCGCCAGGGCGTCGGCCACCAGGAACTCCAGCTTGCGCGTCTTGTTGCCACCGGCCGTGAGGCCGAGCTGGTCGTCGCGCTTGATGAACAGGTTGGGGCCGCCCAGGTGCGCGCTGAGGCGCTCGAGCGGTTCGATCGGGGTCGGGTACGGCGTGTAACGGCGCCGCGGGAAGCGAGCGAGATGCATGACGGAGTACCTCCGAAAGACGGGCGCCAGGGGCGCGTTGAGTGCCTCCCATCATACGGCTGCCCGACGGGGCCGGCCAGGACCCCTGCATGTATGCTGGAGGGGCGTCCGGGTCGCATCGGGCCCGGTCTGGAGCGGAGTCATGAGCATGGAGAGCCCCATCGTCGACCATCCGCACCCTGGGCTCGAGGCGCGCAATCCCGGGACGGCCCTCGAACTCGACTGGGTCCGAGACGCCCGCGTCAATCGCAGCGCCGTCGAGCGGCGCGCGGCCACGCTGCCGGCGCGGCGGACGGTCAAGAAGCAGTGGCAGCTCGCCTGGCTGCTCAAGGCCGTCACCCTCATCGACCTGACCACGCTCTCCGGCGACGACACGCCGGGGCGCGTGCGGCGGCTGTGCGACAAGGCGCTGCACCCGGTCCGCGCGGACCTGCTCGAGGGCCTCGGCATGGCCGACGCCGGCATCACCACCGCGGCGGTGTGCGTCTACCACGACATGGTGCCGGTAGCGGTGGAGGCCCTGCGCGGGACCGGGGTGCCGGTGGCGGCGGTGTCGGCCGGCTTCCCGGCCGGGCTGTCGCCGTTCGAGACGCGGCTCGAGGAGATCCGCCGCAGCGTTCGCGCGGGCGCGAGCGAGATCGACATCGTCATCTCCCGCCGTCACGTCCTGACCGGCGACTGGCAGGCCCTCTACGACGAGGTGCGCGCCTTCCGCGAGGCGGCCGGCACGGCGCACCTCAAGGCCATCCTCGCCACCGGCGAGCTCGGCACGCTGCGCAACGTCTACCGCGCCAGCCTGGTCGCCATGATGGCGGGCACCGACTTCGTCAAGACCTCGACCGGCAAGGAGAGCGTCAACGCCACGCTGCCGGTGGGGCTGGTGATGGCGCGTTCGGTGCGCGCCTACCACGAGCGCACCGGCGTGCGGGTGGGCTTCAAGCCCGCCGGCGGCCTGCGCACCGCCAAGGACGCCCTGACCTGGCTGGCGATGATGCGCGAGGAGCTGGGGCGGCGCTGGCTCGAGCCCGACCTCTTCCGCATCGGCGCCAGCTCGCTGCTGGCCGACATCGAGCGGCAGCTCGAGCACGGCCTCACGGGCCGCTACTCCGCCGGCTTCCGGCACCCGGTGGGCTGATGTTCTCGCTGCGCCTGGCCGACGACCTGGAGCTGATGCTCCTGGAGGAGCGCCACGTGAGCGAGCTGGCGGCGCTGGTGGCGGAGAACCGCGAGCGGCTGGCGCGCTTCCTGCCGTGGGCCACCGCCACCTTCGAACCGGAGGTGCGGACCTTCATCCGCGGGGCGCTGGAGAAGTACGCCCGCGGCGGCGGCTTCGATGCCGGCATCGTCGCCGACGGCGAGCTGGCCGGCGTGATGGGCGTGCACAACGTCGACCGCGCCGTCGGCCGCGCCGAGATCGGCTACTGGATCGGCGCGCGGCATCAGGGGCGCGGCCTGGTGACGCGCGCGGCGGCGGGGCTGACCCGCGTGCTGTTCGAGCGCTGGGCGATGAACCGCGTCGAGATCCGTTGCGAACCCGAGAACGTTCGGAGCCGCGCCGTGGCGCTGCGCCTCGGCTTCGTGCACGAGGGGACGCTCCGCGCGGTGCACCCCACGGCCGAGGGCGGCCCGGCCGACCTCGAGGTGTTCGGGCTGCTGCGCCCGGAGTTCGAGCAGCTGCGCCAGCGGCAGGAGTGGACGGCATGAGCATGACGACGAAGGAGAGCGTGAAGGAGATCTTCGAGACCCTCGAGTACGGGCCCGCACCCGAGAGCGCCGAGGTGGCGCAGGCGTGGCTCGACCGGCACGATCGTCGCTTCGGGCACTTCGTGAACGGTGCCTTCGTGGAGAGCGCGGACGGCGAGCTGTTCGCCACCGTGCACCCTGGCGACGGCCGCGAGCTGGCGCAGGTGGCGCAGGGCGGCGAGGCCGACGTGGACGCGGCGGTCCGTGCCGCGCAGGCGGCGCTGCCGGCGTGGCAGGGGCTCGAGCCGCACCAGCGCGCCCGCCACCTCTACGCCCTTGCCCGGCACGTGCAGAAGCACGCGCGGCTGCTGGCCGTGCTGGAGGCGTTGGACAACGGCAAGACCATCCGCGAGACGCGCGACATCGACGTTCCGCTGGTGGCCCGCCACTTCTACCACCACGCTGGCTGGGCGCAGCTGCTCGAGCGCGAGTTCGAGGGCTACCGCCCGGTGGGGGTGGTCGGCGCCGTCATCCCCTGGAACTTCCCGCTGCTGATGCTGGCCTGGAAGGTGGCGCCGGCGCTGGCGGCCGGCAACACGGTGGTCCTCAAGCCGGCCGAGTTCACCCCGCTCACCGCCCTGGCCTTCGCCGAGATCGCGCTCGAGGCGGGTCTGCCGGCCGGCGTCCTGAACGTGGTGACGGGGGACGGGCATACCGGGGCGGCCCTGGTGGCGCACGAAGGGCTGGCCAAGGTGGCGTTCACCGGCTCCACCGAGGTGGGCCGCATCATCCGCAAGGCCACCGCCGGTCGCGGCATGAAGCTGTCGCTGGAGCTGGGCGGCAAGAGCCCCTTCCTGGTGTTCGACGACGCCGACCTCGACAGCGCCGTCGAGGGCGTGGTCGACGCCATCTGGTTCAACCAGGGCGAGGTTTGTTGCGCCGGCAGCCGCCTGCTGGTCCAGGAGGGCGTGGCCGCGCGCATGGAGGAGAAGCTGCTGGCGCGCATGGAGACGCTGCGCGAGGGGCCGTCGCTCGACAAGGCGATGGACATCGGCGCCATCGTGGCGCCCGTGCAGCTCGACAAGATCACGCGCCTCGTGGAGCAGTGCCGGGCCGAGGGCGGGCGCTGCTACCAGCCGTCCTGGGCCGAGCAGATGACGGCCGAGGGCGGGCTGTACTACCCGCCGACGCTGTTCAGCGGGGTGTCGCCGTCGTCGACGGCGGCGCAGGAGGAGATCTTCGGTCCGGTGATCGTGAGCATGACCTTCCGCACCCCGGAGGAGGCCGTCGAGCTGGCGAACAACACCCGCTACGGCCTCGCCGCCAGCGTGTGGACCGAGAACGTCAACCTCGCCCTCGACCTCGCCCCCAAGCTGGAGGCCGGCGTGGTGTGGGTGAACTGCACCAACGTCTTCGATGCCGCCAGCGGCTTCGGCGGTTACCGCGAGTCGGGCTTCGGCCGCGAGGGCGGCCGCGAGGGCATGTACGAGTACCTGAAGCCCGCCTGGGAGTCCGAGCTGCCGACCTACGCCGAGGGCGAGCTGGTGAGCGTCGGGGACCCCGCGGGGCTGGGCGAGGGCGGCACAGCGGCGGGGCCGGGCGGCGTCGACCGCACCGCCAAGCTCTATATCGGCGGCAAGCAGGCGCGCCCCGACGGCAACTACAGCTACCCGGTGCTATCCCCCGACGGCAGGCGCGTCGGCGAGGCGCCGCTGGGCAACCGGAAGGACGTGCGCAACGCCGTCGAGGCCGCCCGCAAGGGCACCGCCTGGACCAAGGCGACGGCGCACCTGCGGGCGCAGGTGCTGTACTACCTGGCCGAGAACCTGGAGGCGCGCGCCGGCGAGTTCGCCGAGCGCCTGCGGGCCATGACCGGGGTCGCCGCCGACGCCGCCGCCCACGAGGTGGAGGCCAGCGTGCGACGGCTGTTCACGTACGCTGCGCTGGCCGACAAGTACGACGGCGCCGTGCACGCCACGCCCTTCCGCAACGTCACCCTGGCGATGCCGGAGCCGTGGGGCGTGATGGCGGTGGTATGCCCCGACGAGGCGCCGCTGCTGGCCTTCGTGTCGCTGGTCGCGCCGCCGCTGGCGCTCGGCAACCGGGTGGTGGCGGTGCCGTCGGCGCGCTGGCCGCTGGCCGCCACCGACCTCTACCAGGTGCTCGACACCAGCGACCTCCCGGGGGGCGCGCTCAACATCGTCACCGGCGTACGCGACGAGTTGGCCGAGGTCCTCGCCCGCCACGCCGACGTGGCGGCGATGTGGTACGTGGGCTCGGCCGACGGCTCGGCCATGGTCGAACGCGAGAGCGCCGACAACCTCAAGGGCACCTGGGTCAACCACGGCACGCGTCGGGATTGGTCGGACGCCGAGCAGGCCGAGGGCGGCGAGTACCTGCGGCGCGCCGTGCGCATCAAGAACATCTGGATCCCCTACGGGGAGTGACCGCCTGGTGACCGGAGCCGGGGGGCGCGTGCGCGCTCCCCGGCGCTGGCGCGCTCCCGCCTAGCCCGCTGGGGTCCGCGCGCCGGCCGGGCGAACCAGCCGGTCGAGGGCCGCTCGCCAGGCGCCGAGCCGGTGCGAGTCGACCAGGGCCGCGCCACGGGCGCGGTGGTAGCGGGCGTGGCCGTCGTCGCTGCGCTCGGCCGCCAGCGTCGCCAGCACCCGTCGGGCCGCCACCTCGTCGACGATGACGCGGTGCTCCAACGCCCGCAGGAGCGCGTCCTGGGCGACGGCGGCTCCGCGCTCGGGATCGCCGGAGGCCGCCCGGGCGTGCCCGGCGAGGGCGCTGTGGGAGGTGCTGCCGAAGGGGATCCCGGCACGCGCCAGCCAGCGGTCGACGGCGTCGGCGGCGCGCCCGAAGGCTTCGGCCGCCGCCGCGGGATCGTCGTGCAGCGCCAGCGCGATGTAGCCGAGGGCGCCGAGACGGACCGAGTCGATCCAGGCGTTGGCCGGCTGGCGCGCGCCGTCCTCCCGTTCGAAGCGGTCGAGCTCCGAGCGCGCCGAGCCCCCGCCGTGGCAGGCCAGGATCTGCGCGTGGACGGCGCGCACCATCACCCGGGCGTCGGCGAGATCGACGGGCGAGGCGGCTTCATCGGCGGGGCCGGCCCCGTCCAGCAGGGCCAGAGCGCGCTCGGTGTAGGGCAGGGCCGAGCCCGGGGTGCCGGCGAACAGCGCGGGCATGGCGCACACGTCGCCGAGGTAGAGCGCCAGCTCGACGCGCCCGAGGTAGCCGGCGCCGACGTAGGCCACGCGCTCCTGCACGCTGCGACGACGGACGTCGAAGCGCGAGGCGTGGTGCCAGCCGTGGACCGAGTAGCGGATCAGCTCGGGCAGCGCAGGTACCACCCCTTCGTGCAGCCCCCGTTCGAGGATGACGTCGAGGAGTGCGCTGGAGCGGGCCATCAGCAGACTGCGGCGCTCCGGCGGAAGGTTGGGGTTGAACGCCAGGAACAGCGGCCCCTGGTAGAGGTGCCAGTCGCCGCCCAGGGTGTAGCCCTGCAGCTCGGTCACCAGGGCCTCGGCTGCGCGCGCCGCCCGTCGGGCGCCGCCCGTCAGCTCGAGGAGGAAGTCGAGCTCGCGGGTCTCGTCGTCGGCGCCCGGCAGCAGCTCCCGGGCGCGCTCGAGCAGCCGTGGCTGCGGCGAGCGAGCGCGGCAGCGCCGCCAGTTCCTGAGGGTGCTCGCCGATGCGCCCAGCACCTCCGCCAGCGCCCGGTCGGCGGCCTTGCTGCCGAGGTCGGGGGGGACGCGGCCGGAGCGGGTGGCGAGCCTCAGCAGGAGCCGGTAGGCGCGGCGTGCGAGGCAGTCGGACTCGGCGCCGAGCTGCGGCAGGAGCGAGGGGAGCGGGCCGGCCACGGGCGATTCTACCCCCTCGTTCTACCCCCGCACGCCCTCTGCTACCCTGCGCTTACCCAAAGAGGGACGCGCTGGCCGGGGTTCCGGTCCGCCTGCGGGCGCGGCTGCTGAAGCCGTGCACGGGTGGCGTGTGGCGCGTGAGAAGGGAGCGGGTATGAAGCGCACGTTCGCGATGTTCGTCGCCGTTCTGGTGGCGCTGGTGCTGGCGGGGTCGGCTGCGGCGCAGTCCGACGTCACCGTCTGGTTCCACAGCGGCAAGGGTCCCGAGCGGGACACGCTCAACGCCCAGGTCAAGGACTTCAACGCGCAGCAGAGCCAGTACCACGTGGTGGCCGAGCAGTTGCCCGAGGGCACCTACAACGACCAGGTGCAGGCCGGAGCGCTGGCGGGCAAGCTGCCCTGCCTGCTCGACTTCGACGGGCCCAACATCTACAACTACGTGTGGAGCGGCTTCCTGCAGCCCATCGATCGCTACGTGAGCAGCGACCTCAAGGCAGACTTCCTGCCCAGCATCATCGCGCAGGGCACCTACAACGGCAAGCTCTACAGCCTCGGCACCTTCGACAGCGGCCTGGCCATCTACGGCAACAAGAAGATGCTCGAGGAGGCGGGCGTCCGCATCCCGACCACCATCGCCGACGCCTGGACGCTGAGCGAGTTCGAGGACGCGCTGGCCAAGCTGACGGCGCTGCCCGACGTCAAGTACGCCCTCGACCTGAAGTTCAACTACGGTCAGGGCGAGTGGTTCACCTACGGCTTCAGCCCCATCCTGCAGAGCTTCGGCGGCGACCTCATCGATCGCAACGGCTACCAGAACGCCGATCCGCTGGTCAGCCAGGCCTCGATCGATGCCATGACGCACTTCCAGTCCTGGTTCAAGAACGGCTGGACCACCGCTACGCCCGCCGGCGACGGCGACTTCGCCGTGAACAAGGTGGCCGCCCTGTCGTGGGTCGGGCACTGGGCCTACAACGACTACAAGAAGGCGCTCGGCAACGACCTGGTGCTCATCCCGATGCCGAACTTCGGCAAGGGCCCGAAGACGGGCATGGGCTCCTGGAACTGGGGCATCACCAAGACCTGCTCCAACCCCGATGGCGCCTGGGCCTTCCTGAACTACCTCATCCAGCCCGACCAGATCCTGCGCATGACCGACGCCAACGGCGCCGTCCCCGCGCGCAAGTCCGCCCTGGCCAAGTCGACGCTGTACGGCACCAACGGGCCGCTCAACCTGTTCGTGCGGCAGCTCCAGCAGATCGCCGTCCCGCGTCCGCAGACGCCGGCCTACCCGGTGATCACGCAGGCGTTCGCGCAGGCCGTGGCCAACATCGCCGCCGGCGCCGACGTCAAGACCGAGCTGCAGAAGGCGGCCGACAAGATCGATCAGGACATCAAGGACAACAAGGGCTACCCCAACTAGTCCATCCCACCGCCCGGGGGCGCCGTCCGCGACAGGACGGCGCCCCGACGGGCGCGCCCGCACCACCACGGGCGCGGCGCGCCCCTAGCCCTTCCGACGGAGCGCGAACGTGGCCAACGCGATGAGGACCCGAAGCACCGTGATGGAGCGCCGCGAGGCCCGCACGGCATGGTTGTTCACGCTGCCGGCGCTGGTGCTGCTGGTGGCCTTCCTGGTGGTGCCCTTCCTGCTGGCCATCGGCCTGTCGTTCACCGATCAGCGGCTCATCCCCAACCCGCGCTTGCCGACCGAGTTCGTGGGCCTGCGCAACTTCCAGCGCATCCTCCACGACCCGGTGTTCCTGCGGGCGCTGCTCAACAACTTCGTGTTCGCGGGCGTGGTCGTGCCGGTGCAGTCGGCGCTGGCGCTGGTGATGGCGATGCTCGTCAACCAGAAGATCCGCGCTACCAACATCTTCCGGACCATCTATTTCAGTCCCGTCGTCACCACCATGGTGGTGGTGTCGGCGATCTGGTTCCTGCTCTACAACCCCACGCAGGGCTTCATCAACCAGTTCCTGCACGCCGTCACCTTCGGTCTGACCGGCACCATCGACTGGTTGCAGGACCCCCACACGGCCCTGCTGGCCATCATGATCCTGTCGATCTGGCAGGGTGCCGGCTTCCAGATGGTGATCTTCCTGGCCGGACTGCAGGAGATCCCGCAGACCCTCTACGAGGCCGCGCGGATCGACGGCGCCAACCGCTGGCAGTCGTTCCGGCACATCACCCTCACGGGGCTGCGCAACACCACCGTGTTCGTCATCATCTCCACCTCGATCCTGGCGTTCCGGCTCTACGACCAGGTCAAGGTGATGACCAACGGGGGCCCCCTCAACGCCACGCAGACGGTCGTCTACCAGATCGAGCGCGTCGGCTTCGGCCAGCTCAAGGTAGGCTACGCCTCGGCGCTGACGGTGGTGTTCTTCCTCATCGTGCTCTCGATCACGCTGTTGCAGCGCCGGCTGCTCCCCGAGGAGAGGAACGTATGAGGCAGCTGCGCCGTGTCTCCGGCACCTTCGGCAACTACCTGTTGCTGATCGCCTTCGCCGCCTTCTTCCTGTTCCCCGTGGTCATCATGATCGTCTCCAGCCTGAAGCCCGACGATCAGCTCATCATCCGCGACCTCGCCACGCCCATGGCCTTCGTACCCAGCGTGGTGTCGCTCAAGAACTACCGCGACGTGTTCGCCAACCTGCCCTTCGGCCTGGCCATGCGCAACTCCCTCGTCATCGTGGGCAGCATCGTCATCGTGGGCCTGTTCGTCAACAGCATGGCCGCCTACGCGCTGGCGCGCATGCGCTTCAGGGGGCGCGCGGCGGTGGTGGGCGTGGTGGTGGCCCTGATGATCATCCCGTTCGAGTCGATCTCGGTGCCGCTCTTGCTGATGGTCAACCGCGTCGGCTGGCTCGACACCCTCTACGTCCAGATCATCCCGTTCGTGGCCGACGCGTTCTCGATCTTCCTCTTCTACCAGTTCTTCATCAACCTGCCCCGGGACATCGAGGAGGCGGCGGTGGTCGACGGCGCCAGTCGCTGGCGCATCTACTGGAGCATCCTGCTGCCGCTGTCGCGGCCGGTCATGGCGACCGCCTCGATCCTGCTGTTCCTGCGCTACTGGGGGCAGCTGCTGTGGCCGGTGATGGTCGCGCGCTCCACCGAGGTCCGGCCGTTGCCGCTGGCCATGCAGCAGTTCTTCGGCCAACAGCCGCGCGAGTGGGGCCAGATCATGGCCTTCGCCGCCATGATCACGGTGCCGGTGCTGATCGTGTACCTGATCTTCAATCGCTGGTTCGTCCAGTCGATCGCCAGCAGCGGGGTCAAGGGTTGAGCGACGACGACGGGCCCGAGGCGACCGGCCGGGTCGGCTGGCACTACCGGCCCGAGCGCGGCCTGTTCGGCGACCCCAAGCCGCTGCACTGGCAGGGGGTCACCCACGTCTTCTTCCAGAACTCGCCCGGCAACGGCGGCTTCGAGGCGATGCGCTGGGCACACGTCGCCAGCCGCGACCTGGTCCACTGGGAGCGGCTGCCCGACGCCCTGGTGCCCGAGCCCGGCGGGTGCGATGCCTATGGCTGCTGGACGGGGTCGGTGGTGCGCGTGGGCGACGGTTTCCAGCTCTTCTACACCGGGGTCGGCGGTCCGGACGGCCAGCGACAGACGGTGTGCCGGGCCTTCAGCGACGACCTGGTGCACTGGCGTCGCGATCCTGCCAATCCCCTCCTGCTCCCGTCCGCGCCCTTCGCCCGCGGTCCCCGGGCCGCCTGGCGCGATCCGCAGGTGGTGCGCGCCGACGACGGCTACCACCTGCTGCTGACGGCCGACCTGGAGGGCGCGCCGGCGGCGGTGCGCGGCGTGCTCGCGCACTTCCGGTCGCCCGACCTGCAGCGCTTCGAGCCGCGCGGCGTGCTCTACTACCCCGGCGACGTACACCGCTGCGAGTGCCCCGATCTCCTGCGCGCGGGCGAGCACGAGGTGCTGCTCTACTCCGACTTCGGGGTGCAGGTGCGCAGGCGCTCGGCCGACGGCCGGTTCCGCGTCGCCGACCCGCCGCAGCTCGACGACTTCCGCTTCTACGCCGCCAAGACCACGGCCGCCGAGCGCCGTCGCCTGCTGTTCGGCTTCCTCTTCGGACGGCGCGCCCCGGCCGGGCCCACCGGCGACAGCAGCCCCTGGGAGTGGGGGGGCGTGATGGCGTTGCCGCGGGAGGCCGAGGTGGCGGCCGACGGGACGCTGCGGGTGCGGCCCGCCCCGGAGCTGGCGGCGTTGCGCCGGGAGGCGTTGCAGCTCGAGCCCGCGCCCCCCGCCCCGCACGGCGGCTGGCACGAGGAGGCAGCCGGCGCCTGGACGCTGACCGCCGGAGCCGACGGCCCCGCCTCGGCCGAGGTCGCCTACGGGCTGGTGGGGCGCCTCCCGGCCGAGGCCGAGCTCGACGTCGAGGTCGGTCTCGAGGCCGAGGGCGCCCGGCGCTTCGGCCTGCTGGTCGGCTGCGACCGTGGCCTGACGCGCGGCTACGCCCTCGAGGTCGACCTCGAGCGCGGCTGGCTCACGCTCCGGCGCCTGCTCCCCGAGACCAACCCGGCCGACCTGGGGTTGCAGCGCGTGGCGCTCCCGACGCGTCGCGACGACCGCCGCCTCCGGCTCCGGGTCTTCCTCGATCACAGCGTGCTGGAGGCGTTCGTCGACGACCGGGTCAGCCTCTCGGGACGCCTCTACGACCTCGGGGACGAGGGCGACCGCTGGTGGGGGGCGCTCGCCCGGGACGGCCGGCTGAGGTTGGACGCCGCCCGCGCTTGGCGACTGTCGCTGCAGCCCTGACCCGCGTTCTCCGCAGCCCGCCCGCCGAGGGCGTCACGCCCGCTCCGTCCTACACCGCGGTGCGCGGGCGTCCACGGCGGTAGCCTGGGGGCATCGTGGGCGCGCACACCGTGCGCAGGAGGAGCGACATGACGGACGCATTCCTGGACCACCTCCGGACCGACCTCGAGGAGCTGAAGCGCGACGGCCTGTACAAGGACGAGCGGGTCATCACCTCGCAGCAGCAGGCGGCCATCACCGTCGAGGGCGGGCGGGAGGTGCTCAACTTCTGCGCCAACAACTACCTCGGCCTGGCCAACCATCCCGCGGTCATGGCGGCCGCCCAGCAGGGCATCGCCGAGCGCGGTTTCGGCATGGCCTCGGTGCGCTTCATCTGCGGCACCCAGGACCTTCACAAGGAGCTCGAGGCGCGGCTCAGCGCCTTCCTGGGCACCGAGGACACGGTGCTCTACTCGTCGTGCTTCGACGCCAACGGCGGGCTGTTCGAGGCGTTGCTCGGGCCCGAGGACGCCATCATCAGCGACGCCCTGAACCATGCCAGCATCATCGACGGCGTGCGCCTCAGCAAGGCCCAGCGCTTCCGCTACGCCAACAACGACATGGCCGACCTCGAACGCCAGCTCCAGGCGGCCTCCGGCGCGCGCTACAGGATGATCGCCACCGACGGGGTGTTCTCCATGGACGGGGTGGTGGCCGACCTCGAGGCCATCTGCGACCTGGCCGACCGCCACGACGCGATGGTGATGGTCGACGACAGCCACGCGGTGGGCTTCGTCGGCGCGCAGGGACGCGGCACCCACGAGCTCCGCGGCGTCCTCGGTCGCGTCGACATCCTCACCGGCACCCTGGGCAAGGCGCTGGGCGGCGCCTCGGGCGGGTACACCAGCACCCGCAAGGAGATCGCCGCGTGGCTGCGCCAGCGCAGCCGCCCCTACCTGTTCTCGAACTCGGTGGCGCCCGCCGTGGTGGCGGCCTCGCTGGCGGTGCTCGACCTCCTGGAGGGCTCCGACGAGCTCCGCCAGCGCCTGCGCGCCAACAGCGAGCGCTTCCGCTCGGCGATGACGGCGGCGGGCTTCACCCTGGCGGGTGCGGGCCACCCCATCATCCCCGTGATGATCGGCGACGCCGCGCTCGCCACCGCCATGGCCGACCGGCTGTTGGCCGAGGAGGGGATCTACGTGATCGGCTTCTCCTACCCGGTGGTGCCCAAGGGGCAGGCGCGCATCCGCACGCAGATGTCGGCGCTGCACACCGCGGAGCAGATCGACCGGGCGGTGGCGGCGTTCACGCGGGTCGGTCGCGAGCTGGGGGTGATCGCGTGAAGGCCCTGGCGAAGCTCGAGCCGCGCGAGGGCATCTGGATGATCGACGCCCCCGAGCCGGAGATGGGCCCGAACGACCTGCTCATCCGCATCACGCACACCTCCATCTGCGGCACCGACGTGCACATCTACGACTGGGACGCCTGGTCGCAGCGCACCGTGCCGATCCCCATGGTCACCGGGCACGAGTACGTCGGCGTGGTGGAGGCCGTCGGTTCCGAGGTGCAGGGGTATTCCCCGGGCGACCGCGTCTCGGGCGAGGGGCACATCACCTGCGGGCACTGCCGCAACTGCCGCGCCGGCCGGCGGCACCTGTGCCGCAACACCCAGGGGGTCGGGGTCGATCGCCCGGGGGCGTTCGCCGAGCGCTTCGTGCTGCCGGCCGGGAACGCCTTCAAGGTGCCGCCGCAGATCCCCGACGACTGGGCGGCCGTCCTCGACCCGCTCGGCAACGCCGTGCACACCGCCCTGGCCTTCGACGTGGTGGGGGAGGACGTGCTGGTCACCGGGGCGGGGCCGATCGGCCTGATGTCGGCCGCGGTCGCTCGCTTCGTGGGCGCGCGCTACGTGGTGATCACCGACGTCAACCCCGACCGTCTGGCGATGGCGGAGCGCATGGGGGGGATCGACCGCGCCGTCGACGTCTCCGATCCCGACAGCGACCTGAAGGACGTGATGGCGGAGCTGGGCATGACCGAGGGCTTCGACGTCGTGCTGGAGATGTCGGGCGCGCCCGGCGCCTACCAGCAGATCCTGGCGTCGACCAACCACGGCGCCAAGATCGCGCTGCTGGGGATCCCCAGCAAGCCGATCGCCATCGACTGGAACCGCGTGATCTTCAAGGGCCTCGAGGTGCGCGGCATCTACGGGCGCCAGATGTTCGAGACCTGGTACAAGATGGCGGCGATGCTGCAGTCGGGGCTCGACCTCGCCCCGATCATCACCCATCGCTACCCCATCGACGCCTTCCAGGAGGGCTTCGACACCATGCGTTCGGGGCGCTCGGGCAAGGTCATCCTCGACTGGACCTAGCGACCGGCGCCAGCCTGCGCCCCGCCGCAGCGCTGGCTCCGGTAAGATGGCGGAATCTCAAACCGTACGTGAAGGAGGGATCATGAGCAGGCCCCGAGTCCTCTGGACGCTCCTCATCGCATTGGTGGCAACGCTGTTCAGCTTCGGCGCAGCGCAGTCCGCCCAGCAACAGACGCTGGTCATCGGCGGCGACTGGACCGACCTGATCACGCTCGACCCCGGCGTCGCCTACGAGTTCTCCCCGGTCCCCATCCTCGACAACACCTACCAGCGGCTGGTGCAGTTCCAGGGCACCGACCTCTCGCACGTCGTTCCCGACGCCGCCACCAGCTGGGACATCGCCTCCACCGCCGACGGCGGCAGCACCATCACCTTCCACCTCGCCGACGCCACCTTCTCGACCGGGCGTCCGCTGACGGCCGCCGACGTGGTGTGGTCGTTCGATCGCGTCATCCAGATCAACGGCCCGTCGGCGTTCCTCTTCACCGACGTGGCGGGCATGAAGGTCGGCTCCACCAAGGCCCTCGACGACCACACCGTGCAGCTCACCCTGCCCAAGGGCGTCAACCCGCAGATCGTGCTGAACATGCTGACCTTCAACATCGGCGGCATCATGGACGCCACCGAGGTCCAGAAGCACGTCGACGCCAACGACTACGGCCAGAAGTGGCTCAACGACCACTCGGCCGGGTCGGGCCCCTACATGCTCGACCGCTGGGATCGCGGCTCGCAGGTGGTGCTCGTCGTCAACCCGCACTACCCCAAGCCGCCGGCGATCAAGCGCATCATCCTGCGCTACATGCAGGAGTCGAACGCGCAGCGCACGGCGCTCAAGTCGGGCGAGATCGACATCGCCTACAACTTCACGCCCGACGCCTTCAAGGAGGCCGAGAGCGACCCGAGCCTGAACGCCATCAAGACCGACACCTTCCAGATGGCCTACCTGGGGATGAACTCCGGCCCCAACGCGCCCTTCGCGGACAACCGCGTGCGTGACGCGGTCCGCTACGCCATCGACCAGGACGGCATCATCAACGACCTCCTGGCGGGCCTGGGCCGCAAGATGCAGACCATCATCCCCTACGGCCTGATGGGCGCCGACACCAACGTCTACTTCCCGCACGACCTCGAGAAGGCCAAGCAGCTCATGGCCGAGGCCGGCAAGTCCGGCGGCATGTCGGTCGAGTTCCTCATCGCCACCGGCGCCTGCACCGGCGGCGTCCCCTGCGCCGACCTGGCGGCGAAGATCCAGTCGGACCTGGCCAAGATCGGCATCACGGCCAACATCAAGCAGACCACCAGCGCCCAGCTCTACACCATCTACCGCCAGCAGGCGGCGCAGCTGGTGCTGGCCGCGTGGAGCCCGGACTACCCCGACCCCAACGGCAACGCCAGCCCGCTGGCCGACTACAACGCCAAGTCGCTCGCCTGGCGCAACGACTGGAACGACGCCACCGCCACCAAGCTCGCCACCGAGGCGGCCACCAGCACCGACCCGGCGACGCGCAAGGAGCTCTACGCCCAGCTCACCAAGTACGTGGCGGAGAACGGCCCGTTCGCCATGCTCTACCAGCCCGTCTACCCGATCGTCACGTCGGCCAAGGTGCAAGGCTTCGCCCGTAGCGCCCAGGGCGACGTCGACTACACCGCCATCACCAAGCTGCCCTGAGGCAACGCGGGGAGGGAGCGCCAGCTCCCTCCCCGTTCCCCATCCCCGATCGGAGGTGCAGTGCTCGCCTTCCTGCTGAGGCGGATCGGATACCTGATCTTCGTGGTGTGGGGGGTCGGGTTCGCCGCCTTCTTCATCTCGCACGTGGTGCCCGCCGATCCCGCCGCTGCCGCCCTCGGCAGCAACGCCCGGCCTGCACAGATCGAGGCCTACCGCGAGAAGTACGGTCTCGATCTCCCCGTCTACCAGCAGTACCTGCGCTACATGGTCAACCTCTTCCAGGGGGACCTCGGCAATTCGCTGCGCACGCAGCGCCCTATCTTGTCCGACCTCCGGGACTTCTTCCCGGCCACCTTCGAGCTCACGCTGGGGGCGATGTTCTTCGCCGCCCTGTTCGGCGTGCCGGCAGGGGTGATCGCCGCGCTCTACCAGGACCGGCCCATCGACCTCGGGGTCCGAAGCCTGGCGCTGGTGGGTGGCGCCACACCCGTGTACTGGCTGGCCATCCTGGCCCTCGAGCTGTTCCACTCCCGGCTCGGCTGGTTGCCCGGACCCGGGGAACTCAACCCCTACCTGCTCGAGCCGCATCGCGTCACCGGCATGCTGGTGGTCGACGCCGCCCTGGCCGGTGAGTGGCAGGTCTTCGGCAGCGCGGTGAGCCACCTGGTGCTCCCCGCGGCCGTGCTGGGGGCCTTCTCGACAGCGCTGCTGGCGCGGATGGTGCGCAGCGCCATGCTCGAGGTGCTGTCGCAGGACTACGTGCGGACGGCTCGAGCCAAGGGCCTGGCCGGGCGCGTGGTGGTGTTCAAGCACGCCATGCGCAACGCTGCCCTGCCCGTGCTGACGGTGATGGGCAGCCTGCTCGGCAGCCTGCTGACCGGCGCCGTCCTGACCGAGACGATCTTCTCCTGGCCCGGCATCGGCTCCTACGCCACCTCCAGCGCCATCGGGCTCGACTTCCCGGCGGTCATGGGCGTGACCCTGGTCGCCGGCCTCGTCTACAGCCTCATCAACCTCCTGGTCGACGTCCTCTACGGGGTCTTCGATCCGCGCATCACCTACGCATGACGGCGCCCGCCTTCCTCCGCAGCAAGCCGGCGCGGCGCTTCCTGCGCAACCCCGGCACGGTCATCGGTACGGCGCTGTCGCTCGCCCTGATCCTGGTGGCGCTGCTGGCGCCGCTGCTGGCGGGCGATCCGCTGCTCCAGCACCTCAGCGACCGGCTGCAGGGCCCGAGCGCGGCGCACTGGTTCGGGACCGACCAGCTGGGTCGTGACGTGTGGGCGCGGGTGGTGTGGGGCTCGCGCATCAGCCTGCGCATCGGCTTCGTGGTGGTGGCGGTGTCGCTGCTCGCGGGGGGCACGGTGGGGCTGCTCGCCGGCATGCTGGGAGGGGCCTGGGACGAGCTGCTGATGCGCGTCACCGACATCTTCCTGGCCTTCCCGGCGCTGATCCTGGCGATGGCCATCTCGGCGGCCCTGGGCCCCAGCCTGGGCAACGTGATGATCGCGGTGGCGGCGGTGTCGTGGCCCAACTACGCCCGCCTGCTGAGGTCCCAGGTGCTGGCGGTGCGGACGCTCGACTACGTCGAGGCGTCGCGGGCGCTGGGGGCCGCACGCTTCCGACAGGCCCTGCTGCACGTGCTGCCCAACACCATCACGCCGTTGCTGGTGCAGGCCAGCTTCGACATCGGCAGCGCCATCCTCACCGCTGCCGGTCTCGGCTTCATCGGCTTCGGGGCGCAACCTCCGACCCCCGAGTGGGGAGCGATGGTCTCGGAGACGCGCAACTTCATCAACGAGGCGCCGTGGGCGTCGTCGGCCCCCGCCATCGCCATCCTGGTCACGGTGCTGGCGTTCAACCTGCTCGGCGACGGCCTGCGCGACGTGCTCGACCCGCGAGGCAGGACGAGACGATAGGCCGGTCCTCCGACCAGTCGGGCCTCGTGCCCACGTGATAGCCCGGAACCCGAAAAGCATAGTGCGCCACCAGAGCGTCCGATTCCGTCACGGCGCGCTCTGCGGGGTATGGGTAGGCTGCGCGGGTCACACAACTCTAGGAGGGAAAGGGAGTGAGGATGTTGCGACGTTCTGTAGCTCTATCGGTCGTGGGAGTGGCTCTCGCGATCCTGCTTTCGGCGTGTGGCACGACGAACGATGCCGGAAGTGCCGTGCTCACGCCGCAGGTGACCAACGGGAACGCGGACGGCAGTGCGCATCCGTACGTGGGATTGATGGTCGCACTTGACGCGACCGGCGAGCCGCTCTGGCGATGCTCGGGCACGTTGATCTCGCCTACGCTGTTCCTGACGGCGGGGCACTGCACCGAGGCGCCGGCCGCCCGCGCGACGATCTGGTTCAGCGAGAACGTTGATGCCGGGATCCCCGGAAACGGCTACCCCTTCCAAGGCGAAGTGTCCGGCACGGTATACACGCATCCCGACTTCAACTCCGCCGCGTTCTATCTCCACGATCTGGGGGTTGTCGTCTTGGACACGGCCATGGATCCAGCGAACGGCACTTACGGCCAGCTCCCCGGTCTTGGAGTCCTCGACGGCTACGCGACTCGGCGAGGGTTGCAGAACGCGACGGTGACCGCCGTCGGCTACGGTCTACAGGCCAGTAGCGTGAATGGGAAGAAGGACTCGGCCGATAGGATTCGGCTCAACGCCGTCCTCGATATCGTCGACCTGAACGGGACGGTAGGCATTCCTGCCGGCACGTCGGTGATGGTCTCTGGGAACCATCACACCGGTGGCACTTGCTTCGGGGACTCGGGTGGACCGATGTTTCTCGGGGATACCAACATCGTCGTAGCCGTGACGTCGTTCGGCCTGAACCTCAACTGCGCTGGCGTCGGCGGGGGCTACCGGGTGGACCAATCCGACGATCTTGGGTGGTTGGCCACGTTCTGAGATCGTAGGGCCCTAGGTAGTCCGTAGGCGAGGGTGTGGGCTCGGGACTCACGCTCCGGGCCCACACCACGGTGCTGGCTCCAGGATCGCCGTCGACGCGATCCACGCCACCTGGGGGCGAGAGAGGCGGCTATTCCCTACAGCGACAGGTACGCCTCGCGCACGGCGGGGTCGTCGAGCAGCTCCGAGCCACGGCCCTGCTTCACGATGCGGCCGTTCTCGAGGACGAACGCCCGGTCGGCGAGCGCCAGCGACCGCTGCACGTTCTGCTCCACCAGCACCACCGTCACGCCGGCGCGGTTGATCTCCGCCAGGGCACGGAACACCGCCTTGGTGAGGCTGGGAGCCAGGCCCAGGCTGGGCTCGTCGACGAGCAGCAGCCGCGGCCGGCTCATGAGGGCGCGGCCGATCGCCAGCATCTGCTGCTCGCCGCCCGAGAGGGTCCCCGCGAGCTGGAGCTGGCGTTCGGCGAGGCGAGGGAAGAGCTCGAACACGGTGGCTCGGCTCCGGGTGATCTCGCGCGCGGCTCCCGGCAGGTAGTCGGCGCCGCTGGCGAGGTTCTCCGCCACCGTCATCAACGGGAACAGCTGGCGCCCCTCGGGGACGTGGCCGATGCCGGCGCGCACGATCCTGGCCGGGCTGTGGCCGTGCAGGTCCTGGCCGAAGGCGCGGATGCTGCCGTGCACGCCCCGGACCAGGCCGGAGACGGCGCGCAGCAGCGTGGTCTTGCCGGTGCCGTTGGCGCCGATGACGGTGACGAACGAGCCCGCCTCGACGGTCAGGTCGATGCCCCACAGCACCTGGATCTTGCCGTAGCCGGCCTCCAGGCCGTGGATCTCGAGGGCGGGCGTGCCGGCGGTGGGCGCGGTCGCGCTCATGCCTCGTCCTCCTCGTCGTCGCGCCCGAGGTAGGCCTCGATCACGCGGGCGTCGGCGGTGACCTCGGCATAGCTGCCGAGCGCCAGCGGCCGCCCGTAGTCCATCACCAGGACACGGTCGGCCAGGTCGCGCACGACCGGCATGACGTGCTCGATGAACACCACCGTCACCCCCTGGTCGCGGACCTCGCGCACCAGGCCGACCGCCAGCCGTGCCTCGGCGGGTCGCAGCCCCGCCATCACCTCGTCGAGCAGCAGCACCCGCGGCGCCGTGGCCAGCGCGCGGGCGATCTCGAGGCGCTTCTCCTGCAGGAGCGTGAGTTCCTCGGCCGGGACGTCGCGCAGGGCGTCCAGCCCGGAGCGCTCGAGGGCGTCGGCGGCGCGCCTTCGCGCCACCGCGTTCGACGTCCCGGGAGCGCCGTAGAGCGCGCCCACCATGACGTTCTCCTCGACCGTCATCTCGGGGAAGGGCTGCACCACCTGGAAGGCGCGGCCGAGGCCGGCGTGGCAGCGCTCGGCGCTGTTGGCGTGGGTGATGTCGCGGCCTGCCAGTTCGATGCGGCCGGCGCTGGGCGTGAGCAGTCCGGAGATCATGTTCAGGGTGGTGGTCTTGCCGGCGCCGTTGGGGCCGATGATGGCGAAGATCTCGCCCTCGGTCACCTCGAAGTCGAGGTCGCTCACCGCGACGAGCCCCCCGAAGCGCTTGGCGAGCCCCTGGACGCGCAGCATCATGCCGGTCCCTCCGCGTCGCCGGCCGCCGGCGTGCCGCTACCGCCGCGGCGCCGACGCAGGCGCGTGGCCAGCCCCACCAGGCCGCGCGGCATGAACAGGATCGAGGCCACCAGCACCACCCCGTAGCCGATGAGGTAGCCCTCGGCGAAGGTGCGCTTGAGCGTCTCCTCGACCGCCGACAGCACGCCGGCTCCCAGGATCGGGCCGAGCGTGGTGTAGAGGCCGCCGAAGATCGGCGTGACCAGCGCGAACACGGTCGTGGAGATGGCGAAGGTGCCGTCGGGGATGACGCTGCCCAACCGCATCGCCTCGAGCGCGCCGAGCATGCCGACGAGCGCGCTCGACAGCACGAAGGCGAGAAGCTTGGCGCGCGCGGGCCGCACCCCCATGACGGCGGCCACCGCCTCGTTGGTGCGGACGGCGGTGAAGGCGGCGCGCAGGCGCGTGCGTTGGACGACGATCGACACGGCGATGGTGAGGACCAGCAGGGCGGCGTAGACGTAGAAGTAGGCCTCGTTGCGCTGGAAGGCGATCTCCCAGCGCTGCATCTGACCGGGCACGAAGTGGGGCCGGAACAGCGGCGGCACGTTCAGCCCCGCCGCGCCCCCGGCCAGGCCGGTGGGGAGCTCCTGCACGACGGCCTTCAGCACCTCCGTGAAGGCCAGGGTGGCGATGGCGAAGTAGATGCCCTTGAGGCGCAGCGTCACCGATCCCAGGCCGAGGGCCAGCAGGCCGGCGACCAGGCCCCCGAGCGGCAGGGCCAGGACGATCGGCACGCCGGTCGCGTTCGCCAGCACCGCGGCGGCGTACGCCCCCGCGCCGTAGAAGGCGGCATGCGCGAGCGAGAGCTGACCGGTGCGCGCCAGCAGGTCCCACGACAGCGCCAGGATGCCCAGGCTCATGGCGTTGGAGGCCAGCGACAGGTAGCTGACCGAGGCCTGGTCGAACCCGGCCTTCAGCAGCGTGGGGGCCAGCGCCGCGACGATCGCCAGCGCCAGCGTCCACAGCACGTCGGGCAGCGCGCGCCTCACGACGGCCCCCCGGTGCCGGCGACGGCGGGGCTCACGCCCGCCTCCAGGCCCGGCCGACCAGCACGATGAAGATGATGGCGAAGAACACCGCGTTGCGCAGCGCGTCGCCGTTGGGGACGAGGGTGGCGACCATCGACTCCGAGACCGCCACCGCCAGCGAGGCCCACAGGATGCCGCGGATGTTGCCGAGCCCGGCCAGCACCACGATGGCGAAGGCCTTCAGGGTGAAGGCGAAGCCCACGGTCGGGGTGGGCGACTGGATGACGGCGATCATCACGCCGCCGATGCCGGCGAGGAGCGCCGACAGCGCGAACGCCACGAGGTAGATGCGGTCCACCTCGAGGCCCACCAGACTGGCACCCACGCGGTTCTGGGCGACGGCGCGCATGGCGCGGCCGAGACGGGTCCGGGCCAGGCCCACGTACAGGGCCAACACCAGCACCAGGGAGATGACGAAGCTGCCCAGCGGGACCAGGCCGATGCTGATGCCGCCGAGCTGCACGCCGATGGAGCGATAGGGGACCCCGCTGATGGACCGGGGGTCGCCGCCCCAGATGAGCAGGGCGAGGTTCTGGAAGATGATCGAGAGGCCGAAGGTGAGCAGCATCTGGTTGAGCTCGGGGGCCTCCAACACATAGCGGATGGTGGAGCGATAGACGATCGCGCCGATGACGAAGAGCGCCGGCGCCACGAAGATCAGCGATAGCAGAGGGTCGAAGCCGAAGCTGACGAAGAGCTGGTAGGCGAGGAAGGCGCCGATCATGAAGAACTCGCCGTGGGCGAAGTTGATCACGCCGATCACGCCGATGGCGAGCGCCAGGCCGACCGACACCAGGGCGTAGAGGCCCGCGGCGAGGACGCCGGAGACGAGGCCTTGGAGGACGAGCGTCGGGTCCACGCGGTCAGCTCCGGGGGGTCGGCGCGCCCGGACGGGCGGGGAGGGCTAGCGGGAAAGGCATCGGGCAGGGGACCTCCGCCCGGCGGGCGGGGGTCCGGCGACCGGACCCCCGCCTTTCGGGCCGGAACGAGCTCAACTCAACGGCTCGCCTGGCAGCTCTGCAGCGGCGCGGTGGCCTTGGCGGTCGGCCACACGATCTGGCGCACGCCGTTCTGGTACTGGAACACCAGCCACATGTCGGCGCCGAAGCCCTGGTGGTGGGTGATCTGGGAGTCGTGGAACTTCCAGGGACCCATCGGCGACTTGAAGGTCAGGCTCTCCATGGCCTTGATGACGGCCGCCTGGTCGGTGGTGCCGGCCTTGTTGATGCTGTCGGCGTACGACCACAACTGGGCGTAGGCGAGCGCCGACATGTAGTTGTCGGGCGCCTTGTCGAACATCGCCTCGAAGCTCTTGGTGAACGCCATCGCTTCCGGCGTCGGCAGGTTGGGCATGAAGCCGATCAGGCCGGTCACGCACTGCGCCTCGGGGGCCTTGGCGAAGTCGCTGGGCCATCCCGGAGGGGCCCCGAAGATCTGCTGCGGCGTGTAGTTCAGCTCGCGGATCTGGCTGATCATCGGGACCACGTCGGAGTCGTAGCCGATCCAGTAGAGCATGTCGGCCTTGGTGGCCGCGGCCTTGCTGATGGCGGCCCGGAAGTCGCCGGTGCCCCCGAACAGCGTCGACTTGAAGGCCTCGTTGAGCACGACGTTCAGACCGGCGTCCTCGAGCAGCTTCTGGGCCGCCTGCGAGCCGGGACCGCCGAAGGCGGAGTCCTCGTGCAGCAGGGCCACCGTCTTCACGCCGCTATCGGCGATGAACTGGGTGGAGGCCTCGGTGTTCTGGTAGTCCCAGGGGTGGACGTGGAAGAACCACGGCTCGTTGCCCAGGAGCTCCTCGATGCCCTGGAAGTTGTCGATGCCGACGCCGGAGACGGCGCCGCCGATCCAGCTCACGAGGGGTTGGAAGGTCTTGAACGACTCGACCAGCGCGAGCGTCACGCCCGAGCTGTAGCCGCCGCCGATGAACTGGACGTTGTCCTCGGTCATCAGCTTCTCGAAGGCGGCGACCGCCACCTTGGGGTTGGCCTGGGTGTCGGCGTAGATGAGCTTGAGCGGCTTGCCGAGCACGCCGCCGGCGGCGTTGATCTCCTTGAGGGCGAGTTCGAAGCCCTCCTTCTGCGCCTGGCCGGTGCCGGCGGCGCCGCCGGTGAGCGGCGACAGGATGCCGATGGTGACCTGGGCCGTGGCCGTGCTCAAGAGAACGGCGGCGGCCACGAACACGAGGACGAAGACGGACCGTATGCGCTTCATGCTGCCTCCTGGGAGTGGGGCGACCGCGGGGGGTCGCACGACGAGGGATCGAGGGCGGACGGGGTTGGGCGCGAACAGGCGGATCAGGTCATGGCACGTCCCCCAGGAACTCGGCGAGGAGTTCGGCGAACCGTTCCGGAGCTTCGATCTGGGGGGAGTGGCCGACGTCCGGCCAGGTGACCAGCCGGGTGCGGTCGGCGCCGTAGGCGGCCACCGTGGCCCGCGCCAACTCGTCGGTCACCAGCGCATCGAGGCCGCCGCGGAGCACCAGCACCCTTCCGCGGTAGCGCTGCACCAGGTCGCGCAGGTCCATCGTCTCCAGGGCGTCGGCGTTCGGCAGGATGACGTCGGTGGGGATGCGCACGGCCTCGTCGACCAGGTCGTCGAGGTAGGGCGGCGTGCGGGTGGGCATGGCCGTGGGGAGGCCCGCCGCGATCATGGCGCGGCGGCGGGCGTCGTCGGGTTCGGCCGCCAGCGCCTCGGCGCCGCGCAGGCTGGCCTCGGGCGCGTGGAAGGGCCCGGGCGCCGGCGAGTCCATCAGCAGCAGCCGGCCGATCCGTTCGGGCGCCGTACCGGCGCAGGCCTGGGCCACGGCGCCGCCCAGGCTGTGGCCGACGAGGGTCACGTCGTGGAGGTCCAGCGCGGCCAGGAAGGCGGCCACGGCGGCGCCGTAGGCGGCCATGCTCACCGTCCCCGGCAGCCGTCCGGAGGCGCCGAAGTTGGGCAGGTCGGGAGCGATCAGCTCCGTCCCCGGGGGCGGGCTCGCCAGCAGCTCCTGCCAGTAGCGGTGGCTGGCGAGGTTGCCGTGGATCAGCACCACCGGTCTGCCGGCGCCGACGCGCACGTAGGCGATCTCGGTGCCGGCGACGGGCAGCCGTTGCAGGGCGGGGTGGGTCACGTCGTCTCCTCCTCGCGGACGTCCCGGAAGAAGGCCCGCAGCTCGGCCGCGACCTCGGCGGGACGCTCGATCGGAGCGGCGTGGCCGGCGCCGGGGACGATCCCCAGGCGGCCCCGTCCGGCGGCGGCCAGCATCTCCAGGCTGTAGCGCGGGGGGCTGAGGACGTCGTCCTCGCCCACCAGCGTCAGCAGCGGACCCGGGTAGCGGCGCAGCCCTCCGAGGGCGTCCCGCCCCTCCTCGCCGTAGCGCAACGCGCCCTCGACCAGGGCCAGCACCGGGCGCGGGTCGGCCCTGGCGGCCTCGTCGCGCAGCCCCAGCAGCCAGTCCTCGTGTTCGGTCAGGAAGCGATGGCCCCACACCCACGGGGTCGCCACGTCGAAGCGGCCGCCGGTGCCGCCCAGGGCGAGCGCCGCCCGCCACGAGCGCAGCACCGCTCGCATCAACGCGTCGATCCGGCCGAAGCCGTCGAGCAGGGCCAGCGAGCGCACCAGCTCGGGGCGACGCCCGACCAGCTCCAACGCGGCCAGGGCGCCGTTGGAGAGCCCGACCAGGTGCACGGGCCCCAGCGCCAGGGCGTCCAGCAGCGCCTCGAGGTCGTCGGTATGGTCGTCGACGGTGTAGGGCCCCTCGGGCTTGTCCGACTCCCCCTGGCCGCGGCCGTCGTAGCGCACCACCCGGAGGGTGGGCGCCAGCTCCTGCTCGAGCCCGTCCCAGGTGGCGGTGTTCATGAAGATGCCGTTGACGAGCACCACCGGCTCGCCGCCCGCCGCGCCGCTGCGCACCACGCGGAGCGTCACGCCGCTGGCCAGCGCCAGGTCGTTCGTGAGGACGGCGTCGTCAGGCACTTCGGCCATCTCCGCTCGTGAAGACGGCACGCAGCTCGTTCTTGAGGATCTTGCCGGCGCCGCTCTTGGGGAGTTGTTCCGCCAGGCGCACGTGCTTGGGCACCTTGTAGCGCGCCAGGCGCTCGCCCAGGAAGGCGCGCAACTCGTCGGGGTCGGGGCTGCAGCCCTCCCTCGGCACCACCACCGCCAGCCCGACCTCCCCCCAGCGGGCGTCGGGAACGCCGAGCACGGCGCACTCCGAGACCTCGGGGTGATCGTAGAGGGCGTTCTCGATCTCGACGGGGAAGACGTTCTCCCCGCCGGAGATGAACATCTCCTTGCGCCGCCCGGCGATGGTGACGAAGCCCTCGTCGTCGATCACGGCGAGATCGCCCGTCCACAGCCAACCGTCGCGGAGGGCCTCGGCGGTCTCGTCGGGGCGTTCGAAGTAGCCGGCGAACACGTGGGGCCCGGCCAGGGTGAGCTCGCCGACCTCGCCCGGCTCGCATGCCGTCCCGTCGGCGCGGCGCACGGCGGCGCGGGCGTGCAGGATGGGCTTGCCGACCGAGTCGGGGTGGGCCTCGGCCTCGTCCAGGGACATCGCGAAGCAGTTGACACCCGCTTCGGTCAGGCCGTAGCCCTGCTTGAAGCGCACGCCGCGCTCGCGGTAGGCGCGCTGCACCGGCTCGGGGCAGGGCGCGCCGCCGGAGATGGCCCAGCGCACGGCGCTCAGGTCGGTGGAGCCGAAGGCCGGGTGGTCGGCGACCATCTTGAACATGGTGGGCACCAGGAACAGCACGGTGGCGCCCGCCTCCTCCACCAGTCGGAGGTAGTCGCCGGGCTCGAAGGCGTGTTCGAGCGCGATGCGCGCGCCCAGGTGGTAGAGCGGCACGGTGAAGGCGTTGACGGCGGCGTGGAAGCAGGGGGTGGCCTGCACCACGCAGTCGTCGTCGCGCAACCCCCACGACAGCACGGTGTTGACGGCGTTGTAGAAGCCCTGCCGGTAGGGCAGCATGGCCCCCTTGGGGAGCCCCGTGGTGCCGCCGGTGAAGAGGATCATCTGGATGTCGTCGTCGTCCAGCTCGGGAGGCTCCGGCGCGGCCGGGGCGTTCGCCAGCTCGGCCTCGTAGGCGTCGAGGGGGAGCACCGGTACGCCGGTGCTCGCCGCCGCAGCGAGGTCGTCGGCGTCGGCCAGCATCAGCGCGGGGCGCACGTAGGCGGCGATGGCGCGGGTCTCGGCCGGCGACAGGCGGTGGTTGAAGGGCGTGTAGATCACGCCCAGCTTGGCGGTCGCCAGCAGCAGGTCGAGGTGGGCGAGGTGGTTGAGCGCCAGCAGGCTGACGCGGTCGCCCTTGCCGAGGCCGCGTGCGGCCAGCAGCCCGGCCAGGGCGGCGGCGCGGCGGTCCATCTCGGCGTAGCTGTACCAGCGGCCCTGCCACAGGACGGCGGGGCGATCGGGGGTGAGCTCGGCGCGACGGCGGGCGATGTCGTGGATCACGGGATCGCCTCCGAGGGTCGCCGGCCGCGCAGGCCGTCGCCGTCGTAGGGACGCGCCGCGGGCGGCGTCCCCCAACGCAGGCACAGCGCGTTCCAGACGTAGCCGACACCGGCCGCGACCAGCACCACCAGGTCGCCGGGCTGCAGCAGGCCGCGCTCCTCGGCGAGTCGCAGGCTGAGCAGCTGGTCGATCTGTCCCAGGTGGCCGTAGTGCTCGAGGTAGATGGAGCGCTCGGGAGCGACGCCGAGACGCGAGAGCAGCTCGACGTGGGCGCTGCGCTTGACGTGGAGCATGGCCAGGTAGGCGACGTCGGCGAGCTCGGCGCCCGACTTCTCGACGGCGCGCTCGACCACCTCGACGAAGTTGTCGAGGCTCTTGGGCTCGAGCCG
>JASBRS010000045.1 GCA_030149325.1 Deinococci bacterium
GGCCGGACCCGTCGCGGAGGCGGCCCGCCCGGCCGCCGCCAGGGCCCGCAGCGCCCGCTCGCCTCCGCGTAGCGAGTACGCCTCGAAGCCCGCCTGCTGCATCACCTCGGCCGCCTGCGCGCTCCTCGTGCCGAGCTCGCACACCAGCACGTAGGTCGGGTCCTTGTCGAGCTCACCCAGGCGCCGCAGCAGTCCCGGCAGCGGCGCGTGCACCGCGCCCTCCGGGTGCCAGGCGCGCCAGCGCGCCTCCTCGCGGCAGTCGAGCAGCACCGCACCGTCGGGCAGCGCCTCCACGAACAGGTAGGGGAGCATCAGGTCGGCCGGCGTCAGCGCACGGAGCGGCTGGCGCGGGGCTGCAGCCACCGCCGTCTCCAGCACGGCCGGCTCGAGCCCCCCCTCCTGACGCGCCACCTCGTCGGGGCGGCTATGGGTGACCGGGTGGCCCGGCGTGATGGCGCAGAACTCCCGCACCTGCGCCGACAGCGACGCCGTGCCGATGTGCTCCGCGGTGCGGATGATGTCGAGCTTGTCGAGACCGGTGAGCGGCCGGAGCACCGGGCGCTGGGCCGCCAGGTCGATCGAGCGCAGGTTGCTGAGCGTCTGCGACGACACCTGGGCGATCGACTCGCCCGTCACCAGCGCGTCCACGGTGGCGGGGCGGCGCTTCTCGTCGCGCTCGCGCGCGCGCACCGCCAGGAAGGTCTCGATGCGGTCGGCCAGCGCCTCACCGGCCCTGAGCATCTGACGCTTGAGCACCACCTGCCAGTACGACGGCCGCGCCGAGGCCTGCAGGTCCTCCACGACGGGCCCGAAGTCGACGCCGTAGAAGTCGGGTCGGCTGCCCATGGCCCAGCGGTCGGTGAAGGTCTTGGCGATCTGCAGCGCCAGCCGCTCCGACGCTCCGCCGCCCATCCGGCAGTTCAGGAAGTCCACCTCGACGCCGCGCCGCATCACGTACCAGGCGGCCACCACCGAGTCGTAGCCGCCCGACAGCAGCACCAGCGCCCGGCCGCCGGTACCCAGCGGCAGTCCGCCCGGACCCGGCACGCGCTCGCTGAAGAACACCGCCCGACGGCCCGACACCTCGACCGACACCGTGATCTCCGGGTCGGTGAGATCGACGGTGGCGCCCTCGTTGAGGGCGGCCCCGAGCCCGCGCTCGACGTCCATCGAGCCGAAGCGGTGCCCGCCGGTGCGCTTGCAGCGCACCGCGTAGCGGTGGCCGCGCACGCGTTCGGCGAACAGCCGCGTCCCCGTCTCGACGATGGCCTCCAGGTCGGCGGGGCAGTGCCCCTCGGCGGGGGAGAACGATCCCACCCCGAAGACGTGCGCCAGCGCCTCGCGGGCGCGCTCGGCCGCGACCTCCCGCGGCGCGTCCCCGGGGTCGACGCGCACCATCATGCGGCCGAACTGCGTGCGCACCTGCGCGTGCACGCCCCAGCGCTTGAGGGCGTCGCCGACGTTCGACTTCAGGCGCTTGCGGAACGCCGTCCGGGTGGCGGGCGCCTTGATGGCCACCTCGGGAGCGGGGCGCACCACGAACAGCAGGCCCGTGTGGTCGTCCGAGGCATCGTCGAGGTCCGCCCCTTCCTCGTCGAGCTCGGCCTCGTCGGCCTCGATCCCCGCGGCCGCCGGATCCAACGCGTCGTCCTGCTCGTGCACGCTCCACCTCCCTTCCACCGCGGCGCCCCGCGGCGCTCCCATGATGCCACGGTCCCATCCGGTTGCGCATTTCCCGGCATTGTCTGTACAATCACGTCTTGGCGCCGAGGCGCCTCCGGTCGACCCTTGCCCGCGCGGGGTGTCCTCCGAAAGCCTGGGCCCGGGATCCCCAACGTGACCTGGCTTCTAAGACTCGACCGAACCTCCCGACTCGTCCTGCTCAGCGTACTCCTAGGAGTCGTCGGCGCCCTTGGCGCGCGGCTCTTCGAGTGGTTGATCGAGCTGGTCTCGCGCTACCTGATCGTCGGCCTGGCGCACAACCCCATCCTCACCACCCACGCCGCCACCCAACTGCCCGGGCCGCCGGAGCAGCACTACCTCAACTGGTTGATCCCGGTGTCCACCACCCTCGGCGGACTGATCGTGGGCATCCTGGTCTACACCTTCGCCCCCGAGTCCGAGGGGCACGGCACCGACGCCGCCGTCAAGGCGTACCACCGGCTCGACGGCTTCGTTCGCGCCCGCGTGCCGATCCTCAAGACCCTCGCCAGCGCCATCACCATCGGCTCGGGCGGCGCCGCCGGCCGTGAAGGCCCCACCGCGCAGATCGCCGCCGGCTTCGGCTCGGTCACCGGCACGCTGCTCAGGCTGCCCGCCGAGGAGCGCCGCTACCTGGTGCTGGTGGGCATGGCCGCGGGCCTCTCGGCGGTGTTCAAGAGCCCGCTCGGGACCGCCATCTTCGCCGTCGAGATCCTCTACCGCGAGATGGCCTTCGAGGGCGCGGCGTTGGTGTACACCCTCATCGGGGCGGCCACCGCCTACGCCGTGACCGGCACCTTCAGCGGCTGGACGCCGCTGTTCGCGCTGCCGGCGCCGCTCGATTTCACGGGCGTGAGCGAGCTGCTGTGGTTCGCCATCCTGGGCGTCACCGCCGGTCTGGTTGCCACCCTCATCCCCTGGGTCTTCTACCGCCTGCGCGACTGGTTCCGGGCCCTGCCCGTCCCCAACCACGTCAAGCCCGCCATCGGCGGCCTGATGATGGGCATCCTGGGCATGGCGTTGCCGCAACTGCTGGGCGGCGGCTACGGCTTCATGCAGCTCGCCATCGACGGCAAGCTGGCGCTGTGGCTGATGGTGGTGCTGGCCTTCGGCAAGATCGTGGCGATGTCCTTCACCATCAGCTCCGGGGGCTCGGGCGGGGTGTTCGGCCCGACGCTGTTCGTGGGCAGCATGCTCGGCGGCGCGCTGGCGTCGTTCATCCACTACCTCACGCCCGCGGGCCCCACCCCCGAGGCGCTGGCGGTGGTCGGCATGGCCGCCATCTTCGCGGGCGCCGCGCGCGTGCCGCTGGCGACGCTCATCATGGTCGCCGAGATGACCGGCGGCTACCGCCTGATCGTGCCCACCATGCTCGCGGTGGCGCTCAGCTACGTCATCCAGGACACCCTAACGCGGCGCGCCAAGTACCCCACCCTGTACGAGTACCAGGTGGCGCACCCGGGCGACAGCCCGGTGCACCAGCAGGAGTACTACCAGGCCGTACTGAAGCTGCTGCGGCAGCGCGTGGTGACGCTCGACCCCACCATCCTCGATCGCGAGTTCGTCGACCGCCTGTCGCGCGGCGAGCCGGTACCGATGGTCGGGAGGCACGAGTTCGTGTACATGACCGAGGTGCCGCCGGCCTGCCCGGTGGCGCACAAGAAGCTGCGCGAGCTCAGGCTCCCCTCCGACGTCCTCATCGCCGGGGTCATGCACAACGAGCAGGCCTCCATCCCCGACGGCGACACCGTGCTGGAGGAGGGCGACCGGCTCACGGTGGTGGCCACCCAGGAGTCGATGGAGGCGTTCAAGGAGATGATGGCGGGCGAGGCACCCAAGCCGGCCGCCGCCAAGAGCACGGCGGGCGCGGGCGACGACTAGCCCCCGTTGACCGGTACGGCGTCGACTCCGTACGGTGGGATCCGGAGGCAGCGATGAAGCCCGCCTGGTTCCGCCCTTGGGGTCCGACCTACCGGCCCACGTCCTGGCAAGGCGTGGCGCTCACCCTGGTCGCCGTTGCCCTGTCCGCCACCGCCTTCATCCTCGTCGATAGACACTCGCACTCGGCCAGCGACACCCTCTACGGGGTCGCGCCGTATTGGCTCGCGGCGCTCGTCTCGCTGCACGGCGCCGCCATCGCAACCGCCGGAGGGGGAGCGAACCGCACCCCGCAACGGCCCTAGCGACCGCGTTGCCCGAGGAGCGCTTGCCATGCCCCTGTTCGACCTCCCCCTGAGCGATCTCGAGACCTACCGCCCGGCTCTCACGGCACCGGACGACTTCGACGACTTCTGGCGGGAGACGCTCGCCGACGCCGAGGCGCGGGCCTGGGAGCCCCGCTTCGAGGCCGTCGACGTGGGCCTCGCCACCGTCGACGTGTTCGACGTCACCTTCGCCGGCTTCGGCGGCGACCCGATCCGCGGCTGGCTGCTGCTGCCCGCCCGCCGCGACGGACCGCTGCCGGGCATGCTGCAGTTCATCGGTTACGGCGGGGGTCGCGGCGACCCGGTCGACTGGCTGCTGTGGCCGAGCGCCGGCTACGCCACCCTGGTGATGGACACCCGCGGCCAGGGCAGCACCTGGCGCCGCGGCGACACCCCGGACCCGGGCGCGGCCACGGCCGGCCCGCACCACCCCGGCTTCATGACGATGGGCGTCCTGGACCCGCACAGCTACTACTACCGGCGGCTCTACACCGACGCCGTGCGCGCCCTGCACACGCTGCGCGGCCATCCCGCGGTCGATCGCACGCGGCTGGCGGCCACCGGCGCGAGCCAGGGCGGGGGCGTGACGCTGGCGCTGGCCGGGCTCGTCCCGGAGCTCCGCCTCGCGCTCCCCGACGTCCCGTTCCTGTGCCACTTCGAGCGCGGCGCTTCGATCACCGGGCGGCTGCCGTACGCGGAGATCAAGGCCTACTGCGGGGTCCACCGCGACGCCGTCGACACCGTGTTCGCGACCCTCGCCTACTTCGACGGCATGAACTTCGCCGCCCGCGCCCAGGCGCACGCGCTCTTCTCCGCGGGCCTGATGGACGACGTGGCGCCCCCGTCCACCGTCTACGCCGCCTACAACCACTACGCCGGCCCCAAGCAGATGCGCCTCTACCGCTACAACGAGCACGAGGGGGGCGACAGCCGGCACGCGCTCGAGCAGCTGCGCTTCGCCGCACAGGAGCGAGCGGGCGCCTGACGGCGCCAAGCGGGCGGCTCGACCTGGGTCGAGAGCAACGGCGTACGAGATCCGGGGATCCGGACCCGGACTGTGGGCGGCGCCGCGGTGCGAGCCCGGACGGATTGTATACCCTCTGTTTAAGGTACGTATCGCATCGGGAGGGCTCGCGACGAGCCCCCGCCCGAGCGAACGTCAACGAAGGAGGGTTCATGCTTCGCTTGCGCACACGCATCATCGGTCTGGTCTCCGCGTTGGCCCTGACGGCCAGCGTCGCCTCCGCTCAGACCCTGGTGGAGGTCGCTGCCTCCAACCCGCAGTTCAGCACCCTGGTCAAGGCCGTCCAGGCCGCAGGTCTGGTGGACACCCTGAACGGCCCGGGCCCGTTCACCGTGTTCGCGCCCACCGACGCCGCCTTCGCCAAGCTGCCGGCCGGTCAGCTCGAAGCGCTGCTGGCCGACAAGGAAGCCCTCACCAAGGTGCTGACCTACCACGTCGTGGCCGGTGAGGTGAAGGCCGCGGACGTCGTCGGGCTGCGCTCGGCCACGACCGTGGAAGGCGAGCCCATCACCATCACCACGTCCGCCGGCGGCGTGATGGTGAACGACGCCAAGGTCACCGCCACCGACGTCATGGCCAGCAACGGCGTCATCCACGTGATCGACAGCGTCATCCTGCCGCCGAGCCTCACGGCCGCCAGCACGAACTCGGTGACCTACCCGATCGCTGCGGTGGGCGGCAGCGGCGTCTCCGGCACCGCCACCCTCGACCGTGTAGGCTCGCAGACGCTCGTCACCGTCAACCTGCAGGGCACGCCGGCCGGCGGCGACCACCCCGCCCACATCCACGTGGGTGACTGCGAGCCGATGGGCGGCGTCGCCTACCCCTTGACCAACGTCGACGGCACCACCGGCGCCAGCTCGACCGTCCTCGACGTCTCGCTCACGACCCTGCTCGAGGGCAACTTCGCTCTCCGCGTGCACCTCGCCCCCGACCAGATCTCCACCGTGGTGGCCTGTGGCGAGCTGGGCGGCGGGGCGCCCACGCTGACCAACTGATCCGGACCGCGAACCAACGTGACGCCGCCGGGGTACGAGACCCCGGCGGCGTCACGTTGGGAAGGACCCGAACACGCTTCGCGAGAGGAGGGCTGGCCCCGATCGCCCGCGCCGTGGGCGCACTCCACGCTCGCTCGGGCGGTCGCCCGAGGCCCCCCGTTCATCCGCGCCAGGGCCGACAGACCTTCCCCGCGACGACCGGGTGACGCGCACCCGTGGCCGCCGGCAGCACGTTCGGTTCGCCGTGGAACGCCAGGTACCCCAGGACGGCCATGGCCAGCGTCTCACGGTCCTTGTCGTCGAGGCCGAGCTCGGAGAAGGGGGTGACGGGGACGCCCAGCTCTCGGCGCAAGCCCTCGAGAAGGACCGGGTTGCGGGCGCCTCCGCCTGCCACCAGGACGGCGTCCAGCCCGCGTGGAGCCACGTGCCGTCGGTAGGCCTCGACGATCGAGGCGACGGTCAGCGCGTTGAGCGTGGCGACGATGTCGGCCGGAGCCGCACCGGAGAGCCCTCCACGCTCCACGGCCCACGTCAGCGTCAGCAGCTCCCGCCCGGTGGTCTTGGGAGGGGCCAGCTCGAAGTAGGGGTCGGCCAGCAGACGCGCCAGCGCATCCTCGAGGACGCTCCCGGAGGCCGCGACGCGGCCGCCTTCGTCGTAGGGAAGCCCGAAGAACGCCGTCATCGCCTCGTCCATCAGGCAGTTGCCCGGCCCGGTGTCGAAGGCCAGCACCGCGGCGGGGTCGCCGTCGGCCGGCAGCGCCGTGACGTTGCCGATGCCGCCGATGTTCTGGATGGCGATACGACGGCCCGGCTGGTGGAAGAGCTGGAGGTCGGAGAACGGCACCATGGGCGCGCCCTGCCCCCCTGCCGCCAGGTCCCCCTGGCGGAAGTCCGACACGGTGGGCACGCCACAGCGCTCCGTGACCACGCTCGCCTCGCCGAGCTGGAGGGTGCTCACGACCCGCCACCCGCGCTCCGGATCGATCCTCGGGATGTGGTACACGGTCTGGCCCGAAAGACCGGCCAGGTCGAGCGCGTGCGAGGCGGCGGCCGCGGCGACGGCCTCGGCGTAGGCCACGCCGACCTCCTGGTGCAGCTCGGTCAACAGGACCACATCCGAGCGCTCGGGGTCGATGGCGCGATGCAGACGTTCGCGAAGGGTTGGGTCGTACGGGTGGGAGGCGCGCCCCAGGACCTGCCACGACCAGCCGCGCGCGGTCCGCTCGAGCCGCACCGTGACGGTGTCCATGCCGTCCATCGAGGTCCCCGACATCAGCCCCAGGACCGTCATCGGCGGCAACGCCCGGGCTCGATCGCCTGCCGCCGTCACGGCACACCCCCCGCCGCGAAGGCTCCCGCCACGATGCGGTGAAGGTCGCGCCGCAGCTCCTCGATGCCCGAACCGCGATCGCGATGGGGGTGGACCCGGTTGGTGAGCAGCACCGCCACCCAGCCCTGCCGCGGCTCGATCACCAGGCTGGTGCCGGTGAAGCCGGTGTGCCCGAAGGCGTCGGCCGTGCCCGCCGCACCGAAGCTCCAGTCGGGTTGCGCCAGTCGCCACAGCAGGCCCCGCCTGGGTCCCTCGCCGCCCGAGCGGTCCTGCAGCGCCGCCCGCAACCAGTCCTCCGAGGCGAAGGGGGCGTCGAGCCGGAGCCAGGCGCGCCCGTAGGCGAGCAGGTCGGCCGCCGGCGCGAACAGCCCGGCGTGCCCCGACACGCCGTCCAGGATCCAGGCGTTCTCGTCGTGCACCACGCCCTCGAGGACGCCGCCGCGGAGGCCGTCGTCCTCGGTGGCCGCCACCGGCGTCGCGGGGGGGAGCGGCCCGTAGCCCGTCGAGCGCATGCCCAGCGGTTCGAAGACCTCTCGCCGCAGGAAGGCGTCCAGCCGTTCTCCCGCTACCCGCTCGATCACGGCGGTGAGCGCCATCACGCCGAGATCCGAGTAGACGAATCCGTCGGAGGTGGGCTCGAGCGGCGTCTGCAGCACCTGCGCCAGCGCCATGCGCCGATCCGCCGCCGACGCGAACAGCGGTCGCCAGGCCGGTAGCCCGGAGCGGTGCGTCGCCAGCGCCGCCACCGTGACGTCGCCCAGCGACGGCTGCTGGAACCAGCCGGCGTTGCTGAAGAAGCGCCGCAGCGGGTCGTCGAGGCGCAGCTCCCCGGCGTCGAGCAGGCGCAGAAGGGCACTGAGGCAGCCGACCACCTTGGTGACCGACGCCAGATCGTAGCGGGTGTCGGCGGTGACGGGCTCACCGCCGTAGCGGCGGACGCCCGCCACCACCGGCTCCCAGGCCCCCTCGACACCGGCGATCAGGGCCACTCCGCCGGGAACGGTTCCGTCGGCGGCGGCCCGGCCCAGGCGCGCCTCCACGTGCGCGCGGCCGTGGCCGGCAGCGAGCGCTGGCTCTACCATGGAGCCACGCTAGCACGATTGCGACCACTGGTCTGGAAATGGTATGGTCACGCTGTCCAACGAGCCCGTCGGCGGCGGAGCGCCGACCCGGAACAAGGCGTCGCCGGCCCACCGGCAGAAGGAGGTACCCATGCGTACTCGGATCGGCCTGGCCCTGGTCACGCTCGTCGCGGCCTTCAGCCTCGCCTACGCCCAGAAGGGGACGCTCGAGGTCGCGGTCGATCAGGCCCCGGTGGGCCTCGACCCCGACATCGTCACCGCCTTCTCCTCGTTCGCGGTCGTCAACGAGATCTACGAGGGGCTGGTGGGGGTCAACGCCCAACTGCAGATCGAGCCCGCCCTCGCCACCTCCTGGACGGTGTCGCCCGACGGGCTGAGCTACACCTTCGAGCTCCGGCAGGGCGTGAAGTTCCACAACGGCCGGGAGATGACGTCGGCCGACGTGGTCTACTCCTTCGACCGCATCATGGACCCGAAGACCGGCTCCCCGCAGGCCAGCCGCTTCAACGAGGTGGCCAAGGCCGAAGCGACGGGTCCGTACCAGGTCACGTTCACGCTCAAGGAACCGTTCGCTCCGTTCCTGTCGAACCTCACCAACCTCTTCGTGGTGCCCAAGGAAGTGGTCGAGGCCAACGGCGACCTCCAGAAGGTGGCGGTCGGCACCGGGCCCTTCGAGCTCGACCAGGTCGTGCCCGACACCTACGTGCTGCTCAAGGCCAACCCCGACTACTACCGCCCCGGCGAGCCCAAGCTGGCCGCGATCAAGTTCAACGTGGTCCCGGAGGCGTCGACCCGCGCCGCAGGGCTGCGGACGGGGACCTACCAGTTGCTGCCCACGGTCGATCCGGTCACCGCCGAGACCCTGAAGAAGACGTCGGGCGTGACCGTGCTCGGCACCCAGGACCTCGCCTACTCGCTGCTCGGCCTCAACACCAGCCGCAAGCCGTTCGATGATCCGCGCGTGCGCGAGGCCATCAACTACGCCGTGGACCGGTCCGAGATCGTCCAGGCGGTCTACCTCGGCAACGCGGTGCCCGGCGGTCCGATCAGCCCTGCCCTCAAGGACTGGGCGGTGCCCACCTCCGACTTCCCGTGCTACACGCCCAGCGTAGCCAAGGCCAAGCAGCTCCTGGCCGACGCCGGCTACCCCAACGGCTTCAGCACCACCATCATCACCTTCGGCACCATCAAGGAGGTCGCCGACACCGCGCAGGTGCTGCAGGCGCAGCTCGCCAGGGTCGGGATCGACGCCAAGGTGGACGTCGAGGAGTTCGGCAAGTTCGTGCAGGACTGGAAGAACTCCAACTTCGACATGTTCGTGAGCCTCAACGGCGGCTCGGTCGACCCCGACGGCTACCTCTACCGCACCTTCATCACCGGCGGCTCGACCAACGTGTTCAAGTTCAGCGACCCGTCGGTCGATCAGCTCCTCAAGCAGGGGCGCACCACCCCCGACACCGCCCAGCGCCAGGCGATCTACGACAACCTCCAGAAGCAGCTCGCCTGCACCGGTCCGATCGTCCACATCGCCTACGGCACGCTGTTCACGGCGTTGCGCGACAACGTGCAGGGCTTCCAGCAGATGCCCACGCGCGGCCTGACCTACCTGCGGGAGACCAGCCTGCCCTAGGTCGCTCCTCCCCGTCACGCACCGCGGCGGACGCGGGTCGGAGGCCGCGCGCCTCCCTCCCCGTCCGCCGCGCCTCTCCCCTCTCCCAGGTCTCAGCTTGAGCGGACTCCCCTCATGATCGGCTACGTCGCCCGCCGCCTCGTCGACCTCGTGTTCGTCTTGCTCGGCGTCTCGGTGCTGGTGTTCCTGATGGTGCGCTTCATCCCCGGCGACGCGGTCGAGATCATGCTCGGCGCCAACACCGACATCACCCCCGACCGTGTCGCCGCGCTGCGCCACGGCCTCGGACTCGACCTTCCCATCCACGTGCAGTACTGGAACTGGCTCACCGGCGTGCTGCACGGCGATCTCGGCACCAGCATCTGGACCGGCCGGCCGGTCGCCGACGAGATCCTGGCCCGGGCACCCGCGACGCTGGAGATCACCCTGCTGGCGCTGGCGCTCGCGCTGGTCCTGGCCCTCCCTCTCGGCGTGGTGTCGGCACGCGCCCGAGGCTCGGCAGGCGACCTGGTGGTACGCCTCCTGTCGATCGTAGGGCTCACCCTGCCCACCTTCTGGGTGGGTGTGCTGATGCTGCTGGTGTTCTCGCTCTACCTGCCGGGGTGGCCCGCCATCGGCTACGTTCCCTTCGCGACGCAACCGCTCGGCAACCTGGCGCGCATGGCCCTCCCGGTGGTGGCCGTCTCGCTGCCGATGATCGCGGGGCTGACGCGCATCCTGCGCTCGAGCCTGCTCGAGGTGTTGGGCAGCGACTACGTGCGCACCGCCCGCTCCAAGGGGCTGGCCGAGCGGCCCGTGCTCTACAAACACGCGCTGCGCAACGCGCTCATCCCCGTGGTGACCGTCATCGGCGTGCAGCTCGGCTACCTGCTGTCGGGGGTGGTCGTCATCGAGCAGGTGTTCGCCATCCCCGGCATCGGCCGGCTCATCATCGGCGCCATCAACCAGCGCAACTACCCGCTCATCCAGGGCATCGTCCTCGTCATCACCGCGGTCTTCGTGGTCGTGAACCTGCTGGTCGACCTGGCCTACGCCTGGATCGACCCCCGGGTGGAGTACGAGTGATGGCCAACGTGGGGCGCTTCTTCGTCCGGCTGCGGCACAACCGCGTCGGCCTGCTGGGCTTCGTGCTCGCCACCCTGGTGCTGGGCGCGGCGCTACTGGGACCCTGGCTGACCCAGGTGGACCCGCTGCGCCAGAACGTACTGGCACGCTTCCAGGGCCCCAGCCTCGGCCATCTGCTGGGCACCGACAACTTCGGTCGCGATACCCTGGCGCGCATCCTGTACGGCTACCGCACGTCCATCGCCGTGTCGTTCGGCGCCGTGGCCCTGTCGACGCTGCTGGGCTCCACCATCGGGCTGCTGGCCGCCTACCTGGGGGGTTGGATCGACCGCCTGCTGATGCGCCTCATGGACGTGCTGTTGGCGTTCCCCATCATCCTGCTGGCGATCGCGGTGCTGGCCGTGCTGGGTCCGGGCGGCACCAACACCGCCCTGGCGATCGGCGTGGTGTACACCCCGATCTTCGCGCGCCTGGCCCGTGGTCCGGCACTGACGGTGCTGTCGTGGGACTACGTGGCCGCCGCCCGCGCCGTCGGCGCCAGCGGAGGGCGCATCGTGCTGCGCCACGTGCTCCCCAACATCCTGGCGCCCATCCTGGTGCAGACCACGCTCTCGCTGTCGACCGCCATCCTGGTCGAGGCCAGCCTCAGCTTCCTGGGCCTCGGCACCCAACCCCCCACGCCCTCGCTGGGGTTGATGCTGTCACAGAGCCGCGACTACATGCTCATCTCGCCGTGGGTGTCGATCTTCTCCGGCCTCGCCATCCTGCTCGCCTCGCTCGGCTTCAACCTCTTCGGGGACGGGATGCGCGACCTCCTCGATCCCACGCTCCGTGGGCGCGATGTGTGACGGGCCGGCACGAGCCGCGTGCCGTCGCTTCGGAGCCCACGGGGAGGACGCGTCCGATCCGGTCCTCGCGACACGACGCGATGCCTACCCGCCAACGGCCGCCCACGCCAGCCTCGCGGCGGTAGCGACGGGCTCCACCTGAAGGACGCGGACGTCCACGCCGGCCGGGATCCCGCGGCGGAAGCTCGTCTCGAAGTCCCCGCCGAGTCCGGCCAGGCCGCCGACCAGCGCCACCGGCCGCGCCTCGCCGCAGCGGTCCAACAGCAGCCTCGCCAGCCTCGCCAGCTCCTCTCCCGCCCAGCGCAGGATGCGCTCGGCCTCGGGATCGCGCTCCCGTGCGGCCGCCGCCACCTCCGTCGCCAGCGCTGCCACGGCACTGCGCCCGCCGCCGTAGACGAAGGCGCGGAGGCGGTCCCAGTCGCTGCCGCCCGCCGCCGCGAAGACGCGCGCGGCCAGGGGTCCTGCCATCGGCGCGCCGCTGCGGTCGGCCTCGCGCAAGAGCGTCCGCAACGCGGCACGCCCGATCGAGAACCCGCCCCCGTCGTCGTCGAGAAGATAGCCGTGGCCTCCGGCCCGCAGGCGGGAGCCGTCCCGGCTGCGGGCCAGGGCGATCGCGCCGGTCCCGGCGACGACCACGATCCCGTCGCCCTCCGGGAAGGCCCCACGGAAGGCCAGCTCGACGTCGTCGAGCACCTCCACGGAGGCCTCATCGAGCGCCAGCCGCTCCGCCAGGACCCGTTGCAGCCAGGCGGCCTCGGCGCTTCCGGCACCGACCCCGGTCACCCCGAGGACGACCGCCGCCGGGACGCCGTCGGCCGCCGACACCGCGCGTGCGAGCTCGCCGACGCGCGCGGCAGCATCCGCACGGCCGGCATCCTGGTGGAGATGGCCGGCCAGCGGAGCCAGCCGCCCGGTTGCCACGACGCCCTCCGCGCCCCGCAGCTGCCACCGGGTGCTCGAGCCCCCGGCGTCGATCCCCAGGCCGACCCGCGGGCGCGGCCGCACCGCAACGGTCCCGCCGCCGGTCCGCGTCGCGCCGCCGACCCGGCCAGGAGCCGAGTACGGGGCCGGTCCGTAGAGCAGGTCTCCTTCGACCTCGTCCAGGAAGCGCGCATGGCCGCGGGCCCAGTCGGCGCTGACGTCGGCGAAGTCACGCCGGCCCTCGACGATCGCACGCAGGCTGTCGTCCCCCAGCAAGGCGTCGACCAACAGGCCGTCGACGGGCTCGTACCAGGGCTCCCCGGCCCCCGCGCCACCCGCCCAGGGCATCCGATCGGCGGGCGTCCACGCCAGCTTGCCGATGCCCCGGAAGGCCTCCAGCACAGCGACCGCCAGCGCCAAGGGACGCCACGCTGCGGTGGCGGCCTCGACGTGGAGCTGCACGCCACCGCACACCCGCCCCGCGAGCTTGCCGCTGTCCGGCCGGAAGGTCACGGGCCGCGCCCACACCCCGTGCGGAGCACGCGCGTTCACGGCCTGCGCGAGGGCGTGGCCGTCGACGTCGGGCCCTCCGGCGAGCTCGAAGGGTAGCGGCGTGCCGCGCCCCTCCGACAGCCCGGTGCCCTCGAGCGCCACCAGGGCCGGATAGAGGGCCACCGCGGCGCGGCTCGGCAGCCCCGGTGAGGGCGGTACGAAGCCGCCCTGGGGTGGCTCGCCGCGCCGCCAGCCAGCGACCGGAACCACCTCGAGCGGCGCTCCGCCCAGGGCGCGGGCGTGCCGCCGCGCCAGCTCGCCCAGCGTCAGGCCGTGCTGGAACGGCACCTCGAGGTAGCCGAGGAAGGAGCGGCGGGCGGGATCGAGCGCCGGTCCGTCGATGAGGGGTCCCAGCAGCGCCGGCCGGTCGGCGATCAGCACCTGCGTGCCGGCCTCGCGCGCCGCCTCCAGCAGCAGCGCCACGGTGGTGGCGTAGGTGTAGCAGCGCACGCCGACGTCGTGGAGGTCGACCACCACGGTGTCGAGGCGTGCAAGCTGCTCGGGGTCGGGGCGGCGCCGCGGGCCGTAGAGGCTGAGGACCGGCAGGCCGGTGCGCGCGTCCGTCCCGTCGGGGACCGCCGTGGCGTCCTCCTCGAGCCCGCTGAGGCCGTGCTCGGGCGTCAGCAGCGCCATCAGGCGCGCCCCCAACGCGCTGCGCAGCGCGTCCACCGTCGGCCGGTGGTCGGCGGTCAGCGAGGCCTGGTTGGCCAGCAGGCCGATGCGCTCGCCGACCAACCGCGCGGGATCGGCGAGCAGGCGATCGATGCCGGCGGTCGCGGTCATCGGCTCAGCCCTTCAGGGCGCCCGAGGTCAGGCCCGAGATGAACTGCCGCGACATCAGCAGGTAGATCGCCAGCAGCGGCAGGCTCGCCATCAGCATCCCGGCGAACACCAGGCTCCAATTGGTCAGGTGCTGTCCGAAGAAGATCTGCATGCCCAGGGGCACCGTCTTCCAGGTGTTGCTCTGCAGGAACAGCAGCGGGAAGAAGAAGTCGTTCCACCACGGCACCACGTTGACGATGGTGACGGTCGCGACCGCCGGCCGCACCAGCGGCAGCATGATGCTCCAGAAGATGCGGTACTCCCCGCAGCCGTCGATGCGCGCGGCGTCCTCCAGGTCGCTGGGGAGCGTCCGGAAGAAGGTGCTGAGCAGGAACACCGACATCGGCATGCCGCTGGCCGCGTAGGTGAAGATCAGCGCGAAGGGCGTATCGAGCAGGCTCAGGTGCTTCATCAGCAGATACAGCGGCAGGATGCCGAGGCGGATCGGCACCATGATGCCGGCCAAGAAGAACAGGAAGATCAAACCGCGGACCGGGAAGCGGTAACGCGCCAGGGCGTAGGCGGCGGGTGCGGCGGTGGCCAGCAGCACCAGCAGCGAGCCGCCCGTGACCAGCAGGCTGTTGCGAAGATAGAGCCCGAAGTGGGCGCGGCGCCACACCTCGCGGAAGGTCTCCAGCCCGACGTGCGACGGCAGCCCGAAGGGGTGCCGGAAGATCTCCGGCGTGGTCTTGAAGGCGTCGAGCACCATCAGCACGATGGGGTAGAGGAAGCCCAGCGCCAGCAGCGTCAGGAACAGATAGATGGCCAGCCGGCCGACCCAGCGCGCGTCGGGCGGCCGCCGTCCGGCGGCGGCAGGGTGTGGGCTCCGCATCTCAGTACTCCGTCTGGGTGCGCTGGCTGAAGCGCACGCCGAAGGCCGAGGCCGCCCCGATGATGATCAGCATCAGCACGCCGATGGCGGACGCCAGGCCGATCTGACCGGGCTCGCCGCCCGTCGTCGGGTCGCCGAAGGCGGTCCGGTAGAAGAAGGTCGCCAGCAGGTCGGTGGCGTAGTTGGGCGCGCCCGAGGCGCCCTGCATGACGAACACCAGCTCGAAGGCGTTGAAGTCCCAGATGAAGGTCAGGATCGACATCATCGCGAGGCTCGGCAGCAGCAGCGGGAACGTGATGTGACGGAACCCCTGCCACTCGTTGGCGCCGTCCACCAGCCCCGCCTCGTAGAACTCGCGGGGGATGCCCTGGATGGCGGCCATGAACACCAGCACCGGGAACCCCAACCAGTGCCAGGCGTTGACCAGGATCACCGTGATCAGGGCGGTGCTGCGCTGCCCGAGCCAGGGCTGCACCCAGGCGTCGAGGCCGACCAGCCTCAGGCCGTGCGCCACCGGGCCCCAGGTGGGGTTGAGGAGCAGCAGCCACAGGAAGCCGACGACCACCATCGACATGGTGTAGGGCAGGAAGTACACCGCCTGGAAGAAGGCGAAGCCGCGCCACTTGCGGCTCAGCAGCGCCGCCAGGAAGAGGCCGAGGCTCGACTGGATGGCGAGGGTCAGGGCGAAGAACAGGGCGTTGTGGCTGAGCGCGCCCCAGAAGCGGGCGTTGTAGGGCCACTGCCCCAGCACCTTGACGAAGTTGGCGAGCCCGGAGAACGCGCCCCGCACCAGCCCGTGCCAGTCCGACAGACTGTAGGAGAGCGACGTCAGCAGCGGGTAGGCCATGAACAGGCCGTAGAGCACCAGGCCCGGCAGCAGGAACACCACCAGATGCCCGTTCCGACGGAACCAACCGCGCGCTCCGCTCACCGGCCGCCTCCGCAGCGGCGGTTGCGCGGAGCGCGGTGGGGTCGGGCTGGCGCCCGACCCCACCGTTCACGCGTGTGCGTCACCCGCACGCGACGGGCTACTGGAACTTGTACCAGGTCGCCACCCCGCGCTGGATGTTGGCGGCTGCCTGGTCGACGGTCTCGCTGCCGGCCAGCACGGCCTGCATCTCGTTCTGCAGGAGCGTCGAGCCCGACGGCTGGCCGTAGCGGAAGAGCGTCAGCATCAGGTAGGGCGTGCCTTCGCTGTGCATGCGGTTGGCCATCTGCGCCAGGACGGGGTCGGTCGGCACGACGCCGGGCACGGCCGAGATCTGCTTCAGGGTGTCGGTGAACATCTGGCCGTAGGCCTTGCTGGCCAGGAAGTTGATGAACTGCACGTCGGCGTCCTGGTTCTTGCTGGCGGCGTTGATGCCGTAGGAGCCGTCGACGTAGAAGGTCTCGCAGGTCTTGCCCTGGTCGTTGGGGATCAGGAACGAGCCGACGTGGAAGTTGGGGGCGAGCTGGGCGAGGGTGCCGAGCTCGTAGCTGCCGCCGATGAGCATGCCCGCCTGGCCGTAGGCGAACAGCGACTGCATGTCGGAGTAGGCGACACCCTGGTAGTTGCTGGCGAGGTAGGGCTCGAGGTCGACCATGCGCTGCAGCGCGGTCTTGAACGCCGGGTCCTCGAAGGTGGCCGTGCCGGCGGCCATCTTGTCGTAGAAGGCGTTGCAGCCGTAGAACGCGGGCGCGACGCCGCCGAAGAGCGTCTCGACCGTCCACGGGTCCTTGCTGCCGTTGGCCAGCGCGTCGATGCCCGAGGCCTTGATCTTCTGCGCGACGTCCAGGAACTCCTGCCAGGTCTTCGGTTCGCTCAACCCGAGCTTGGCGAAGACGTCCTTGTTGTAGAGCACCTGGATGGTCTGGAGCGCGAACGGCACGCCGTACACCTTGCCGTCGGCGCGATTCGTCGCGGCCTTGAGGACGTTGGGATCGAAGTCCTTGAGGGCCGGCACCTTGTCGCCGAGCGGCACCAGCAGGCCGGCCTGGGCCAGAGGCTCCATGCCGCCGTAGGCCCGCAAGTGCACGATGTCGGGGCCGCCGCCGCCCTGCAGCGCCGTCGACAGGATGGTGTTGTATTCGGTGTTCTTGTAGGGCGTGAAGGTGACGTCGATGCCGGGATGATCCTTGTGGAACGCGGCGATGAAGCCGTTGTAGGCGTCCACGTCCTCCGTACGCCAGCTCCAGAACGTCAAGGACTGTGCGGCCGCCACACCGAGCAGGGCTAGAACGAGCAGTGCCGCGACCAGGCGCTTCCCACCGATGCTCTTCATACCTTCCTCCGATCGTCCCCCGCACACGCCCGGCCTGGAGCCGGAGAGGCTGGGGGAGACGCGACGGCGTCGGCACGGGCTCGGCCCCGTCGACCCCAGCTCCTCACGATCCCGTTCTGGACACGGAGATCCGGACCTGCAGGCGACGACCCGCCTTCCGCGGCGCCCTCGTTCGACGAAACAAGTATAGAGGGAGGAGCAAGATTGGTACAATAGTGGCATGGCCGACGATGCGGGGCGGGACCGGGAAGGCAGCTCGGCGACCTTCGAGCCCGTCATCGACAAGGCGTTGCCCACGCCCGCGTACTTGCAGCTCCGCGAGGAGCTCGAGCGCGCCATCGAGATCGGCGCGCTCCGCCCCGGACACGCGCTGCCCAGCGAGCGCGAGCTCGCCCAGACGCTGGGGCTCTCGCGCATGACGGTGAGGCGCGCCTTCGATGAGCTCGGGGCGGCGGGGCTGGTTGAGCAGCGGCAGGGGTCGGGGACGTACGTCAAGGGCCATCCTCTGGAGCAGGTCCTCGACCGCGTCCTCGGCTTCACCGACGAGGCCCGCGGACTCGGGTTCACGCCCAGCGCCCGCATGCTGGAGGCGGGCATGGTCGCAGCCGACCGCGAGGTGGCCACCGCCCTCTCCGTCGACGTCGGCACGCGCGTGCTCCGCATCGTGCGTCTGCGCTGCGCCGACGACGCCCCGCTCGCGGTGCAGGCGGCCCACCTCGCCCCGCACCTGAAGACGCTGTCGCTGGAGCAGCTCGAGCAACTCGGCAGCCTCTATCGCTGCCTCGAGGAGCAGTTCGGCATCCGCCCTGCGCGGGCTCGTCAGGTCGTGGGAGCGCGCCTGCCGACCGACCACGAGTGCGCCGTCCTCCACATCGCCCACGACGTCCCCGTCCTCGATCTCGATCGGACGACCTTCGGCGACGACGGGCGCCCCTTCGAGTTCGTGCGGAGCGCCTACCGGGGCGACCACTACCGCATGGTGCTGCACCTCCGCGCCGGAGAACCCGGCGCCTGAAGGGTACGAGAGCGAGCGATGACCACCGAGAGCTTCGATCCCGCCTATCAGGACCTCGACACCTGGCCCCTGGACCGCATCGTCGATGCCGTCCTCGCCAGCGGCCGCCGCGCGGCCCAGGCCGCCTCGGCCGCGGGCCCCGAGCTGGCTCGGGCGGCCGCGGGCATCGAGGATCGGCTCGCGCGAGGCGGGCGGCTCGTCTACGTCGGTGCCGGTACGTCTGGCCGGATCGCCGTCCAGGACGCCGCCGAGTTGCCACCTACCTTCGGCTTCGAACGCACCTGGGTGCTCATGGCCGGGGGCGGCCCGGCCGGCGAGCGCGCCCTGGAGAACGCCGAGGACGACGCCCGGGCCGCCCTCCGCGACGCCACGAGCCGCGGTCTCGGCCCCGACGACGCCGTCGTGGGCGTCGCGGCCAGCGGCAGGACGCCCTACACCCTGGCGGTCATCGAGTTCGCCCGTCAGCGCGGAGCGTTCACGGTGGGCATCGCCAACAACCCGGACACCCCCCTGCTCCGCGCCGCCGAGGTCGGCGTGCTGCTCGACACGGGCCCCGAGGTGCTGGCCGGTTCCACGCGGCTGGCCGCCGGCACCGCCCAGAAGATCGCCCTCAACGCGCTCTCCACCGCCGTCCTGGTCCGCGCCGGCGGCGCCTACGGCAACCTCATGGTGGGGATGCGCCCCATCAACACCAAGCTCCGGCGCAGGGCCATCGAGGTGGTGACCGAGGCGGTGGGCGTGACGGCAGAAGATGCCGCCGAGGCGTTGACACGTGCCGAGGGCGGCATCCGGGAGGCGATCGTGATGCTCACGGCCGACGTCGACCTGGACACGGCCCGGGCTCGACTGGCCCGTCACGGCCAACGCGTCCGTGACGCCCTGAACGACGAGGACCCGCGATGAGCCACTTCGCCACCGAGATCGCCGAACAGCCCGACGTCCTGGCGCGCATCCTGGCGGACCCTCGGGTGCCGGAGCTGGCGCGGCGCCTGCGCGCGCGGCCGGTCCCGCTGGTGGCCACGTTGGCGCGCGGCTCGTCGGATCATGCCGTCACCTTCTTCGGCTACCTCGCCGGGCGCGCCCTGGGGTTGCCGGTCGCGAGCCTGCCCCCCTCCCTGCTGACGCTGTACGACGCCCGGCTGCATCTCGAGGGCGCCCTCGGCATCGGCGTCAGCCAGTCGGGCGAGAGCACCGACGTGGTCGAGGGGCTGGCGGCGCTGAAGCGCAGCGGGGCCCACACCCTGGCGGTGACCAACCGCCCCGGCAGCGCGCTCGCCGCCGAGGCCGACGACCACCTCGACCAGCACGCCGGCCGCGAGCGCGCGGTGGCGGCCTCCAAGACCTTCACCAGCCAGATGATGGTGCTGGCGCGCCTGGTGGCCGAGTGGGCCGACGACGACGAGCTGCGCACCGCGCTGGACGCCGTCCCCGGAGCCCTGCGCTCGCTCCTCGACGACGCCGCCACCCTCGACCGGGCCGCGCTGCGCCTCACGCACGCCGAGGGGCTGTACGTGCTCGGCCGCGGCCTGTCGTTCGCCGCCGCCCTGGAGACCGCCCTCAAGCTCAAGGAGACGGCCTACCTCGACGCCCAGGCGTACTCCAGCGCCGAGTTCCAGCACGGCCCCATCGCCGTCGTCGACCCGGGCGATCCGCTGGTGATCCTGGCCGCCGAGGACGCCAGCCTGGCGGGCCTCGAGGAGGTGGCCGCGCGGCTGCGCCAGGTCGGCGCCGACCTCACGGTGGTGTCGAGCTCCGCCGAGCTGCTGCGCCACGCCGCGGCGCCGGTGGCCCTGCCCGAGGGCATGCACGCCGTCACGGCAGGCTTCGCGCTGGTGGTGGCGGGACAGTTGTTGGCCGAGCGTCTGGCGACCTCGCGGGGCATCGACCCCGACGCCCCGCGGCACCTGCGCAAGGTGACGCGCACGCGCTGAGCGCCGCTCGCTCGGATCAGCGCGGCTGCGGCAGGTGGATCTCGAAGGCGGGGTGCTGCGGCCCCTGCTCGGGCGTGACGCCGACGCCGTACATCGGCACCAGCAACAGCTCCAGCGCCTTGCGGTAGGGCTCGATGGCGTAGACCACCACGCCGCTGCGCTGCTCGCCCGGCAACAGCGTGCCGTCGGCCAGGGCCGGCTCGCCGGCGATGGTGGCGGCCTCGTCGACACCGATGGGATCGACGTGGAAGCGCGCCGGGTCGGTCGAGGCCAGCAGCAGGCGCACGTCCTGCCCGCTTCCCTCGAAGGTGAGCGGGAGGCCGGTGTCGGCGCTGTCGGCGATCGTCAGCGACACCACCAGGTAGTCGACCACCGCGCTCGGGCGCGCACGGAAGCTGAGCTTGAGGCCGGGCGGCAGGCTCGACTGGCGCACCCAGCGCACCCCGGACACCGTCAAGCGGTAGCCGCCGGAGACGAACGGCCCGGGAGCGGTGCCCACCACCACGCCGGGCGGCATGGCCACCGCCGGCTCGGTGCCGCGCGGGTGGTGCAGGACGCGGTAGCCCACGTACGGCAGCAGGAACGCCACCCCGAAGATCAGCAGGAAGTCGCGCAGCATGCGGAGGACGCGGCGGGGCAGCCTGGGGCGGGGATCGGGGTCGGAGCGGGCCATGGCGGTGGGCCTCCGTCGGAGGAAGGCGGCGTGCAGCCGGCCACCATGATAGCGCGCACACTCGCCCCGCCGGGGGCGGGCGCACGCGGGAGAAGGTGCGCTCAGGCCAGCAGCCGCCCGAGCTCCTCGAGCCGCGCCTCCATCGCCCGCTCGCCGGCCTCGATGGCGTCGGGAACGCCGCTGGCGTCGAAGAGCGGGGCGGGGCCGCCGAGGTCGGGCTCGAGCCGCAGCACCGGCACCGGCGACGCCAGGTCCTGGTAGGCCGATGCCAGGCGCAGCAGGTTGTTGGCGGCCGCGGCGTGGGCGGCGAGCACCGCGCCCAGCACCGGCCCCGCCCGCCGCGGCGGGCGGCAGGGGAAGCCCAACGCCACGACCGCGCGCGGCGCCCCGGTCGCGGGCAGCAGCAGCGGCAGGGGTTCGGACAGCGCCCCGTCCACCAGCGACCGGCCGCCGACGCGCACCGGCGGCAGCAGGACCGGCACCACCAGGCTGGCGCGCACCGCATCGGCGATCGGCCCCTCCTCCAGCACCACGCGCTCGCCGCTGTCCAGGTCGGTGGTCACGACGCGCAAGGGCACCGTCACGTCGTCGAAGGTGGCCTCGCCGAAGGCGCGCCGGACGCGCTCGTCGAGCGCCGATCCCTCCCTCAGGGCGAAGCCTGGCGCGCGCGGCGGCACCGCGAGCCGCAGCGCCGCCCGGTGACGCGCCCCGCGCGCCACCGCCGGGACCCACAGCCGCCGCAGCACCGCCTCGATGGTCCCGGGGGCCCACCCCAACGCCAGCGCCGCGGCGACCACGCCGCCGCTGGAGCTCCCGGTGATGGAGTCGATCGTCAGGCCCGCCCGCTCGAGGGCCCGGAACGCGCCCACCGCGGCGGCGCTGCCGCTGCCGCCGGCGCCGACCACCAGGGCGATCCCCGAGCCGCGCTCGGCCTCGGGGGAGGGCAGCGGCGGCGCGGGCCAGGACATGCCGCGAGCCTAGCACGCAGCGATGCCATGGAACGCGCTCCAGACGCGTGTCCCACGCCGTCGGACGGGGCCGGGAGGGCTCAGCGAGCGCGGGCGGTGAGCATGCCGAAGTAGCCGCTGGGCTCGCCGTCCTCGTCGCGCAACAGCCCGAGCGTGAGCTCCACCGCCACCTGCCCGGTGCGCGGCACGCTCAGGGCCCAGGAGGCGCGCCGCACCGGCCGCGCGCTGCGCAGCACGCGGCCCATCAGGTCGATCAGCGCCTGCTCGGCGCCGGGCGGGGCGAGGTCCGGCAGCCGCACGCCGACGAGGTCGCGCTCTTCGCCGCCGGCCAGTCGCGCCATCTCCGCCGACACGCGGGTCAGGTTGCCGCGCAGGTCGGTCTCGAAGTAACCGGCGTCGAGCGCGTCGATCAACCCCTCGCGCGCCTCCAGCACGGCGTCCAGCAGGTCCTCGGTGCGGTCGACGTGGTCGTTCTGGCGGGCCTCGCGCTCGATGGCGCGGGCGCGGTCGAGCGCCTGCCCCGCCCGCACGGCGATCCGCCGCAGCGCCCGCAGGCGCGCGGCGAGGTCGACGCCCTCGCGGCCGTCATCGGCCATCAGCACGCCCAGCACCGCCGTCGCCCCGCGCAACGGCAGCACCGCCGGCCGCACGCCGCGGACCAGCGGAGACGCGGCGGCCGGACCGCGCGGGCGGAAGCGCGCCGGGATGGGCGCGCCCCCCTGCAGCACGATCTCCTGGTCGCCGCGGAAGGCCTCCTCCAGCAGCGGGACCGAGCCGTCGAGGTTGAGGCGCAGGCCGGCCTCGGGGCCGGTCGGGATGCCCGTCCAGGCGCACGCTTCCAGGGTGTCGCCGGCGTCGTCGGCCAGCCACGCCACGGCGCGGTCGAACCCCGCCGCCTCGCGGGCGGCCGTCAGCGCCAGCTCGAGCACCGCCGTGTCGGGCGCGCCGCGGGCGATGGCGGCGTCGAGCTGGTCGAGCCAGGCGAGCTCGGTGTCGGCGCGCTCGGCGCGCTCGCGCACGCTCAGGTCGCGCACCGCCAGCGCCGCCAGGTCGGCGAAGCGCTCGAGCGCCTCCAGGTCGTGCGGGGCGAACGGCTCCGGGTCGCCCTGCCGGCGCGCCAGCAGTAGCACCCCCAGGGTGCGCGATCCGGCCCGCAGCGGCACCCCGACGGTGGCGCCCGCCCAGGCTTCGGGGCCGTCCTCGCGCGGCTCCGGGAAGGCGTCGACGGCCACCAGACGCGAGGCCGCCCACACCCTCCCCACCAGCCCCTCGTCGCGCCGGAGCGGCGGCTCGTCCCACGACTCGAAGGCGCCCAGGGCGGTGCGCCGCACCAGGGCGTCGGCGGCGGGGTCGGTGAGGTACAGCGCGCCGTGCGGCGCTCCCAGCGCCGAGGCGGCGCCGGTGAGCGCCACGTCGAGCAGGATGCCCAGCTTGTCGCCGCGTCCGATGCCCAGGAGGACGTCGCGGAAGGCCTCCAGCAGCACGGTGCTACGGCGGGCCTCCTCCTCGGCCAGGCCGCCGGCGGCCTCGGCGTGGCGCAGCGCGCCCAGATCGACCAGCGTCAGCAGCGTGCCGGCGTAGCGGCCGGTCGCTTCCGAGAGCGGCGTCAGCCACGCCTCGAAGGGGCGCGCGCCGCCGCCCCGCACCAGATCGAACGGCTGGACCGTGGCGCGCCGCTGCATCAGCGCCCACTGCAGCTCGGGAGCGTCGGGGAACAGCGCGGCGGCGGCGACGCCGTCGATCGGCGCCCGCGGGTGGAGCAGCAGCGCCGCGGCGGAGTTGGCGTAGCTCACGCGCTGATCGCCGTCGATCACCAGCACCGGGAGCTCGAGGTGATCGATGAGCTCGGCGCGCTTGGTTCCGAGGCCGAGCTGCGGGGCGGTGCCGCGCGGCCCCTCCTCGCGGCGGTAGCGGGTGCCGCCGAACAGCCCCTGCCCCAGCGCCAGCGCGGCGGGGGCCAGGACCATGGCGCCGGGCGCGATGCCGGCCCCGACGGAGCGCGCGGCCCCCACCGGCAGCGTCGCCGGGGGCAACGCCACCAGCAGCGAACGCGCCGCCTCCACCACCACCGGCAGCCCCGCACCGGCCAGCGCCCACGCCAGCGGTGCGCGCCTCGATCCGGGCGTGCGCACCGCCGCCAGCGCCAGCAGCACCAGCGCCAGCGCCGACATCAGCGCCTCGAAGCTGGCGGCGACCCAACCGAAGGCGTTCGGCACGCCGACCACCACCAGGCGGCCCAGCGCCAGCTTGGGCTCGAGCCCGACCCACAGCGACAGCCCGCCGACCGGCCCGAACGCCAGCCCCACCCCCAGCACCGCCACGCCCAGCGCCACCGCGGGCAGCACCCCCCGCAGGCGCGGGAGCAGGCGCGTGGCGGCGAAGGCGTAGCCCAGCAGCAGCGGGGGCAGCAGCGCGCCGGTGGCGGCGACCAGGCGCAACCCCAGGGCTCCCGCGTCGCCCGGCCCGGCGTCGAGCCACGCCACCTCGGCCAGCGCCCATGCCGTCGCCGACAGCGACAGGAGCGCCAGCGCCCGCCCGCCGCGCGCGTCGTGACGGCGCGACCAGGCCGCGGCGCCCAACGCCATGACGGCCAGGGCGCTCAACACGAGCGTCGCGGCGTAGGGGTTGGCGACGAGGTCCATGGCTCCCATCTCCCGGGCGGGGCTTGGCGTTGGAGAGGACCGGCCCGGGGATCTGCGGAACGTTCTCATGCATTCTACGGAGCCTTCGCCGTGCCGGCTGCGGCGCGTGCGCCTCGCGCCCCTCGCCGACAACCCTTCCACCCTCAACAATTTCACAGAACCCTGGTCTAACGTTCATCCGGGATCTGGTACACCACGTGGGGGACGGCGAGAACCGGAGTCGGAAGCTCGCGCGACGTGGCCCACCGGGACCGTCGCCCGCTCCGTCCCGCGCCGCCCCGCGGCTCCACCGGACCCCTCGCACAACGACGACCGACGAGTCGGGAGGTCTACCTTGGTCGACGTTCAGAACGTGACGAAGTCCTACGGCGCGGTGCGTGCGCTGTCGGACGTCAGCTTCTCCATCGAGGCGGGGACCATCGTGGGTCTGCTGGGGCCGAACGGCGCCGGCAAGTCGACCCTGATGAAGATCCTCACCGGCTACCTGCAGCCCGACGGCGGCAGCGTGGGGATCGAGGGGTTCGACGTGCTGACGCATCGCCAGCAGGCGCAGGAGCGCATCGGCTACCTGCCGGAGAACGCGCCCCTCTACCCCGAGCTGACGGTCCAGGAGTACCTGATGATGATGGCCGACGTCCGGCGCGTCCCCCGGGACCGGCAGGCGTCCGCCCTCACCGACGCCGTCCGCGCCACCGGCCTGGGGCCCATGCTCACCCGGCCGATCGGGCAGCTCTCCAAGGGCTACCGCCAACGCGTCGGCATCGCACAGGCGATCCTGCACCGGCCCAAGCTGCTCATCCTCGACGAGCCCACGGTCGGCCTCGACCCCACCCAGCTGTTGGAGATCCGGCAGCTCGTGCGCGACCTGGCGAAGACCAGCACGGTGCTCTTCTCCAGCCACATCCTCCCCGAGGTCGAGGCGCTGTGCGACCGGGCGGTGATGATCATGGGCGGGGTGATCCGCGCCGACGCGCAGCTCTCCGAGCTCGCCAAGAGCGGCTCGGCCCGCCTGGTGCTCGACGCCGCCGTCGACGATGCCTCGGTGGCCGACGCCCTGCGCGCGCTCCCCGGCGCCCGCGAGGTGGTCTCCGAGCGCCCCAGGCCCGACCGCGCCGCCTTCGTGGTCCGCAGCGACGACGACGTCGACCTGTGCCCCGCCATCTTCGACCTGGCCAAGCGAAGCGACTGGCCGCTGCGCGAGCTGCGCAGCGAGACCCGCACCCTCGAGTCGGTGTTCAACGACCTGGCGCGCGACGCGGCCCCGGCCCCGTCCGCCGCGTAGGGAGGTAGAGACTTGCGACAGATCGTCGCCATCGCCAAGAAGGAGCTCTCCAGCGCCTTCGGCTCGCCGCTGGCGCTCATCTTCATGGGCACCTTCCTGCTGGTCACCTTCTTCGTGTTCTTCTGGGTGGCCACCTTCTTCGCACGCGGCATCGCCGACGTGCGCCCGCTGTTCACCTGGATGCCGCTGCTGCTGGTGTTCCTGGTGGCGGCCCTGACCATGCGCCAGTGGAGCGAGGAGCAGCGCTCGGGCACGCTGGAGATGCTGCTCACGTTGCCCGTCGACACCTGGCGGCTGGTGCTGGGCAAGTTCCTGGCCGTGATGACGCTGGTGGTGGTGGCGCTCGCCCTCACCGTGAGCCTGCCGATCACCGTGTCGTTCCTCGGCAACCTCGACTGGGGACCGGTCATCGGCGGCTACGTCGCCGCCGTGCTGATGGCGGCCGCCTACGCCGCCATCGGCCTGTTCGTGTCGTCGCGCAGCGACAACCAGATCGTGTCGCTGATCGTCACCCTGCTGGTGGGCGGCATCTTCTACCTGATCGGCACCAACGCCGTGCTTGACTTCGCGCCGCCGAGCGTGGCCGCCGTCTTCAACGAGCTCTCCACCACCACGCACTTCCAGTCGATCGAGCGCGGCGTGCTCGACCTGCGCGACCTGGTGTTCTACCTGTCGCTGGCAGGGCTGTTCCTGACCCTCAACGTGCTGTCGCTCGACGCCAAGCGCTGGAGCCGCACCCGCCTGACGCGCCCCTACCGCAACGCCCGGCTGCTCGGCGTGTCGCTGATCGCGGTGAACCTGCTGCTCCTGAACGGCTGGCTGCTGCCGCTCACCGGCCTGCGCCTCGACATGACGCAGAACCACGAGTACAGCCTGTCGTCGACCACCCGTGACCTGCTCGGCTCGCTGCAGCAACCGCTGCTCATCCGCGCCTACCTGAGCCAGAACACCCACCCGCTGCTCAAGCCGCTGATCCCGCAGATCTCCGACATGCTGCACGAGTACCAGGTGGCGTCGCACGGGCGCGTCAAGGCCGAGGTCGTCGACCCCGCCACCAGCGCCGCCATCGAGAAGACGGCCAGCCAGGTCTACGGCATCCAGCCGCACCCCTTCCAGGTCGCCAACCGCTACCAGGCCTCGGTGGTCAACGCCTACTTCGCCATCCTGGTGCGCTACGGCGACCAGACCCAGGTGCTCAAGCTCAACGACCTGATCAACGTCACCTCCAACCCCAGCACCGGCCAGCCCGACGTCCAGCTCAACGACCTCGAGTACAACCTGACGCGGGCCATCAAGAAGGCGGTCGCCGGCTTCAGCAGCCTCGACACGGTGCTCTCGTCGCTCAAGCAGCCGGCGCAGCTCACCCTGCTGGCCACGCCCAAGTCGCTGCCCAGCGACCTGTCGAACGCGCCGGACATCGTCAAGCAGGTGGCCGACACCCTCGCCAAGGGGGCGCCGGGCAAGCTCACCTTCCGGCAGGTCGACCCGCGCTCGCCCAACGCCGCCTACACGCCCAGTCAGCTCCAGCAGCAGTACGGCATCCAGCCGATCCCGGCGGGGCTCCTGGGCTCGAGCAGCTACTACCTGCACATGCTCCTGACCGTGGACGGTAAGACCCAGGTGGTGGTCCCCAGCGGCAGCTTCAACCAGACCAGCGTCAAGGACGCCGTCACCGCCGCACTGGAGCGCTCCACCTCCGGCTTCGTCAAGGTGGTGGGGCTGTGGACGCCGCCGCAGACGCCGACGCGCAACGCCCTGGGGCTGCAGCAGCCCAACGTCTACACCACCCAGCTCATCCACCAGCAACTGCAGAAGGACTACAAGGTGGAGCCCGTCACCCTCAGCGACGGCACCGTTCCCAACGACGTCGACACCCTGCTGGTGCTGTCGCCCCAGGGGATGACCGACAAGCAGCGCTTCGCCATCGACCAGTTCCTGATGCGAGGCGGCTCCGTGATCGTGGCGGGCGGCAACTACGCCGTCACCACCGAACCCTACTCGGGCAGCCTGGCGCTGAAGAAGGTGTCGGGGACGCTGGCCGACATGCTCAAGAGCTACGGCGTGACGGTGGGCGACTCGCTGGTGCTCGACAGCCAGAACACGCAGTTCCCGGTGGTGGTGCCGACCAGCGTCAACGGGGTGGCGGTGCAGGAGGTCAAGGCCGTCGACTACCCGTTCTTCGTGGACGTGCGCCCCAACGACATGGACCGCAGCTCCCCCATCACCAGCGGCCTGCCGGCGGTGACGGTGCCGTGGGCGTCGCCGCTGAGCGTCGAGAAGGGCTCGTCGAAGGCGCGCAGCGTCGACGTGCTGCTCTCCTCCAGCCCGCAGTCGTGGACGTCGACCGACACCAACATCGTGCCCGATTTCCAGACCTACCCCAAGCACGGCTTCCCGGTCGGCAAGAAGCTCCAGAGCTACCCGCTGGCCGTCGCCATCCGCGGCAGCTTCACCAGCTACTTCAAGGGCAAGAAGGACCCGCTGCAGGCGGCGGGCTCGGGCGGAGGCTCGAGCTCCGGCAGCAAGCCCGCCGCGGCCCAGCTCGTGGTGCTGCCGTCGTCGCCCGACAACGCCCGCCTGGTCGTGATCGGCAGCGGTGAGGTGGCCAACGACACCGTCCTCAACATCGCCTCGCGGCTCGACCCCAACCTCCCGGCGGAGGACCTGCAGCTCCTGCAGAGCGCCGTCGACTGGTCGACCGAGGACGCCAGCCTCCTCAAGATCCGCGCTTCGGGTGCCACCACCCGCGTGCTGGCGCACCTCTCGCAGAGCCAGGAGACCGGCTGGGAGGTCGGCAACTACGCCTTCGCCCTGGTGGCGCTGGCCCTCATCGCCGGCATCTGGCAGTGGCGCAAGCGCCGGCGCTCGCCGATGGTGGCGGGCGTGGCGACGACGACGGGCAAGCGCCCCGTGGGAGGTGCGTCGTGAGCACCGCATCGCGGATCGACCCTCGCCGCGGCGCCGACATCGGCGCGCGCCGCCGCAACCTGCGCCTGGCCATCCTGGCGGTGATCCAGGCGGCCATCCTGGCTTTCGTGCTGCTCACCGTGGTGCGTCCGCCGGCGCCCAGCTCCGGCCCGCTGCTCGGCAAGGGCGTCACCGTCGCCGATATCCAGTCGTTCACGGTGACCGGCCACGACGGCACCAAGATCGCGGTCAAGCGCGACGGTGTGACGTGGGTGCTGCCCGACCAGGGCGGCTTCCCCGCCCAGACCTCGCGCGTCGAGGGCTTCCTCAAGGAGCTCACGGGGCTGCAGAAGCAGGGCCTGGTGGCGACCACCAAGGACGCCTACAAGCGCCTGCAGGTGTCGCCCACCGACTACCAGCGCAGGATCGTGCTGGACCTCAAGGGCGGCAGGTCGGAGACGCTCTACATCGGCTCCGAGCCGGCCTACGGCAGCACCAACGTGCGCATGGACAAGCAGGCGGGCGTCTACGTCAGCCACAACCTGCACGCCAGCGACGCCCGCACCGACGCCGCCGGCTACGTCGACACCAACTTCGTCAAGCTCGACACCGCGCACGTCACGCGGGTCGAGGTCAAGAACGCCAACGGCGACTTGGTGTTCACCAGGTCGGGCGGCGCCTGGTCGATGCAGGGTGTGCCGGCGGGCCGGAAGCTCGACCCGCAGGTCGTGACCGGCATGGTCAGCAGCCTCACCGACGTGCAGCTCGACGAGCCGCTGGGCAAGAAGGTGGAGCCGAGCTACGGCTTCGACAAGCCGCTGGCGGTGGTCACGCTGACGACGGTGACGCCGGCCGCGAAGGCGTCGGGCGGGAGCGCATCGGGTAGCGGCGCGTCCGGTAGCGGCGCGACGAGCGCCAGCACGTCCGGCAGCGGAACGTCCGGCAGCACGGCGGCCGGCTCGGGCTCGAACGGCACGGCCGGCGCCTCGACCCCGGCGGCCTCCGCCGCCGCACCGGCCGCCGCACCCACCGTGACGACCACCACCATCAAGGTGGGCGCCAAGGACAAGGACGGCTTCTACCCGATCCAGGCGTCGAGCTCGCCCTACATCGTGCGGGTCTCGGGCTCGAGCCTCGGCGACGTGGTGAGCCGCAAGCTGGCGGACTTCCTGGTGAAGCCGGCGTCGCCGGGCGCGTCCGGCGCGGGCGCCCCGAGCGCGACCCCGGGCAGCAGCCTGGGAGGCCTGGGCACCGGCAAGCCCTAGCCCACCCCCGATCCACAGGCGCGCGGGCGCCGGCTCCGGCCGGCGCCCGTCGTCGTTCCGAGCCTTCGGGGCGTATCGGGGCCGTTCGCCGGACCCCTGCGACGCGATGTCAAGTCCGACTTGACATCGCATTCCAGGGCCATCGCGGCCCCCTACGGCAACTCCCGGGCCCCGCGGCCGCCTACTTCTCCGAGGACAGCGCGAAGCCGCGCATGAACTGCTCCTGGAGCAGCATGAACACGATCAACGGCGGGATCAGCGCCACGATGGCGCCCGCCATCACCAGCCCCCAGTCGGTGTCCTGCCCCTGACTGATGATCAGGTTCAGCCCGACCTGCACCACCTGCCGGTCGGTGCGCCGGATGATCACCAGCGGCCACAGGTACTGGTTCCAGACGTAGACGAACTGGATGACCGCCAGCGCGCCGATAGTGTTGGTGCTCATCGGCACCAGGATGCTCATCAGGAAGCGCAGCGGGCCGGCGCCGTCGATCTTGGCGGCGTCGGCGAGGGACAGCGGGATCGACATGAAGTGCTGCCGGAACAGGAACACCCCGGTGGCCGACGCCAGGAAGGGCACGATGATGGCCCAGTAGGAGTTCGACCAGTTGAAGCCGTAGGGGGTGGGCGCCAGCGGGTGGGCGATCCAGGAGAACAGCGCCTGCCAGGTGGGCGGCGCCTGCTTCGACACCAGGTCGAACAGGCCCACGATCAGCACCTGCGTCGGCATCATCAGGGTCAGCAGGATGAAGCCGAAGACCACCGGCTTGAAGGGGATGCGGAAGTAGACCAGCGCCATGCCGGCCATCAGCGAGAACAGCGTCTTCCCGAAGGTCACGGCGAAGGCGATGATGAACGAGTTGCGCATGTAGATGCCCAGGTCGGCCTGGACCCAGGCGTTCGACACGTTGTGCCACAGCTGGGCCCCGGGGATGAGGCTGGCGGAGATGACCTGGGTGGTGGGCTGCGTCGCCTTGATCAGCGCGAAGAGGATGGGCCCGGTCACCACCAGGCAGCTCACGATGAGCAGCAGGTGGATCAGCCAGCGCGTCTTGGGGCGGCGCTGCCGGGCGCTCGCGGTGCGTGTCGCCATCTCAGGACCCCCCGCCGTAGTGGACGTTGCGGCCGCCGTAGCGGAACTGCAGGACGGTGATGCCGGCCACCAGGAAGAGCAGGACCACCCCCTGCGCGCCGGCGAAGCCGAGGCTGCCGGTGCCGCCGAAGCCGTCCTGGTACATGCGGTAGATCATGGTGGTGGTCAGCCCGGCGTTGTCGAGGTGGAGCGCCGACGGGCCCACCGGGCCCCCCTTGGTCAGGATGTCGATGAGGCCGAACACCTCGAAGAAGGCGTAGGCGACGTTGGTGAACACCAGGAAGAAGGTCATCGGCGAGAGCAGCGGCAGCGTCACCGAGCGGAAGCGCTGCCAGGCGTTGGCACCGTCGATGGCGGCCGCCTCGTTGAGCTCGCCGGGGATGTTCTGCAAGGCGGCCAGGTAGAACACGATGTTGTAGCCGAGCTCCTTCCAGATCGCCGCGCCCACCACCAGGCTGAACGCCAGGATGGGGTTGTCGAGCCAGCGCGGCGCGATGCCCAGGGTCATCCTCAGGAAGTGGTTGACGGCGCCGACCTGGGGGTTGAACAGGAACGAGAAGATGGTGCCGGCGATGGCCGGCGACAGCGCGAACGGCCAGATCAGCAGCAGGCGATAGAAGCGCGCGCCCGTCACCTTCTGGTTGGCCAGCATCGCGAAGGCCATGCTGATGGCCAGGCCGAGGATCACCACGGCGGCGCTGAAGACGATGCTCTGCAGCACCACCTGGCGGTACATCGGCGCCAGCAGACCGGTGAAGAGCTCCCGGAAGTTGTCGAGCCCGATGAACTTGCGCGTCCCCAGGATGAGGTTGCTGCGGTACATGCTGAGGACGAACGACTGGGCGGCCGGGTAGTACAGGAAGATCACGAGGATGACGAGCGTCGGCACCAACAGCAACCACGCCGTCGTCCTGCTCCGAAATACGGGTGTTCCTTCGCGCATGCTCAGGCTCCTGCGGCCTCGCTCCCCCTGGAACGTGCTAGGCCCGCGACTTCAAATATCCCATGGGAGGGCCGGCGGCGGGAAGGATCCCGCCGCCGGCGTAGGCACGATGCCTAGAAGTTGCTGTTGTACTGCTGCAGCGCCTGGTTGGCGAGCTGCTCGGCCTGGTTCATGGCCGAATCCACCGAGGCGCCGTTCAGGACCTTCTGGATGGCCTCCTCGATGATCGTCCGGATCTGCGGGTACGGGCCCATGAGGGCGCCGGCCGTAGCCGTGGACGACTTGGTCTGCAGGAGCTGGTTGAAAGCGACCGCGTAGTTGGGGTTGTCGCGGAACCAGCCGGCCTGGTCGAGCTTGTTGATCGAGCTGATGCGGACCGGGAAGTAGCCGGTCAGCTTGTGCCAGCTGATCATGTTGTCGGTGTTGGTCATGTACTCGATGAAGCTGCGGGCCGCCTGCTGCACGTCCGCCGGCACGCCCTTCATGATCCAGACCGAGGCCCCGCCGATGACGACGCCCGCGCGGTCGGCACCGTCGGCGATCGGCAGTTCCGCCGTGGTGGCGATCCAGCCGCCGTCCTTGCCGGCCTTGGTGATGGTGTTCACCTCGGAGGTCGAGTCGATGTGGAACATCGACTGGCCCTGCAGGAAGATGGCTTCGCTGCCGTTCCAGTCCTCGAGCTTGCCGGTGTAGGTGTAGTAGCCCTTGTCGTTGAGCTCCTTAATCCAGTTGACGATGTTCAGCGCGGGCTGGCTCGTCAGCAGGACCTGGGTGGCGCGGCCGTCGCGGCCGTTGCCGTTGTTCGCCATCGGGGCGTTCTGCTCGGCCATCCACTGCTCGAAGAACCAGCTGTGCAGCGCGAAGGTGATGCAGCTGTCGGTGGTGTCGCCGGCGGCGCGCAGGGCGTCACAGGCCTTGATGATGCCGCTGTAGGTCTTGGGCGGGTTCTTGGGATCGAGCCCGGCCTTCGTCATCAGCGCGTTGTTGACGTACATCACCGCGTTGGACGAGTTGAAGGGGATCGAGTTCACGGTGCCGTCGATGGTGTAGTAGTCGAGCACCGGCTTGATGTAGTCGCTGGTGTCGAAGGCGCCGGGGATGCTGCCGACGGGGACGAACAGGCCGGAGTCCTTGGCCTGCTGGCTGCCGACCTCGAAGATCTGCACCAACGCGGGGGGATTGCCCTGACGGGCGGCCAGGATCGCCGAGTTGAGGGTATCGCGGTACGACGACTTGGGCGTCACCACGACCTCGTAGTTCGGGTTCTGCTTGTTCCACTCGTTGGCGCGGTCCTGGATCCACTGCTGCCGCGGGCCGCTGAACGCCTCGAAGAAGTCGATCTTCGTCTGGGCGTAGGCGGTCCCCACGAGCAGGGCGAGCAACGAGATGACGATGGTCAAACGCTTCATACGATCCCCTTTCCCTTCTTGGAGCCGGCGCCCACCGTAGCAGCCATCCGTCATGGGAACGTCTGACGAACGCGCGGGACCGCGGGACCGGTCCATCTTCCTCGGCAGCGCGTCCCCCGGCGAGCCACGAGGTACGACCACGCACCGCATCGGAGACCCGCCGGGGCCCTCGGGCCCGGACCGACGGAGGCGCCATGCGCCTTCCGATACCGCGTATGGGTCGCTTGTCCAGGAGTCGAGTCTACCGCGCCGCGCCGGGAGCGTCCACGGCGACGTCATGGCGCCGGGGTACACGGTGTGCCTTCGGCCGAGGGCTGCCGGCGAGCCAGGCCGGCACGGCGCTAGCCGGGGAGCTCGAGCCCCAACGCCGCCAGCGCCACGCGGGTGCCGTCGAGGTCGCGGTGCACCACGCCGCGGATGCCCAGCGCCCCCGCCACCTCCACGAACATCGGCCGGTCGTCGAGGTAGACGACCTCCTCGGGCGCCACCTGCGCCAGGTCGAGGGCGATCCGGAAGATGTCGTGGTCGGGCTTGCGCACGTGCACGAAGCCGGAGCACACGAAGGCGTCGATGTGCTCCTGCAGCCCGAAGGCGCGGGCGCGGTGCTCGCTGAGCTCGCGCCCCTCGTTGCTCACCGCCACCACCAGCAGCCCGTAGCGCCGCTTCAGCTCGCGCTGGAACGCGATCATGTCGGGGTAGGGGCGCGACTGCGCGCGCATGAAGGCGCGGAAGTCGTCGGGCGTGAAGTCGCGCGGCCGGTGGAACACCACGCGCCGCAGGTACTCGTCCAGCGATAGCTTGCCGGCCTCGTAGGTGTCGAAGGTGAGGTGGTGGCGCTCGTCGAGGTCCTCGGGGTCGAGGTCGAAGGTCTCGGCCGCGCGGGCGCGCGCCCGCCGGTCCCAGCCGTTGGTCAGCAGCACACCGCCGATGTCGGTGAAGAGCGCTCGCACTCCGTCGCGCACGTTGGGCCTCCCCTCGCCGCCGCGGGGCCGTCGGGACCGACGGCTCGGGTCGGCGACGCTGCAGGCTAGCGCGCTTCCGCGGCCGCGACGTTAGTCTGGCGTGAGAGGGCCGAGCGCGGCGCCGGCATCCGTCCCGCAGGACACGGGCGCCCCGGCCCCTCGGCAGCTAGGCTCGAGCCAACGATTGACCCTCCCGGAAGGAGGCGCATCGATGTCATCCCTCACCGAATCCCCCGCCTGGAAACGCCTCCAGGAGCACCACCGCCAGGTCGCGCCGCTGCACCTGCGCGACCTCTTCGCCCAGGACCCGCAGCGCTTCGAGCGCTTCCACCTGCGCCTGGGCGACCTGCTCTTCGACTACTCCAAGCACCGCATCACCGAGGCTACGCTGCCGCTCCTGCTCGACCTGGCGCGCCAGACGGGCGTGGAGGCGCGGCGCGACGCCATGTTCGCCGGGCAGAGGATCAACACCAGCGAGGACCGCGCGGTGCTGCACGTGGCGCTGCGCAACCGCTCGAGCCGTCCCATCCGCGTCGACGGCGAGGACGTCATGCCCGGCGTCCACGCCGTGCTCGACAAGATGCGCCGCTTCAGCACGGCGGTTCACGACGGCAGCTGGCGCGGCTTCTCCGGCGAGCGCATCACCGACGTGGTGAACATCGGCATCGGCGGCTCGCACCTGGGCCCGCAGATGGCGGTGCGGGCGCTGACCCCCTACGCCGTCGAGGGCATGCGCGTGCACTTCGTGTCGAACGTCGACGGCACCAACCTGGCCGAGGTGCTGGCTCGCGTGCGCCCCGAGTCGACGCTGTTCCTGGTGGCGTCGAAGACCTTCACCACCCAGGAGACGATGACCAACGCCCACACCGCGCGCGACTGGCTCTTGGCCGCCGCTCCCGACGAGAGCGCGGTGGCGAAGCACTTCGTGGCGCTGTCGACCAACCGCGAGGCGGTGGAGGCTTTCGGCATCGACCCCGACAACATGTTCGTGTTCTGGGACTGGGTCGGCGGCCGCTACTCGCTGTGGTCGGCGATCGGCCTCTCGATCGTGCTGGCGGTGGGGTTCGGCAACTTCGAGCGGATGCTGGAGGGCGCGCACGCCGTCGACGAGCACTTCCGCACCGCTCCGCTGGAGCGCAACATCCCCGTCATCATGGGGATGCTGGGCGTCTGGTACAACAACTTCTTCGGCGCCGAGACGCACGCCATCCTGCCCTACGACGAGACGCTGGAGTTCTTCCCCAGCTATTTCCAGCAGGGGGACATGGAGTCGAACGGCAAGAGCGTCACCCGGGCCGGCGACCGCGTCGAGGTGTCGACCGGACCGGTGGTGTGGGGGCAGCCGGGCACCAACGGCCAGCACGCCTTCTACCAGCTCATCCACCAGGGCACCAAGCTGGTGCCCGCCGACTTCCTGGCGCCGGCGAGGAGCCACCACCCGGTGGGACGCCACCACGCCATCCTGCTGGCCAACTTCTTCGCCCAGACCGAGGCGCTCATGCGCGGCCGCACGCCCGAGGAGACGCGCGCCGAGCTCGTTGCCGAGGGCGCGTCCGGCGAGCGATTGGAGCTGCTGACGGCGGCCAAGACCTTCGAGGGCAACCGTCCCACCAGCTCGATCCTGTTCGAGCAGCTCACCCCCGAGACGCTGGGCAGCCTGATCGCGCTGTACGAGCACAAGATCTTCACCCAGGGCGTGGTGTGGGACATCGACAGCTTCGACCAGATGGGGGTCGAGCTCGGCAAGCAGCTCGCCAAGGCGGTGCTGCCCGAGCTCGAGGGCGACGCTCCCGTCACCAGCCACGACAGCTCCACCAACGGGCTGATCAACGCCTACAAGCGGCTGCGCGGGGGCTGATCGGGGGCGTCGGGGCCGGCCGGACGCAGGCCGGCCGCGCCGGCCCCGTGCGGGCGGGGCTCGCCGGGCGCACCTGCCGCCGGCGCGTCCTCGTGGACGTAGTGCTTGCCGCGCGTCCAGGAGGCGAACGCCGCCACGATCATCATCACCATGGCGAAGGCGAAGGTGATGTGCATGCCGGTCATGAACGGCCCGGCGATGAGATGCGGGAAGAAGGTCTTGCCGGTCAGATAGGCGGCCTTGTCGGCCGGCAGCGACGGCAGGATCGGCCCGAGCAGCGACTGCATCGGGTTGTAGCCCAGGAAGGCGGCGAACAGGCTGCCCACCGGCGGCAACCCGGCGATGGTGCGTGCCGCCGCGGCGGGCACGTCCTGGGCAGTGAGCCCCTGGAACATGGTGGTCGGCAGCGTCGAGGCCAGGCCGGCGATCATCAGCGAGAAGAAGAGCCCGATCGAGAGGTTCATGCCGGCGTTCTGGAAGGTCGCCCACATGCCCGAGGCCACCCCACGCTCGCCGGCGGGCACGGCGTTCATGATGCCCGCGGTGTTGGGCGCCGAGAACAGCCCCATCGCCAACCCGTTGGCCAGCAGCAGCAGCGCGAACACGCCGTAGTGGAAGTTGGCCGGCAGCAGCATCATCAGCCCGAAGGTGACCGCCGCGGCGGCCATGCCGCCGGTGGCGAAGGGGCGCGCCCCGAGCCGGTCGGAGAGCCAGCCCGACACCGGCCCCGCGATCAGGAAACCGATCGTCATCGGTAGCATGTAGATCGCCGACCACAGCGGCGTCGACTCGTAGCTGTAGCCGTGCAGCGGTAGCCAGATGCCCTGCAACCAGATGATCAGCATGAACATCAGGCCGCCGCGGCCGATGGCGGCCAGCAGTGCCGCCAGGTTGCCGGCGGTGAAGGCCCGCACCCGGAACAGCCCGAGCCGGAACATCGGGTCGGGCACGCGCGTCTCGATGAAGGCGAAGAGCCCCAGCACCGCCAGCCCGCCGAGGACGGCGGCCAGCACGAAGGGGTCGGTCCAGCCGGTGGGGTGCCCGCCGTAGGGCTGGATGCCGTAGGTGATGCCCACCAGGATCGCCACCAGCCCCAGCCCGAAGGTGAGGTTGCCCCACCAGTCGATGCGCGCGCGCTTCACCACGCCGATCTCGCGCAGCCGGAAGTAGGCCCACAACGTGCCGAAGATGCCGATGGGGACCGACACCAGGAACACCAGGTGCCAGTCGAGCGTCGACAGCAGGCCGCCGACCAGCAGCCCCAGGAACGAGCCGGCGATGGCCGCCACGCTGTTGATGCCCAGCGCCATGCCGCGCTGCCGCACCGGGAAGGCGTCGGTCAGGATGGCGGCGCTGTTGGCCATGAGCAGCGCGCCGCCGATCCCCTGCACCACGCGCAGGCCGATGAGCGTGAGGGCGGCGGCGGGGCCGGTCCAGAACACCAGCGACAGCAGGATCGAGCCCACCGTGAACACCGCGAAGCCCAGGTTGTACATGCGGACGCGCCCCACCATGTCGCCGATGCGGCCGAAGCTCACCACCAGCACCGCGGTCACCACCATGTAGCCCATCAGCAGCCACAGCAGGTAGCTGACGTTCTGGGGCTGCAGCGGATCGATGGCGATGCCGCGGAAGATGGCGGGCATCGAGATCAGCACGATCGAGGAGTTGATGGTGGCCATCAGCACCCCGAGGGTGGTGTTGGAGAGCGCGATCCACTTGTAGCCGTCGCCGCGGCCGTTTCTTTCCCTCACGTCGTTCCTGCCTTCCCTTGCGCGTGGCCCCCGAGGTCGTGGCGCGCCGGCGGGCGCGACCAGACCGTGATAGTACCGGATGGAAAGGACGGGTCCCTGCATCGCGGGCGACGCCGGCCGCGGCCCAGCTCCGCCGAGCCGAGGCCGAGCGGCTACGGGACGCAGGACGGACGCCCCTGCCGGGCGCCCGGCCGCCGCCTATCATCGAGAGGACGGAGCCCGGGGCGGCACGGCCCGCGCCCCCGCGCCCCAGGGAGGACCCCATGCCGGACGACGACCTGAAGGAGCTGCTCCACCGCAACCTCGCCTTCCTGCTCGAGGAGACGTTCGCCTCGCCGGCGCGTTCCGGCGGCAACGCCTACCTCGATACCGGCACCGGCTGGGGCCCGACGCTGGCGTCGCTGTCGGCCGAGGAGGCGTCGCAAGCGCTGGCGCCCGGCGGCACCACCATCGCCGGCCACGTCGAGCACGCGCGCTTCTACCTCGAGGTGGTGCTGCGCTACGCCGAGGGCAAGGGCGAGCCCGTCGACTGGGCCGAGAGCTGGCAGGTCCGCGAGGTCACGCCCGTCGCCTGGGAGGCGCTCAAGGAGACCTTCCTCGCCACCTGCCACCGCGCCCACGACACCCTGCTGGGGCGCGAGAGCTGGGACGACCACGCCCTGGGCGCGGTCCTGGCGGTGCTCGCCCACTCCGCCTACCACCTGGGGGCGGTGAGGCAGCGCGCGCTGGTGGCGCGCGCGGGGTAGGCGGGCGGCGGCGCTGTTCGGCGGGTCCGCACGGGCGGGGCGCCCTCCTCCGCCCCCTCAAATGGACTGTCAAGTCCGGCTTGACACTCCATTCCAGGGCCCCGCAGAAGCCTCCGCGACCCCGGACCGCTCAGCGACCGCCCGACCAGAAGCCGCAGGCCGCCGGCACCGGCGGGCCCAGGGCGGCCGGCGTGCCGAAGCGCATGCGCTGGCCCGAGGTCGGGTACGCCGGCCAGGCCGGCACACCGCTCGCGGCCGGCGCCCCGCTGCGCACGAACGCGCCCCAGGCGGCCATCATCGTGTCCGAGAGCTTGCGCTCGGCCGGCGTGAAGGCATCCTTCCCTCCGGCCGTCCCGAACACGAAGGGCAACTCGTCGCCGTGGCAGGAGCGGCCGGCGCACATCGGCACGTCGGCCCACAGGTTGAACGACGGCACGTGCGCGAAGCTGTAGAGGTAGGCGGGCGCCCGCGCCGCGGCGGCCACCGCGCGCGTGGGGCACACGAACAGGCCGTCGCTGGCGGCCCGGATCACGGTGTCGGTGGTATCGCCGAACCAGGCCGGCGGGTAGTGAAATGCCAGTTCGGCCGTCCTGGCCGGCCCCACGAACAACTTGGCCAGCACGTCGTAGCCGAGCAGGCCGATGGGCGCGTCGTCGGCGAAGAACAGGGTCGCCTCGCTGCCGTTGGTCCCCAGCAGCGCCGGCAGGTCGAGGCCTCCGGCGAGGGCGGCCGCGTACGGTTGCCGCACCACCAGGCGGCCGTCGATCACCGGCGCCCACGGGAGGAAGGCGGGCAACCCCTGCCCGGCCAGCGCGACCTTCTGGGAGCTGTGGTCCTGCGCGTTCAGGATCGTCGCCAACGGCAGGCGCTGCAGGCAGGCGAGGGTGTCGGTGGTGACCTTGCAACCCGTCTTCAGGAGGAAGAGATCGGCGCTCAGGCGCGCCTGGTCCTCGGTGCGGTAGGGGAGCCCGAAGGGGTCGGACTCGAGGATGACGGCACGGAACAGCCCCCGGCTGCTGGGGACCGAGAGCGCCTGCAACCCCGCCGACATCGCCCCGGCGCTCTCCCCCGCCAGCGTCACCCGCGCCGGGTCGCCGCCGAAGGCGCCGATGCTGTGCTGCACCCAGCGCAACGCGAGCTGCTGGTCGAGCAACCCCAGGTTCGGTGTGACGCCGGGCGCGCCGGCCAGGAAGCCGAGGACGCCGATGCGGTAGTTGAGCGTCACCACCACGATCCCCTGGCTGGCGGCCAGCCGCGCGCCGTCGTAGAGGTAGCGGCCGCCGGGGTAGAGGCGCTGCGAGGTGCCGCCGTGCACGAAGCCGCCGCCGTAGAGGAACACCATCACCGGCAGCGGCGCGGGCGCGGGTCGCTCGCCGGGCGCGGGCGGGAACTCGGACGGCGGGGCGGGCGTCGGAGGGGCGTCCGAGAGTGCGCTTGCAGGCGCAGACGGGGCGGCCGGCGGGTCGCGCGGCACCCAGACGTTGACGGTCAGGCAGTCCTCGGACTGCTCGAGCCCCTCCACGTAGGGGCCCGTCTGCGGGCACACGGGCCCGAAGGCGGTGGCGTCCCGCACCCTGGACCAGGCTGCCGCCGGCACCGGCGGACGGAAGCGTTCCGCCCCCGCCGTCGAGGCGGCGTAGGGGATGCCAAGGAAGGCGTCGACGGGGGTGCCACCGACGCGCTCACGCACGCCGCAGACGGCACCGGTCGGGGTGGCCACCACCGGACCCGCGCACGCGGTCGGCGCCGACTGGGCGCCGGCCACGACCGGCCCGGCGGCCAGCCAGGCCGCAATCAAGAAGAGGCGGAAGGTAGGACGCTGGAGCATGGGCCTCGACCCCGTCACGCGGGGGCGCCGGCCCGATCCGAGCGTCGGCCAGGTGACGGACGCCCCCGCGTCACCTCAGTCTACGAGCGCTCCATGAAGGCTCTCGAGCGCGCGCTTCAGGCGCCCCTGGGCCTCGCTCGGCAGGTCGGCCAGCTCGCCGGCCGCGGCGCCGTCCACCAGCGAGAACATCGCCACCGGATCGAGCGCGCTCACGCGGATGCCGCCGTCGACCTCGCGCAAGACCACGTTGCAGGGCAGCAGCAGCCCGATCTCGCGGTCGGCGCTCAGCGCCTTGTGGGCCAGCGGGGGGTTGCAGGCGCCGAGGATCTCGTAGCGCTCCATGTCGGCGTCCAGCTTCTGCTTCAGGGTGCTCTGCACGTCGATGGTCGTCAGCACGCCGAAGCCCTGCTCCTTGAGGGCCGCGACCACGCGCTCCTTGACCTCGTCGTAGCCGCCGGGGACGGTGATGCTCATGCTGAACTGGGCCATGCTGTCTCTCCTCCTGCGCCGTGGGGGCGGGCGCACCGCGATCGGGACCGACACCCCCTGGGGGTATGGGCGAGGCTAGCATCCGGCCTCGGCGAGGGGATGTGTCGTGGCTGCCCTCCCGCCCTTCGCATGTCGGTAGACGCTGACTAGACGGCCGTCCCCTAGCCTGACTCCGCGCCGCTACGGAGGAGGCGACGCTCCAGAGCCACCTCGTCCGGTCCATCCTTCGCCAGGGGGGAACACCATGTCCATGCCACGCTGGTCCGTCGGGCTCGCTTTCGCTGCGCTGGCCCTGACGCTCACCGCCTGCAATTCCTCGACGCCCGCCGGCGGCAACGCCAACCCTACGACGGTCACCGTGACCGCGGTCGGCACGGTGCCGTGGCTCGCCGCGCAGGACGGTGCCGGCGCCTGGGCCCTACTCTCCGGAAGCAGCTTCACCGTCAACGACAGCGCTGGCAAGTACGGCGTCGCCTGGGTGTGCACCCTCGGCTCGGGGCAGAACGAAGTCCACGTCACGCAAGCGACGACGTCGGATGCCACGTCGCTCACCGCCTCCTGCCAGGCGGCACCCGCCCCCGCCACCGGGGACATCTCCGGGACGGTCTCCGGCATCCCTTCGGGAGGGTACGCCCTGATCTCCTTCGGCGGACAGGTGGCTCTGGTCTACGCCTCTACCCCGAATTTCAGCTTCCACGGCATCGCCGCCGGCCCCCAGACCATCGCCGGCTTCGTGGCCGACAGCAACGGCTACCTGGTCAGCGACTACGTACGCCGCAACGTGACGGTCCAGAGCGGTTCCAACCCGAATCTCACCGTAGATCTTGCGAACACGACGTACACCACGACCACGGGCCTCGGCACCAAGGACTTCAGCGCCACCGGCGGCCCCTCCAATGAGACCGTCGGCATCGGCCTCACCTACCTGACCAGCGCGATCACTCCAAACATGCTCGTCAAGATGGGCACGTTCTCCTCCATCTCCTACATGTTCATCCCATCCGCCCTCGCGCAGCCCTCGGACGCCTACGTGTTCACCGCCGACGCGCACACGACCGGCTTCGGCACGGGCAGCGGTGGCGACGACCAGCACGTCTTCTTCGTATCGCAGCAGCCAGGCCCGACCACAAGCCTGTCGATCCCAGGCGCCCTGCCGGGCACGGTCGGCATCGGCGTGTCCGGCGGAACGGCCGCCGCCACCTGGGGTTCGCCTTCGTTCTCCACCAGCGGTGGTGCCACCGCGTTCTTCGCCAGTGTCACGCCCGGCGCACCCAGTCCCATCTGGACCGTGAGCGTGAGCTCGGCCTGGCTCGGCTCGGCCACCAGCTATCGGTTCCCCGACTTCACCAGCACCAGCGGCTGGAACGCCGGCTGGAACTTCCCCACCGGCGTCACGGCCGACGCCTGGGTCGAAGCGGCGCACGCCAACCTCACCTTCGATCAGCTCCTCGAGGTCGTGAGGGCCGGCGACCTGGCGAACGGCTACCCCAACGGCACCAGCTTCGAGCTGGCCCAGCATCTCGTCGTCGGGGGCATCTACTGAACGCGGTCATGGCCGTCGAAGGCGGCGCCCTGCCGCAGGCAGGCATCCGCGATGGGGCACGGCGGCATTCAGCTACGTGATCCAGGCCAACGACCTCGTGCTGAAGATGTACCGCTGGCAGGAGCTGCGGGCACTGCTGGCGCACCATTCCTGCCCCCTGGTGGACGCTAGCGCTGGCAGCACCCTGACCACCGGCCGCTCCAAGACGGCAACGGAGCTGGCTCCCGATGCGGCTCGATGGCAGGATCTCTTGGACTGGGAGCTGCGCGGCGGCCGCGAGCCCGGCGCCCTCCATGCCGTCGCGCACATCAGCGCGGTGGTACGCAGGCGCGAGGCGTAGGAGAGCCGAGAGCCCTCGCGTGGGAACCTGGGGCGTGCAACGCCTGCCGCACCTGCCCGCCCTGCCGGTGCCTCCCGCCGAGGAGCGCTTCCGCGTGATCTTCGCGCACATGCTGCAGGTGGCCGTGCCGATCCACTTCGCGTTGGCCACGCTCTTCCTGGTGCTCGGACAGACGACGCTGGCCTGGGTCAACCTGGGTAGCATCGCGCTGCACCTGACGGTGCGGGTCCTGCTACGGCACGGGCGCGGCCACCAGGCCTTCCTGCTGGCGGTGGCGAATCTCCTGCTGCTGTTCGTCACGGCGACCCTGTTGATGGGCTGGGCGAGCGGCTTCCACTACTACCTGCTGGTGCTGCCGCTACTGTTCGTGCTCTATCCCGGCTGGTCGCGCTCGGTCAAGGCGGCGGCCTGCACCGGCGTCGCGGGCGCCTACGGTCTGCTCGCGCTCCACGCCTACCTAGGAGGAAGGCTGGTCTCGCACATGGCACCTGGGGTGGACGCCTTCGGGATCTTCAACGCCGTCAGCTTCGCCGTCACGATGTCGGTGCTGTCGTTCATCGTGGGCAAGACCACCGCCGACGCCGAGAACGGCCTGCGTCATGCCACCGTCACGCTGGAGGAGCTCTCCAACCGCGATCCGCTCACCGGCCTGCTCAACCGCCGCGCCATGGAGGCGCTGCTGCAGGCGGCGCACGCTCGCCTGGAGGTCGCCGGCGAACCGTACGCCGTGGCCTTGATCGACCTCGACCACTTCAAGCGCCTCAACGACAGCCACGGCCACAGCTGCGGCGACGCCGTGTTGGGAGCCATCTCCGGCGCTCTCCAGGGAGCCGTGCGCGACTCCGACCACGTCGCGCGCTGGGGCGGCGAGGAGTTCCTGGTGCTCCTCACCAACAGCTCGCGCAGCGGCGCCGACAACGCCGCCCACAAGATGCTGGAGGCGTTACGCGCCTGCCGCATCGATTGCCTCAGTGCGGACGGCATCGGCGGCGGCGCCACCCTGCTCGAGCCCACCTTCCTCGGCATCACCGCCACCCTCGGCGTCGCCGCCGGCACGCCCTTCCGCGGCGCGGAGGCCACCGTGCGGGCCGCCGACGAGGCGCTCTACCAGGGCAAGCGTGCGGGCAGGGACCGCGTCGTGATGGAGCACCCGGCCGACGTTGGGGCCCACGCCGGGGCCGAGACGATCGCCTAGCGAGGTCCCTCGGCGCCCACAGCGCCCGGACCCCGCGCGGCCGTGAACAGCAGCGACACGGGCCAGGACGCGCCGTCCATGCGGGGCTCCTCGAGGCGTTCGAAGACGAGCCCGGCGTCGCCCACCACCCGCGACCAGGACGCCAGCGTCCTGGCGTACCAGGGCATGGGGGCGGCGAAGGCTCCGCCGAAGCCATCGAAGGTCTCCTCGTGCCAGCCGTCGGCGTAGCGCTCGGCACCGAGCGTCAACGGATGGAGCGTCTGCACCACCAGGCGGCCGGCAGGACCCAGGCGGGCCACCAGCGCTCCGAGCAGGCCGCCGATCTCGGCCTCGAGCAGCGAGAAGTTGCAGACGGCCACATCGAACGGGCCCCGGATCACGTCGTCGTCCCGCGCGAAGGTGGCGTAGTCGAGCCGCACGAAGGTGCCGGGCCCGCTGCCGGCCGCTCGTACCAGCGCCTCGCTGGCGTCGAAGCCGACGACGCTCACGCCTCGGGCCTCCAGCGCGTGGGCCAGCCAGCCCTCCCCACAACCGACGTCCAGCACACGCCCGGGGCGCAGCCGCGTCACGGCGGCGAGCACCGCGGCGTTGGTGGCGCGGTCGCGGCTCGCGATCCGCCCCTGGCGCACCGCGTCGGTCCAGGCCGCGGCGTTGGAATCCCAGCTCGCGACCAGTCGCTCCCGCGGGTCGGTCGGGACAGGGGCGTCGCTCACGGGGTCGTCGCTCACGGGGTCGTCCCTGACAGGGTCGTCGCTCACGGGCTCATGATAGCGGCGCGGGACCTCGTGCCGGCGGCCTCGTCAGGGCCGTGAGCGCTGTCGCCGACGCCGCCGCGACCCCCTGGTAGCCTCCGAGAGACCAGCACGACGGGACGGGAGTGGAGAGGCCTTGCGCGCATCGTGAACAGGTTCGTCCGTCGACTGCCCGGCCCGATGCTCTTAACCGTGCTCGTGCTCGCCCTCGGCCTGGCCGGCTGCTCCTCCCTCTTCGGTTCCCCGGTCTCGATGCACGACTGGACACGCTTCGGCTGGGACGCCGCCCGCTCGAGCGCTCCGGACGTCGCGGTGGGCATCGCGGCCGCCGACCTCGGAACGCTGGTCCGTCAGCAGGTGACGCTCCCCGGAACCGTCGACGCCTCCGTCGTCTACCTGCATGCCGTCCGCGTGGCGGGCGCGGTGCACGACGCCTTCTTCGCCACCACCACCTACGGCCGCACCCTCGCCATCGACGCCGACACCGGCGCCGTCCTGTGGACCTTCACGCCCCCGGACTACGGCACCCTGGCCGGCACCTACCGCATCACCACCGCCACACCCGTCGTGGATCCCGACCGCGCGCACCTCTACGCCGCGGCGCCGGACGGCAAGGTACGCAAGCTGGCCGTCGCCGACGGTCACGAGGTCTGGGGCACCGCCGTGACCACCCTGCCGGAGCGGGAGAAGATCACGGCCGCGCTGAACTTCGCCGGCGGTCACGTGCTGGTGACGACCGGCGGCTACGCCGGCGACATCCCGCCCTACCAGGGGCACGTGGCCGTGCTCGACGCCGGAACCGGGGCGTTGCTGCAGGTGTGGAACGCGCTGTGCAGCGATACGACGGGGTTGCTGGTACCTTCGTCGTGCCCCCAGGCCGGCGCCGCCATCTGGGCGCGCGGCGGGGCGGTGGTCGACCCCTCCACCGGCGACCTCCTGGTGGCCACCGGCAACGCCCTCTGGGACGGCACCACCTCCTGGGGCGACGCCGTGCTCGAGCTCACCCCCGACGCCGGCCGCATGACCGGCAACTACACCCCCACCGAGACCCAGCAGCTCGAGCAGCTCGACCTCGACCTCGGGTCCACGGCCCCGGCGCTGCTGGGCGGAGGGCTGATCGCGCAGGGCGGCAAGGACGCCAAGATCCGGCTGCTCGAGCTGGCGACGTTGCGGGGCACGGCCCCGCACATGGGCGGCGAGGTGCAGGTGGTGGCCACCCCCTCCGGCGGTCAGATGTTCGGGGCGCCGGCGGTGTGGCATCACGGCGGCACGACCTGGCTGATCGCCTCCGACACCGGCGGCACCGGCGCGTGGAAGCTGGTGAACGGGACGCTGCAACCGGTGTGGAACGACCCCCATGGCGGCACCAGCCCGGTGGTGGCCGGCGGCCTGCTGTACGTCTACGATCCGGCCGGAGCCCTGCGGGTGCTCGATCCCCTCACGGGCAAGGTCCTCACCGAGCTCGCGGCCGGCTCCGGCCACTGGAACAGCCCCATCGTGATCGACGGCCGTATCGCCCTGCCCGAGGGCAACGCCAACGACCATGCCACCACCGGCGTGCTCGACCTCTGGCGGCTGCCGCACTGAGCCAGAATCGCGCCGCTCAAGCCCGTTCGTCCTCGCGCACGTAGCGCCGCTCGCCGCTGCGCGGGTCGTACCACACCCGCTGGCGGATGCCGGTGGTGGGATCGATCGTCACCTCATCGGTGCGCTCGAACCCCGCCAACGGGCGCACGTCGCGGGCGCGCAGGCGCCGGCGCCGCGCCCACAGGCTGGCGCCGACCGCCACGACCACGATCGCGACCTCGAGCCCGACGTACGACGCCAGGAACGTGAGCACCGGCTAGCCCTCGCGCAGCACCACGGCGGTGCCGAAGGCGACCACCTCGGACATGGTCTGCCCGACCTCGCTGGAGTCGAAGCGCATCATCACCACGGCGTTGGCGCCCATGGCGTGCGCGTTCTCCACAAGCCGGTCGATGGCCGACTTGCGGGCGTCCTCCAGCATCTCGGTGTACTCCTTGATCTCCCCGCCGCCCAGGCTTCGCAACGCGGCGGTGATGTTGCCGCCGATGCCGCGGCTGCGGACGACGATGCCGAACACCTGGCCCAGCACGCGTTCGACGGTGTGTCCGGGGACGTTCTCGGTGGTGACGACCAGCATGACGTTCCTCCTATCCGAGGTTCGCGGCGGCGAGCGCAAGCCAGCCGGCCAGCAGGGTAGCGGCGCCGACGACGGCCATGAGCGCCTCCGCGAGGAAGGTCGAGCGCTTGACCAGCCGCACGACGCCCAGGTTGGAAGCGGTGTGGATGGGAACCATGAGGGCAGCCCACCACGGGTTCGAAGCGATCAACAGCGTACTGCCGATGTGGAAGGCGCTGGCCGAGATGCGCTCGACCACGCCCACCAGCGGACTCGCGTTCAGGTTGCCGCTGGCGGCCAGAGCCTCGCGGATCTCCTGCGCCTGCTCGTCGGTGCGCTGCGACAGCCGCAGCACCACCAGCGCATTGACCACCGCGAACACCACCTCGATGGCGGCCCAGCCCTGCCCGAGCGACGCCGCCCAGCGGAACGAGGTGGCGGTGAGGAGCAGCGCCGCGAGCCGCACGCCTTCCTCCAGCGGCCCGGAGGCGGACGCGACCCAGGTGGAGGCGCGCTCCTTGGGTAGGCCCTTGACGAGCAGGCCGATGGGGGCCCGCAACGCCAGCGCCAGCATCCAGCCGCCGGCACCGAGGGCGAAGGCGCGCGGGTCCAGCGGCACGCCGCCAGCCCAGAAGGCCAGTGCGAAGCCGATGGGCACCAGCGCGTAGAGCGGCAGGGCGCCGTAGAGGAGGCGCGCGGCGCCGCGGAAGTCGGCGGCCGACGCAGGGGTGGTCTCGGGAACGTTCAGCATGGGGTTCACTCCTCGGGGGTGGTCCCGGCCCGCGGCTCGGGGAGCACGATGGTGGAGAAGGTGCGGCGTCGGCGCCCGGGTCCCGGCTCGTGGGTCAGGGCACGGCCGAGGACGGCGCCGATCTCGGCGACGACCTCGCGGAACTCCTCGTCGGTCAGGTAGAGGGGCGCCTGGCGGTAGCCGACGCCGTCGCGCACCAGGTCGACGGTGTCCTGCTCGAGGTAGCGCGCGAAGTCGTCGAGCAGGCTCGCCAGGAAGGTGGTGAAGTAGCGCAGGTGATCGTCGCGGCCGGCCTGGGCGAGCTCGTCGGCGCTCACCGAGCCCTGGCTCTCGCTCAGCCCGTAGGTCCGTTCGACCGCGCCGCGCACGCGGCGCTCGTCGACCACGACCAGGATGCCGGCGTCGACGAGCTTGCCGAGGTGACGGTAGAGCGACGGCAGCGGCACGCCGTCGAGTCGCTCGCTGAGCTGCTGGGGCGTGAGCCGCCGCCCGCCGGCCAGCGCGCCGATGATGCGCATGCGTGCGGGGTGCAGGATCAGGTCGGCTCGGGTCGCGGTCATGGGGTGGGGCTCTCGCCGTTCGTAATCATTATCGAGAATGATACTAATAGCGCCAACGCGAGCTGTCAAGCCCCGCCACGACGCCGGCTCAGGAGAGCAGCAGGCGCCCCAGGAGCTGCTGCGTCCCCCACAGGAACAGCGGCAACAGGACGGCCGTCAGGAAACCGCGCAGGGTGTTGGTCTGCCACGGCCAGGTCGAGGCGCGGTCGAGGAGCGCCAACTCCTCGCGCAACCCCGCCATCGCCTTGCTGAGGCCGTCCATCTGGCCGTAGTCGCCTGCGCCGACATCGGCATGCAGCAGCTGCGTCACGGTCGCCAGGTCGCGGTGCGCCTGCTGCTTGCGGCGCTCGCGTTCCCCGACGAGCCGCTGGTGCGCCCCCCAGATCGGCCACAGGAAGGTGGCGAACGCCAGCATCACCAACAGGCCGATGAAACCGACCATCAGGCGCAGCGCCGGCACGCCGGCGCCGGCCGGGAAGGCCGCCACCCAGGCGTAGCCGACGAGCAGGATGCCCACCGCGTGTTGCGCCGCGAAGGCCGAGAAGGCGTGCAGCGGGCGGACGTGGAAGAGGTCGATGGCGGCGTGCCGGCGGTAGAGCGTATCGACGAGGTGGAGCTGCCGGATCGAGTGGTACAGATAGGCCCCGATGACGCTCCAGTCCCCCAACAGGATGACCACGTTCTCGAAGTAGTAGAGCCCCCCGGACTCGGCGTAGCGGAAGGCCTCGACCCCCGAGGCCACGATCGCGAACCGCTGGAACACGCCGAAGCCCACGGCCACGAGCGACGCGGCGGCCACGGGCCAGGCCGGCATGGTGGTGATGCGGTAGCGGAACGCCTCCACCTCGTCGTCGGACATGGTCAGCACCGGCCGCAGCGCGTCGAGCGCGCGGGACGCGGCCCGGTCGAGGTGGTGGACCAGCGCGAACCCGAAGATGCCCGTTCCGAACACGACCAGGTGGTAGGGGAAGACGGTGCCCGCGGGGTAGGTTCCGGCCGACCACTTCCAGAGCGTCTCGGTCATGACCAACAGCACGAAGATGACCGCGTAGGTGAGCCAAGCCGGCCACGGCAAGCGCTCGGCCGCGTGTTGGAGTCGATCGACCCAACTGGGAGCGTGGCCTGCCCATGATGCCCGCGTCCCCGACCCCGTCGCCGAAGTTGGCCGCATGCTCGCCTCCGTTCTGAGCGATGTCGGGACCATTCTAGGGGGCTAGCGGGGTCGGCTCGGTGGCGGCTGTCGGTACCGCCCGCCGGCTCGGCGCGACGAGGATCGCGCCGGCGCCGGAACCATGCGTCCCCGCGCACGTCACCACGGCGGTACAGTCGACCATGGCCGACCAACTCGCTCGCAGCGACGTCCCCGTCGAACACACCTGGGACCTGACCGACCTCTTCCCCGACCGCGCGGCGTGGGATGCCGAACGGGAGGCCGTGCGCGGCGCGGTCGGCGGTCTGGCCGCCTACCAGGGGCGCGTCGGCGAGAGCGCCGAGACGCTGCGCGGTGCCCTCGAGGCCGACGAGGCGCTGCTGGCCCGCCTGCAGCGGGTGTTCGCCTACGCCTCGCTGGGCTACGCGGTCGAGCAGAGCGAACCGGAGCGCCAGGCCGACGCCGCCCGGGCACAGCAGCTCGCCAGCGAGGTGGGGCGCGGACGCACCTTCCTCGACGACGAGATCTCCGCCCTCGACCTCCCCACCGTCGAGGCGTACCTGGCGGCCGAGCCCGGGCTCGAGCCCTACGCCCGCCGCATCGAGCGCATCCTGCGGGACAAGCCCCACCGCCTCTCCTCCGAGACCGAGCAGGTGCTGGCTTCCTTCGGCGAGGCCTTCCAGACCCCGTTCAACGTCTACCAGCGCGCCACCGGCGCCGACGTGGACTTCCCGCCCGCCACCGACAGCCGGGGCGAGGAGTACGCGGTGACGCTGGGACGCCACATGTTCACCTTCTCGCCGTCGCCGGACACGACGCTGCGGCGCGCCGCCTACACCTCGCTGGCCGACGGCCTGACGCCCTACCGCAACACCCTGGCGGCGACGCTGGCGGCCCGCGTGCGCAACGCCGTCATCGAGGCCCGGGTGCGCGGCTTCGCCTCGGCCATCGACATGGACCTGCACGGCCAGGAGGTGACGCACCAGGCGTTCGACGCCCTCATCGACGGCATCTCCACCGGCCTGGCGCCGCACATGCAGCGCTTCGCGCGCCTGCAGCAGCGCGTGCTGGGCGTGGAGCGCACGCGCATCGCCGACATCGGCGCCAGTTGGCCCGGCGACGAGCCGGAGCTCAGCTACGAGCAGGCCCACCGGCTCATCCTCGAGGCCACCGAGCCGATGGGGGCCGAGTACCGGCAGGTGATGGACGACGCGCTGTCGCGGCGCTGGGTCGACCGCGCCGACAACGCCGGCCGTCGCGGCGGCGCCTTCTGCAGCTCCGTCTACGGCGTGCACCCCTACGTCTTCGCCACCTGGACGGGCAACCTGCGCGGCGCCTACATCCTGGCGCACGAGCTGGGGCATGCCGTCCAGGGGCAGCTGTCGATGCGCAACAACCCGCTGGGACGCGCGCGCCCCAGCCTCTACGCCATCGAGGCGCCGTCCACCTTCAACGAGCTGCTGCTGGCGCAGCGCCTGCTGGCCAAGTCCGACGACGAGCGCTACCGCCGGCGCGTGATCAAGGCGCTGATGGCCACGTTCCATCGCAACTTCGTGGTGCACCTGCAGAAGGCGCAGCTCCAACGCAGCATCTACGCCCTGGCCGAGGAGGGCGGCGTGATCACCGCCGACGTCCTCGACCGCACCTCGACGGCCATCCTGGAGGCGTTCTGGGGCGACAGCGTGGAGCTGGTTCCCGAAGACCGCACCATCTGGATGCACGAGGCCCACTACTACATGGGCATGTACCCCTACACCTACTCGGCCGGCCTGACCGCGGCGGTGGCGGCGTTCGGGATGCTCGATCGCGAGGGCGGCGCGGCCGCCGAACGCTGGATCCGCTTCCTGAAGGCGGGCGGCAGCAAGGATCCGGTGGCGCTGTTCGCCGACGTCGGCATCGACATGACCGATGCCCGGACGGTCCAGCACGCCATCGACCACGTCGGCGCGCTGGTGGACCGGTTGGAGGGGGAGGCGCCCGCCCGGGCCTGAGCTGCGAGAACCCGTTCGCTCTCTCGAGGGGGCCGCCTGCGACGGTTACGATGGGGACAGCGGCCGGGCCGCACCCCGCGCCCGTTGACCCGACATGGCGGAACCGAACCCCCGCGGGACCCCTGCCGGCGAGCGCTGGAACTTCGGCGCCCTCGTCTGGCACGGCGTCTTCTTCGCCGTTGGCACGGCCCTGGCCGAGCCCTCCACGGCGCTCCCCGCCTACGTGGCGCTGCTGTCGGGGTCGCCGGTGCTGGTCGGGCTCATGACCAGCCTGCTGCTCGCCGGCGAGGTCGTCCCCCAACTGCTGTTCTCGCGCTGGGTCGAGGCCACGGCGCGCAAGAAGGGCTTCCTGCTGGTCGCCGTCTACAGTCGCGCCTTGGCCTGGCTGGTGCTGGGCGGCCTCACGCTGCTGTGGGCCGAGCGCGCCCACGCGCTGCTGCTCGGCACGCTCTTCGTGCTGCTGGCGGCGTTCGCCATCGGCGGCAGCTTGGGGGGCGTGGCCTTCGTGGACGTGGTCGGCAAGAGCGTGCGCGCCGGCAACCGCGGCCGCTTCTACGCCAGTCGCCAGTTCCTGGGAGGGCTGGCCGCGCTGGCCGCCGGGCTCCTGGCACGCTCCATCCTGGCCCGCCCCCAGCTCGCCTTCCCGAGCAACTACGCGCTGCTCTTCGTGGGCGCCGGCGTGGCGCTAGCGGTGGCCGGGCTGGGCTTCCTGAGCCTGCGCGAGTCGCCCGGCGCGGTGAAGCGGCAGCCGCCGCTGTCCGACTACCTGAAGGACCTGGGGCGTCACTGGCGCGACGACCGCGCGCTGCGCAGCCTGGTCGTCATCGAGAACCTGGCGGGCCTCCACCTCATGCTGTTGCCGTTCTACGTGACGCTGGCCCAGGAGCGCCTGCACGCCGGCCCCGAGGCCATCGGCGCCTTCATCTTGCTGCAGGTGCTCGGCGGCGCGACCTCCAACCTGGTATGGGGATGGCTGTCCGATCGGCGCGGCAGCCCCTCGGTGCTGCGCGCCTGCCTCGCGCTCGGGGCCGTGCTGCCCCTGACCGCCCTGGCGCTGGCCTGGTGGGCGCCCGAGCGCTACGCCCTGGTGTTCCTGCTGGTGGGCGCCGCCGTCAACAGCCGCAACCTGGCCTTCAGCAACGTGCTGGTCGATATCGCCCCGACCTCCGTACGCCCCACCTACAGCGGCCTGGTCGGCACCCTCACCGCCCCACGGCTGCTCTTCCCGCTGCTGGGCGGCGTCCTCATCGGCGCCTTCGGGTTCTCGGCCGTGTTCCTGTCGGTGGCGCTGGCCCTGCTCGCCACGTTGATCGGCATGGGAGGGGCGGCGCCCCTCTACGCCTCGGCGCGACGCGAGTGGAGCGAGCGCGAGCCGCCACGCTGACCGTTCGACCTCACAGCGGCCGCGTCTGCTCCTCGATCGAGCGCGTCAGATCGGTCTCGACGTCCCCGGTGTGCCGCGTGGTGGTGCGCTCCACCAGCAGCAGCAGGCACTCGCGGTCCGCCACGGGATTGTGGCGCACCCCCTTGGGCACGACGTAGGCGTCGCCTTCGCGCAGCACCACATCGCCCTCGTCGGTCTCGATGCGCAGCTCGCCGCGCAGCACGTAGAACAGCTCGTCCTCGGCGTCGTGGCGGTGCCAGGTCAGCTCCCCCCGGACCTTGGCGACCTTGACGTAGGCGTCGTCCACCTGCGCCACCACGCGCGGCGACCACAGCTCGGTCAGCGACGCGGCCAGGCGCTCGGGACGGAAGGACTCGGGCATGGTGGGCTCCCTCCGAAGCAGCACGGGCGCACCCCGCGGGGTGCGCCCAACGTCGTCGGTCGTCGGCGGGACTACTCCTCCAGCGTGGCGTCGAGCGTGATCTCGACGGTGCCCAGCGCGGCCGACACGGGGCAGCCCGCCTTGGCGGCCGCGGCCGCCTCGAGGAAGGCCTCGCGGCTCATGCCCGGCACCTTGGCCCTGCAGGTCAGGTGGCTGGTCGTGATGCGGAAGCCGGCCTCGCCGCGCGCCACCGTCACGGCCGCCTCGGTGGCGACGTAGTCGGGGGTGAAGCCGGCGCGCCCGATACCGCCGGAGAGCGCCATGCTGAAGCAGCCGGCGTGGGCGGCGGCGATGAGCTCCTCGGGGTTGGTGCCTACCCCCTCCTCGAAGCGCGAGCTGAAGCTGTACTGGCCCTCGTAGGCGCCGCTGGCGAGCTTCATCGTGCCCTTGCCCTCCTGGAGGGACCCTTCCCAGCGAGCGCTGGATCGACGTGTCGGCATGGCTGCTCCTCCTTCAACGAGTTCGTGGGTGCCGGCGTGCCGGCGCTGGTCGGGCCAGCGCTCGCGGCAGCGCGTCACGTTCCGCCGTTCATCATGACGGGCGGGGGCCGCCCGCGGCGTCGTCCGCCGCACCGGTAACGCTCGCTGAGGGCTCAGCCCCCCATGCCCATCATCATGGTGCCGCGCATCTGCATCGGTTGGGCCAGCACCAGCACCTGCACCGCCGCGAACAGCAGCGCGAGCAGCAGCATCGGCCACATCGCCAGCACCCCCTGGCGACCGAAGTCGCGGACCCCGATGCGGAACGCCGTCCCCATCGCCAGCACCGCGTAGATCGCGGTGACCACCGCCTGGACGGGGAAGAGCCAGCTCGCGGGCACGAGGCGCTCGAGCCGCCAGTCGGGCGTCACCGCCACCCCGTGCTCCGCCAGGAAGTTCTGCAGCACCGGCACCGCACCCGCCGCCCCCGTCAGGAAGTGGAACAGGTAGTGCGCCGTCCAGAACCCGAAGCCGAGCGCCACCATCACGTAGCTCCAGCGCCGGAAGGCGCGCCAGATCCCCTCGCGTGCCCCGGCGATGCGATCGGCCGCCCAGGCGAAGGCGCCCACCAGCGCCAGCCCGGCCACGCTGAACGCCAGGTACAGCGCCAGCACGATCACGCCACGATCGTGGCTGCCCAGCAGGCGCGCGGTGGCGCCTGCGAGGGCCTGGAAGGGGCCGATCATGGCCAGCGCGTTCATGATGGCCCAGACGGCCAGCAGCACGCCGAGGAGCTGCACGCTGACGCCGCGCCGGCCGGACCAAGGGTCCTTGGCCAGCTCGCGCCCGGGCTCGCGCAGCCGCAGCGCCACGTTGTCGTAGGGGCAGGCGCGCACGCAGTTGAAGCAGTAGGTGCAGTCCATGTTGGAGGTGACGGTGGGCACCATCAGCCCGGTCTCGCAGCCCGGCAGCGCCAGCGTGGCCGTTCCGGACCGGACCTCGCGCCCGTGCAGGCAGGGCTTGTCGTCGCAGGCGCGGCACACGTCGGGGTCGACGGCGGCCACCTGGGTAGGCGAGACGCTGGCCAGCACGAAGTTGAAGTTGCCGAGCGGGCACACGTAGCGGCAGAAGGTGCCGGCGGGGAAGAGCGTGTCGACCGCCAGCGCCCCCACGACGTAGGCGATCGCCAGCCAGGCGGTGAGCCACGGGCTCGACCACAGCCCGAACACCTCGTAGCTCCACAGCACCGCCAACGTCAGCACCAGCACCAGCCCCTTGTGGCGCAGCCCGCGCGGCCACGGCAGCACCCGGGGCAGCAGCGCCTGGAGCCGGCGGGTGAGGCCGCGCGTCAGCATCAGCGGGCAGGCGCCGCAGAAGGCGTTCCCGAAGAGCGCCAGGGCGATCACCACCAGGCCGCGGTAGTGGATCCACACCCCGGTGGTGGCGACGTTGCGGGCCGCCATCGGCATGCCCGTCAGGCCGTCGACGATCACCAGCAGCGCCAGGATCACGAGCGGGAGCTGGAAGGCGAAGCGCGCGTAGCGCCAGCGCAGCAGCCGCCGCAGTCCCGGCAGCGCCAGCAGGTCGAACCCGCGCGGCTGGTCGACGAACGGACCGCTGGCGGCCTCCCCAGGCCGGCCGGGCATCCCTGCGGAGTCGTGCACGATGCGGACGATAGCACCGGCCACGTCGGCCGCGAACCCCTCCCCGGTGGGGCGCATGCTGGTACGATCGCGGGCACGGCGGCGGGCCCGTGCCCGTCGCGAGGACGGACGCCATGGATCGCTCCCCCCTCCCCACCCCTGCGCGCGCCCGCGCCCTGCGCACGCTGCTGACGCTGCTGGCCCTGGCGGCCCTGAGCGCGGTCCAGGCCCACGGCAGCCTGGTGTTGGGAGCGGTGAGCCTCAGCCCCGACCCGCCGGTCCCGGGACGCCCGCTGGTGATCTCGGTGGTGCTCGCCACCAGCGGCAACGCCCCGGTGGAACGGGCGAAGCTCGCCGCCGAGCTGACGCCGGCGCCGGCCTCGGGATCCGGCACCGCGGAGGCGACCGCGTCGAGCCCCGCCGCCCCGGCAACGACCGCGCCCGTCCCCGTCCCGCTCAGCGAGTACCCCGAGCCCTACGGCACCTACCGCGCCACCGTCACGGCGCCGCCGGTGGGCAGCTACCTCCTCACCGTGCACGACCGCACCTACGCCAGCGAGAACGTGGCCGCCTCGGTCACGCTGCGCGTCGGCGGCGGCACCGCCAACGGCGCGCTGGACTTCACCTTCCCGCCGACCGGTGCCCCGCGATCGGTGCTGAGCTGGCTGCTGTGGCTGGTCGGCCTGCCGCTGGCGGTCGGCGTGGTGGTGACGGTACTGGTGTTGCGCTCGAAGCGGAGCGACGATGCCGCCGAGGGCTGAGGGAAGCCCGGCCGCCGATCCCGGGGCCGCCGCTCGCGCCCTCGCCTGGCGCTTCGTGGTTGGCATCGGCGTGGTCAGCCTGTTCGCCGACTTCACCTACGAGGGCGGCCGCAGCATCGTGGGCCCCTTCCTGGGCGTGCTCGGCGCCACACCGCTGCTGGTGGGGGCGGTGGCAGGCGTGGGCGAGTTCCTCGGCTACGCCCTGCGGCTGGCCTCGGGGAGCTTCGTCGACCGCCGCGGCCACACCTGGACGGTGGTGATCCTCGGCTACGCCGTGAACCTGCTGGCCGTACCCGGGCTCGCCCTGGCGGCCGGGCTGGCGCCCGCGGCCGCGCTGGTGTTCGCCGAACGACTCGGCAAGGGCCTGCGCACGCCCGCCCGGTACGCGCTGCTGGCGAGCGCCAGCCGCGACCTGGGGCGCGGTCGGGCGTTCGGTCTGCACGAGCTGCTCGACCAACTCGGCGCCTTCGTGGGTCCTCTGGTGGTGGCGGGGGCGGTGGCCGTAGCGGGCTACCGGCTGGGCTTCGGGGTGTTGCTCGCCCCGGCGCTGGCGGCGCTGGTCGTGCTGGCCCGGGTGCGCCGGGTCGGTCCGGCGGCGGCGCCGCTCGACACGGACGCCCGCACCGACGCCCCGCCGTTCCCGCCCATCTACCGCCGCTACCTGGCGTTCTCCGCCCTGACGGTGGCGGGCTTCGCCCACTTCGCCCTGGTGGCCTTCCGTCTCGGGACCGACGGCGCCCTCGCCCCCGCCGCCATCCCGCTGGTGTTCGGCGTGGCGATGGGGGTCGACGCCGGCGCCGCCTACCTCACGGGCCAGCTCTACGACCGCATGGGCCTGAAGGTGATCGCCGCCCTGCCGCTCCTGACCCTGCCCACGGCACCGCTGCTGTTCCTGGCCCGGGCGCCCTGGCTGGTGGTGGCGGGCGCCGTCCTGTGGGGGGCCGCCATGGGCGTCCAGGAGAGCGTGATGCGCGCCGCGGTGGCCGACCTGAGCCCAGCCGGGCGGCGCGGCACCGCCTACGGGAGGTTCGACGCGGCCTTCGGCACCGCCTGGATGATCGGCAGCCTGGCGATGGGGGCCCTGCTGACGCTGGGGCCGGGCTACCCGGTGGCCTTCTCCCTGGTGCTCGAGCTCGCAGCCCTGGCCCTGCTGGTCGCATGGGTCCGGCCGACGCGCGCCGCCTGACCCCGACGCGCTCAGCTCCGCAGGTACGACGCCCCGTTGACGTCGAGCACCGCTCCGGTCGAGAAGAACGCCTCGTCCGAGGCCAGGTAGAGCACCGCGCTCGCCACCTCCTCGGGGGTGGCCACCCGGTCCAGCGGGCTCTGGGCGCGGATGGCGGCGCCGCGCTCGCCCTGCAGGTGCTCCCGCGCCATGTCGGTCGCCACGAAGCCCGGCGCCACCGCCGTCACCGAGATGCCGTGCGGCGCCAGGTGCTTCGCCAGCGACTGGCTCATGGCGTGCAGGCCCGCCTTGCTGGCCCCGTAGGCGGGCGCGTCGGGCTCGCCGCGGTAGGCGCCGCGCGATCCGACGTTGACGATGTGGCCGCCGCCGTGCGCCATCATGTGCCGCGCCGCCCGGTAGCAGGTGGCGGCCGGCCCCAGCAGGTTGACGGCCAGCGTCCGCTGCCAGGCCGCCTGCCAGGCACCGAAGTCGACCTGGTCGAGCGGGTGGGGCTCGAAGATACCGGCGCAGTTCACCAGCACCTCGAGGCCGCCCAGGGCGGCCACCGCCTCGTCGACGACGCGGGCCGCCTCGTCGGGGTCACCGACGTCGCCCCGGAGCGCAACGTGCCCCTCGCCCGCCAGCGAGGCCAGCGCCGCCTGCGCCGCCGCCTCGTCGGCGCGGTAGCCGATCGCCACGCGCGCGCCGCGCGCCGCGAAGGCCTGCGCGATGGCGCGCCCGATCCCGCGGGCTCCGCCCGTCACCAGCACCCGCTTGCCCTCGAAGTCCATGCCTGCCTCCCGGCTTCCGGCCCGCTGCTGCCGGATCGTGTAGCGCCAGCCTACCGCCCCGGGCGCCAGCCCCACATGGCCGTCTCATCGCGGTCCAACGCTGGGGGCGCATCCTGAGGCGAGATGCACGCTCGGCGTGCGGAAGGAGGTCCCCCATGGCCGCGTCCTCAGGCGCCGCCCACGATCCACGGTCCCAGGTCCCTCGCGTCCTGCCCCCGAACCGCTGGGAGGGGGAGACCGACTGCAGGGTCGGCCCCTTCCGCGACCTGCACGCCGCCGAGGGCTTCGCCAACGCCCTGGTGGACTTCGGCCGCTACGAGACCCTGTGCGAGCAGGTGGTGGTGGACGATCAGGGCGTGTACGTCGAGGTCAGATCGGTGTGCTCGTAGGCGCGGCGCCGTCGGTCGCCGCGACGTCCGCCGCCAGTTCCAGCTCGAATTCCCGCACCTCGTACCCCTGCACCAGCTCGTTGTAGCGCAGCGTCGGCCCCGAGGCGATGCGGAGGCCCGGCAGGGCCAGCAGTCGGCTCAGGAACACCTCGGCCTCCTCCAGCGCCAGGTAGCTCCCGGGGCAGCGGTGGTGACCGTCGCCGAAGGCCAGGGCGTAGGGCTGCAGGCCGCGCGCCTGCACCACGCGGTCGGGCACCAGCCGTAGCGGGTCGGCGCCGACCGCCTCGGCGTCGGCGTTGGCGGCGCGGAGGTCGACGTCGATGAGGGTGCCGGGCTCCAAGCGCTCGACGCGGCCGTCGACCTCGAGCTCGAGCTCGCCTTCGACGCGCCGGAAGAGGTGGCCCACCACGGGCTCGAGCCGTACCACCTCGGCCAGCAGGCGCTGCCGCCCGTCGCCGTCGCGCGCCAGGTAGTCGCGTCGCAGCTCGTCGTCCTGCAGCAGGTGCCAGGCCGCCATGCTGATGAACTCGCGGGTCGTCACCATGCCGGCGGCGCCGTAGGTGATGGCCTCGATGAGGATGTCGGCGTCGCGGTAGCCCTGGTCGATGAGGTGCGAGATGACGTCGTCGCGGCGCTGCCGGCGCCGGGCGCGGATGGCGGGGCGGACGTCGGCCAGGAAGAAGCGCAGCATGCGCGTCTGCACCTGCAGGAACGCCAGCAGATCACGAGGTCGCCAGGAGAAGGGGCGCAGCTCGACGGCGAAGAAGGCATCGAGGCGGCGGTCCATGCGGCCGTCGCGGCTGTCGGTGAGGCCCACCACCTCGCCCGCCACGCGCACGGCGAGGCGCATCGACAGGGCGCTCAGCTCGCCGCCGCCGTTCGCGCGGAAGCCCTCGATCAGCTCGTAGGTGGTGCCCTCGATGAGCTCGCGGTAGCGCTCGTGCGCCGCCGAGGGGGTGAAGAAGTGCGCCACGATGGTGCGCTGCTTGCGGTGCTCGGCGCCCTCCTGGAACAGCACGGGACGGCGCAACTGGATGCCCGGCCGGTCCATCGTCTCCGAGCGGAAGCCGGCCTGCTTCACGGCGTCGCCGGAGCGCAGCACGGCCCTCGCCAACGCCGCCGAGCGCACCGCCACGCTGCCGTCGGCACGGCGCTCGAAGGCGGGGGCGGTGCCGGCCGGCGGCTCGCCGGGAGGCAGGCTCCGGCGCGTCCGCGCGCCTGCGGGGGTGGGAGCGGGGGGTGCGAGCGTGTCCATGTCTTTATGATATAAGGTGGCTCATTCGACACAGGGTGACTCGTTACGGTCGAGGGAGGCGCGCGTCGGGCACGGCGCCCCTTGCGCCGCACCGCCCTCGGGCGCAGCCGACCGCAGGGGGCGGCTATACTCGCCCTGGCGATGAGCGAGCCCGCCGACAGCGATCGCGCAAGCGAGCACCGCACCGATCTGCGCGTCCAGCGCACCCGCCGCAGGCTCGGGGAGGCCATGGTCGAGCTGACCCTGGAGCGCGGCTACGACGCCCTCACCATCCGCGACCTCACCGAGCGCGCCGAGATCGGCTACGCCACCTTCTTCCGCCACTACCCCGACAAGGAGGCGCTGCTGCGCGACCTGCTCGAGGAGGTGCTGGAGGGGTTGATGGAGCGGCTCGAGCCGCTGACGGCCGATGCCGACGCCGCCCTCACCGGCGCCCTGGTGTTCGAGCACGTGCGCGAGCACGCCCCGCTCTATCGGCTGCTGCTGGCCAGCCAGCCCTCGGTCGACCTCCTCGGCCGCGCCCTCGAGGTGGGCGCCGAGGAGATCAACCGCAGCTTCGACGGCCGCGAGGGCAGCCCGGTGCCGCTCGAGATCGCTGCCCACCACATCATCCGCTCGTTCGTAGCGCTCATCGAGTGGTGGCTGGCGCACGACATGCCCTACCCCCCCGAGACGATGGGCGAGGTCTACCGCGCGCTGATCATGGACCCCGCTCGCGAGGTCGCCCTGGCCCCCCGTCCCAGCCGCGCCTGAGCCGCATCCACGACGCGACCCGGACCGGGGGCGGACCCCGGTCCGCCGAGGCCGTGCTCCGATTTACGCCGAAACGGCTTGCGGAAGGCGTATGGTTTCAAGCGGAACCGTGGGGGGCAGCAGGCACACGGAACAAGGGCGCGCTCAAGCGCGCCCTTTCCATTCGTAGGCTGGAACGCCGGCCCCGCTCTCAGGCCAGGTCGGCCAGCAACCCCGCGAACAGGGCCAGCCGGCGCGGGATCTCCGAACGCAGCAGGTGCTCCTCGCGGGTGTGGTCGGCGAAGCCCACCGGCCCCAAGCCGTCCAGGGTGGCGACGCCCAGGGCGGCCGTGAAGTTGCCGTCGGAGGCGCCGCCCACCCGGCCCGGCGCCAGCTCCAGGCCCATCGTCGCCCCGATGCGACGCGCGCGCTCGTACAGCGCCATCGTGCCCGGCAGCGCCTCCATCGGCGGGCGCTCGAACGCGCCCTCGACCTCCAGCCGCGCTCCCGGCAGCACCGGCGCCAGGGCGTGCAGGGCGGCGTCCAGGCGCGCGCCCTCGGCGAGCGTCCAGGCGCGGGCATCGACCTCGAGCGTCACCCGGTCGGCCACGACGTTCACGACGGTGCCGCCGTGGATGACGTTGGCACCGAGCCGGCTGCCCGCCTCGAGGTCCTCGGCGGCCTGAAGCGCCAGCACCTGGTGCGCGGCCTCGACCACGGCGTTGATGCCCTTCTCCGGCTCCACCCCCTGGTGCGCCGCCCGGCCGTGCACGGTGACGCGGTAGCGGCCGCCGCCCTTGCGCGCCACCTTGGGGTCGCCGTCGTTGGTGGGCGCCTCCAACACCAGCACGGCGTCGGCCTGGCGCGCCGCGGCCTCGATGGCGGGCCGGCTGGCGGCGCTGCCGACCTCCTCGTCGGGCGTGAGCAGCAGCTCCACCGTGGGCCGCCGCTCCGGGCCTAGCATCGCCAGGGCGTGCAGCGCGAACAGCAACCCGCCCTTCATGTCGTTGGTTCCGGGGCCGAAGATGCGATCGCCGTCCTGCCGCCACAGCTCGGGCCAGGAGCCGACCGGCTGGACGGTGTCGTAGTGCGCCAGCACCAGCACGCGGGGGGCGCTGCCCGGCGCCGTCACGCGCAGCAGAGGCCCGGCCGGGGTCGCCTCGGGCGAAACCACACCCACGGCGCCGAAGGCGTCGGTCATCCAGGCGGCCGCGCGCTCGAGCCCCGGCAGGTGACCGCTCGGCGTCTCGATGCGCACCAGCGCCTCGAGGTCCGCCAGGTAGGCGTCTTCGCGCTCGCGCGCGTGCTGGAGGAGGTCGTCGATGGCGTCGGGCTCGATCATGGCGCCCATCGTACGTCCCGCCGTGCGCGCCGCCGGTCGGGTCGGCGGAGCCGTCAGCTCAACGGGTGAACAGCGGCTCCATGCCGCGGCGCTCGAGCACCGCCCGCATGGCCTCGTCGGAGACCGGCCCGCTGAAGCGCGCGGCCGCCTCCAGCACGCGGGGCAGCACGTGGATGTCGCCGACGGTGTTGAGGAACAGGCCCTCGTGGCCCAGCACCCAGTGCACCGCCACCGCGATGTCCTCGGGGTCCTCGAGCGGCTCGTACCAGGTGGCGCGCGTCTGTCTGCGCTCGCCCCACGGCCGCGCCGTGATCGACTTGATGGTCTGCACCGCTACGCCGCGCTCGCGGCACACCCCCAAGAGCGCCCCGACGTCGGCCCGGTAGCCCTCGTCCTGAAGCAGGATGTAGCTGTAGGGGAGCAGCACGCTGTCGAAGTCGAAGCGCTCCAGGCTGCGGCGGTGCATGGCGGCGATGCCGAGGCCGTGGCCGGTGACGCCGATGAAGCGCACCAGCCCCTCGTCGCGCGCCTCGACGCAGGCGCGCAGCGCGCCGTCGTCGGAGAACGCCCGCTCCCACTCGTCCTCCTGCGCCAGGTTGTGGAGCTGGATGAGGTCGACGTGGTCGGTCCGCAACCGCTCCAACGAGCGCCGGATCTGGTCGCGCGCCTCGGCGTAGCCCCGCTCGCCCGTCTTGGTGGCCAGGAAGAACTCGCTGCGGTGACGTTCCATCCACGGGCCCAGGCGCAGCTCGGCCTTGCCGTAGCTGGCCGCCACATCGATGTGGTTGATGCCGTGGTCCAGGACCAGCTCCATGGTGGCGTCGGCCTCGGCCTGCGTCACATCGCTCAGCGCGGCCGCGCCGAACAGCGTCCGGGAGCTGGTGTGACCGGTGCTTCCGAAGGGGGCCCGTGGGATCATCGCCGCCTCCTCGCTCCGCCGCGTCCGCGGCGTGCGGTCAGTCTAGCGTCGGAGCGTCAGGCGGGCGAGGACGGCAGTCCCATCAGGGCGTCCTCGATGGCGGTGTCGCCGGCCACGATGTCGAAGGCCTGGCGCTCGGCCACGCCCAGGCGCAGCGCCGCCACGGCCACGCGCGCCACGTCGGCGCGGGCCACCGTGCCGCCGGGCTCGAGCCCCACGCCGAGCGTCACCCTGCCGGAGGCCCCGTCGTCCGTGAGGGCGGCCGGCCTGAGGATGGTCCAGTCCATCGAGCTGGCGATCAGCGCCTGCTCGGCCTTGCGCTTCGCCTCCAGGAACGGTCGGATCCCCTCCGGGTAGGCCTCGGGCCGCTCCGTGCCCATCGAGCTCACGAGCAGGAAGCGCAGGCACCGCGCCTCCTCGGCCGCGCGGATCAGGCGTACCGTCCACAGGTGGTCGACGGCGTCGGCGTCCTCGGGTTGGGTGGCACCGATGGTGCAGATGACGGCGTCGACGTCGGCGAAGGCATCGGCCAACGACACCGCCTGTTCGTCCGAGCCCGCCTCGGAAACGTCGATCAGGACGGGATCGGCCCCGAACGCCCCCACCCCGCCGCGCTGTTCCGGCCGGCGCACCATGCCGCGCACCGGCCCGACGTTGGCGGCCAGCATCAAGCGCAGCACGTGGGCGCCCGTCCTCCCGGCTGCTCCGACTACGAGCGTGTTCATGGCTCGGGCATACCACGTTCGCGAGGGGCGCACCGTGCGCTCGACCCATCTGCGCGACCGTGCGGGTCCCGGGGCTGGCGTCCCCCGCAGGCACGCCCGGCTCGAGCCGGGCGTCACATACGGAGCCCGGCCTCCGGGAGCATGCTGGAGGCGAGCCCGCGGAACCCATCTACGACTGGGGTTGGGGGGTGGTCTGTGACCCGCGCAGTCGTCCGAGGTGGGGCCGGCCGTCGCGTCGCTAGCATCCCGTAGCAGGCCCGTACAGCACGTCCTAGCCACCACAACCGTTGCTGGATCGTTGCGGCAGGACCGCAAGGAAGAGGAGTCCTATGGGACACCGCATCCTACGCGCGACGTGGCTGGCGCTGCTCCTGGCGATGTTCCTGGGCGTCGTGCTGGCGAGGGGGCCCGTCACCGTCTACGGCGTCACCATGCAGTGCACGCAACTCGAAGCGGGGTACGACCTCCAGTGCATGGTCGAACCGTCGACCCGGGGGACGGCCTCGGCGAGGGCGTGGCTGCAGGACGGCGTGCTCACCGTCGAGGGCGCGTACTACGCCCTGAACACCCCGGTCGCGTCGGAGCCCGCCCTGGGCATGCACCTCCACCACGACCCCGCCCTGTACCACCGGGCCACCTTCATGGCCGCGCTCGAGAACGACGGCGGGACGGAGGGCGCGTTCCGCGCGTCGGTGAGCCTCACGCCGCAGGACCTGACCATGCTCGAGGAGGGCCGCCTCTACCTCGACATCCACACCGCCGCGCACCCCGACGGATCGTTGCGCGGCATGCTCGTGCCGCTCTCGGTCCACGAGTTCGAGCTCTACTGAGTCGTGAGCGCGCCGGGCCCGGACCCGGCGCGCCGTTCCCATCCGGGTCTCCGCCGGAGGGGGTGGACCGTCGCGGGCTCCGAACCTCCGGCCGACCGTAGGCGCGCGCCGCGCCGTTCGCGGCGCGCTCTTCTCACGCCGGCGAGCGTCAGGGACGTGGTAGCGTGGGCATCCGCATGGACGTCGTCTGCCTCGCCGCCGGGAAGGGCACGCGCTTCGGTCGCCTGGGGCGCTACCTGCAGAAGTGCATGCTGCCGATCGGCCTCACCCCCTTCGTGGAGTCCTCGGTCCGCAACCTCTGCACGGCGCTGTCGGGCGACGTCGGCGCGCACCGCCTCACCTTCCTGGTGGGCCACCACGGCGAGCAACTGCGCGCCTACTTCGGCGACGACTACGACGGGCTGCAGGTGCGCTACCTCGAGCAGGGCGAGGCGGGCGGCACCGGGCACGCCCTGGCGCAGGTGGCGCGCGCGCTGCCGCCCGGGGCGCCGATCGTGGTGTGGCTGGGCGACCTCTACGTCCCCGCCAAGCTGTTCGCGCGCGTGCTGCACCACCCCGCCCCCGACCTGCTCACGCTGGCGCCGGCCGGCATCGACGAGAACGCCAGCGTGCGCATCACCACCGACGGGGCCCGCGTCGCCCGCGCCTGGTACGGCGACGGGCCGTTGGCCGACATCGGGCTGTGGAAGCTCCGCCCCGAGGTCATGGCCGCCATGACCGAGGCCACCGGCAACGAGGTGCGCGCGCTGCCCAACCTGCAACGGCAGATCGAAGCGGGGCTGGAGGTCGCCTGGATCGAGGCCGACGCCTGGATCCACCTCGGCGGGACCGAACCGACCCCGGAAGCGAACGTGCTGGAGGTGGCGCGGCGCGTGCTCGAGCTCGAGGGGAGATGGCCGTGATCGTCAGCAAGACGCCGCTCCGCATCCCGCTCGCGGGTGGCCTCACCGACATCCGGCCCTACGCCGAGGCCTTCGGCGGCGTCACCGTCAGCGCCACCGTCGATCGCTACATCTACGTGGTGGTCAAGCCCAACCCCGGCGGCATCTTCGAGCTGCGCTACCAGGACACGCAGGAGAAGGCGGCGGACGGCCGCCGCCTGCGCCACGATCTGGTGCGCGAGAGCCTGCGCCTGACCGGCCTGCTCGACACGCCCCTGAGCGTGCACATCCTCGCCGACCTGGCCAGCGAGAGCGGCCTGGGAGCCTCCGGCGCGCTCACGGTGAGCCTGCTCAACGCCCTGCACCGCCTCAAGGGCGAGGAGCCCACCGCCGAGGAGCTGTCGCGCGAGGCCGGCCACGTCGAGGTCGAGGTGCTGGAGGGGGCGTCGGGCTACCACGACCCCACCATCACCGCGCTGGGCGGGCTGAAGCTCATCGAGTACCGCGGCGCGGAGTTCCGGGCCCGCGACGTGGTGGCGTCGGAGGCCACCCGCCGCGCCTTCGCCGACTCGCTGCTGTTCTTCTACAGCGGCCGCCACGCCCGCACCAAGCCCTCGCTCGACCTGCTCAGCAGCCGCCTCGACGAGGCCGAGCCCACCCTGCACCGCCTCAAGGCGATCGCCTACGAGCTCGAGGCCGCGTTCTCTGCCGGTGACGTGCGGCGCATCGCCGAGATCATCGGCGAGCAGCAGGCGCTCAAGCAGCAGCTCCCCGGCAAGTTCGTCGACGACTACGTGCTCGACGTCACCCGGCGGGTGCGCGAGGTGGGTGCCTACGCGCAGCTCCCGGGGGGCAAGATCAGCGCGTTCGTGATCGTGGCCTGCCCCGACGCCCAGCACGACGCGGTGCGGCGGGCGCTGCCGGAGCTCGAGGAGGTCCACTTGGGGCTCGAGCCCCGCGGCACCCGCGCCGTGACCCTGTGATCGTCGTTCCCACCTGGGCTACCGACCTCTCTCACGCTCCCGCGGTCTAGGCTGGCCGGCATGGCACCGTCACGCCCCACTCCACGCGAAGGCCTCCTGCTCTGGACCGCGGTGGTCGTCCTGCTGGCCGTGTTCGGCCTCATCGCCGCGGCGGTAGCGACCGGCGGCGGCCTGGCGCTCGACGCCCCGGTGCTCACCTGGCTGCACGCCCACACCGCGCCGGCATGGACGGCGCTGGCCCGGGGGCTCAGCACCGTCGGCGAGCCGCCCGTGGTCGGCGGCATCACCCTGGTGCTGGTGCTGGTCCTGGCGCTCGGCCGCCACACGCGCGGTGCGTTGCGGTTCGCCGTGCAGGTGGGCGGCGCCGCCGCCCTCGACCTGGTCCTCAAGAAGGTGTTCGCGAGGCCCCGCCCCACGCTCTTCCCCCACCTGGTGCACGAGGGCAACTTCTCGTTCCCCAGCGGGCACGCCCTCGGGGGCATGGCGTTCTTCGTGGCGCTCGCCCTGCTGGTTCGGCACGCGCTGCCGCGGCCCTGGCGCGGCCTCGGCCTGATCGGCGTGGCGCTGGCCCTCGCCATCGGCGCCTCGCGTCCCTACCTGCAGGTCCACTACCCTTCCGACGTGCTGGCCGGCTGGGCGCTGGGCGCGGCCTGGGCGCTGGCCTGGGAGCGTTGGCTCGCCCCGGACAGGGTCGGCGCCGCCGGGCGGCCCGGGCCCGGCAGGGCCGTGTCCTGATGGCTCCGAGGGACGCCTGAGACTTGAGTTCTGCGCGTCCATCGCGTACACTGACTCGTTCCGAAAACTCTGGGAAGATTTTTCGAAACGCGGGCCTCCGGGCTCGGAAATTCTGCACAGGCCCCGAATGTGGGGCAGTTGGGTGAAGGTAGGAAACATGGCAAGCGGTAGAGTCAAGTGGTTCAGCGCTGAAAAAGGCTACGGTTTCATCGAGCAGGGTGACGGCGGACCCGACGTGTTCGTCCACTTCTCGGCGATCCAGGGAGACGGCTTCCGTAACCTCAACGAGGGTGACGAAGTCGACTTCGACGTCGAGCAGGGGAAGAAGGGTCTGCAGGCCGCCAACGTCGTCGTTACCAGTGCGGCGCCGGTGAGTGGGCGCGGTCAGCGCTACTAAGACCGACACCAGAACACGAAGTGGCGCCCGGCTCCGGCCGGGCGCCGTTCTGTTTCCACGCGTAGGGCCGCGGGGGGCGGCCGAACTAGGGAGGTCCGTCGGGTCCGCTCTGCCGACGGCGTCGCAGGTCGACCACGGCCTGCGCCCCCAGGATCACGGCGAGGAGCACCACCACGAACGTCAGCAGGCCGGTCGCGACCGCCCCTGCCGTCGACTCCACGCCGCCGCTCACGGCGATGACGGTGCCCACGCCGGCGCCCACCAGGGCCACCGGCACCACGCTCCGGGTGCACTCCGAGAGGCCGCCGCCGTTGCGGAGCGCGGTCCGCGCTCGGCTGACGCCGTACGCCAGCGTAGCGGCGCCGAACAGCAGCGTCACGTCCAGGTAACCGCGCGGGGGCACGCCCAGCACGAACTGCTCGAGCAGCAACAGCGTCAGCACGCCGAGGTAGAGCACCCGCAGCGTGTCCTCGGTGCGCCCCGTCAGCGGCACCGGCACCGGGCGCCCGGAACGGCCGGGGCTCACGCGCCCCCCTGGCCCGCGGCCGCCGCCGTTGGGGCGTCCGGGCGGCGGCCGCCCGTGCGGGCGGTCCACACCTCGGCCATGCGGCATGGTGGACCGCTCGGGTCCGCAACGCCTAGGGGCGAACGTCCTTTCGCGTCGGCCTAGCCGTCGTCCTTCGCGCTGGAGGTCGGCGCGGCAGCCTTCGCCGTGCCCTTCGCCGTGCCCTTCCTCGCTGCCTGCGCCTCCGCCAGCTTCTCCACCATGTCGGGGAGGTGCTCGAACAGGTCGCCGAGCGTCCCCCTCTTGCTCGGCGCTGCCAGGATCGAGAGCTCGCCGCCCTTCACCACGATGAAGGCGGCGGGCTCCACCTTGACGCCGCCTCCGCCGCCCCCGCCGGTGCCCTTGCCGGAGCCCTTGCCGGGATCGGTCCCCTCGCCCTCGCCGCTGCCGCCGCCGAAGCCGATCGACACGCGCGAGATGGGGATGACGGTGTGCTCGCCCAGCACCATGGCCTCGCCGATCACGGTCTCCGTTCTGGCGACGGTGGCGATCTCGTCGACCAGCGTCTTCATCAGGTCCTGTACGCTCATGATCCCTCGTTCCTTCCTCCGCCCCGCGGGCGGGTCGTGACGGTGTCAGCCGGCCGGCTCGTGCGCGGGAGTCGACCGTGCGGATGCGGCGGTCGTGCGCGGCACGCGCGCGCGGCGGACCAGCCACCACAGGCGCAGCCCCAGCCAGGCGACCTGCAGCGGCTGCAGGCGCAGGGAGGCCTCCGCCTCCACCGCCGGGGCCTCGGCGCCGAAGTCCGCGCGCAGGCCCACGCCGGCGCGCCAGCGCGGTGGCAGCGCCCCGCGGCTGCCGTAGGCCGCGGCGCACAGCCACCCCGTCAGCGCGGGATCCGGCGAGGCGACCACGGCATCGATGCGCAGCCTCCGCCAGCGCAGGCGCCGGAAGAACGCCGCCACCGCGCGCAGCGCCGCCCGGCGCTGCGCCACCAGCTTCCTCAGCGACAGCCCGCGTCCGCGGCGGCGGCGGCGCGGCTTGCGCTCGCCCTCCGGCGCCTCCTCCTTCTCGGAGCCGCGCTGCCGCGGACGCCAGCGCCGCAGCGAGCGGCCGAACAAGCGGACCTCGAGGGTGCCGTCGCCGAGGTCGTACCCCAACCGCAGCCCGGGCCCGGCCAGCGCGAAGGCGCGCCGCTCCCGCCGCCACACGGCGTCGAGCTGGACCGGCACCACCAGCAGCAGGACCAGCGCCACCAACAGCAGCGCCAGCAGGCCGCCGAGTCCCGTCAGGATCCAGCCCAGAGGTCCCATCGCGTCACCGCCGCCGCGACGGTCCGCGCGGCCGATCCGCCGCGGCCGCCGCGCCGAGGGCCGCGACCCGCAGCGTCAGGAGCCCCACGGCGGTCCTGTCTGTCCTCATGGGCCACCCCTTCCGACCCCCTCCGGGTCGCAGCGTCCCTCCCGTGATAGCCGTCGGATCGCGCCTGCGGGGTCGGGCGCTCTCCGACCGTCGCTGTCGGAGGAAGCCCGACCCGGAACGGCGTCCTCGATCGGCCTCGCGTACACTCCGGCATGGCCGAGCCCGCCCCCACGCACCTGGTCCGCCACCAGCTCGCCGCCCTCGCCTACCGCTTCCAGAAGGCCGTGCGCGGGGCGCCCGCCGACTTCGCCGCGCTCGAGGCGGGAGCCGGCGTGCGCCCGCCGCGGGCGATCGTGCACCACATGGTGGGGGTGCTCGGGTACCTGCGCGAGGTGCTCTCCGGCGGCGAGGTCGATCTCCACTACGCGCATCCCGAGCTCGACTGGGACGGCGAGGTGGCCGCCCTGCACGCCATGCTGGCCGACCTCGACGCGGTGCTGGCGGAGCGGCCGGGCCTCGCACTCGAGCTCCTCGAGCGCGCCCTGCAGGGCCCGCTGGCCGACGCCATGACCCACGTCGGGCAGCTCGCCATGCTGCGGCGCCTGGCGGGATCGCCGGTCCACGGTGAGAACTTCTTCGTGGCCGACGTCCGCGTGGGGCGCCTCGGCGCCGATCAAGCGCCGCCGCGGAGCCCCGATCCGTGAGCCCCGGCGGCGGCCCAGGGTCGGGCTTGACTTTTGCTAGGAACTAAATTTAGAATCCGAACCATCTAGGCAGTCCCGCTTCAGCGGAGTCGCTCGCGTCGGTCCGGGCCGTTGCCCACGGCCGCCGTGGGCGGACGGGAGACCTCTGTGCCGATCGCGTTCCCTGTCGCCGCGTCGCGCCCTCGCGCGCACCGGCCCACCCCTCACCGATCCCGTTCGGGTCGGGCGAGGGCCGTGGAGGGACGCCCGTGAGCCGGCGTCGGGGCAGGGAGCCCCGCAGCTTCCGCATCGCCAGCACCGGCTTCTCGCGCGACGTCAACCGCACCGCCATCCTGCGCCTGGTCGCCTCGGCCGGACCGATCGCCCGCAAGGGCATCGCCGCTCGCCTGGGCCTCAGCTCCGCAACCGTCACCGGCATCACCAAGGAGCTCATCGACCAGGGGCTCATCCGCGAGGCGGACACCGCGCCCTCCAGCGGCGGACGGCCCGCCGTCCTGCTCGAGCTGGTGGTCGAGGCCGCCACCGTGTTCGGCGCCAAGGTTGCGCCCGACCACGTCGTGGGGGTCCGCACCGACCTCGCGGCCAAGGTCCTCGAGCGCTTCGAAGCGCCCTTCGACACCACCGCGCCCGGCGCCGTGGCGCATCTCGCCGCCTTGCTCGACGGCTGGCTCGACCGCACCCCCGACGCGCCGCCGTTGTTGGGCGTCGGCATCGGCGTGGCCGGCGTGTTCGACGCCGCCAGCGGCCAGCTCGACTCGCCGCTGCTGGGCTGGCGCGACGTCCCCCTGGCCCAGGTGCTCGGCGAGCGCCTCGACGCCCCCGTGTTCGTCGACAACGACGTCAACACCCTGGCGGTGTGGGAGCGCCTGTACGGTCGCGGCGAACGCTTCGAGCACTTCCTCACCGTCACCATCGGCCGCGGTGTCGGCCTCGGCATCGTGGCCGGCGGCGACATCTACCGCGGCTTCCGCGGCGGGGCCGGCGAGTTCGGCCACGTCAACGTCGTCGAGGACGGCCCGCTCTGCACCTGCGGCAAGCGCGGCTGCCTCGAGGCCGTCGCGGCCGACCCGGCGCTGCTGGCGCAGGCCCGCGAGGCCGGCCTGCTGCACGACGGCGAAGGCATCGAGCGGCTGCTGGCGCTGGCCGAGGCCGGCGAGCCGCGCGCCGTGGCAATCTACGACCGAGCCGGCGCCGTCCTCGGGCGGGCCGTCTCCGGCCTCGTCAACGTTCTCGCGCCCGAACGCGTCCTCCTCAGTGGGGAGGGGACGCGGGCGTGGACCTGGCTCGAGCCCGGCTTCGAACGCGGGTTGCGGGACCATCTCTTCCCGGCTGTGTCCGACGTGCGGGTCGAGGTCGACCCTTGGGACGACGCCAAGTGGGCCGTGGGGGCGGCCAGCCTGGTGCTCAGGGCGACCTTCAACGGCCCGCTCGACGGCGAGCACAACGACCTGGCCAGGGCGCGCATCGGCGCGTCCGATCCGGCGGAGGTGATCGACTAGATCTTCCAGGCAGCGTCGATCCGAATCTCGCCGGTGGCGTGGGACGTGGGGCGCCGGCACGCCGCGGAGCTCCGCGGCACCCCGAAAGGAAGGCACGAACGCATGCGAAACCGGAGACCCTTCATCTGGCTGGCATTGGCAGCGCTCCTGGCCGGTCTTGCCACCGCCCAGGCCAACACCACGGTCACCTTCTGGACCGCCTACAGCTCCGACGGCCCCGAGGTGAAGCAGCTCGAGACGGTGATCATCCCCGCCTTCGAGAAGGCACACCCCGACATCACCGTCAAGCACGTTGCCATCCCCTACAACGACCTGCACCAGAAGCTGGTCACGGCCGTGGCCGGCGGCCAGCTCCCCGACCTGGTCCGCTCCGACATCATCTGGGTGCCCGAGCTCGCCAACCTGGGCGTGCTGGCGCCCCTCGACACCAGCATGTCCGACTTCAAGTCGCTGGCCGACAGCGTCTTCCCGGGCCCGCTGGCCACCAACTACTGGAAGGGCCACTACTACGGCCTGCCGCTCGACACCAACACCCGCATCTGGGTCTACGACCCCGCCACCCTCACCAAGCTCGGCATGAGCGGTCCGCCGAAGACCTTCGACGAGCTCAAGAGCATGGCGGCAGCGGCCAAGGCCAAGGGCGTGTACCTCTACGCCGAGGGCGGCACCGGCGGCTGGAACATCCTGCCGTGGATCTGGTCCGGCGGCGGCAGCCTCACCAACGACACCTACACCAAGGCCTCGGGCTACCTCGACGGCCCCAAGAGCGTGGCCGCGGTGCAGATGCTGGTCGACCTCTACAAGGCCGACGAGATGCCCAACATCATCGTCAACCCCAACGGCGGCCTCGGCACCTACGACGGCATCTTCCAGGGCAAGTACGCCTCGACCCTCGACGGCCCCTGGATGTTCGCCATCTTCGGCGGCGCCCACCCCGATACCAAGCTCGAGGGCAGCCTCATCCCGGCCGGCCCGGGCGGCAGCATCAGCGTCGTCGGCGGTGAGGACATCGTCATGACCCAGCAGTCGAAGAACAAGGCGGCCGCCGAGGCCTTCCTGCGCTTCCTGCTCAGCGACGAGGCTCAGCGCGCCATGGCGCAGGCCGGGCAGATGCCGGTCCTGAAGAGCGCCGACAGCTGGCTGCCGAGCATCCACGACTACTACGCCACCTACCTCAAGCAGATCGCCACCGCGCGGCCGCGCACGCCCACGCCCAAGTGGCCGCAGATCGACCAGGTGCTGAACACCGAGATCGCCAAGGCCTTCCAGGGCAGCGAGACGGTGCAGCAGGCGCTGACCAATGCTGCCCACCAGATCGACGCACTCCTCCAGTAGCGCTCGGAAGGGGGGAGCCCGCACGGCGGGCTCCCCCCGCCCCCCTTCCGCCCGCCGTCGCAGGGAGATCCTGCACGCCTATCTGTTCCTGCTTCCGGGCTTCGCGCTGTTCGCGCTCACGATCCTCTATCCCATCGTGCGGGCGTTCCAGATCAGCCTGTTCCACTGGGCGATCGTCCCGGGCACGGCCAGCACCTTCCTGGGACTGCAGAACTACGCCCATGCCCTGCACGACCCCATCTTCTGGCGAGCGCTGGCCAACTCCGGCTTCTACATGGCGATCACCGTCCCCTCCCAGATCGTGCTCGGCCTGCTGGCCGCGGTGATGCTCGATGCCCGCATGCCGGCGCGCGCGATCTTCCGCACGCTCTACTACCTGCCGGTGGTGACGAGCTGGGTGGTGGTGTCGCTGGTGTTCCGCTATCTCTTCATCACCGAGGGAGGGCTGGTCAACTGGATCCTCCACGACACCCTCCACCTCGTCCCGACCAACATCAACTGGCTGGGCGCGCGCTGGTCGGCCATGGTGGCGCTCGGCATCCTCGGGACCTGGAAGGGCGTCGGCTGGTCGATGGTGGTCTTCCTGGCCGCCCTGCAGGGGGTGCCCAAAGCGCTCCACGAGGCGGCCGCCGTCGACGGCGCCCGCGCGTGGGACCGCTTCGTCGCGGTGTCGCTGCCCGCGATCCGGCCGGTGGTGGCGTTCGTGACGGTGCTGCTGGTGATCGGCGGCTTCAACGTGTTCATCTCGGTCTACCTGATGACCGGCGGCGGTCCGGTCGACCAGACGCAGGTGCTGCTCAGCTACATGTACCGCCAGGCGTTCTCGTTCCTCGACTTCGGCTACGGCTCGGCCATCTCCTTCCTGCTCACGCTCATCGTGTTCGTCATCTCGCTGGCCCAGATGCGGCTGTTCCGGCGCCCGGCGGGGGCGAGCTGATGGTCGTCGGCGATCGCAACCAGCGGCGCGCGCTGATGGCGCTGCGCCTGATCCTGCTGACCGCCGGAGTGGTGGTGATGCTGCTGCCCTTCGCCTACATGGTGTCGACGTCGTTCAAGCCCAACGCCATGGTGCTCGAGATCCCGGTGAAGTTCTTCCCGCAGCACCCCACCGTCGCCAACTACGTCACGGCCTGGACCTCGAACCGCTTCGCGCGCTACTTCCTCAACTCGGTCGTGGTGGCGATCGGCACCACCCTGGCCGCGCTGCTGCTGTCGTCGATGATGGCGTACGCCTTCGCCCGCTTCCGCTTCCCGGGACGCTCCATCCTGTTCGGGCTCATCCTCATCGCGCTGATGGTCCCGACCATGATGATGCTCATCCCGCAGTTCCTGTTGGCGCGCGATCTGCACCTCCTCAACAGCCTGTGGGGGCTGGTGGCCTTCTACACGGGCGGCAACCTGGGCTTCAACACCTTCCTGCTGCACAGCTTCTTCCAGGACATCCCGTCGGAGCTCGAGGAGGCCATGGTGGTCGACGGAGCCGGCCCCTGGACGCGCTACTGGCGCCTCATCCTGCCGCTGGCGCGACCCGCGCTCGCGACCGCCGCCATCTTCACCTTCCTGGGGGCCTGGGACGAGTTCACCTGGGCCCTGACCATCATCAACGACCCGTCGAAGTACACCCTCCCGATCGCCATCGCCCTGTTCCAGGGGCAGCACTCGACGAGTTGGGGCCTGGTGTTCGCCGCCTCGGTGATCGCCATCGCCCCGGTGCTGGTGATCTTCGCCATCTTCCAGCGGCAGTTCGTCGCTGGCATCGCAGCCGGAGCCGTGAAAGCATGACGACCCACCTCCAGGAGGACAAGCTGGCGCAGCGCAGCCTCGAGGTGCTGCGCGCGGGGCAGGCGCCGAGCGGCGCGCTGATCGCCAGCCCCTCCTTCGACGTCTACAAGTTCTCGTGGCTGCGCGACGGCAGCTTCTGCGCCCACGCCCTCGACGCGGCCGGCGATCACGACGCCGCCCGGGCCTTCCACCGCTGGGTGGCGCGCAGCGTCGAGGCGCACCGCGGCCTGTTCGAGACGACGCTCGCCGCGCTGCGCGCCGGCACGGTGCCGCCCGCCGAGGCGATGCCGCCCACGCGCTACACCCTCGACGGCGAGCTCGAGCCCGAGGGCGACGAGGCGTGGCCGAACTTCCAGCTCGACGGCTACGGCATGTGGTTGTGGGCGCTGGCCGCGCACCTCGACGGCGCACCGGCACCCGACGACCTGCGGCCGGCCGTCCGCCTGGTCGCCGACTACCTGCGCGAGGCGTGGGGGCTCAGGTGCTTCGACTGCTGGGAGGAGTTCGGCGGCGGCGAGCACGCCTCGACGCTGGGCGCCGTGGCGGCCGGCTTCGACGGCGCCGTCCGCCTGCTCGACGAGCCCGGCTGGCAGATCGACGCCGACCGCGTCCGCAGCGAGCTGATGGAGCGCTTCACGGTGGGCGGGCGCTTCAAGCGCGGCGCCCAGGACGAGCGCGTCGACGGCAGCCTGTTGTGGCTGGCGGTGCCGTTCGGGGTGCTGGGGCCCGACCATCCCGTCATCCGTGCCACCGTCGACGCGGTGCGCCGCGACCTGTCCGGCCCCGGCGGCGGCATCTACCGCTACCGCGGCGACACCTACTTCGGCGGCGGGCAGTGGCTGCTGCTCACCAGCTCGCTGGCCTGGCACGACGCCGTCGCCGGCAACACCGCCGCGGCCATCGCCGCCCAGGACTGGGTGCGCGCCCAGGCCACCGCCGACGGCGACCTGCCCGAGCAGGTGACGGGGTGCGCCCAGACGCCGGAGATGATCGCGGAGTGGGTGGAGCGCTGGGGTCCGGTGGCGACGCCGCTGCTGTGGTCGCACGCCATGTACCTGCTCGCGGAGAGGGCCCTCACCTGATGGAACTGATCCCCACCAAGGCTACCTTCGCCCCCGGCGAAGCCATCGTCGTCGAGGTCCGGGGCGCCGTCGGCGCCGTCGAACTGCAGCTGTGGCACCTCGACCGGCTGGTCGCCACCACCGCGCTGGCCCCCGGCCAGACCATGGCGCACTTCCCGGCGCAGCCCGAGGGCGGCTACGGGGTGGAGGCGCCCGGGGCGCGCACCGCCGTGGACGTGCTGGAGGACCCGCTCGAGCGCCCCCGCTACGGCTTCGTGTCGCACTACGAGGAGGGGCGCGAGGTCGCCGGCGTGGCCGACAACGTCCGCCGCCTGCACCTCAACGCCGTGCAGTTCTACGACTGGATGTACCGGCACGCCGAGCTGCTGCCGCCGGCCGACCTGTTCCAGGACAGCCTGGGGCAGACGCTGTCGCTCGCCACCGTCAAGCGCCTGGCGCAGGCCGTCCACGACGCCGGCTCGCTGCCGATCGGCTACGCCGCCGTGTACGCCGCCGGCCGCGAGGCCTGGCCTTCTTGGCGCGAGGCGGGGCTCTGCCATGCCGACGGCTCCCCCATGGTCTTCGGCGACGACTACCTGTGGTACGTCGATCCTTCCAACGAGCGCTGGCTGGCCCACCTCTCCGGCGAGCTGCGGGCCGCCCTGCGCGAGGTCGGCTTCGCCGGCTTCCACCTCGACCAGTACGGAGCCCCCAAGTGGGCGCTGCGCCGCGACGGCAGCGTCGTCGACCTGGCCTCCGCCTTCCCGGCGCTCATCGACCGGCTGGCCGCGGACCTGCCCGAGGCCCACCTGATCTTCAACAACGTCAACGACTTCCCCACCTGGGCGACCGCCAGCGCCGACCAGGACGCCACCTACATCGAGGTCTGGCCGCCCCACACGAGGCTGGCGCACGCGGCCGGCCTGATCGACCGCGCCCGCGCCTTCGGCCCGGACAAGACGCCCATCCTGGCCGCCTACCTGTCGTGCTACCAGGGCGGCGAGGCGCCGGCCAACCTGGCCGAGCGCCTGCTGCAGGCCACCGCCTGGTCGCACGGCGGCACGGCGCTCCTGCACGGCGAGGAGCACGCGGTGCTGACCGAGGCGTACTACGTCGACCACGCCGAGCTCGGCGCCGACAGCTACGCCGCCACGCGCCGCAGCTACGACTTCGCGGTGCGCTACGGCGACCTGCTGTTCGACCCCTCGGCCGTCGACATCACCCGCACGGTGACCGGCGGCATCAACCAGGAGATCACGGTGTCCGCGCCGGTACCGGTCGCGACCGACGCCGAGGCCGGCAGCCTGTGGGTGCGGGTGGTGCGCACCGTGCACGGCCTGGTGATCCATCTGATCGACCTCTCGTCCCAGACCGACGATCGCTGGGACTCCGGCAAGCTCCCCATGACCGCGTTGGAGGGCGTGCGGGTGAAGCTGCAGCGGCGGAGCGCCTCGGCGCCCACGGTGCGCTTCGCCTCGCCCGACGACGCGCCGGCCATGGTGGCGCTCGAGCCCCACGTCGACGCCGCGGACGCCGTCCTGACGCTGCCGTCGTTCCGGTCGTGGGCGATGGTCTGGGTGCGGGAGGAGGACCAAGGCTGAGCCGGCCCGGGCCGCGGCGCTCCCCACCGCCGCGGCCCGGCCCCTCGCCGAGCCGGCGCTACTCCGCCGTCTCGGGCAGCTCGCGCAGCCGCGGTACCGGCGACGGCAGCAGGAGCAGAACCCCCAGCAGGGCGCCGGCCGTCACCAGCCACAGCGTGGGCCGGAGCCCCAGGACGGCACCCAGCGCGCCGCCGAGCAGCGAGCCGATCGGCCGTACCCCGTTGTTCACCAGCATGTGCGCGCCCGCCACGCGCGAGCGCAGACGGTCGGGCACGATCGCCTGGTGGATGGTGCCGGCCGCGATGTCGAGCAGCATCACCCCGAACCCCGACAGGAACTCGCTCAGGAACAAGAGCGCCAGCACCAGCAGGTGCGGGCCGCCGGCCAGCGGCACCAGCAGCAGCGGCGCCGTGAACAGGAAGGTCCCGAGCACCAGGGTCGGGCCGAGGCCCAGCCGTTTCACGGCGGGGCCGGTGGCGAACGAACCCAGCAGCCCACCCACCGCGGCGGAGCCCATGACGATCCCCAGGGCGGCCGGGGTCACCTCGAGTTCACGCGTGACGTAGAGCACGAACAGCGCTTGGAAGCCGAAGTTGAAGAGGTTGATGGTGGCCACCGAGACCAGTCCTGCCCACAGCACCGGGGTGCGCGCGATGAAGCGCGCGCCCGCCACCAACTGGCCCGGCGCGGGCGGCTCGGTGGGCGGCTCGACCGCCTCCACCCGCCGCAGGTAGAGCGCCGACACGCCGTAGGAGAGCGCGTCGGCGAGCACGGCCAGGGGCGCCGTCAGCAGCTGCACCAGGATGCCGCCGACGCTCAGGCCGGAGACGTAGGAGAAGGCACGGCTGCCGTGCAGCAGTTGGTTGGCCTCCACGAAGTGCTCGCGGGGCACGATGGCCGTGAAGAGCGTGGGTTGGGCCACCGCGAACACCACGCTCAGGGTGCCGATCAGGAAGCCGACGATCAGCAGCTGGGCGAAGGTGAGCACGCCCAGCGCGTAGGCCGCCGGGATGGTCGCCAGCAGCAGGCCGCGGCCGATGTCGGCGGCGATCATCGCCTGACGGCGGCGCCCGCGCCGGTCGATCCAGGCACCCAGGTGCAGCGCGAACAGGAGGTTCGGCGCGAGGATGCTGGCGGTCAGGTAGCCCATCTCGGCCGGTCCGGCGTGCAGCGCCAGCACCGCCACCAGCGGCACCGCGATCAGCGACACCTGGTCGCCGAAGAGCGACACCGTCTGGCCGGTCCAGTAGCGCCGGAAGTTCGGGAGCTCGCGCAGCAGCTTGGGGATCATGCGTCCTCCTTGCGCAGCAAGGAGGCGTCCTTGCGAAGCGAGGAGGCCTCGTCGGGGAGCGCGTACGCAGCGAAGAACAGGCCGACGCGTCGCGCTCCGGAGGCTTCCGGCAGGTCGCGGTAGGCCTCGAACAGCTCCAGCAGGCGCCGTCCGAGCTCCTCGAGCTGGTCGGGCGTGAGCACGAGCTGCGTGTCGGTGAGCTGCTGGGCGCGCTGCCAGGCCGGTGCCTCGGTCGGCAGGCGGTCGATGGCGCGCAGCATCTCGTCCATCTGGGACCGCGCGACGATGGCGCTGAGGGCGGCGCTGGGCTCGGCCACCTCGGGTCCGGTGATCTGCCACGAGGTCGAGCGCGCCGTCGCCCGCCACGGCCGCGCGCGACCGCGGCCGCCGCCGGCCTCCTCGACCAGGTCCCAGGCGGCGAGCTGACGCAGGTGGTAGGAGCAGCTCGCCGGGCTCTCGCCGAGGCGCTCGCCGGCCTGGGTGGCGGTCATCGGGCCGTGCCGGCGCAGCAGCGCCACCAGCTTCAGGCGCGTGGGATGGGCCAGGGCGCGCAGCGCGCGCGGGTCGGTGAGCTCGACGGTGTCGCGGGGCTCGGGAGCCATATCGAAAGATTACTTTCGAAAGGTGTCTTTCGTCAAGGGTTTGGGGCCGCGCCGCGGTCGCGCGAGCGAAGGCGCCACGGCCCCACCCCCCGCCCACGGCTAGACTACGGGGACACGGGATCGAGGGGAGAGGACGGCGTGGACTTCGAGAAGCTGGGTGCGTTCTACCTGGGCCGCGAAGTGGAGCCCGACGACCACCGACTCACCGAGCAGGCGTTGCTCTACGACGCCAACGACCTCACCACCCACGCCGTCATCGTCGGCATGACCGGCAGCGGCAAGACCGGCCTCGGCATCGACCTCATCGAGGAGGCCGCCATCGACGGGGTGCCGGTGCTGGCCATCGACCCCAAGGGGGATCTCACCAACCTCGCGCTCGCCTTCCCCGAGCTGAGGCCCCAGGACTTCGAGCCCTGGGTCGACGGCGGCGAGGCCGAACGCCAGGGCCTCACCCGCGCCGCCTACGCCGAGCAGCAGGCGCAGACCTGGCGCGACGGGCTGGCCTCGTGGGGGATGCAGCCCGAGCGGATCGCGCGCCTGCGCGAGGCCGCCGACCTGCGCATCTACACCCCCGGATCCAGCGCCGGGAGGCCGCTGTCGGTGCTGCGCTCCTTCGCCGCGCCGAGCGCGGCCGTGCTGGCCGACGCCGACCTGCTCGGCGAACGCCTCGAGACCACCGTCACGGCGGTGCTGACGCTGCTCGACATCGACGCCGACCCGCTCACCAGCCGCGACCACATCCTGCTGTCGACGCTGCTCGAGCACGCCTGGCGGCAGGGCCGCGATCTCGGCATCGCCGACCTCATCCAGGAGGTCCAGCGTCCGCCGGTCAAGCGGATCGGCGTGATGGACCTCGACACCGTCTACCCCGCCAAGGACCGCATGGGGCTGGCGCTGCGGCTCAACAACCTGCTGGCCGCCCCCGGCTTCGAGGTGTGGACGCAGGGCGACGCCCTGGATCTGCAGGCCCTGCTCTATCGGCCCAACGGCCAGGGCCGGGTGGCGGTGCTCACCATCGCCCACCTGTCGGAGGCCGAGCGCATCTTCTTCCTGTCGCTTCTGCTCAACGAGGTGGTGGCCTGGACGCGCTCGCAGCAGGGGACGTCGAGCCTGCGGGCGCTGGTGTACATCGACGAGCTGGTGGGCCTGATGCCGCCGGTGGCGCAACCGCCCACCAAGAAGCCGCTGCTGACGTTGCTCAAGCAGGCGCGCGCCTTCGGGGTGGGGCTGGCGCTGGCCACGCAGAACCCGGTCGACCTCGACTACAAGGGGCTGTCCAACGCCGGCACCTGGTTCATCGGCCGCCTGCAGACCGAGCGCGACAAGGCGCGCGTGATGGACGGCCTGAGCAGCGCCGCCGCCGGGGCCGCCGCCCCCGCCGAGCTCGACGCCATGATCAGCGGGCTGCCCAAGCGCACCTTCCTGCTGCACAACGTCCACGAGAAGCAGCCGGTGCTGTTCCAGACGCGCTGGGCCATGTCGTACCTGGCGGGCCCGCTGGCGCGCGAGCAGGTCCGGCGGCTGCCGGCGGCGCAGGCGACCACGGCGGCCGGCGCGGTCGCTGTTGCTTCCGCGGCTGCTTCCACGGCTGCTGCCGCACCGACCGGAACCCCGATGGCCGCGCCCCAGGCGGCCCCCCAGGCGTCCACCCAGGCGGCGGCCCCCCAGGCGGCGGCCCCCCAGGCGGACCCGACCGAGGGCCGCCCGCCCGTGCTGCCCCCCGACGTCCCGCAGCTCTTCGCCCCGCTCGCGGGCTCCGCCGAAGGCGTTCGCTACCTGCTGCACGTGGCCGGCGTCGCCGACGTGGCCTACAGCCAGCAGACCCTGGGCGTCGACGAACAGCGCAACGTCGCGCGCATCGTGGAACCCGTCGACGGCCCGGTGCCGATCACCTGGGCCGACGGCCGCGAGGTCACGATCGACCTCAACGCCCTGGAGCGCGAGCCGCGCCCCGACGTGACCTTCGGCGCGCTGCCCGAGGTGACCCTCGACGGCGACGCCATCAAGGCGTGGACCCAGCTCTTCGAGCGCCACGTGCGCACCGCCGAGGGCCTGACGCTGCTGCGCTGCAAGGCACCCAAGCTGCTGAGCAAGGTGGGCGAGAGCGAGCGCGACTTCCGGGTGCGCTGCCTGCAGGCCGCGCGCGAGGCCCGCGACGACGCCCGCGAGAAGCTGCGCGCACGCTACGACGCCAAGATGACCACGCTGTCCGAGCGCCTGGCGCGCGCCGAGCGCACGGTGCAGCGCGAGGCGCAGCAGGCGGGCCAGCGCAAGATGGACGCCGCCATCAGCGTCGGCACCGCGCTGCTGGGGTCGTTCCTGGGGCGCAGGACGGTGTCGGCGTCGCGCGTGAGCACCGCCCTGAAGAGCGTCAACCGGCTGCCCAAGGAGGCGGCCGACGCCCAGCGCGCCCGCGAGGCGGCCGAGCAGGTGCGGGCGCAGCTCACCGACCTGCAAGCGGAGCTCGAGCGCGAGCTGGCCGAGCTGGAGCTGCCCGACGCCGACGCGCTGGAGCTCGAGCCCGTCCGCGTGCTCGCCAAGAGCACCGGCATCGCCACCCGCTACGTGGGGTTGCTGTGGGTCCCCTACCGGCACGGCGCCGACGGCCGCTGGCAGGCGGCCACGTCGTTGTCGCTCGACGGCGGATGAGCGCCGGCGGAGCCGGCGTGTGTCTGCGCTTCGGTACAACCGTCAGCGCCGGATCCCGCGCTCGGCGCTAGGCTGGGTCCAACCTCGAGGAGGGGGAACCTATGCGCCGAGCCATCCGCACGGTCGTCGCAGTGGCGTTGCTGGCCGCCGGCAGCGCCCTGGCCTTCACCTGGAACCCGGACGCCTTCCCGACCGGGAACCACACCTACAGCTGGGACCTCACCGTCGACACCTCCGACGGACCCCAGACCGCCGTCATCACCATCGCCATCACCCAGAAGGGCGACACTTACGACACCTCCACCACCATGACGGTGACGCAGACGGGGGTGGCCCACGATGACCTGTCGACCGCCGCGCTCGGCGGTTCGATGCTCGGGACGCTCGCCCTCGGCCCCATGATGGTGTTCTACGGCCCGGCCTTCATGATGCTCCCGATGCTGCTCGGGAACGAGGACATCCACGTGCGCACCGAGCCGGTGCGCGTCGCCGGCATGGGCAGCATCTACATGGACAAGTCCGAGACCATCGCCGGCCACGAGTGCGTGGTGCTGCGCATGGAGATGGACGACGGCAGCGCCCCCATCGAGATGGCGCTGGCCGAGGACCTGCCCTTCCCGTGCTACAGCAAGTACGGCGACACCGGCGACCAGACCACCATCATGCTGACCAAGGCGAACTGAGCGCTGCCGCTACGCCGAGCTCTACCGCGCGCTCGGCCTGGCCGACCTCGGCGCCACCCTGGCGTGCGCGCGCGACGCCGGCGAGGACGCCGAGGCCGGCTGACGCCGCAGGGCGGCGGCGCCGCTAGCCCTCCCCGACGCGATCTGTAGGCCCCGATGCCGGCAGTCGCACCTCGAAGCGCGTGCGCCCCGGCTTCGACTCCAGGGTCACCTCGCCCAGGTGGCGTTCCACGATGCGGCGTGCGACGTCGAGCCCCAGCCCGGTGCCCTTGCCGACGCCCTTGGTGGTGAAGAAGGGGTCGAAGACCTTGGCCTGGACGTCGGCGGGGATGCCGCGGCCGTCGTCGAGGACCTCGACCACGGCACGTCCCGCCCGTCCGGAGGTGCGGACGGTGATCTCGCCGCCCTCGTCGATGGCGTCGATGGCGTTGTGGATGAGGTGGGTCCAGACCTGGTTGAGCTCGCCGGGGTTGCCGGTCACGTGCGGGGTGCCGGGGTCGAGCTCGGTCCGGAGTTCGGCGTTCTTGGCGCGGAGCTCGTGACTCAGCATGGTGAGGGTGGAGCGGAGGCCCTCGTTCAGGTCGATCTCGGAGCTGCGCGGCGCTCGGTCCATGTTGGAGTAGCCCTTGACGGCGGTGATGAGCTCGACGATCCTCCGCGCGGCGTCGGCGATGTCGGCTCCCAAGCGTCGGAGCGCGAGGTCCGCGGCCAGCCACTCCAGGCCGGCGGCCACGGCGTCTCCCGGGAGGCCGTCGGTCAGGTTCTCGACGTCCACCGTGGTCAGTCCGGCGCCGACGAGGGCCTCGGCCGCCACCCAGGGGTCGGGCACGCCGTGGTCCGCGAGCCAGCCGGCGAGAGCGTCCTCGGCGTCGCTCCGCTCGAGCGCGTCCATGACCGGCAAGGCACCGGCGGCGTCGGCGCCGAGAAGGGCGCGGACCCGGCCCTGCAACGTCGCCGCGGCGTCCGGATCGAGCGCCCGCAGGGCGAGCGCGCTGAGGTCGTCGAGCCGCTTCGCGTGCACCTCGGCCCGCTGCTGGACGGCCGCTGCCGGGTTGTTGAGCTCGTGGGCGAGGCCGGCAGCGAGCCTGCCGAGGCTCACGAGCTTCTCGCGCTGCTCGTCCTGGCGAGCGAAATCTCGGGAGCGGTCGACCATGACGGCGGCCAGGCGCAGTTGGAGCTGCGGGATGCGCTCGAGCATGGCGGGGAACACGCCTTCATGGAAGAAGGCGGCGCGAGTACGGGTCAGGGCCCGCGCCGTGTGCACGCTCTTCGTCATGCGCGAGAGGGGCAGCTTCGCGCCGATGTCGCCGGCTCGCTGTACGACGGCGCCTCCATCGGGCGGTCCCTGCTCCTTCCGGACCCGGACCTCGCCCTCCAGGAAGGCGACCATGCTGTCGACGACGTCCCCCTCGGCGAACAGCGGCTCGTCGGGCTCGAAGGTGCGGACCTCGCCGTGGTCGGCCAACCATCGCAGCTCGCCGTCCGAGAGATCGGCGAAGACCCGCACCTTGCGGAGATCCTGGGGGTCGATCATGCGCCGACCCGGAACCGGTGCGTCGGCGCGAAGGTCGTAGCGATGGCCATGCCTCGTGCCCTCCTCGGATCGTGGGACTGAGGGCCATGCTAGCAAGCGTTCCCGAAGAGGGCACGACGGCGGGGCGAGAGCCGGTGCTCCGCGACGACGGACCTGCAAGGGGGAACGACGGCCGCTGCGACGCTTCCGAGCGGGAACGGGCGGATGTCCACCGCCAAGGACCGCAGGTTTCGTTCAGGGCCGAGCGGTGTCGTGCCAGGCGTGATGACCGAGGGGGGCACCGCCGCACGCCTCTATACGATCGGAGTACAGGGCAGCGACGCTGAGCCGGCACCGAACGGCGTTCCCTCGAAGCGGAACGTACCGAGACGCCGACGCCGTGCGGAGGACGTGACACGGTTCCTGACAACGCATCGGGAGGTCCGAGGATGCGAGCGGTCCGCAAGATGGCGAGCGGCAAGGGCAACGTTTCGGTCGTGGACGTGGAGGAGCCGACGGCGGGGCCGGACCAGGTGGTGATCGAGGTGGCTGCTGCCGGCATCTGTGGGACCGACGTGCACATCGTCGAGGACGAGTTCCCGACGCGCCCTCCGGTCACGTTGGGCCACGAGTTGGCCGGCACCATCGCGGAGCTGGGCGAGGGCGTGGACGGATGGTCGGTCGGGGATCGCGTCACGTCGGAGACCTACTTCTACACCTGCGGTCGTTGTCTCCAGTGCCGCCGTGGACGGCCGAACCTGTGTGCCGATCGGCGTTCGATCGGCTCCAAGGAGGACGGCGCCTTCGCGCGCTACCTGGTCGTCCCCTCGAAGAACCTGTTGCGGGTCCCCGACGAGTTGCCGCTCGAGCAGGCCGCTCTGACCGAACCGCTGGCCTGCGCCGTCCACGGCGTGCTGGGCGTAGCGGGCGTCACCGCTGGCGATCGCGTGGCGATCGCCGGTCCCGGACCCATCGGGTTGCTGACCCTCCAACTCGTCAGGGCGGCCGGCGCGAGCGCCGTCATGCTGGGGACGCATCAGGATTCCGCGAGACTGCGGCTGGCCAGCTCCCTGGGCGCTGACGCCGTCATCGACGTAGATTCGGTGGAGGACGCCAGCGGAGCTGCCCGCGACGCACTGGCGGTCGACGGCGCGGACGTGGTCATCGAGTGCTCGGGGGCCGGGCCGGCCGCGTCGATGCTGCTCGACATCGTCGGCAAGGGCGGTCGTTACTGCCAGATGGGGCTCTACGGCAAACCGATCGTGCTCGACCAGGACGTCGTCTGCTACAAGGAGCTGACCGTCACCGGCACCAACGCCTCGGTGCCGACAGCCTGGCCGAGAGCGCTGGAGCTGTTGGCGGGCCGCCAGGTGGACGGCACAGCGATCATCACCCACCACTTCCCGCTCGAGCACTGGGACGAGGCACTGAGCGCAGTGCGGTCGAAGCAGGGCGCCAAGGTGATCCTCACCCCACGGAACGGCGGGGCGCCAGGCGCCAAGGGGCGAAAGGCGGTCGACGGTGTCCAACCCGGATGAGCACGTCCTCCTGAACTTCGTGGCCGGCGAGTGGAAGCGCTCGACCGCGGACGCCTACCAGGGCGTTGTGAATCCAGCAACGGCCGAGGTTCTGGCGTCCGTACCCCTCAGCGCCGCGTCGGAGGTCGACGAGGTCGTGCGTGCGGCAGACCGGGCCTACCGGTCCTGGCGCGAGGTGCCGGTGGTCGAACGGGTCCAGCCGCTCTACCGGTTGAAGGTGCTGCTGGAGGAGCACCTGGACGAGCTGGCCCGGACGACGACGCTCGAGTGCGGCAAGACCTTCGGGGAGTCCAAGGGCGAGCTGCAACGCGGCATCGAGAACGTCGAGGTGGCGTGTGGGATGCCCAGCCTTGTCCAGGGATGGACCAACGAGGACGTGGCGCGAGGGATCGACGAGCACGTCTTCCGGCAACCGTTGGGGGTGGTAGCGGCGATCACGCCGTTCAACTTCCCCGGGATGATCCCGTTGTGGTTCCTGCCCTACGCGGTGGCGACCGGCAACGCCTTCGTGCTGAAACCCAGCGAGCGGGTGCCGATGACAACCCAGGTCCTGTTCCGGCTGATCGAGCAGGCGGGGTTCCCGAAGGGCGTGCTGGGGTTGGTGAACGGCGGGAAGGACACGGTCGACGCGCTCCTGGACCATCCCTTGGTGGAGGCCGTGTCGTTCGTGGGGTCGACGCCGGTGGCGAAGTACATCTACCGTCGCGCGACGGCGAACGGCAAGCGGGCGCAGTGCCAGGGGGGCGCGAAGAACCCTGCGGTGATCCTGCCGGATGCGGACCTGGACATGGGCACCCGCATCCTGGCCGACAGCGCCTTCGGGTGCGCCGGTCAGCGCTGCCTGGCTACCTCCGTGGTGATCACGGTGGGCGAGGCCAGGGAGGGGTTCAAAGAGCGGGTCGTCCAGGACGCGCTGAGTCGCAAGGTCGGCTTCGGACTTGCCGAGGGCGTCCAGATGGGGCCGGTGATCACTGCAGCTTCCCGCGAACGCATCTCGGGCCTGGTGGACCAGGGGACGAAGGAGGGCGCGAAGCTGCTGGTGGACGGTCGCGGCCTAGCTGTGGACGGTGACGAGTACCGGAACGGCTACTTCGTCCACCCGACGGTGGTGGACGAGGTCGACCCGGCGAGCACGCTGGCGAGGACCGAGGTGTTCGGACCGGTGCTGAGCCTGATGCACGCGGAGGACCTGAACGAGGCGATCGAGCTGGTGAACGCCAGGAGCTTCGGGAACCAGGCGTGCGTGTTCACGTCGTCGGGTGCCGCTGCACGCGAGTTCCGCACGAGAGCGCGCGCCGGCAACATCGGCGTGAACCTGGGGGTCGCGGCGCCGATGGCGTTCTTCCCGTTCAGCGGTTGGGGCGAGTCGTTCTTCGGGGACCTGCACGCCCAGGCCCGGCATGGCGTGGAGTTCTACACGCAGACGAAGGTCGTGATCGAGCGCTGGCCGGCGAGCTGGAGCCGGCAGTTCTGAGGCAGGCGGTGACGTGACGACCCAGCACTTCGACCTGATCACCCTGGGGCGGTCGTCCATCGACCTCTACAGCAACGACGTGGGCGCTCCCTTCGAAGCGATCACCAGCTTCGCGGCGTACGTGGGCGGGAGCCCGACCAACATCGCGGTGGGAGCGCGCCGGCTCGGGCTCCAGGTGGCGCTGCTGACCGCGGTGGGGCAGGACAAGGTCGGCGACTTCATCCGCCACTTCCTCGACCGGGAAGGGGTCGAGACGCGATACATCCCCGTCAAACCGGGCAAGCGGACCAGTGCGGTGCTGCTCGGCATCGAGAAGGACCGCTTCCCACTGGTGTACTACCGCGACAACTGCGCCGACATGGCGCTGACGATCGACGACGTGGCGGCGGCGCCGATCGCCGAAGCGGACGCCTTGGAGATCTCGGCCACGGCCCTGTACGCCGAGCCGAGCCGCTCGGCGGCGTTCTTCGCCGCGGAGCAGGCGCGACGAGCGGGCGTGACCGTGTACCTCGACCTGGACTTCCGGGCGGACCAGTGGCACGACCCCCGCGCCTTCGGGCTGGCGGTGCGCGCGTTGCTGCCGAACGCGAACGTGGTCTTCGGCACCGAGGAGGAGATCAACGCGGCCATGCTGGTCGATCCGGCCGACATCGAGATCTTCGACCAGCAGATCTCCGCCCCGATCATCCGGGGTGACGTGGCGGCGAACATCGACGCGATGCTGGCGAGGCGTCCGGGCCCGGAGGCGCTGCTGGTGAAGCGCGGCGCAGCAGGCTGCACGGTGCACCTCGACGATGGCACCGTGACCGCCGTGCCGGGCTTCCGTGTAGAGGTGATGAACGTGTTGGGCGCAGGCGACGCCTTCGCTGCCGGCGTCATCTACGGGCGCGCCAGGCGGTGGGACTGGTACAGGGCCGCACGCATGGGAAACGCTTGCGGAGCCATCGTGGTGACGCGGCACGGTTGCGCCAACTTCAACGCCTACGAGGACGAGGCCCTGGCGTTCATCCAGGACCATGGGGGGTTCTAGGGTGCGCGCTGTGCGGATGCCACGAGGTTCCTGATGCCGTTCGTCGAGGACGGTCGCGAGCTCATCGGCGAAGCGTTCGACCGCCGGGTCCTCCTGCCGGCGTTCAACGTCTGCAGCGCCGAGATGGTGCGTGCGTGCGTGGAGGCGGCGGAGGAGGCGGCGGCCCCCGTCATCGTGCAGACCTACCCGACCGACCTCGAGCAGGTGCCGCCCTTCGCGATGGCGGCGCTGGTGCGCGCGTTCGCCGAGCGCATGTCCGTTCCCGTCCTCCTGCACCTGGATCATGGCCGGGGTTTCGAGATGGCGATGGCCTGCCTTCGGGCCGGCTACGGTTCGGTCATGTTCGATGGAGCGGGGTTGCCCCTGGACGACATCGTCGCGCAGACGCGCCGCATCGCGGAAGTGGCGCACGCCATGGGCGCGGCCGTGGAGGTGGCGGCCGAGAGCTTCGACCACGGTCGTGCGACGGCGACGCGCCCGGAGGACGCTCTCCGCCTGTTCGAGGAAGGCGACGCGGACATGGTGGCGGTGTCGGTGGGTAGCGAGCATGGCCGCGAGAGCCGTCTGGATCTCGAAGCCCTGCACGCCATCCGCGAGCGCGTCGCTGGCCCGTTGGTCCTGCACGGCGGAAGTGGGATCCCACCGCGAGACGTGGTCGCTGCGCGCGAGCTCGGAGTCGTCAAGCTCAACATCGGTAGCGCGCTCTACCGGGCCCTCAGGTCGACGTGGGAAGCGAGCGGCGACGCCCCCCATCACCGGGCCGTGTACGAGCGCGCGAGGAGCGTTCTGCACGGCGTCGCGCTGGAGACGTTGACGGTGGCGGGCGCGTCCGCCGAGGAAGGGCGGATCGGGCCGTCGTGACGGAACGTCCCTTGCCCCCCGGCGTCGTCGGCGTGGCCAACGCCGCCGGCGCCCTCACGGAGGAGGACCTCGCGCGGACGCTGAGGCGAGGGCTGGACCGGGCTCCCATCGACGGGCTGCGAGCGCTCGTCATCATCCCGGACGCCACCCGAAGCGCGCCCATCGCCATGCTCTATCGACTCCTCTACGACGTCCTCGGAGAGCGCGTGGCCGCGCTGGACTACCTGATCGCGCTCGGCACGCACCCGCCCATGAGCGAGGACGCGATCGCCCAGCTGGTTGGTATGGACAGGGCCGAGCGAGCGCAGCGCACCCCGAAGAGCCGGGTGTTCAACCACGCATGGCAGGACGACGAGGCCCTGGTGACCGTCGGCACCCTCGACGAGGCGGAGATGGCGACGCTCACCGGCGGCCTCGTCACGCGCGCCACCGCGGTACGCCTGAACCGCCGAATCCGCGACTACGACCACGTCTTCATCGTCGGTCCCGTGTTCCCCCACGAGGTGGCAGGCTTCTCCGGCGGCGCCAAGTACCTCGTCCCCGGGATCGCCGGGCCCGATATCATCGACAGCACGCACTGGCTCGGTGCGCTGGCCACCAGCCACGCCACCATCGGCGTCAAGGACACCGCCGTCCGGCGCGTGCTGCATCGGGCCGCCGAGTGGGTCACGGCCGAGCGGCCGGTGACGCTGGCGGCGCTGGTGATGGAGGGCGATGTGCTCCGCGGGCTCTACCTCGGGGACCTGGTCCGGGCCTGGGAGGTTGCGGCCGACCTCTCGGCCGAGCTGAACATCGTCTGGAAGCCGCGGCCCTTCCGTTCGGTGCTATCGATGCCGGCACCCATGTACCGCGAGTTGTGGACGGCGGCGAAGGCCATGTACAAGACGGAACCGGTGGTCGAGGACGGCGGCGAGGTGATCATCTACGCTCCGCAACTCACGGAGATCAGCACGGTCCACGGCCACCTCATCCGGCAGGTCGGCTACCACGTGCGCGACTACTTCACCGCGCAGTGGGAGCGCTTCGAAGCCATGCCGTGGGCGGTCCTGGCGCACTCGACCCATGTGAAGGGCGCCGGCACGTTCGAGGACGGGGTGGAGCGTCCGCGCGTCCAGGTGACCCTCGCCACCGGCATCTCGGAGGCGGAGTGCCGCGCCGTGAACCTCGGCTACCGCGACCCCACCACCCTCGACCCGGAGGACTGGCGCGACCGCGAGGCGGAGGGCCGCTTGCTGGTCGAGAACGCCGGTGAGCACCTGTTCCGCCTGCGGAACTCCTGACTCGTGCCAGACGCCGTGGTGGTGATGGGAGTCTCGGGGTCGGGCAAGACGACCGTCGGAAGGCGCCTGGCGTCCCGGCTCGGCTTCGACTTTGCCGACGCCGACGCCTACCATCCGCCCGAGAACATCGCCAAGATGTCGCGCGGCACGCCACTCACCGACGAGGACCGACGACCTTGGCTGGCGCGGTTGCGTCGGCTCATCGAGGAACGCGCCTCGGAAGGGCGCTCGCTGGTGCTCGCATGCTCGGCCTTGAAGGCCAGCTACCGGCAGGAGCTGGAGCGGGCCGAACCGATGGCGCGGGTGCACTTCGTGTACCTGAAGGGCGACTTCGACACCATCTTGGACCGGATGCGAGCGCGGCGAGGCCACTACATGCGAGCGGCCATGCTGGAGAGCCAGTTCCGCGATCTGGAGGAGCCGGCGGACGCCGTCACGGTGGACGTGGGCCGGCTGGGCGTGGCCGCATCCGTCCGGCGGGCGGTGGCGGGGCTGGCCTCGCGGGGAGTGCCGCCTGACGGGCGAGACATCGCCGAGGTCGACGCCGCTGATGACCGTGACTAGCTGCCGCCGCTCATCCCTTCACCGCCCCCATGGTCAGCCCCGTCACGATGTAGCGCTGGATGACCAGCGTCAACAGCACCACGGGAAGGGTGATCAGGACGGCCGCAGCACCGAGGCCGCCGAAGTTGATCTGCCCGTAGCTGATGAAGTTGAACACCGCCACCGGCACGGGCTTGGTGTTCGGGCCCGACAGCACCAGGCTGAAGAGGAACTGGTTCCAGCTGAAGATGAACGACAGGATGCTCGCCGCCACGATGCCGGGCGTCGACAGGGGAAGGACGATGCGGGTGAAGGTCCCGAAACGGCTGGCGCCATCGACGTAGGCCGCCTCCTCCAGGTCGCGGGGCACCTCCTCGAAGAAGCTGATCATGATCCAGATGATCAGCGGCATCCCCACGATCAGGTGGGTGGCGGTCAGGGCCACGTAGGTGTCGATCAGGTGAAGCGCCCGGAACGCCATGTACCAGGGCACCAGGTACGTGATGTACGGCGTGAGGCGGGCCATCAGGATGGCGAACGCGAGCCCGTTCTGCTTGTAGCGCGCGATGGAGTAGGCGGCGGGCAGGCCCAGGACCAGACCGAGCCCGGTGGCGAGCGTGGCGATGATCAGCGAGTGCCACGTGTAGGCGAGGAAGTTGTTCTGGCGGATGACGTTGAGGTAGTTCTCCAGCGTCGGCCTGAAGAACCACACCGGCACCGGGCTGGTGTTGTCGACCTGGCTCCGCAGGCTGGTAAGGATCATCCAGTAGAAGGGGAAGAGCATGATGACGAGGACCACGGCCATCAGAAGGTAGATGAGGAGCGTGCGGATCCGCCTGCGGCGCCGATCCCCGGCCGGCGTCGCCTGGCTCCGCCTGCGCGCCCCGGTGCCGACGGCGCTCACGACGGACTCCGACGCGTCATGTTCAGCAGCACCGCCACCCCCAGCACCGCCACCAGCAGGAAGATCAGCAGCGTGGCCGCGTAGCCCGCCCTGAAGAACTCGAAACCGGTCTTGAAGGCGAACACGTTCAGGGTCTCCGACGCGATGCCTGGCCCTCCCTGGGTGATGACGTAGATGATGTCGAAGGTCTTGAGCGCATCGATGCTTCGGAGGATCAGCGCGATGACGGCGGCCGAGCGGATCGACGGCAGCGTGATGAAGCGGAAGGCCTGCACAGGACCCGCGCCGTCGATGAGTGCGGCTTCGTAGAGCTCGGTCGGGACGCTCTGCAGCGCCGCCAGCAGGATCAGCGCGACCATCGGCGTCCACTCCCAGACGTCGACGATGGTGAGCGAGGGGATGGCGAGCTGGGCGCTCGCCACCCACAGCGAGCGCGGCAGGCCGAGGCTCTCCAGGAAGTAGTTGAGCACGCCCAGGCTGGGATTGAACATGAGCGCCCAGATGAGGGCGATCGCGACGGGCGTGGCCACCATCGGAAGCAAGATGATGGTTCGCACCAACCCCTTGCCGCGGAAGTCACGGTTGAAGAGGACGGCGATGCCGAGTCCCAGCACCAACTCCACCGGTACGGCCACGAGCGTGAAATAGAAGGTGTTCTTGAGGCCCGCCCAGAAACGGTGATCGCTCAAGGCGCGGGCGAAGTTGCCCAGTCCTACGTACTTCGGGGTCGCCCCGATGAACCAGTCGTGCACCGAGATATAGGCGTTCGCCAGCACCGGCCCCACGATGAGGATCAGGATGGCGAGCACGGCCGGCAGTGGGAAGAGCCACTGCGCGTTGCGATCGAAGAAGCGGGAGGCCCGTTCGGTCATGACAGCCACCTCGATGGCGCCCGGGGCGCCTCGCGGAGGGCCGCCGGGCCCCGTTGGGGGTCCGGCGGCTCGCATCCGCAGAGCGTGCGCCCTACTGGTTGGCCAGGATCTGGTCGATCGCCTGGGCCGCCTGGTCCAGGGCGGGGCCGACCGGCTTGCCTTCCAGCGCCGCCACGATCGCCTGACCGTAGGCGTCTCGGACCTCGGGCACCGGCTTCACCGGCGGGTTCCAGTTGGGATCGCCGACCGCGAAGCTCTTCTGCGAGGCGTCGATCCAGTCGGCAGGGGCCGTCTTCTTGAACTCCTCGTTCTGCCAGGCCGAGGTGCGCGCGGCCGGAACACCGGCCAGGATCGCCTTGTCCTGGTTGACCTTGGAGAGCGCCCACTGGATGAAGTACCAGGCGGCTCCCGGGTTCTTCGAGGCGTGGTTCACGCTCAGCCCCCACACCAGCACGACGGGCTTCATGCCGGCCGGACCGGCCGGGAGCGGCGCGTAGCCGGTGTTGTTGCGCACCACGTCGGTGGTCTGCTTGGGGTCCTCCATGATCGAGCGGAACACGTTGGCATCGAAGATCATGGCCGCCTGCCCCTGGGCGTACAGGCTCGTCACCTCGGGCCACGACATGTTGGTCTCGCCCGGAGGGCCGTAGTTGCGCAGCAGATCGGCGTAGAAGGCCAGCGCCTGCTTGCTCTGGTAGCTGTTGAGCGCCGACTTGCCGTCGGCCGTCAGCCATGTCCCGCCGAACGACATCAAGAAGTTGACGATCTGCGAGGTGGCGTTGGCGGCCTTGCCGCGCATGGCGAAGCCGGCCACCCGGCCCTGCTTCAGGAGCGCGGCGTCGGCCAGCAGCTCGGCCATGTCCTGTGGCGGGCGCGCGATGCCCGCCTGCTGGAACAGATCCTTGCGGTAGAACAGCAGGCTGGTCTCGTTCTGCAGCGGCAACCCGAAGACCTTGCCGCCTGACTTGAAGGTGTTGAGCGCACCTCCGAAGAAGTCGTTCAGGTCGAGGTTCGGGTCGGTCATGGTGGGGTCGTTGAGGTAGTCGTCGATGTAGCGGACCCAGCCCGCCTCGAGGTACTGCGCCCCCACCTGCCCCGGCATGATCATGTAGCCGTCGAGCGTGTCGGCACCGCTGCTCGCCTCGAGCAGGCGGCGCTGCCGGAACTGGTCTTCGGGGAAGGTCTCGAACGTGACCTGGATCCCCGTCTCCTTCTCGAACTCGGGCAGCAGCGGCTGGATGAACGTCGTGAAGGGGTGCTGGTTCATCAGGAAGCGGATCTTCGTCCCCGAGAACTGCTTCCAGTCGAACTGTTGCGCGCTCGCGACACCCACCGTGGCCAGGACCAGCGCCGCGATCGCCAGGAAACCTAGGATTCTCCGTCTCACAGCCATACCTCCCTAAGGGCTCTCGGCATCGCATCGCCCTGGTGGCGAGCGTCCACCGTAAGCGAGCCGCCCGGATGGCGGCTCGGGCGATGCCGCAATGCAACGAACCTGCTCATCGAGCCTAGGGACGGGCTCGGAAGAGCGTCAAGGGACAAATCGGAGCTCGGCCCGATGCCTCGCCGACTACGTTCCAGACGCTGATTCTCGAGGCCATGACGAGGGGGAGGAAGGTCGGGTGAGGCCCGGTGCCGAGTGTCGGCCGAGACTCCGCGACCTCGTGCGTTCGGGCCCGGGCCCACGGACGCCCGATAGGTCCGGCATCCTTCGCCGGTTACCGGGCGCGCCATCTTGAACGGTGTTGGTGGGCCCTGCTGGACTTGAACCAGCGACCGATCGATTATGAGTCGACTGCTCTGACCGACTGAGCTAAGGGCCCGTGCGAGGACGATTCTAGCAGCCGGCCGGGCCCGCAGCTAGCGCGGGAACCGCTGCCAGTGCCCCTCGGAGACGACCTCGACGCTGCCGTCGGTCACGCGGATGGCGGTCTCGTCGTCGATGGCGTACCCGGCCACGTCCATGCCGGCGGCCCAGCGCTCGGCGTCGGCCAGGGTGTTCTCCGGCAGCTCCGGGTGGTCGAGGTGCGGGAAGATCGCGAAGTCGACCAGCCCCAGGGTACGGTCGCCGCCGGAGGGCGGCTCCCAGCCCACGAAGTCCTGCCCGATGTTGGGCGCCATCACCATGCTGCCGGCGCTCAAGCCCACGTAGACGGTGTCCCGTAGGGAAGGCAGCAGGTCGGCCAGGCCGGACTGGCGCATCCAGTACGCCAGGTACAGCGGGTCGCCGCCGTTCACCAGCAGGACGTCGGTCCGCTCGACGTCGGGGACCCAGTTCGCCCGGTCGAGGCTGGGCAGCGCGGTGAGCTCGAGCACCCCCAACGACCGCCATCCCAGCTCGCACATGGGGGTGCGCGGCTCGTTGCCGGTGACGAACTTCCAGGCCCGGCCGGCGCCGCCGGCGTGGCCGTAGCTCGCGGTGGGGATGCACAGCGCGTCGCACTCCGCGATCGGCTTGCCCAGCAGATCGACCAGCGCAGCGCGGATGCTGGCGTTCTTGATGCCTGCGGACGTGAGGAGCAGCCTCATGGCGCCTCCAGGTTCGTACCGATGTGCCGTCCCGCGAGCCTACCACCCGCCGCGACCGTCGCCTGGGCGCGCGCGGACGCTCATGCGAGGCCCCTATACTCGCCGGGTTCCCGCCCCCGACCGCCCCCGCATCGAGGACGCCAGCTTCACCGGCGAGGACGCCCTGCCTCCGCTCGAGGGCGCGGTGGTCAGCGGCTGCACCTTCCGCGACTGCGATCTGTCGGGGGTCTCGCTGCGCGGCGCGCACCTGAACGCGTGCGTGTTCGAGCAGTGCGAGCTGACCGTGATCGACCCCACCGACGCGCTGATGCATCGGACGACGTTCCGCGACTGCCGCATGACGGGCGTGCGCTTCGGCGACCTGCTGCGCGACGCCGTGGGGACGTCGATCACCTTCGAGAACTGCGACCTGTCGCTGGCGTCGTTCCGCGAGCTCGACCTGCGCGAGTGCGCCTTCCGCGCCTGCCTGGCGCGCGAGGCGGAGTTCGTGGCCTGCGACCTGCGCGGCGTCGACCTCACCGACTGCGACCTCGAGCGCGCCTCGTTCCGGGGGACCGACCTGCGCGAGGCCGACCTGCGACGCGCCCGCAACTACGCCATCAGCCCGCGCGACAACCAGGTCGCCGGCATGCGCGTGACGCTCCCCGAGGCGCTCAACCTGCTGTCGGCCCTGCGCGTGCGGGTCGACGGCTGAACCGCAAGGCCCCCTTCTCGGCTAGGCTGGAGGCATGACGCCGGCTGCCTTCGAAGGCTTCCACCGCGAGGCCGTCCGCTTCTTCGAGCAGCTCTCCCAGGACAACACCAAGGCCTTCTGGGAGGCCAACCGCGACGTCTACGACGAGCACGTGCGCGCGCCGATGGAGGCGCTGACGGCCTCGCTGGAGGGGCTCTACGGCCCTGGCCACCTCTACCGCCCCTACCGCGACGTGCGCTTCAGCAAGGACAAGCGCCCGTACAAGGAGCACATCGCGGTGTCGTTCGGCGGCCGCGGTCCCAGCGCCGTCGGCGGCCGGCACGTGCACTTCGACGCGGACGGGCTGTGGGTGGCCTCGGGCGCCTATCGCATGGAGGGCGAGACGCTGGCGCGCTTCCGCCGGGCCGTCGCCGACGAGCGCGCCGGAGCCGCGCTCGAGGCCATCGTGGCCGAGCTGACGGCGAAGGGCTACCGCATCCACGGCGAGGAGCTCAAGCGCGTGCCGCGCGAGTATCCGTCCGACCACCCGCGGGGCGGCCTCTTGCGCCACAAGGGGATCGCGGCGGTTCGGCCGTGGCCGCTCGAGCCCTGGGTGTTCACGCCCGAGGCCGGCGACCGCGTCCTGAGCGCCTGCGCCGACGGCGAGGCGCTGGTGACGTGGCTGCGCGAGCACGTGGCCTGACGGCCCGCGTCGCGCCCTACGGCATCGCCAGGGGCGGACCCACCACCGCGAAGTCGTGCGCCGGACCGAGTTCGGCCACGCGCTCGATCAGGCCGGCGGGGGGCGGGCCGGGCGGGGGCAGGGTCGCGCTCGGCGCCACCACGCCGATGGCCTCGACGAAGCGCTCGAACCCCCCCGGCGCGGTGATCTGCAGCAGGCGCGCCGGTGTCTCGCCCTCGACGTGGAAAGCGTGGGGCACCTGCTTCGGGAGGAACACGCTGCCGCCCGCCTCGACGCGCACCTCGCGCTCGCCGCAGCGGAAGCGAACGCTCCCCTCCAGCACGTAGAACTGCTCGTCCTCGCGGTGGTGCACGTGCAGGGGAGGGCCGAAGCCGGCCGGCGCCACCTGCTCGATCACGCTGTAGGCGTTGGCCGTGCTCTCGGCGCTGGCCCGTACCCACACCAGCGTCCCCAGGAACCAGTACGGGATCCCTTCCTCGGCGGCCCACACCTGCATGCGGGACGCGTCTCCGACCCCGCCGACGCTAAGGTCCTCGGCCATCGATGCTTCCTCTCCGTATCGAGATGTCCTGCCTGACGCGGAGATTAGCACGGCGCAGGGTTCCGCATGCGTCGATCCTGGCGCGCGCACGGGCGATCCCTCGCCGGCCGACCCCTAGCCGAGAAGCTCGGCCGGCATGCGGTGCTCGCCGTGCACCGTTTCAGCCACAGAACTCCTGCACGACCCCGACGAGGATCTCCTCCAGCGCCGCCACGCTGGCCAGCTCGACGTGCTCGTCGACGGCGTGCATGCCGACGCCCTTCGCCCCGAACACCAGCGTGGGGATGCCGGCCGCCTGCAGCAGCGCGGCGTCGGTCCAGTAGGGCGAGCCGGTCTCGACGGCATCCTGCCCCAGCACGCGGCGGGCATGGCGCCGCGCGACCTCGACGATGCGGGCGTCGGCCGCCACCTCGAAGGGTTCGCGCAGCAGCGTCAGCTCGGCGCTCGCCCGGAAGCCGCGCGCCCCCTCGCCGGCGGCCTGCAGCAGCGCGTCCACCTCCGCCTCGACCTGAGCGCGCGTCTCGCCGGGCAGGGTGCGGCGCTCGTAGTCGGCGCGGCAGGCGGCCGGCACCACGAAGAGCTGCTCGCCCCCCTCGATGCGCACGGCCTGGGCCACCCCGTGCCCGGTGAGCGGGTGGGGCGCGCGGCCCGACAGCTCGGCCTGCAGCCGCTCGATGCCGGCCAGCACGCGTCCCATGTGCTGGACGGCGTTCACGCCCTCGTGGGGCTTCGACGAGTGAGCGGACACCCCGTGGGTGTGCAGCTCGAACACCGCGAAGCCGCGGTGCGCCAGGTGCAGCTCGAGCCCGGTGGGCTCGGTGACGATGGCGGCGTCGGCGCCGAAGCGCTCGAGCACCGCCGAGGTACCGATCGAGCCGTGCTCCTCGTCGGCCACGGCGGTGAGGAGGACGTCGCCACGCAGGTCCGCAGCGGCGGCCGCCTCCAGCGCCGTCATGGCCGCGGCTAGCCCCGACTTCATGTCGAGCGCGCCGCGGCCGTACAGCCTGCCGTCCTCGAGGCGCGGCTCGAACGGTGCCTCCATGCCGTCCACCCCGACGGTGTCCATGTGGGCGTTGAGCATGAGGCTGGGCCCGCCGCCGCGGCCGCGCGCCACCAGCACCACGCTGGGGCGGCCGGGCTCGGGCTCGAGCCGCGTCACCTCCAGGCCGCGCTCCTCCCCCCAGGCCGCCACCAGCTCGGCCATCGCGGCCTCGCCGGGCGCCCCCTCGACGAGCGCGGGGTTGACGGAGGACGCCCGCACGAGGCGCAGCAGCAGCTCCAGGCTCCGTGGTTCCGCAGGTCCGTTCGCCGTCGTGGTCATGCCCGAGCCTACCCGACGGCGCCGGCCACGCGCTCCCGGGCGGGCCTCCGGGATGCCCGGTATCCCGACGTCCGGACCGCAGCCGCGCCGGACGTATAATCCCGAACTAGGCCCGGCGCCTTGGGAGGCGATCGGGCGTGCCGCGCGGGGGGCGGCGGGGCGCGGCCCTCGGCTGAGGGCGAGAAACTGCGAGGTGAGCGGAATCGTGGCCAAGGAACCCATCTACCTGACGCCGAAGGGTCTGGAGAAGATCAAGGAGGAGCTGCGCTACCTCAAGGAGGAGAAGCGCGAGGAGCTCTCCAACTACATGGGCGCCGCCATCGCCGACGGCGACCTGCGCGAGAGCGCCGCCTACGACGAGGCGCGTCTGCTGCAGAGCGCCAACGAGGCGCGCATCGCCGACCTCGAGGAGATCGTCCATCGCGCGGTGGTGGTCGAGGCCGAGGAGGGCGAGAACGCCGCCGCCCGTCTGGGCGCCAGCCTCGAGCTCGAGGACACCGCCGGCGAGCGCATCACCTTCCACCTGGTGGGCACCCACGAGGCCGACATCCTCGACAACAAGATCTCCGACGAGTCGCCGCTGGGCCAGAACCTGCTGGGCAAGCGCGCGGGCGACAAGGTGGCCCTGCCGCTCGGCGCGCGCACCGTCAACTACCGGGTGGTGTCGGTCTACTTCGAGTGAGCCCGGACCGCGGCGGCGCGGGGAGCGCGACCGCCCTATGAAGCCGTCCTAACCGAACGTCACGCTTCTCAGCGCCGCGCGCTGGTAGATTCGGGTGTGCCACGCCTGGCCCTCCTCGCGCTGGCGCTGGTGCTGGTGGCCCTGCTGGTGATCGCGCTGCTGCCGCAGCATCGGGCCGCCGTGCCGGACGCCACCATCGACCTGCACGACGCCAGCGTCACGCTCTACCCGTCGGCCGATCCCAAGGCGGTGTGGACGTTCGAGGCGCCCGACGTGACCTACGCCCCCACCACCCAGGACACCACGCTGCTGCACATCACGGACGGCCGTCGGATGGTCGGGGGGACGACCGACTTCACGCTCGCCTCCGACCGCGTGGTGATCGACGCCAACGACAATCTCCACGGCCAGCACATCCAGGCCCACCTCGTCGCCGACGACGTCGACCTCGACATGGTCGGCAGGAACGGACGGCAGGTGCTGATCGACCAGCGCCAGGGGCAGTTCCAGGTGCCGCGCGTGACCGTCACCGACCCCGAGAACAACAAGGCCGTGTTCGAGGACATGCGCATCGGGTTCGACTTCACCACCTTCGAGGCGGGCGGTCCCGGCACCGTCGGCTACGGCACGTTCGTGGTGGGGTCGCCCGGGAAGGAGCCCCGATGAGCTTCCGCCGCCTGCTGCTCCCCCTGCTCGTCGCGTCGCTGTTCGGCCTCGCCGCCGCCCAGGACCAGAGCGCGCCGCCCGCGTCCGATGCGCCGGCCCAGACCAACCAGAAGCGCGTCATCACCATCGACGACAGCGGCGGCACCCAGTCGGGCAACCTCCGCTACGGCCCCATCGTGTACCAGCACCCCGATCCCTTCGGCATCAAGGCCACGGTGTCGACGCTCACCATCTACGGGCACCACGCCGAACTCAAGGGGCCCGAGGGGGTGTCGATCTTCAAGGGCGGGCAGCGGACGGCCACCTTCGACCAGGGCGTGAAGGTGGAGCGCGGACGGCTCACCGCCACCGGGCCGACCCTGGTCTACAGCGAGGCCACCGGGCTGGGCACGCTCTCCGGCGGCGTCCACATCACCGTCGCGCCCGACAAGGAGGGCGGCGACCCCGTCACCATCACCGCCGACCAGGTGCAGTTCGAGGTCGACACCGACCGCTCCACCAGCACCGGCAACGTCGAGCTGGTCAACGGCAACCAGGCGGCGCAGGCCGGCACGTTGATCTACGAGGAGCAGCGCGGTCTCGGCCAGCTCACCACCGACGGCGGGCAGGCCACCATCACCCGAACCGACGCCAGCGGCAAGAAGCTGGTGATCACCGCCGATCGCATCCGTGTGCTCACCGACCAGAAGGAGCTCTACGCCACCGGCGACGTCACGGTCGTCGACGGCTCGATCACCAGCAAGGGCGCCACCGTGTTCTTCGACGACGCCCAGGAGATCGCCGAGATCCTGGGCGCGTCCGGCGCGCCGGCGACCGCGGTGGACAGCAAGAACGGCTCGTCGTTGCGCGCCGACCGCATCAAGCAGGACGTCAAGTACGACTACTTCGAGGCGATGGACGCCTCGGCCCCGAGCCTGTTCGACGCCAAGGCGTTCGACATGACGCCGCCCGCCGGCTCGTGACGGCAGGGCCGCGGTGGGCACTGTGCTGGGCCGCGGCCGTCTCGTTGGCCCTGGCTCCCGCCGCCGCGGCCCAGACCGAGTCGCAGGTGACGCTGAAGCGCAAGGACACCGACATCGTCGTCACGCTCAAGGCCCGCTACGCCGACGGCGCGCGCTTCATCGGCAACAACCCCAACTGCCAGACGGGCATGCGGCAGACCTTGCTGTACGGGCCCGACCCCGGCTACGTCGACACCCGGGTGGGGAGCGACACCGAGCTGCGGTCGAACGTGGCGATCGTGCTCACGCCCGACGGCGCCACGGCGGGCGGCGAGCAGCAGACGCTGGAGCTGTACGACGGCACCGTCAACCTCAGCCGGCCCGGCTGCATCGACAGCGAGCAGCGCGCGACCGCCGCCTCGGTGACGCTGGTCCAGGGGCGGACCACCGTCAAGGGCACGCGCTTCTTCCTCGACCAGGGCACCGACACCGGGACCATGGACGGTCCGATCACGCTCGACCGCGCCGCCGACGGCGCCTCGCCGGCGCTGACCGCCACCGCCGACACCATGACCTTCGACACCCAGACGCGCCACGCCACGCTGCACGGGAACGTGCGGGTGACGTCGCAGGACCGCGTCACCACGGCCGACACGCTGGAGCTCGACGAGGCCGCCGGCCTCGCCCTGATGACCGGCTCGCCGGCCCGTAGCGTCAAGGGGAACGACGTGCTCCAGGGCACGCGCCTGCGCTACTACCTCGACACCAACGACGTGGTGGTGCTCGGCGACGTGCACGGCGAGCTCGACGTCACGCTGCCGTAGGGCGCGCGGCGTGGCGCATGCGGGGGCCGCGGTGCCGTGTCCGGACCCCCTGAAATGCGATGTCAAGTCCGGCTTGACATCGCACTGTAGGGGCGCGGCAGAGACCCCTCCCGCCCTGCCCCCCGCCCTCAGGCCGACTCCAGGTAGGCGATCCAGGCGGCGCGGTCGGTGCCGACGCCCTTGTACTCCAAGAGCGCCTCGCTCATCGAGGCCAGCGCCCCGGCCAGCGCACTCCGGCGCTCGGGGCTGGTCAGCACGCTCGGCAACGGCGCCCGGTAGACGCGGATGGTGAACAGCGCCCGCCCCGCCTCGGGCATCGGCATGACCGTCTGGCGTTCGGTGCGGAACCACAGCGCGGCCGGCTCGAGCCGGCCACTCGCCCGCGGCACCCGGCGGGGGTTGCGGTCGAGCGCGCCGTCGGGGGAGAGGCTCCACACGTAGCGCACGAAGGGGCCCTTGTCCACCATCGCCTGCACCACCCGCGCGGCGGCGCCCAGCAGGGCGCCGTTGTCGGGGATCGGCGCGTGCAGCGCCACGAAGCCCGCCCCGGCGCGCTCGCCGGGATCCCACGAGCTGGGGAAGCACACGTGCAGCAGCTCGGCGGTCCCGTCGCTGGCGCCGTCGGGGGCGGTCCCCCGGACAAGCGCCAGGTCCTCCTGCACCGCCAGCGCCAGCGCGTCGGCCAGGCGCTCTACGGGGCGAAGCCCCTCCAGGTGAGCGCCTACCCGCTCCAGCAACGCCTCGTCCAGGCCGGGCACCCGCACCTCGGGGCGCTCCAGCCGCAGGCGCGCCGTGCCACGCTCGAGGCTCACCCCCAGCAGCGGCAGGCCGATGTGCCCGTCGTCGGCGACGATCGGCGCGGGCACGCCCGGCCCGGCCGGCGGGTGCAGCGCCGCGTCGCGGGCGAGCCCCTCGGCGGCGCGCTGCAGGGCGTCCATCAGCACGTCCTCACCGACCCGAGCCGCCGGCACCCGGCAGCCGGGAGCGTCGTCCGAGAGCAGGCGGAGCTTCTCACCGAGGTAGGCGGGGTAGCGGGCGTCGAGGCGCAGGTGCCCGCGGTCACCCGCGCTCCAGCGCTGGAGCGTGGGCCGCACGCTGTAGCGCGGCTCGACGGGGAAGGGCACGCGCTCCTCGGGGAGCCGTGTCACGCGCGGATCAGGCCTTGGGCAGGGTGACGACGAGGAGCCCGGACTGCAGGTGGGCGGTGACGCCGTCGCGGTCGACCTCGCCGGGGAGCTCGACGGTGCGCTGGAAGGGCCCGTTGGGGCGCTCGCTGAAGACGATGCCGCTCTCACCGGGCACGTTCTCGCGGATCCCGGCCACCATCACCTCGCTGCCCTGCAGGGCGACCTCGAGGCTCGACTGCGCCACGCCCGGCACCTCCAGCACCAGCTGGAAGGCGTCGCCGAGGTCGAGGAGGTCGGCGCGCGGGAGCGTTCCGTCGGCCGACGCGCCGGCGCCCACCAGGGCGTCGATGCTGTCCCGCACCGCCAGGAGCTCCTCGATGTCGCCAGCCGTACCGAACTTCTCGATCTCCATGCGGCGAGTTTAGCACCCGCCGTTTGGCCGTCTGTTAGCGTAGGTACGTGGCTTCCGCCGCCGTGCTCATCCCCATGCTCGGCGGCCCCACCGCCTCCGGCAAGAGCGCCGTATCGCTGTCGCTGGCGAGCGAGCTGGGTCTCGAGATCGTCGTCGCCGACGCCATGCAGGTCTACCGCGGCATGGACATCGGCACCGCCAAGCCCAGCCCTGACGAGCGTGCGCGCGTCCCCCACCACCTCCTCGACCTCGTGACCCCGGCCGAGCCGTTCTCGGTCGCCGACTACGTGCGGACTGCCGAGACCGCGCTGCGCGAGGTGCTGGAGCGCGGGCGCCTGCCGTTGGTGGTCGGGGGCACGGGCTTCTACATCCGCGCCCTGGCCGAGGGGCTGCCGACGGCGCCGCCGGCCGACCCGGAGGCGCAGGCGTCGCTGTGGCAGGACCTCGAGCGCGACGGGCTGGAGCCGATGCTGGCCGAGCTCGAGCGCGCCAGCCCCACCGACGCCGCCCGCGCCCAACGCAACCCCCGCCGCGTGATCCGCGCCCTGGAGGTGCTGCGCCGCACCGGCCGTCCTCCCAGCGCCTTCCCGCGCACCCGCCCCGCCTTCCGCTTCGACAAGGTCGCGCTGCTGCCCCCCATGGAGGCGCTGCGCCCGCGCGTGCTGGCGCGCACCCGCCGCATGTTCGAGGGCGGCCTGGTCGACGAGGTGCGCGGTCTGCTGGCGGACTTCCCCGAGCAACCCACCGCCCTCCAGGCCATCGGCTACAAGGAGGTGGCCGCCCACCTGGCCGGCCGCTCCAGCCTGGAGGAGGCCGAGCTGGCGGTCAACATCGCCACCCTGCAGTACGCGCGGCGGCAGCGCACCTGGTTCCGCAAGGAGCCGGAGGCGCGCCACATCCCCGACGTGGCCGAGAACGTGAAGGGCGAGTTGCGGGTGTGGTTGCGGCAGCGCAGCGAGGCGCTGAGCGAACGCCGCTAGGCCGCGCGGCGATCAGCCGGGATGCGGCCCCTCGGCGTCGGCCTCGCCGTCGGCCTTGCCCTTGCGGCGCGCGCCGAAGAGGTGCTTGACGCGCGACAGCAGCGTCTCGCGTTCGAAGATCTCCTCGCCCGTCTCCTCGGCGTAGGCGTGCAACAGCTCGCGCGCCTTGCTGCTGAGCTTCCGAGGAACGTCGACCACCACGCGCACCACCTGGTCGCCGTGGCCGATCTGCCGCAGGCGGGGCATGCCCTTGCCGCGCAGCCGCACCTCGGTGCCGGGCTGGGTGCCGGGGGCGAGGTCGATGATCTCGGGGCCGTCCATGGTGGGGACCTCGAAGCTCGAGCCCAGCGCCGCCTGCGCCAGCCCCATGTGCAGGTCGAAGGTCAGGTCGTCGCCGTCGCGCCGGAAGTGCTCGTGGGGCGCCATCTCGATGAACAGGTAGAGGTCGCCGGGCGGCCCCCCGTCGACGCCGGCGTTGCCGGCTCCGGCCACGCGCAAGCGGTAGCCGCCGTCGATGCCGCGCGGCAGCTTGACCTCGACCGGCTCGCGCGTCTCCTTGCGGCCGAGACCCGAGCAGGCGGTGCAGGGATCGGTGACGATCTCGCCGAGGCCGTGGCACTGCGGGCAGGCGCGGGTGGTGACGACGGTGCCGAAGAACGACTGCGCCTGCGCGCGCACCTGACCGGCGCCGCGACAGGTGGGGCACGTCTGCTTGCCGTTGCCGTCGGGGTCGGCGCGGTCGCCGTGGCAGCGCTCGCAGGCGGCGTAGCGGTCGAGCTCGACCTCGACCGTCTCGCCCTCGCGCGCCTGCTCGAGCGTGACGGTGAGGTGCGCCTCCAGGTCCTCGCCGGCGTGGCCGCGCTGACGCGGTCGCGCCCCGGCCATGCCGCCGCCGAAGACGGAGGCGAAGATGTCGAAGATGTCGCCGCTGAAGGTGGCGCTCTCGTCGGCGGTGCCGAAGCGGTCGTAGCGCGAGCGCTTCTCCTCGTCGGAGAGCACGGCGTAGGCCTCGTTGATGCTCTTGAAACGCTCCTCGGCCTCGTGGTCCCCGGGGTTGCGGTCGGGGTGGTACTTCAGGGCCAGCCGCCGGTACGCGGACTTGATCTGCGCCGCGTCGGCCCCCCGATCGATCCCGAGAACGTCGTAGTAATCCGCCATCAGGTCGCCAGTATACCGGAGGGTCCGGCGCGCCCCGTGGCCCGCGATGCACCGCTGGGAACGCGCCCCCGACGCAGCTCATCGACGCGCGGCGGACCCGCGCGTCGCGCCCTCAGGCGCTGCGGCGGCGCAGCGACTGCAGCCTCTTGGTCGCCTCCTCGGCGCTGATCTCGCCGGTCTCGAGCTGCTGCAACACGGTGGCGCGCTCCTCGCCGGCGTCGGCGCCGGCCTCGTAGCCGAGCGCCCGCAGCAGCGCGTCGAAGCGCCCGCGCACGGTGGGGTAGCTGAGGTCGAGCACGCGCTCGGCCTCCTTGAGGTTGCCGCGAACCTTCATGAAGATGCGCAGGAACTCGAGCTGGTCGTCGGGCAGGAGCGCGAACTCGTTGGGGGTGAAGCGGCCCTCGATGGCCACCCCGCTCGCCTCGCACTCGAGTCGCGTCACCACCAGCGGCTCGCCGGTGACGGGACAGGACGTGGGCATGGGGAGTCTGGGCATGTCGGTCTCCTCGAAGGGGTTCGGGTCAGTAGGCGGTGAGGTCGATGTCGGCCTCGTCGGTGTGGATGCGGAGGTACGGCTCGCCCGGCGGGAGGCGCAGGGCGTCGCCGAGCCCGCCGCCGGCGAGCAGCTCGAGGCGCGCCAGGAGCGTCCCGGGGGCCTCGCGTCCGAGCACGGCGGCGGCGTCGGCGCCGGCGTTGCCGGCCAGGGCCGAGCCGAGGCTCGAGCGCAGGCGGCCGGGCAGGTAGCGCAGCGCGCCGGGCGCCAGCAGCGCCAGCCCCAGCGCCACCGCCAGCAGTTGCTCGAAGGGCCACAGCGGCGCGGCCCACACGATGTGCCGCCCGCGGGCGCGCACGCGCAGCACCAGCAGCCGGGGGCGCACGTCGTCGAGGTAGGCTCTCCGGCCCGCCGCGTCGAGACGCCGCAGCCCCAGCATCACACCACCTCGATGACGATCTTGGCGGTCGTGCCCTTCTCGTCGCTGGCGGCGTCGATGTCGACCAGCTTGCCGTCGGGCACGTCGGTACCGAGGGAGTCGAGCAACGACGACAGGTCGATACCCTGCGATTCGAGCTCGCGTCGCGCGTCGGGCGGCAGGAAGCGGCCGGCGAACTTGGCGAGCGCGATCGGGACGTTGACCCGCACGGTGGCCTCCTTGGCGCCGTCGGGCTTGTGGGCGTCGATGGAGATGCGCAGCAGGCGCGCGATCCCCTTGGTGGCGGGGACGGCGCTGGCGGTCGTCGCCGACGTCGGGCCGATCGCCTCCAGCAGCTCGGCCGCCTGCTCGGCCGTGATCTGACCGGCCGCCAGCATGTCCAGGATGCGTTTGCGTTCGTCGCTAGCGTTCATCGTCCACCTTCACATCGAGGTCGCCGGTGGTGACGTGGAGCTCGAGCTCGGCGGTGCCCGACCCGGCCTTGCCGGTGAAGCGCTGTCCCAGGCCGCGGCGCTCGATCTCGAGACCGGCCCCGCGCACCGAAGCTTCACCGATCGCGACGCTGCCTCGGAGGGTCACGTCGGATCCGCCCGTCAACCGCACGTGCACGTCGCCGGCGGTGGCGCGCAGGCGGTGGTGCCCCTCGGTGAGGGTGAGTTCCAGGTCGAGGTCGCCGGCGGCGGTCCGGAAGTCGATGCCGCGCAGGCCACGGGCATCGAGGTCGCCGGAGGTGAGGTGGCCGCGCAGGTAGGGCACGCCGACCAGCTCGACGTCGCCCGCCGTGACATCGAGATCGACGCCGTGGTCGGCGGGGATGCGGACCACCAGGTCGTCGGCGCGCAGGCGCGTGACGAAGCGTTCGATCCACGAGCCCTCGCGCTCGGGAAGCGGTCGCCGCACGGCGAAGCCGTCGTCGGTGCGCTCCACCTGCACGCCCTCGGGCGCGTCCTCCACCACGACCTCGTGCAGGTCGGGGTCGGCGCGCAGGGTGAGGTCGCCCGCCAACAGCGAGACGCGCACCCAGCGCGTGCCCTCGGGCGCCGAAGGCGTCGCCGACGCTCCCTCGGCAGGGGCCGGGGCGTCGGCACGGGCCGCCGACGGTCCGGTCGCGGCCGCGACCTGCGCGGTCGCCCGCTCGGACCGGGCGGGGGCCGGGGGGACGCCGTCGCCGCTCGCGGGGGACGCAGCGCGGCGCGCTTCGTCCTCCATGGCGGTGGCCGAGGCCTCGAGGTCGCCCTCGGCCTCGTCGATCTCGCGCAGCACGCTCAGGAGCCGCTCGGCCTCGTCCCCGGTGATGGTTCCGGCCTCGACCATCTTGTGGATCCGTTCGCTCTCGTTCACTTTCGACCTCGTCTCTCGGAGCCGCTCGCACGCGGCGGCTCGGGGTTGGCTCGTGGTGGCGTCCCCTCGGCGGGCTCTCCGCCGGGCGGCGTCGGTCGGGCCGCCGGGCGGCCGCGGCCGACGCCGTGCTCAGGCGCGCCCTGCGGGATGGACGCGGCCGGCGCGTCCGGAACGGACGTCCTCGTGCCAGGCTCCGGGCACGGAGGGCACGCCGCCGTCCAGGCGAGCGGCCAGCGCCCTCAGGGCAGCGGCGAGCCGATCGGCCGGCCGCCCCCGGACCTGCCGGACCTGGGCCTCGACGTACGCCTCGCGCCGCAGGTCTTCGAGGTGCATGTGGCTGGCTCTCTCGAAACTCATACCGAACACGGTCATCGCCTCCTTGAACGAATCATAGGGGCGACTTGCTAATTTGTCAAGTCCGGGTTTCTATTCTCTAAACTCCGGTTTGTGATTCGTCATGATCGCGGTCCCTGCGGGCGCTCCAGCAGGTAGCCTCCGGCGTCGAACGCCGTCACCGCGTAGCCGCGCGCCAGTGCCGGGGCGATGGCCTCCCGCACCGCAAGGCGCCAGGCGAGCGCCGTCTCCGGGTCGTCGCGGAACAAGCGGTTGGCGTCCTCCGGGACCGCCACCCTCAACGGGCCGGCGGGGTGCACTTCCGCCACGTCCGGCCGCCCGTCCGGCCGCCGGCGCACCACCCAGGCCCCGGCAGGCAGCGGCGCCGGCTCGGGCGCCAGCCCCATCGCGAAGCGCTCGGCGCGCTGCGCGACCTCCTGCGCCTCGAGGTCCCAATGGGCCACCAGCCGATCGCTGGGTTGCCCGCCGCCCAGGTCGCCCGGCATGGTCCCGTAGAAATCGACCAGGTACTCGCGGCTGCGCACGCCGAGGTGATGGAAGTTGAGCCGGGCGTTGCCCCCCTGCACCGGATCGAACGTCCAGGTCATCCAACCCAGCCCGCGCTCGAGGCACCAGGTGCGCTGCGCCCACTTGAGGATGCGGCCCACGCCCGCGCCGCGACGCCCCGGGCGCACCGCCACCATGTGGGAGTGGAGCCCGTTCCCTCGCTCCCAGGGCCCGTGCGGGAGCGCCGGGAAGCCGTAGGCGAAGCCCACCAGCTCGTCGTCGACGTACGCGCCCAGCACCAGGCCGCCGGCGTGCTGCACCGCGCGGATGTGGCTGGCCGGCACGACCTCGCGCTCGCCCGCGCCCCACACGCGGATCTGCAGGTCCTCGAGGGCGCGCAGTTGAGCGGGGCCCTGCGGCTCTCGGACCTGGACGGCCCCGGCCGGGGTTCCTGCGGACGTCATGGTGGGGATTCTACCGGCTCCGGCCGGCGTGGGGAGGTCCGGAGGCCTCAGTCGTCGTCGGGGCGTTGGGCCTCGGGCGACAGCCCGCTGAAGCTGAGCCGGGGCTCGTCGACCTTCCAACCGGTGGCCGCCTCGATCGCCTCCTGCAGGAAGCGGGCGAGCGGCTTGCCGTCGATGGTGGGCGCCGGCACGTCGAGGATACGTCCGGTCTCGCGGCACACCACGTGGTAGTGGGGCGCCACGTTGCTGTCGTAGAACGACTGCCCCGACGCTCCCTTGAACTCCCGCACCAGCCCCGCCTCGGCCAGCACGCCGAGGTTGAGGTAGACGGTGGAGAGGCTGAGGTTCTCGCCGCGCTGCTTCAGCGCCAGGTACAGCCCCTCGGCGCTGACGTGCTTGTTCTCCTCGAGCAGGTAGCCGAGGATGATCTCGCGCGGGGCGCTGTAGCGGAGCCCGTGATCGCGGAGCACCTCCCGGGGGTCGGCGGCTTCACGGCCGTCGTCGCCACGAGGCGCGGGGGGATTCGGGGTAGCTTCGGTCATCTTCGGCTTCCGCCCTGGGGCGCGGCCTCCCGATCGATCGGCGGCCATGCAGGAAGCTTAGCATAATCGGAACGCTTCCGATTTATCGCGGGCGCCGCCCCGGAGCGGCGCGGCGATCACCCGGGCGAGGGGGAGGGCCGCCCGCGTTCGCCGCGGGCGGCCCTCCGCTCCTCCGGGGAGCAGCCCCTCAGAGCAGCTTCTCGATCGCCGCTCGTTCCTCCCTGAGCTCGTTCTCCGTGATGGCGATGCGCTCCCTGACGGGCTCGGGGATGTCCAGCCCCTGGACCACCTCGATCTTGCCCCCCGAGATCCGCACCGGGAAGGAGAAGATCAGGCGCTCGTCGATCCCGTAGTCGCCGCGGCTCGGGATCCCCATGCTGACCCAGTCGCCGTCGTCGGTCCCCAGGGCCCAACTGCGCATGTGATCGACGGCGGCGTTGGCCGCCGAGGCCGCACTCGAGGCGCCGCGCGCCTGGATGATGGCGGCCCCGCGCTTCTGCACGGTGGGGATGAAGGTGTCGGCGACCCAGGCCTCGTCCACGATCTCGGTCGCCGGCCGGCCGCCCACGGTGGCATGGGTGACGTCCGGCACCTGCGTGCTGGAGTGGTTCCCCCAGATGATCATGCGCTTCACGTCCGCCACCTTGGCGCCCGCTTCGGCCGCCAACTGGCTGATGGCGCGGTTGTGGTCGAGGCGCGTCATCGCCGTGAACTGCTCCGGGCGGAGGTCCGGGGCGTTGTTCATGGCGATGAGGCAGTTGGTGTTCGCCGGGTTGCCGACCACCAGGACCTTCACGTCGCGCGCGGCGTGATCGCTCAGCGCCTTGCCCTGGACCGTGAAGATGGCGCCGTTCGCCTCCAGCAGGTCCTTGCGCTCCATCCCGGGCCCGCGCGGCCGCGAACCGACCAGCAGGGCATAGTCGGCGTCCTTGAAGGCCACGTTCGGGTCGTCGGACGCCTCGATCCCGTAGAGCAGCGGGAAGGCGCAGTCGTTGAGCTCCATGACCACACCCTCGAGCGCCTTCATCGCCGGCGGGATCTCGAGAAGCTGGAGGATGATGGGCTGGTCCTTGCCCAACATGTCGCCGGAGGCGATGCGGAACAGCAGCGCGTAGCCGATCTGTCCCGCCGCGCCGGTCACCGCAACGCGTACTGGGTCCTTCATGGCGTCTCCTCGCATCGAATCGTCGTTGGCCTGGGGTCCGTCCGGCGCCGCGATCGCGGCCGCGCAGCCGAGCCGGTCCGGCGCTGCGCCGTCCGCGGGTTCCGCGCGTGGGACGGGCCCCGTAGGCTCCGCCCGGCATCGTACCACCGTCGACTCCGGGCTCCGTCGCGCGCCGGCACCCCGAAGGACTCGCGCGCCACCGCCCTACGTCGGCCGCTGTTTCACGTGAAACGGCCCGAGGGGTCCGCCCGCAGCGCGCCGCCTACGCCTGGTAGCCCAGCAGCTCCAGCAACCGCGTCAGCTCGTCCTCGGAGTGGAAGTGGAGCTCGATACGGCCGCGCTTCCCCCCCTTGATACGGACGCGCGTCCCGGCGTGCCGGCTCAGGTCCTCCTCGAGGCGGACGTAGCGCCCGTCGCCGGACGCTCCGCGGTTCCGCGCTGCCGGCCGCTTCAGCCCTTCGGCCTCCCGCACCGACAGCCCCCGCTCGACGATCCGCTCGAGCGCCCACAGGCGGTCCCCCTCCGGCTGGGCCAGCACCGCTCGGGCGTGCCCCGCCGTGATCATGCCGCGCTCGAGCGCCTCCAGCGCCTCGCCCGGCAGCGCCAGCAGCCGCAGGCTGTTGGCCACCGTGCTGCGCGAGCGCCCCACGGCCTGGCCCACCTGCTCCTGGTTGAGGCCGAAGTCGAGCAGCTGTTTGAAGGCGCGCGCCTCCTCGACCGGGTTGAGGTCCTCGCGCTGGAGGTTCTCGACGATGGCGACCTCGAGCATCTCGCGGTCGTCGAGATCCCGCACCACCACCGGCACGCTCGTCAGCCCCGCCTTCAGCGCCGCCCGGTAGCGGCGCTCCCCGGCCACGATCTCGAAGCCGTCGTCGCGGGGCCTCACCAGGATCGGCTGCAGGACCCCCTTGTCGGCGATCGAGGCCGCCAGCTCGGCGATGGTCCCCTCGTCGATGCGCTTGCGCGGCTGCTGCGGCGACGGCGCCAGGCGGTCGACCGCCATCTGCTCGATGCCCCCCTGGGCCTTCGGCAGCAGCGCGTCGAGCCCGCGTCCCAACCCCCTAGCCTTCGCTGACACGATCGATGACCTCCTCCGCCAGGCTCTGGTAGGCCAGCGCACCGGACGACATGGGCGCGTACTCGAGCACCGCCTGACCGTACGACGGCGCCTCGGCCAGCCGCACGCTCCTCGGGATGACGGTACGGAAGACCTCGCGCCGGAAGTGACGCCGCACGTTCTCCTCGACCTGCTGCGAGAGCTTCGTGCGGCTGTCGAACATGGTGAGCAGGATGCCGAGGATCCTCAGCTCGCGGTTGAGCGAGCCGCGCACCCGCTCGACGGTGTCCATCATGCCCGCGATCCCCTCGAGGGCGTAGTACTCGCACTGCAACGGGATGATCAGGTGATCGGCCGCGGCCAGGGCGTTGAGCGTCAGCGCTCCCATCGACGGAGGGGCGTCGACGACGATGAAGTCGAAGGTCGGCCTCACGCCGATCAGCGAGCGTGACAGCAGCAGCAGGTTGTCGGTGGTGGCGTCGAGCTCGACCGCCGCCCCGGCGAGGTCGGCCGACGCCGGCAGCACCGCCAGGTTGGGGTGCATCGTCCGGACCAGCGCCTGCCGCGCCGACACCCGCCCACTGAGCACGTCGTAGACGGTGCGCGGGGGGCGCTGCACGCCCAGGCCGCTGCTGGCGTTGGCCTGCGGGTCGAGGTCCACCAGGAGGATCCGGCGCCGCTCGGCGAGCGCAGCCGAGAGGTTGACCGCCGTCGTGGTCTTCCCGACCCCGCCCTTCTGGTTGATCACGCCGATGATCGGCAAGCCTAGCCTCCTGCGATGCGCAGTGCGACAAGGGTACCACGGTGTCCGAGCGGCTCCTCGGCCACCACGGTGACGGCCTTCCCGCTCTCGGCAGCCACCGCCGCCACCTCGTCGCGCCACCCCGGCCCCTTGCGGCTCACCACCACCGCCTCGGGGGTCCGCAGGTGGGCCGTCAGGTCCACCACCGTGGCCAGGTCGGCGACCGCCTGCGCGACCACCACGTCGGCCTCCACCCCGTGCAGCTCCCGCACGTCCCCTTGCGCGACCTCGGCGTTCGTCAGCCCGAGCTGTCCCACTACCATCGTCAGGAAGGTCGCCCGCTTGCGCCTGCGCTCGGTCAGCACGATGCGGCGCTCCGGCAGCCGCACCGCCAGCACCACGCCCGGCAGCCCGGCGCCGGAGCCGAGGTCGAGCACCACCCTCCCCTCAGGCGCAACGCGCTCGATCACCTCGGCGTACGCCTCCGCCTCGGCGAGCCAGCGATCGATCTCCGCCAGCCCCCGGTCGGAGAGCAGGTCGAGGGTGCGGTGGTAGCGCTCCAGCAACGCTCGATAGCGTTGCAGCGCCCCCTCAGCCAGCCGATGTTTCACGTGAAACAGCCCGTGTCGAAGCGCCCTCGCGCGTCTTGAGGTGGACCAGCAGCGCCGTCACATCGCTGTCGCGCACGCCTCGCAACCGCTGAGCGGCCCCCAGGGTGAGGGGGACGTGCCGCAGCAGCACCTCGCGCCCCTCCGCCGACAGGCTCGCCACCCGGCCGTAGTCCACCTCCGAGAGGCTCATGCCCTCGAACTCCACGCGTCCCTCCAGGTGGCGCCGCGTGCGCTCGATGTACGACGCATAGCGCACCAGCGTCTCCACCCGCTCGATCTCGTCGCGGCTCAGCGCCTCCTCGGGCCCGCCCACCACCGCCGTCACCGACGCATGATCGGCGCCCGGCCGGCAGAGCATCTTGGCTCCCGTATCGGCGCCCTGCCGCACCCGCCCCAGGCGTTCGACCTCCCGCCCGACGCGCCCGGCGCTCGCTTCCACCTCCGCCACGGTGGCCGCGTCGACCAGGCCCCAGGCGTGCCCCACGGCCGTCAGACGCTCGGCGGCGTTGTCCTGCCGGTGGAGCAGACGGTACTCGTTCCGCGACGTCAGCATGCGGTACGGCTCGTCGATCCCCCAGCGCACCAGGTCGTCGAGCAACACCCCGAGGTAGCCCTGATCCCGCCGCAGCGTCACCAGCTCCTGCCCCGCGGCGTGGCGCGCCGCGTTGACGCCCGCCACCAGCCCCTGGGCCGCGGCCTCCTCGTAGCCGCTGGTGCCGTTGATCTGACCGGCGCTGAACAGCCCCGGCAACCGCCTCGACATCAGCGTGACGGCGAGGTGCGTCGGGTCGAGGGCGTCGTACTCCACGGCGTAGGCGTAGCGCTGGATCACCGCCCGCTCGAAGCCGGGCAGCGTACGGATCATGTCGTCCTGCAGGATCGGCGGCATGGAGCTCGAGAAGCCCTGCAGGTACACCTCGCTGGTGTCGACCCCGTCCGGTTCGACGAACAGCAGGTGGTGGTCGCGATCCGCGAAGCGCACCACCTTGTCCTCGATCGACGGGCAGTAGCGCGGCCCGCGCCCCTCGATGTCGCCCCCGTACATCGCCGAGGCCTCGAGGTTGGCGGCGATGAGCGCGTGCGTCTCCGGCGTCGTGCGCGTGATCCACGTCGGCGACTCGGTCACCCTCGGGCCGGGCCGGCCCGTGAAGCTGCGCGGCGGGTCGTCGGCCGGAACCTCCTGCAGGACCCCGAAGTCGACCGAATCGGAGCGGATGCGGGGCGGCGTTCCGGTCTTGAAGCGCATCATGGCGTGCCCGGTGGCCCGGAGGCTGGCCGACAGGTGGCGCGCCGGCGGCTCGCCCTGGCGCCCGGCCGGCCGCTGCTGCTTGCCGTACCACACCACCCCGGCGAGGAAGGTGCCGGTGCACAGCACCACGCTGGGGGCGCGCAGCGACCTCCCGTCGGCGGTCTCGACGCCCGCCACGCGGCCGTCCTCGACCGTCAGCGACGCCACCTCGGCGCGAACGATGCTCACGCCGTCGGTGGCCTCGATCAGGCCCCGAGCGGCCGTGGCGTAGCCGTCGCGCTCGTTCTGCACCCGCAGCGACTGCACCGCCGGACCCTTGCTGGCGTTGAGGGTGCGGGCATGGATGGCGGTGTCGTCGGCCAGGCGTCCCATCACGCCCCCCAGCGCCACGATCTCGTAGACGAGCTGCGACTTGCCGGGCCCCCCGATGGCCGGGTTGCACGGCATCACCCCGATCTTGTCGGGGTTCGGCAGCACCAGGGCCGTCCGCGCCCCGAGACGCGCCGCCGCAACGCTCGCCTCGATGCCGGCATGGCCGCCGCCCACAACGATCACGTCGAACTGCATGATGTCCTGCGCCACCTCTCCCGGTACGTCTCCGACCGCGGCGGGACCTCGGATCGGAAACGGCCCTCCTGCCTGCGCGGTCGCCCCGCAGCCTACCCCGTGGGCCGGCTCCAGGTCCCGCTCGTGACGACGTTCCTCCGCCCCGGAGCGACCGGGGTCGACGTCCCTGCGATAGCGCGGTCCGGTCTGTTAGACTGCGTCCCTACCCCGCTGCGGCACGAGCCCGCTCGGAGGTCAACCGGGCCCGGGGGGACCCTCTCCGAGCCCCACCGCGACACCTCGGATCGGCCGGTCCGGCGGACCGAGCTCGACCGGAATCCGATGAACGATCTGCCCGTCGGCGGCCTTCGCCAACGCGGGCGAGAGGATCTGCTGCATGTTGAGCCGCGACGAAGCCATCTGGGAGGACATCCTCGAAGCGCTCCGTGAGGAGATCCCGGAGGTCGAGTTCCGCACCTGGTTCCGCCAGGTGAAGCCGCTCGGCTTCGAGGAGGGCGCCTTCATGATCGGCGTCCCCCACTCCTTCGCCCGCGACTGGCTCAAGGGGCACTACGCGCCCGTCATCGAGCGCGCCCTCAGCGATCTCGGAGCGGAGACGCCGCGGGTGGGGTTCCAGGTGGTCTCCTTCCAGACCATCGAGCAGCAGGACATGTTCAGCGCTCACCAGGAGGCCGCCCCCACCGCCCGCGCGCCGCGCCCCCAGCTCAACCCCAAGTACGTCTTCTCCAACTTCGTGGTGGGGCCCAACAACAACCTGGCGCACGCGGCCGCCCTGGCCGTCGCCGAGTCCCCAGGCCGCGCCTACAACCCGCTGTTCCTCTACGGCGACGCCGGCCTGGGCAAGACCCACCTGATGCATGCCGTCGGGCACGCGGTGGTCGAGCGCTACCCCAACCTGGTGGTCGAGTACGCGACCACCGAGGCCTTCACCAACGAGATGATCAACGCGATCCGCGAGGACCGCATGGTCTCCTTCCGCGACCGCTACCGCAGCATCGACCTGCTGTTGATCGACGACATCCAGTTCATCGCGGGCAAGGAGCGCACGCAGGAGGAGTTCTTCCACACCTTCAACGCGCTCTACGAGTCGGGGAAGCAGATCATCCTGTCCTCCGACCGCCCGCCGAAGGACATCCCCACGCTCGAGAAGCGGCTGCGCAGCCGCTTCGAGTGGGGCCTCATCACCGATATCCAGGCGCCGGAACTCGAGACGCGCATCGCCATCCTCAAGATGAACGCCGAGTACCGCGGCGTGAAGGTGCCCTCCGAGGTCATCGACTACATCGCCCGCCACGTCACCTCCAACATCCGTGAGCTGGAGGGGGCGCTGGTGCGCGCCATCGTGTACGCCTCGATGAACCAGGCGACGCTCGACCAGCAGACGGTGGCCAAGGCACTCTCCGACGTCTTCGCGCCCGGCGAGCTGAACCTCACCATGGCCGACATCCTGCGCGCCACCGCCGAGCGCTTCGAGGTCGCCACCGCCGACGTCAAGGGCAAGGGCCGCCGGCAGGAGTTGGTGGTTCCCCGGCAGATCGCCATGTACCTGATCCGCGAGCTCACGCCGCACTCCTACCCGGAGATCGGCCAGTTCTTCTCCGGACGCGACCACTCCACCGTGATGTACGCCGTCCAGAAGGTGACCGACCAGATCGAGGCCGACAAGCAGTACGCCTCGGTGGTCCGCGAGCTCAAGTCCAGCCTGATGTAGCCGCCGCCCCCAGGGCGCCCCCGAACCCCCAGCGACTGCAGCTCGAGCGCTCCCAGGCGCCCGGGTCCCGCCGCCGTGGTCTCCGGGTGACCGGCCGCGGCGTGCGGGGAGGGGCGCGACGCGCGCCCGGTCGGGAGGGCAGCGCCGCGCGCCTGTGGACAAGCCTGTGGAGAACGTGTGGACAGCCTGTGGACGACCCTGTGCACAACCCGGTCCCCGTCGACGCTTGTGGAGACATGTGGACGACTCCTGCGCTTATCCACAGACCGGCCCCACTTCTCCACACCGGCCTCCACAGCCGCTCTACCGTCCCCTGGGGCGTCCCCGCCGCTTCTCCACAGATTCCACAGCCCCTACGGTTAGGGAGGGTTCCCCCTCACTCTGGAAGAAGACCCACCCCCACCCCCGAGAGCGAGGACCTCGAGCAAGCGGAAGCGCGTCGCGCAGCGCGTCAATCGGGTATGCTCAGAAGCGATGCCGTACGGGAGATCTGCATGAACGCCCACGTTCCCAAGAAGACCCTGGCCGATACGCTGGCCCATGTCGAGCGCATCATCCCGAGCCGAAGCAGCAATCCCGGCCTGAGCCTGCTCCGCATCGATACCACCGAGGGTGGCATCGAGCTGAGCGGCAGCAACATGGACATCGACATCCGCGCCCGCTTCCCCGCCGACACCCAGGGGGAGGGCAGCTACGCCCTGCCCGCGCACGTCTTCAGTCAGGTGGTCCGCGCCCTGCCGGGCGATCTGGTCGAGCTCGAGTTCGGTGACAAGGAGCTCGACCTCTCGTCGGGCACCTTCGCGACCAAGCTCCAGTTGATGGCGCCCTCGTCGGCGCCGCAGCTCGCCTTCACCGACGACCTGGCGGGGGCGCTCGACGCCTCGGCGCTGGTCAAGGCGCTCGGCAGCGTGCGCTACGCGGCTGCCGTGGCCGACTACCAGGCCGTGTTCCGCGGCGTGAAGCTCGAACTCGGCGCCACCACCACGCGGGCCGTCGCCACCGATGGCTTCCGGCTCGCCTACTACCACCTCGAGACCGGCTCCGGGATCGAGGGCGACGTGGTGGTGCCCGCCCGTAGCGTCGACGAGCTCACCCGCATCCTCGGCGAGGGAGAGGCGCAGCTGGGCCTCTCCGAGGGCCAGCTCAGCGTCCGCAGCGGAGGGTTCGACCTCAACCTCAAGTTGATGGACGGGACCTTCCCCGACTACGAGCGCATCATCCCCAAGACCTTCCCCGTAGCCGTCACCATCGACGCGCCCAAGCTCTCCGAAGCGGTGGCGCGCGTGGCGCTGATGGCCGACAAGACCGCCAACAACCGGGTCGACCTGTTCGTGCGGGACGGCGTGCTCCAGATCACGGCGGAGGGCAGCTACGGCCGCTCCCAGGAGTCGCTCGACGTCCTGCAGGAGGGCAGCGACCCCGAGATCGCCCTCGCCTACAACGCCAAGTACCTGATCGACGCCCTCGGGCCCGCGGCTGGCGACGTCCGCCTGTCGTTCTCGGGCGGTGGGCCCTCGTCGTCCCCCAGCGTGGTGGCCGACCTGGGCGATCCGAGCTACTTGGCCATGGTCGTACCACTCCGGACCGGCTGACGACGGCCCCGCCTCGGGTGGGTACGCGGCCTGGCCGCGGCCGATCCAGGTTGGCGTCGCCGTGCCGGGCCCCGTCGGATCCGAAGGAGGACCCCAGCATGACCATCATCGAAGACGTACGTGCGCTCGAGCTCCTCGACTCGCGCGGCAACCCCACGGTCGGCGCCGTCGTGACGCTGTCGGGCGGCATGCAGGGCGCCGCCGCGGTGCCGTCGGGCGCCTCGACCGGCGCGCACGAGGCCGTCGAGCTGCGCGACGGCGGCGCCCGCTACCTCGGCAAGGGCGTGCTGCAGGCCGTCGCTCACGTCGACGAGGCCATCGCCCCCGCCGTGATCGGCATGGATGCGGTGGATCAGGCCGCGCTCGACGCCGCCCTCATCGAGCTCGACGACAGCCCCAACAAGGCCAACCTGGGCGCCAACGCCATGCTGGCGGTGTCGCTGGCCACGGCGCGCGCGGCCGCCGCCGCGCTGGAGCTGCCGCTCTACCGTCACCTCGGCGGCGTCTCGGCCCGCACCCTGCCGGTGCCGATGATGAACGTCATCAACGGCGGAAAGCACGCCGACAACAACGTCGACATGCAGGAGTTCATGCTGGTGCCCGCCGGCTTCGGCAGCTTCTCCGAGGGCCTGCGGGCGGGCGTCGAGACCTTCCACCACCTCAAGAAGGTGCTCGCCGGCCGCGGCTACAACACCAACGTCGGCGACGAGGGCGGCTTCGCTCCCGACCTGAAGAGCAACCAGGAGGCCATCGACGTGCTCCTGGAGGCCATCGAGCGGGCGGGCTACAGCGCCGGCGAGCAGCTCTTCATCGCGCTCGACCCGGCGTCCAGCGAGTTCTACGAGGACGGCGTCTACCACCTCGCGTCGGAGGGCAAGAAGCTCGACGCCGAGGGGATGATCGATTACTGGGAGGACTGGGTGTCGCGCTACCCGATCCTGTCGATCGAGGACGGCCTGGCCGAGGACGACTGGCACGGCTGGGCGTCGCTCACGCAGCGCCTGGGCGATCGCGTGCAGCTCGTCGGCGACGACCTCTTCGTCACCAACGTCGAGCGCCTGCAGCGCGGCATCGACGAGCACGTGGCCAACTCCATCCTGGTCAAGGTCAACCAGATCGGCACCCTCACCGAGGCGATGGACGCCATCGAGCTGGCCAAGCGCTACGGCTACCGCAACGTCATCAGCCACCGCAGCGGCGAGACCGAGGACGCCTTCATCGCCGACCTGGCGGTGGCGGTCAACGCCGGTCAGATCAAGACCGGCTCGGCCAGCCGCTCCGATCGCCTGGCGAAGTACAACCGGCTGCTCGCGATCCAGGCGGAGCTGGGCGAGGACGCGCGCTACCTCGGGAGGAAGGCCTTCCGCGGATGATCCCCCATCGCCGCACCAAGATCGTCGCCACCCTCGGACCGGCCAGCAGTGACGCCGACACCATCAAGCGGCTCATCAAGGCGGGCGTCAACGTCTTCCGGCTGAACTTCTCGCACGGCAGCCAGGACGTCCACCGCGCCAACGTCGAGCTCATCCGCGCCGAGTCCAAGAACGCCGGCCGCCCGGTCGGCATCCTCCAGGACCTGCAGGGCCCGAAGATCCGCATCGGCACCTTCGCCGACGGCGAGATCACCCTCGAGGTCGGGGCCTCGTTCCGCCTGACCTGCGACGACGACGACCCCGGCGACATCGATCGCGTCGGCGTCACCTACAAGAACCTCTGCCGCGACGTGAAGGACGGGGACACGCTGCTGCTCGACGACGGCCGCCTGCGCCTGCAGGTGACGTCGGTTCAGGGCGCCACCATCCACACCCAGGTGGTGATCGGCGGCGTGCTCTCGAACAACAAGGGCATCAACATCCCCGGCGCCGATCTGAGCATCCCCGCGCTCACCGACAAGGACGTCGCCGACCTCACCTACGGCGCCGAGCTCGACGTCGACTGGGTGGCCATGAGCTTCGTTCGCAGCCGCGACGACCTGCTGCTGGCGCGCCACTACCTGGCGCGCGCCGGCTCGCAGGCGAAGCTGATGGCGAAGATCGAGAAGCCCAGCGCCGTGGACCGCTTCGACGAGATCCTCAAGGAGGTCGACGGCGTGATGGTGGCGCGCGGCGACCTCGGGGTCGAGATGGCGCCGGAGAAGGTGCCGCTCATCCAGAAGCGCCTCATCCGCGCCTCGCTCGACGCCGGCAAGCCCGTCATCACCGCGACCCAGATGCTGGAGTCGATGGTGCACAGCCCCACGCCCACCCGCGCCGAGGCTTCCGACGTTGCCAACGCCATCTACGACGGCACCGACGCGGTGATGCTGTCCGCCGAGACGGCGGTGGGCGAGTACCCGGTGGAGGCGGTCGCCATGATGGACCGCATCGCCCACTCGGTGGAGTCCGATCCCGGCTACATCCGGGGCATGCGCGAGCACTACCCGACGCCGGAGAACACCACGGCCGACGCGGTGTCGCTCGGCGCCTGCGAGATGGCCTACACGCTCGGCGCCCAGCTCATCGTCACCTTCACCTCGAGCGGGACGACGGCGCTGCGCGTATCGCGCAACCGGCCGCCGGTGCCGATCCTGGCGGTGACGCCCAACCAGCGGGCGTTCCGTCAACTGGCGGTGGCCTGGGGCGTCGTGCCCTTCCTCAGCGACGACATCCACAGCACCGACGAGATGGTGGCGGTCGCCACCGAGACCATCCGCGACGTCGGTCTGTGCGACGAAGGCGGCCGCTTCGTGATCACCGCCGGCGTGCCCTTCGGCATGCGCGGGACCACCAACCTGATCCGCGTGGAGCGCTACCGCCCCGAG
>JASBRS010000049.1 GCA_030149325.1 Deinococci bacterium
ACGCTGGGCGTGAAGGGCGGCCTGGGCTACGCCTACGAGTACGCCGGCGACGTCTTCGATGCCATGAGCATGGAGGAGCGGATGACCGTGTGCAACATGTCGATCGAGGGCGGCGCGCGCTGCGGCTACGTCAACCCCGACGCCACCACCTTCGCCTACCTCGAGGGACGCCCCTACGCACCCAAGGGCGCGGACTGGCGGGCGGCCGTGGCGCGGTGGCGGGCGCTGGCCTCCGACCCCGGCTGCAGCTACGACGACGTGGTGACGATCCGCGGCGAGGACATCCCCCCGACCGTCACCTGGGGCCTCAACCCCGGACAGGCCATCTCCATCGAGCAGGCCGTCCCCACCGTGGAGGGCTCCGCCGAGGGCGAGCGCGAGGCGGTCGCCGAGGCGCTGGCGCACATGAAGCTCACGCCGGGCGCGCCCATCGCGGGCACCGCCATCGACGTGGCCTTCTTCGGCTCCTGCACCAACGGCCGCGTGTCCGACTTCGTCGAGGCCGCCCGCTTCCTGAAGGGGCACAAGGTGCACGAGGGCGTACACGCCATCGCCGTGCCGGGCTCGCAGCACGTCAAGGCCGAGTGCGAGCGCCTGGGCATCGACCGCGTCTTCCGCGACGCCGGCTTCGAGTGGCGCGACGCCGGCTGCTCGATGTGCCTGGCCATGAACCCCGACAAGCTGGTGGGCGATCAGCTGTGCGCCAGCACCTCGAACCGCAACTTCAAGGGCCGGCAGGGCAGCCCCACCGGCCGCACCGTGCTGATGAGCCCGGTGATGGTGGCCGCCGCCGCCGTCACGGGCCGAGTGAGCGACGCCCGCGAGGTCTTCGGGGTGGCGCGAGAGGCGGTGGCCTGACATGGCGCTGGAAGCCATCCGCGAGGTCCGCGGCCGGGCCGTGCCGCTGCCCGGCGACGACATCGATACCGACCGCATCATCCCCGCGCGCTACCTGAAGTGCGTGACCTTCGACGACCTGGCCGAGGGCCTGTTCTACGACGAGCGCTTCGACGAGAGCGGCGGCTCCAAGGGGCACGCCCTCGACGACCCGCGCTACGCCGGGGCACGGGTGCTGATCTCGGGCTCCAACTTCGGCTGCGGCTCGAGCCGCGAGCACGCACCGCAGTCGATCGCCCGCGCCGGCTTCACCGCCGTGGTGGCCGAGAGCTTCGCCGAGATCTTCTTCGGCAACGCCACCACCCTGGGCCTGGTGTGCGTGACCGTCTCCCCCGAGGCGCGCCGCGAACTGATCGACGCGGTGCGCGCCGATCCGCTGCTCGAGCTGGTGGTCGACGTGGAGGCCGGCGAGGTGCGCGCGGGCGAGCGCACCTACCCGGCGACGCTGCCGTCGTCGGCGCGCGAGGCGCTGCTGTCGGGCTACTACGACCCGCTCGGCGAGCTGTTGGAGGCCGTGCCGCAGGTGCGGGCCAAGGCGCTCGAGCTGGGCCACCGGCCCTCCTGACCGCCGTGCCGCAACGACCGCGCGCTCCGGCCGCCGCCTGGTCGGGGCGCGGCGCCACCTACGCCGTGAGCGGCGTGCACCGCACGGGCCCCTCGCTGGAGCGGCTGATCGCGCTGGTGCGGCCGCAGCCGGGCGACCGCTGCGTCGACCTCGGCACCGGTACCGGCCACACCGCGGCGCGGCTGCTGGCCGAGGGCGTGAACGAGGTCGTGGCGATCGACCCTGCGGAGGGGATGCTGGAGGCCGCGCGCCGCAGCTACGGTCACCTGCCCGGCCTGCGCCTGGTACGGGCCAGCGGCGACGCCACCGGCCTGCCCGGCACCAGCTTCAATGTGGTGACGGCGCGCCACACCCTGCACCATCACGCCGACCCGCAGGCGACGCTTCACGAGGTCGCGCGCCTGCTGAGGCCGGGCGGCCGCTTCGTGATGGTCGACGAGGTCACCCCGGACCCGCGCGTCGATGCCTGGCTCGACGCCATCTCCCGCGCTCGCGACGCCACCCACGTGCGCGCCTACCGTATGGACGAGTGGACCGCCATGCTGGCCGAGGCCGGCCTGCGCCGGGTGGTGGGCGACACGCAGACGCGCTACCGCATGGACGCGAGCACCTGGATCGAGCGCATGGCGCTGTCGCCGGCGGGCGAGGCTGAGGTGCGCCGCCTGTTCCGCGAGGCGGGCCCATCGGAACGCGAGCTGTTCGAGATCGAGTTCGACGAGAACGGGGAGGCGGTGCGCTTCGCGTTGCCGATGGCGCTGGTGCTGGCCGTGCTCCCCGCGGAAGGAGAGTCGGCATGAGCCATTCCATCGCCGTCCTGCCCGGGGACTTCATCGGGCCGGAGGTCATCGACGCCACCCTGGAGGTGCTCCAGGCGCTGGCCCCGCGCTACGGCCTGGCCTTCGAGTTCACCTCGCTGCCGTTCGGCGGCAACGCCATCGATAGGTTCGGCGAGCCGCTGCCGCAGGTCACCAAGGACGCCTGCAGCGCCGCCGATGCGGTGCTGATGGGGTCGGCCGGCGGCCCGGTGGGCGACCACCCGTGGAACCGGCTGCCGCGCGAGAAGCGCGTCGAGTCGGGCATCCTGGGCCTGCGCAAGCACCTCGGGGTGTTCGCCAACCTGCGGCCGGTGAAGGTGTTCGACGGCCTCGAGCACCTCTCCCCCCTGAAGGCCAGCGTCGCCAAGGGCACCGACCTGCTGATCCTGCGCGAGCTCACCGGCGGCATCTACTTCGGCAAGCCCTCGCACGCCCGTGACGACGAGGGGCTCTCCACCATGGTCTACCAGCGCTACGAGGTCGAGCGCATCGCGCGCGTCGCCTTCGAGACCGCCCGCAAGCGCAAGGGGCGGGTGACCAGCGTCGACAAGTCGAACGTCCTCGACGTCTCGCAGTTCTGGCGCGACGTGGTGGTGGGCGTGCACGCCAGCGAGTTCCCGGACGTCGAGCTCGACCACCTCTACGTCGACAACGCCGCCATGCAGATCGTGCGCGCACCCACCGACTTCGACGTGGTCGTGACCGGCAACCTCTTCGGCGACATCCTCTCCGACCTGGCCGCCGTCATCCCCGGCTCGCTGGGGGTGCTGCCGTCGGCCAGCCTCGGGGGGAGCGTCGGCCTCTACGAGCCGGTGCACGGCAGCGCGCCCGACATCGCCGGCCAGGGCGTCGCCAACCCGGTGGGCACGCTGCTCTCGGCCGCCATGATGCTGCGCCACGGGCTCGACCGGGGCGCCGCCGCCGACGCCCTGGAGGCCGCCGTGCAGACGGCGCTGGCGGAGGACCCGACGGTCGACCTGGGCGGCAGCCGCGGCACCGCCGCCTTCACCGCGGCGGTCATCGCGGCGCTGCCGGCGCCGGCGCCTGCCGCGGGTTGACCCAGCGGGTTGGAACGGCAGGGTGACACAGCCCGGCGGGCGCGGGATCGCGCCCGTATGATGGACTCGATGTCCACACCCAACGACGGCGTCCGCCCCCGGCACGGGTCGGCGCGCATCGCCGGCTTCCGCGAGACGGTGTTCGCCACCTACTCGCGGCTGGCGCGCGAGCACGGTGCGCTCGACCTCGGCCAGGGATTCCCCGACTTCGACCCGCCGCGCTTCGCGCTCGAAGCGCTGGCCGCCAGCGCCCACGGCTCGCAGCAGTACGCGCCCTTGGGCGGCGTGCCCGAGCTCACGCAGGAGGTGGCCCACGACGTCGGCGGCTGGCTCGGGCGCGAGCTCGACCCCTCGCAGGAGGTGCTGATCACCGTCGGCGCCACCGAGGGGCTGTTCGCTGCCGTCCAGGCACTGATCGACCCCGGCGACGAGGTCGTGCTGATCGAGCCCTTCTACGACGCCTACCCGGCCGACGTGGTGATGGCCGGCGGGGTGCCTCGCTACGTGCCGCTGGAGCTCCAGGACGGGCAGTGGCGGCTCGATCCCGACCGCCTGCGCGCGGCGGTGTCCGAGCGCACCCGCGCCATCGTCGTCAACACCCCGCACAACCCCACCGGCAAGGTGTTCCGGCCCGACGAGCTCGACCTGCTGGTGGCGGAGGCCGAGCGCGTGGGCGCGGTGCTGATCAGCGACGAGGTCTACCAGCGCATCGCCTTCACCCAGCACGTGCCGCTCGCGTCTCGCCCCGGCGCCTGGGAGCGCACCCTCACGATCGCCAGCCTGGGCAAGACCTTCTCGGTGACGGGCTGGAAGATCGGCTGGGTGACGGGCCCGGCGGAGCTGGTGGGAGCGGTGCGCATGGCGCACCAGTGGATCCCCTTCGACGTGGCCTCGCCGCTGCAGCGCGCGGGCGCCGCCATGCTGCGGCACGCGCGCGAGAGCAACTACTACGACGAGCTGCGCGAGGCCTACCAGGTGCGGCGCGACGCCCTGCTGGAGGTGCTCCAGCCCACCCCCTTTCGCGCCCTGGTGCACGACGGCGGCTACTTCGTGGTGGCCGATTCCAGCGCCCTGGAGTACCCCGACGACGTGGCGCTGTGCCTCGACCTGCCCGAGCGCGTCGGGGTGGGCGCCATCCCGCCCAGCGCCTTCTACAGCGACGAGCACAAGGCCATGGCCCGTCACCTGGTGCGCTTCGCCTACTGCAAGGACGTCGGCGTGCTGCGGCAGGCGGGCCGCCGCCTCGCCGCCCTGACGTGAGCCCTCGGGACGAGGGGCTGGTGGTGCTGGTCGGCCTCACCGGCGTCGGCAAGAGCACCGCCGTCCACGCCCTCCTGGCGGCCGCGCCCGACGCCCGCCTGCTCCCCAACCGACGCGAGCTCGCCGACCGCATCGTCATCCCCGAGGCCCAACGCGCCGCCGGCGACCCGGTCGGCCCGGTGCACGACCGGGTCGAGCGCTTCCGGCTCACCGCGCGCTACCGCGCCGACCACCCCGGCGGGCTGGCGCACGCCCTGGCGCGCCACCTGCGCGAAGCCCCCGACGTCGACGCGCCCGGCCTCCTGCTCTTCGACAACCTGCGCGGCGAGGACGAGGTGGGCTACGCCACCCGGGCCTTCCCCGACGCGCGCTTCGTGGCGCTGGAGGCGCCGGTCGCCACCCGCGTGCTGCGGCTGGCGGGGCGCCGCGACGCCTTCGACCGGGTCACCGGCACGCCGCAAGCGGACGCGGCACTGGTCGAGCGGCTGGCGGCGGTTCCCGGGCTGGCCGACCTCACCGACCTGGCGGCGCTGGCCCGCGCCGCCGCGGGGCTCGATCCCGACGCGGTGACGACGGGCGCACGGGTGGTGGCCGAGGAGAGCCTGCACTACGACCCCGAAGCCGCCTGGGCCCAGCTCGAGCCGCTGCCGCCGCACCGTCGGCTGCGCCTCGACACCGCCCGCCTGGACCCCACCGAGGTCGCGGCGGCCCTGCTCGGCTGGCTGTAGGCTGAGCACGATGGCCACCGTCGTCCGGATCGGCTACGCCCCGCTGTCGCTCCCCATGGCCGGCGCGCTGCGCTGGGGCGCGGCCAGCGAGCTGCGCGCGCTCGAGCACCTGCTCATCGGGGTCGAGCTCGAGGGCGGCGCCGTGGGCGTGGCCGAAGCGCCGGTCCGCCCCACCATCTACGGCGAGACCCGTGACGGCATGGTGGCCGCCCTGCGCCAGCCCCTCGGTCCCGCCCTCACCGGCCTCGACGCCGACGACGAGGCGGCCACGGCGCGCGCGCTCGACAGCGTGCCGTTCAACTTCGCGCTCAAGGGCGCCCTCGACCTGGCCCTGCAGGAGGCCCGCGCGGCGGCGGCCGCGACCCACCTCGCCGACGTCGGTGCGGGGCCGCTGCGCACGCCGGAGGTCAGCTTCATCCTCGGCATCGCGCCGCTGGAGGCGATGCTGGACGAGGCCCGCACCGTGGTGGCGGCGGGCGTCCGCACCCTCAAGGTCAAGGTCGGCCGGGACGCCGGGCACGACGACGAGGTCCTGGGAGCGCTGCGCGGCGAGCTGGGCCCCGAGGTACGGCTCTACGCCGACGCCAACGAGACGCTTCGTTCCGAAGAGGCGCTCAGGCGGCTCGAGCGCCTGGCGGCGCTTGGTATCGCCTACCTCGAGGAGCCGCTTCCCGTGCACCTCCTCGCCGACCGCCGACGCCTGAAGGCGGCGGGGGTGCTGCCGCTCATCGCCGACGACAGCGCCTTCACCGTGCCCGACCTGGAGCGCGAGCTGGAGGCCGACACCTTCGACATCCTCAACATCAAGCCGGCTCGCAGCGGCTGGCGCGACTCGCTGCGCATGCTGGCGCTGGCGCGCGATGCCGGCAAGGGGGTGATGGTGGGGTCCCAGGCGTGCAGCGGGCTGGGCACCCTGCACGCCGCGCTGGTCGCCAGCCAGGAGGGCGTGACGCACCCCAGCGAGTTGAGCTTCCCCCTGAAGCTGCGCAGCGACAGCCTCGACCGCCCGCTGCCGCTCGAAGACGGGGTGCTGGCGCTCGACGCGTTGCGAAGCGCGCGCCTGCGGCCGGAGCTGTGGCGGCCGACCTGGCTCTGACCCGGGCGCGAACGGACGTGTTCGCCTAGGGCAGGATGAGCAGCGCGAAGAAGGCCAGCGCGAAGGCGCCCAGCGTCACCGTGCCGGGCCCGCCGACGGCGCTGAGGATCCACAGCAAGGTGCCGCTGAGGAGCCCCGACAGCCCCCATGCCGTCCACTCACGGTGCGACACCTTCAGCCAGCTCGACGCCTTCTCCAGCGTCACGGCAGCCAGCGTCACCAGGGCCAGGGCCAGCGTGCCCACCTCACTGGCGCCGCTGGCAGCGCCACTGACCGTGCGCAGCACGGTCAGCCCCAGGAACACCGCCCCGGCGGTGACGAGCCCCGGCAACACCCGCCCCACCCCACGCGAGACGTGGTCCAGCGGGATCGGCATCGGCTCCACCGAGGGACCCACCAGCCACGACGCCAGGAAGCCCGCCGCCAGGCCCAGAACCGCCAGTGGCAGGCCGCCCACCACACCGGCCGACAGGGCGGCGTAGACGTACGCCAGGGTGGCCAGCAGCGCCACCTTCATGAGCGAGGGGGCCCGCAGCAGCGTGAGCGAGCTGCGCCAGGCCATGCCGCCCAGCGCGCCGCGGTCGTGCGAGGGCGGGCGCAGGCGCAGGCGGGCGCTGCCCACGCGCCGTCCGCCGCGCCGACGGCGCGAGCGCGTGGTGGTCCCACGGCGCCGCAGCACGCCGGCGCTCTGCGTCATCACGGCCAGCAGCACCGAGGCCCGGAACTCCGACACCACCATGGCGTCATGCAGGTAGCCGGCCGGGTAGGCCGAGCCCTGCAGGCCCCACGCCAGCAGCGCCGCCAGCAGCCCCAGCGCCGAGGCGGCCAGCGCGGCCAGCGTCGGGGCCGCCGCTCCCTGCACCAACCCCAGCGCCCCCGAGGCGGCCCCGAAGGCCGCCAGCAGCGAGGCGAACAGCGTCATCGGCAGCGCCGCCGCGCGGCGCTCGTAGCGCAGCAGCGCCAGCGCCGCCCTCAGCAGCCACAGCCCCGCCCCCAGGGCCACCAGCTCCGGCGACGAGATCCCGAACAGCACGATCACCAGCAGCCAGGCGGCGGTGCCCACGACCGCCCCCACCACCACGCGGGTGGCGAAGAACCCCAACAGGCGCGGGCGCAGCACGCGCTGGGCGGGCCACGGCGCCAGCCCCAGCAGCAGCGCGTGGCCGCGCCCCATCACCACCGGCGGCGAGCGCTGCAGCGACACGCTGGCGATCGCCAGCAGCGCCAGCAGGTCGAGCGCCACCGTCAGCGCCGAGGCCGGCAGCGGCCGCTCGATCGGCGCCGCCGACTGCACGCCGCCGGCCACGAACACCGCGATCCAGAACACCAGGTAGATCAGCGTCGACCAGCCGAAGGTGCGGCCCACCCAGTGGTAGGCACGGCCGGCGCGCCGGCGCTGCATGCGCCGCTCGAGGGCTGCCAGCGAGGCCGCGCGGCTAGCCACGGAGCGCGCCCACCTGCCCGCCGCGCACCTCCACCACGGCCGCCCCCAGGTCGTGCTCCAGGGCGGCGTCGTGGGCGCTCAGCAGGTTGATGCGGCCGGCGTCGGCGCGCTCGCGCAGGGCGCGCGAGAGGGTCTCGCGGGCGTCGGCGTCGAGGGTGTTGAAGGGCTCGTCGAGCAGCAGCAGGCCCGGCTCGAGCCCCAGCGCCAACGCCAGCGCCGCCTTGTGCCGCATGCCGCGCGAGTGGGTGCCGGGGAACTCGTCGAGCCGGTCGCCCAGCTCGAACGCCTCGAGCCAGCCTTCGATGCGCTCCTCGGCGTCGGGCCGCTGGTAGGCGCGGCTCACGAAGGCGGCGTGCTCGCGCACCGTCAGATCCTCGAAGAGCGCGGGCACGTCGGCCACGAAGGCGAACGCCGCGCGCCCCTCGAGCGTGCGCGGGCGGGCGCCGAACAGCAGGATGTCGCCGCGGAACGGCAGCAACCCGGCGATGGCGCGCAGGAGCGTGCTCTTGCCGGCGCCGTTGGGGCCGCGCAGCAGCACCGTGCGGCCGGCCGGCAGCACCAGATCGACGTCGGCCAGCACCGCTTCGCCGCCGAAGGTCACGCTGACCTCCTGCAGCTCCACGGTGTCGTTGCGCTTCTCGGTAGCGGCCGCGCCCGAGGACGGTGCGGCGTCGGAGGGAGTCGGGTCGCTCATCGGTACCCACCTTACGCCGCCCACGCCACGGGGGCGGCGCGCGGCTTCGCTGGCGCGCGGGCGGGTCTCCGCGGGCGGTCCGGCGGGTCGGGGCGCCGTCGGGTGTGCGGCGCGGTGCACCCGAAGGGGCAGGACACGGCTCAGGCACGGCCCTGGGGCGCCGTACAATCGACCATGGTCACGCACCTGTTGGAGGTGGCGGCGCCGGGCAGCAAGCTCGCGCCGGAGGAACAGCTCGCCCATCGCCTGGCATCGCTGGCGGCCGACCCGGTCGAGGTGCCGCCCGAGGTCGAGGCGATGATCGTCAACCGCGTCCTGGACAACGCTGCGGTCGCCATGGCCGCCATCGGCCGGGGGCCGGTGGTCAACGCCCGACGTCAGGCCGTGGCGCATCCCCGCTCGGGCGGAGCCACGCTGATCGGCCTCCCCCCCGACCTGCGCGTCGACGCCGAGTGGGCGGCCTGGGCCAACGCCACGGCCGTCCGCGAGCTCGACTTCCACGACACCTACCTGGCCGCCGACTACGCCCACCCGGGGGACAGCATCCAGCCCCTGCTGGCGGTGGCCCAGCAGACCGGGCGCAGCGGCCGGGCGCTGGCGCGCGCCATCGCCACCGCCTACGAGGTCCACATCGCGCTCGTCGACGCCATCTCGCTGCACGAGCACGCCATCGATCACATGGCCCACCTCTGCCCCGCTACCGCCGCCGGCCTGGGCACGCTGCTCGAGCTGGACGTCCCGACCCTCACCCAGGCCATCAACCAGGCCGTCCACACCAGCGTGACGACCCGCCAGTCCCGCAAGGGCGAGATCTCGAGCTGGAAGGCCTACGTTCCCGGCTACTCGGGATTCCTGGCAGTGCTCGCCGTCGACCGGGCCATGCGCGGCGAACGCTCGCCCGCTCCCATCTACGAGGGGCGGGACAGCGTGGTGGCGCGCATCCTCGACGGCGAGGGCGCTCGCTATCGGGTCACCTTGCCGTCGCCCGGGGAGCCCAAGCGTGCCATCCTGCGGTCCTACACCAAGGCCTACTCGGCGGAGTACCAGGCGCAGGCACTGATCGACATGGCCTTCGAGCTGCGGGGGCGCCTGGACGACTTGGGTGCCATCGAGGAGATCGTCCTGTACACCTCGCACCACACCCACAACGTCATCGGCAGCGGCGCCGGCGATCCCGAGAAGCTCGACCCGGGGGCCAGCCGCGAGACGCTCGACCACAGCGCCATGTACATCCTCGCGGTCGCGCTGCAGGACGGCCGGTGGCATCACGAGCGCAGCTACGCGCCCGAACGTGCCCGACGCCCCGACACGGTGCGGCTGTGGCACCGGGTGCGGACGGTCGAGGACCCCGCGTGGACGGCGCGCTACCGCGACCCCGATCCGGCGCGCCGCGCCTTCGGCGGGCGCCTCGAGGTGAGGCTCCGCGACGGCAGCCGACTGGTGGCCGAACGTGAGGTCGCCGACGCCCACCCCAACGGGCGGCGGCCCTTCGCCCGCGCCGACTACCGCGCCAAGTTCCACGAACTCGCCGAAGGCGTGGCGTCCGAGGTCGAGCGGGCGCGCTTCGTGGCGGTGGCGGAGCGCCTCGCCGAGCTCGCGCCCGCCGAGCTCGCCGGCCTCACACCGCGGGCCGACCTCGTCGATCTGCCCGGCCGCGAGCGCGACCCGCGGGGGATCTTCTGATGCTCTACGCCCGTTCCACACCCCAAGCCAAGCGCCAGCGCCTGCGCGCCGCGCTCGGCGGGAACCGGCTGCTGCGCTTGCCGGGGGCCTTCTCGCCCCTGGTGGCGCGCCTTCTCGAGATGCAGGGATGGGACGGCGTGTACCTCTCCGGATCGGTCGTGGCGGCCGAGCTGGGTCTGCCCGACATCGGGCTGACCAGCCTCCACGAGGTCGCCGAGCGTGCCGGACAGGTCGCGCGCGTCACCGAACTCCCGACGCTGGCCGACGTCGACACCGGGTTCGGCGAGCCGGTCAACGTGGCCCGCACCGTGCAGGAGCTCGAGGACGCCGGCGTGGCGGGGATCCACCTGGAGGACCAGCTCAACCCCAAGCGCTGCGGGCACCTCGACAACAAGAGCGTGGTCGAGCCCGACACCATGCTGCGAAGGCTCCGCGCCGCCTTCCGAGCCCGGCGCGATCCCGACCTGCTGCTGGTGGCTCGTACCGACGCTCGCGCCACCCACGGGCTCGACGCGGCCATCGAGCGCGCACGGGCCTACCTCGACGCGGGCGCCGACGCCATCTTCCCCGAGGCCCTCACGTCCGTCGAGGAGTTCGCGGCCTTCCGGGAGGCCATCGACGCACCGCTGCTGGCCAACATGACCGAGTTCGGGGTCTCGCCTCTGCTCACGGCCCGGGAGCTCCAGGACCTCGGCTACCAGATGGTGATCTACCCGGTCACCGGGCTGCGCCTGGCGATGCAGGCGGTCGAACGGGGGCTCGAGCAGCTGCGCGACGAGGGCACGCAGGTCGCCCTGCTGGAGAGGATGCAGACGCGCTCGCGCCTGTACGAGTTGCTCGACTACAGCGCCTACGCGGCCTTCGACCAGAGCATCTACGACTTCGCCCCCGACGACTGACGCCCCCGGTGCGGCATCCGCGAGCGGCTCCGGTACAATGCGCCATTCGGGAGGATCCAGCATGGCGGACACGCTCAGCAGGCCGAAGCTCAACCGACGCAGCGCCCTGATCACCGAGGGCGACCAGCGCGCGCCCAACCGCGCCATGTTGCGCGCCGTGGGCTTCGAGGACGACGACTTCGGCAAGCCCATCGTGGCCATCGCCAACGGCCACAGCACCATCACCCCGTGCAACGCCGGGCTCGGCGATCTCGCGACCGCGGCCGAACACGCCGCCCGGGCGCACGGCGCCATGCCCCAGACCTTCGGGACCATCACCATCTCCGACGGCATCTCGATGGGCACCGAGGGCATGAAGCTCAGCCTGGTATCGCGCGAGGTGATCGCCGACAGCATCGAGACGGTGTGCCGGGGGCAGAGCATGGATGGCCTGCTGGCCGTCGGGGGCTGCGACAAGAACATGCCCGGCGCCATGATCGCCATCGCCCGCCTGAACATCCCCAGCGTGTTCGTCTACGGCGGCACCATCAAGCCCGGCCACCACGCCGGCGAGGACCTGACCATCGTCAGCGTGTTCGAGGCGGTGGGGCAGTACTCGGCCGGCCGCATCCCGCTGGAGACCTTCCGCGCCATCGAGCAGAACGCCTGCCCCGGCAACGGTTCGTGCGGCGGCATGTACACCGCCAACACCATGTCGTCGGCCATCGAGGCGATGGGCATGAGCCTGCCGTACTCCAGCACCATGGCCGCCGAGGACGAGGAGAAGCGCCTCAGCGCCGCCGAGAGTGCCGGTGTCCTGGTCGAGCTGGTGGAGCAGCAGCTGCTGCCGCGCGACATCATGACGCGCAAGGCCTTCGAGAACGCCATCCGCGTGGTGATGGCGGTCGGCGGCAGCACCAACGCGGTGCTCCACCTGCTGGCCATCGCGCACGCCGCCGACGTCGAGCTGTCGCTCGACGACTTCGAGCGGATCCGCCTCACGACGCCGCTGTTCTGCGACCTGAAGCCCTCGGGCCGCTACGTGGCCACCGACCTCCACCGCGTCGGGGGCATCCCCCTGGTGATGAAGATGCTGCTCGACCGGGGCCTGCTCCACGGCGACTGCATGACCGTCACCGGCCGCACTGTGGCCGAGAACCTGCGGGACGTGCCGAGCACGCCGCCCGCCGGGCAGGACGTGGTCCACCCCATCGACGGGCCGCTCTACCGGCAAGGGCACCTCAACGTGCTGCGCGGCAACCTGGCGCCGGAGGGCGGCGTCGCCAAGACCACCGGCCTGAAGTCGCGGCGCATCCAGGGTCCTGCGCGCATCTTCGAGAGCGAGGAAGCCTGCCTGGCCGCCATCCTGGGCGACGAGATCCGCCCCGGCGACGTCATCGTCATCCGCAACGAAGGTCCCCGTGGGGGACCCGGCATGCGCGAGATGCTCTCGCCCACCAGCGCCATCATCGGCAAGGGCCTGGGCGACTCGGTGGGGTTGATCACCGACGGCCGCTTCTCGGGCGGCACCTACGGCCTGGTGGTCGGTCACGTGGCGCCGGAGGCCGCGGTGGGGGGCCCCATCGGCTTGCTCCACGAGGGCGACACCGTCACCATCGACGCCGACCACAACCTGTTGCAGGTCGAGCTGTCCGATCAGGAGCTGGCCGCCCGGCGCGCCGCCTGGCGCGCCCCGGCGCCGCGCTACACCCGTGGCGTACTGGCCAAGTACGCCGAGCAGGTGTCCAGCGCCTCGGTGGGCGCGGTCACCGACTAGCGTTCGGCGGCCCGGCTACTCCGTCATCCCCTCCGGCGGCTCCTCGCCCACGCCCTCGGGCCGGCGCAGGAACAGGATCGGCAGGATCAGACCCAGCGCAGCGATGATCCACAGGGTGATCGACAGCGGGCTCTGCCACAGGGTCAACCAGTTGCCGTTGCCGAGGTTTAGGGCGCGGCGCAGGTTGACCTCCATGTCGTCGCCGAGCAGCAGGCCGAGGATCACCGGCACCAGCGGGATGTCGAGCTTGCGCAGCAGGTAGCCGCCCACCCCGAAGCCGATCATCAGGAAGATGTCGAAGACGCTGTGGCTGATGGCGTAGACGCCCAGGAAGCCCACCATCGTCACCACCGGCATCAGGATCCAACCGGGGACGCTGAGCAACCGCACGAAGATGCCGACCAGGGGCAGGTTGAGCACCAGCAGCACGACGTTGCCGAGGTAGAGCGAGGCGATCAGGCCCCACACCACGTCGGGGTGCTGCGTGAACAGCAGCGGGCCGGGCGTGATGTTGAGCGTGATCAGCATCGCCAGCAGCACCGCGGTGGTGCCGCTCCCGGGGACGCCCAGCGTGAGCATCGGCACCAGGGCGCCGCCGGCCGCGGCGTTGTTGCCGGCCTCGGGCGCCGCCACGCCGCGCGGGTCGCCGGTCCCGAAGGTCCCCTTGCGGTCGACCAGGCGCTTCTCGAAGGTGTAGGCGATGAAGCTGCCGAGGGAGGCCCCGGCGCCCGGCAGCACGCCGGCCACGAAGCCGATGACGCTGCCGCGCACCATCGTCATGAGCGAGCGCATGATGTCGCGGATGCGCGCCGCCACCCTGCCGACCTTGTAGCGCACGAACTCGCCGGCGTGGGTGGTCTCCAGGAACACCAACGCCTCGCTGATGGCGAACAGGCCGACGATGGCGACGATGAAGTCGATGCCCTCGAAGAACTTCATCTGGCCGAAGGTGTAGCGCGGGATGGAGCTGCCGGGATCGAGCCCGACCGTCGCCAGCATGAGACCGATCACCGCTCCGATCAGCGTCTTGACGGGGTTCTTGCCGGTCAGGCTGGAGAGCGTCGAGAACGCCATGATGTAGAGCGCGAAGTACTCCGCCGGCCCGAAGCGGATGGCGAGCTTGGCGAGCACCGGCGCGAACAGCATCAGGCCGATGGTGGCCAGCGTGCTGCCCACGAAGGAGGCCACCGCCGAGATCGCCAGGGCCGAACCTCCCCGCCCCTGCCGAGCCATGGGGTAGCCGTCGAGCGTCGTCATCACCGCCGGCTCGTCGCCGGGGATGTTGAGCAGGATGCTGGAGATACGACCGCCGTACATCGCCCCGTAGTAGACGCTGGCCAGGAAGATCATGGCGGAGGCCGCGGGCAGGCCCAGGGTGAAGCTCACCGGGATCAGGATCGCGACGCCGTTGGCGGGCCCCAGCCCGGGCAACGCCCCGACGACCGTGCCGGCGAAGGCGCCCACCAGCGCCAGGAGCAGGTTCAGCGGCTGGAACGCCACCACGAAGCCCTGGCCGAGCAGGTGAAGGGTCTCCACGCTAGCCTCCGAACAGGGCGCCGGTCGGCAACGGCAACCCCAGCAGGTTGTTGAACAGAAGATAGAGCAGCACGCTGCTGGCCAGGCCGGTGACGCCCGCCTGCCACCAGCGCGCGCCGAGGAGCAGGGCCATGAACGCCACCACCAGCACCGTCGACGCCACGAAGCCCAGGGGATCGAGCACCAGCGCGTAGCCCACCAACCCCGCGACCAGCACCAGCTGACGGAGCGCCACGATCGGCTTCTGCCAGGTGGGTTCGCGTTCGGGTCGGACGAGCAGGTAGATGCTGAGGAGGGCCAGCATGCCGGCCAGCATCATCGGCCAGGCTTGCGGGCCCAACGGATCGGTCAGGAAGTTGGTCCGGAAGCTGCGGGCATGCAGGCCGAAGGCGATGGCCAGCGCGAGCAGCAGGGTCCCGGTGATGCGATCGGTCATGCGACCTTCCCGGTCCGTCCGGAGCTGGCTCCGGGTGAGGGCGTGGGGTCGGGCGCGCCCGAAGGCGCGCCCGAC
>JASBRS010000051.1 GCA_030149325.1 Deinococci bacterium
AGGGCGACGACGGCGTCCAGGCCGAAGGCGGCGACGTTGGCGAGCTGGCGGTCGAGGTGCTCGAGCCCGCGCGCCAGGTCGCCCGCGCCGTGCGCGCGCAGCGCCCGCACGGTGGCGACCAGCACCACGCAGCGCGGCCACACCCCGGCCTGGGGAGCCTTGATGTGCAGGAACTTCTCGCCTCCCAGGTCGAAGCCGAAGCCCGCCTCGGTGACGACGACGTCCGCGTGCCGCAGCGCCAGGCGAGTGCCGACGATGCTCGAGCAGCCGTGCGCGATGTTGCCGAAGGGCCCGGTGTGCACGATCGCGGGCGCTCCCTCGGCGGTCTGGGCGAGGTTGGGCCGCAGGGCGTCCTTGAGCAGCACCAGCATGGCGTCGGTGGCGCCGATGTCGCCGGCGGTGACCGGTCGGCCCTCGGGGGTCCAGCCCACCACGATCCTGGCGAGGCGCACACGCAGGTCGCCGAGCGAGGTGGCCAGCGCCAGCACCGCCATGATCTCGCTGGCAGCGGTGATGTCGAAGCGCGTGCGTCGCTCGCCGCGGCGGCCGGCCGCGACCACGACGCTGCGCAGGGCACGATCGTCGACGTCCAGCACGCGCGGCCAGGTGACGCGGCTCGCGTCGAGGCCGTGGTCGGCGCCGAAGTGCAGGTCGTTGTCGATCATGGCTGCGAGGGTGTTGTGGGCGCTGGTCACGGCGTGGAGATCGCCGGTGAAGTGCAGGTTGATGCCGTCGGAGGGCTCCACGGTGGCGCGGCCGCCGCCGGTCCCTCCGCCCTTGGCGCCGAACAGCGGCCCCAGCGACGGTTCGCGCAGGCACACCGCCGACCGGACCCCGAGACGCCTCAGGCCGTCGGTGAGCCCGATGCTCACCGTGGTCTTGCCCTCGCCGGCCGGCGTCGGACCGATGGCGCTGACGAGCACCAGCGCGCCCTGGCGATCCCCGTTGCGGGCGGCGCCGGGGAGGGTGAGCTTGGCTCGGTCGGGACCCAGGGGGGTGACGCTGTCGGGGTCGAGCCCGAGATCACGTGCGACGTCGGTGACGGGGCGCAGGCGAGGAGGTGCCACGGCTGATGCCAGCCTAGAGCCAGCGACGCGATGGTGCCAGGGCGAACGTCCCGGGCCGCGCGGCGCGCCGGCGCCATGCCCCTGGGTGCGACGGTCCTTGCGCCGCGACGGCCCAAGCCTCAGACTTGACGGAACGGCACGCACGCCTGGGTGAAGGGCGCGTCGGTCGACGGCACCCCGCCGCAGGCCGGAACGCGTGGGTTGCGCACGGGAGGCGAACATGAGCGGAGTACGGGTGCTGGTCGGCACGCGCAAGGGCGCGTTCATCCTCACGTCGGACGACGCCAGGGAGCGCTGGGACGTGCGCGGACCGCTGTTCGGCGGCTGGGAGATCTACCACCTCAAGGGTTCGCCGGTCGACACCGACCGGATCTACGCCTCGCAGAGCACCGGCTGGTTCGGCCAGTTGATCCAACGGTCCGACGACGGCGGCGAGAGCTGGAATCCCGTCGGCAACGAGTTCCGCTACGAGGGCGTTCCCGGCACGCACCAGTGGTACGACGGCACCGCCCACCCGTGGTCGTTCACGCGTGTGTGGCATCTCGAGCCCTCGCTCCACGACGTCGACACCGTCTACGCCGGCGTGGAGGACGCCGCCCTCTTCCGCTCCCAGGACGGCGGCGCGTCGTGGCACGAGCTGGCCGGCCTGCGCGAGCACGGCTCGGGACCGAAGTGGCAACCGGGTGCCGGGGGCATGTGCCTGCACACCATCGTGCAGGATCCCACGCGGCCGGAGCGCATGTACGTCGCCATCTCGGCCGCCGGCGTGTTCCGCACCGACGACGGCGGCGTCACCTGGCACGCCATGAACCGCGGCCTCCGGTCCGAGGGCATGCTTCCCGACCCCGAAGACGACGTCGGGCACTGCGTTCACCGCATCGCCCTCCATCCCTCCAACCCCGACGTGCTGTACATGCAGAAGCACTGGGACATCATGCGGAGCGACGACGCCGGTGGCCACTGGCACGAGGTCAGCGGCGACCTCCCCAGCGACTTCGGCTTCCCCATCGACGTCCATGCCCACCAACCGGAGACCATCTACGTGGTGCCCATCAAGAGCGATTCCGAGCACTACCCGCCCGACGGCAAGCTGCGCGTCTACCGCAGTCGCACCGGCGGCAACGACTGGGAGGCGCTCACGCACGGACTTCCCCAGGAGGACTGCTACGTGAACGTCCTGCGTGACGCCATGGCCGTCGACCGTTCCCACCCCTGCGGCATCTACTTCGGCACCACCGGCGGCCAGGTCTACGCCTCGAACGACGAGGGCGACCACTGGACCGCCATCGTCCACGACCTGCCGGCCGTCCTCTCGGTCGAGGTCCAGAACCTGCCGTGAGCGAGGTCGCGGGGCCCTCGGTCTCCCGGGTGCGCGTGGTGCTCCCCGAGCACCTCCGGAACCTGGCGCAGGTCGACGGCGAGGCCGCCGTGACCGTCGACGGCGAGGTCACGTTGGGTGCCGTGCTGGACGCTCTCGAGGAGCGTTACCCGGTCCTGCGCGGGACCATCCGCGACCACGGCACGTTGCGGCGGCGGCCGTTCGTGCGCTTCTTCGCGGTCGGCCGCGACCTGTCCCACGAGGCCGCGGAGCTCCGGCTCCCCGACGCGGTCGCGGCGGGCGACGAACCGTTCGCCGTCATCGGGGCGATCGCCGGGGGCTGACGGCGCGCGGCCCGGGGCCTATCCTGGTGCCGGAGGCCGACCTGTGACCGACGATCCGCGCTACCCGATCGGGCGCTACATGCCGCCCGAGACCCTCGACGCCGCTACGCTGCGCGACTGGATCCACGCCGTTCGCCAGACGCCCGGCCGCGTGCGCACCGCGGTGGAGGGGCTGGACGCGAGCCAGCTCGACACCCCCTACCGGGACGGCGGGTGGACCGTCCGCCAGGTCGTCCACCACCTGCCCGACAGCCACATGCACAGCTACCTGCGCTTCAAGTGGGCGCTCACCGAGTCGACACCGGTCGGGACCAGCTACGACGAGGCGAGCTGGGCGGCGCTCCCCGACAGCGTGAGGGGGCCGGTGGAGCCGTCGCTGGCGCTGCTGGCGGCGCTGCACGAGCGTTGGGTGCTCCTACTCGAGACGATGGCGCCCGACGACTTCGAACGTCGCTTCGTCCACCCCCGCAACGGTGCCGAGCGCTCGCTGGCGTGGCTCCTCGGGCTCTACGCCTGGCACGGCGCCCACCACACCGCGCAGATCACGGCGCTGCGGGACCGAAAGGGTTGGTGACGCCGAGCACCGACCGGGCCCCCGGTGGAGCCGCGCGGCGCTCCAGGTTCCGGGTGGCCGGCATGGATTGTGCCGCCGAGGAGATGCTGGTGCGGTCCCGCCTCGCGGAGCTCGACGGGGTCCTCACCGTCGACATCGACCTCGATGCCCGCACCGTGCGTGTGCTGCACCGCGAGGATCCCCAGGCGCTGGAGCGAGCGCTGGCGTCGCTCGGGCTGGGGTGCCGAGCGCTCGGTCACGACGCCGTCCCCTCGGGTGAAGCGATCGACACGGTCGAGGGCGGACCCGACGCGCCCCTGCAGACGAGGGTGCTGTGGACGGTGCTGGCGGTCAACGCCGTGTTCTTCGTGGTCGAGGCCGTCTTCGGGCTGCTGGCGCGATCCCTGGGCCTGATCGGCGATGGCCTCGACATGCTGGCCGATGCCGTCGTCTACGGCATGAGCCTGGCGGCCGTCGGTCGCGGGCCTACCGTGCAGCGCCGCGTGGCCCGGTGGGCCGGCTACGGGCAGCTCACCCTGGCGGGGCTCGGCTTCCTGGAGGTGGTGAGGCGGGCGCTCGGTGCCGAGGTGGTCCCGGACGACACCACCATGATCGTCGTGGCCTCGCTGGCCCTGGTGGCCAACGTCGCGACCCTGGCGCTGCTGGCACGCGCCCGCAGCCGCGAGGCGCACATCCGCGCCAGCGTCATCTTCACCAGCAACGACGTGATCCTCAACCTGGGGGTGATCGCGGCCGCCGTGCTGGTCGGCGTCACCGGCTCGGGCCTCCCCGACCTGCTCATCGGGACCGTCGTGTTCACGGTGGTCGCACGCGGCGCCTGGAGGATCCTCGCGCTGGCGCGCTGAGGACCGCGCCGGCGGCGCCTAGCGACCGCTCTGGGCCGCGGCGCGCGCACCTACCTCGGGATCGTCCATCGCCCAGTCGGGGTAGGGGGCGCCCTCGAGGAAGCGCGTGGCGTAGAGCGCCGCCAGCTTGGCGTAGCGCCCACCGCGGCCGCCGTCGAGGTCGTAGAGCAGGGCCACCTGGGCCACGTCGGCCAGCCGCGTCAGCAGGTCCTTGGCGTACCACTGGGCACGTTCGGCGTCCAGCCCCTCGAGCGAGGCCAGGCCGGACGCGAGCTCGGCCGCCGCGGCGCGGGCCTCGGCGGTGCCGGCGGTCGCCAGCAGCGCACCCATCTCGTCGACGAAGGCCCGGTGCGCCCCCTTCTTCTGCATCACCTCCAGCAGGTCGAGCGCCTGGATGTTGCTGGGGCCCTCCCAGATGGGCGTGATCAGCGCCTCCCGGTGCCAGCGGGCGACCGCGAACTCCTCCAGGAAGCCCAGGCCGCCGAAGAGCTCCATCGCCAGACGGGTGACCTCGGCGGCATGGTCGGCCGTGCGGTTCTTGGCCAGGTGCCCCAGGAAGCGGGCGTAGTGGTAGGCGTCGTCGTAGGGCGGCCGCTGCCGCCAGGCACGGTCGAAGGCGTCGACCGCGCGGAACGCAAGCGCCAGGCCGCCCGCCTGGCGGACGGCCAGGTCGGTGAGATCCCAGCGCACCAGCGGTTGGTCCTGCAGGGGACGCCCGAAGGCGCTCCGGCGCCGCACCCGGTTCTCGACCTCCGACGCCGCCTTGCGGGCGATGCCCATGCTCGCCACGGCGTTGGCCAGGCGCGAAACGGTGAGCGTCTCGAGGGTGTAGTAGATGCCCTCGTCGGCGCGCCCGATCAGCTCGGCCGAGCTGTCCTCGAGCTCCACCTCGCCGGAGGGGACGGCGCGCGTCGCGCTCTTCTCCTTGAGGCGCCGCACCCGGAAGTTGAGGGTCCCTTCGGAGTCGAGCCGAGGCACCAGGAACAGCGCCAGGCCCTTCGGCCCCTGTGCGGCGCCCTCGGGCCTGGCGGTGGCGACCGCGACGTCGGCCAGGCCGGCCCCGCTGGCGAAGTACTTGTCGCCGCCCGACAGCCGCCAGCCGTCGTGGACTCGTCGCGCCACCGTACGGTTGGCGCCGAGGTCGCTGCCCCCCTGCGTCTCCGTCATCCAGGTGGCGCCGTAGGCGTCCAGCCTCAGGAGCGCGTCCCGCCAGGCGGCGTGCTCGGGGGCGTACTTCTCGAGCACGTAGGCGGTCTGCAGGGTGATGGTGAGGATGCAGTAGAGGCCGGGGTCGGCCAGCAGGTAGCCGAGCGCGAAGTGGTGGTGCCAGCTCGAGCCCTCGAACGGCGGCCGCATCATCGGCGCCAGCTTCGGCATCAGGGCGCGCTGGCCCGGGCTGAGCTGCACCCGGTCTACGCGGCGGCCGTCGAGGTCGTGGGCGATCAGCACCGGCGGAGCGTAGTGGTCGACGTGGTAGGCCACCTCCGCGGCCTCGCCGCCGACGAGCTCGCCGAAGGCGACCAGGCCCTGCTCGTGGGCCTCGACCGCCGGCCAGTAGCGCTCGAGCACGCGGCGCAGGTCGGGGTCGGTGAGCCAGGCGTTGCTGCCGTACGCGTAGGATCGGTGCTCCATGTCGGGCCTCCCTGTCGTGGCTGGATTGTAGGCCCGGGCGGGGATCGCGGAGGTGGTGTCCTGCGCGCTCCGTCGGCGGCCGGCGTAGGGGGCGGTGGTATCGTTCCAGACGTGGATGCGCTCGTCCGCGCGCGCGGCCTGGGGCGTGCCTTCGGCCGCGTCCGAGCCCTGCAGCAGGTCGACCTCGACCTGCGTCCGGGGGAGATCGTCGGCCTGGTCGGGCCCAGCGGTGCGGGCAAGACCACCCTGGTGCGGACGCTGGCCCTGCTGCAGCACCCCGACGAGGGCACCTTGGAGTTGTTCGGGCGCGCCGTACGTCCGGCCAACCTCGGGGAGCTGCGGCGCCGCATCGGCTACATGCCGCAGTCGTACGCGTTGTACGAGGAGCTGTCGGCGCGTACCAACGTCGCTTTCTTCGGCCGAGGCGTCTCCGCACAGCGCGTCGACCGGCTCCTCGCCTTCCTGGGGCTCTCCGAGCGCGCCGACAGCGCCGTCGCCACCATGTCGGGCGGCATGAAGCAGCGGGTGTCGCTGGCCTGCGCCCTGGCGGCCGAGCCCCAGCTCCTGCTCCTCGACGAGCCCACCGCCGGCATCGACCCGGTGCTGCGCGGGCGCTTCTGGCACGAGTTCCGTCGCCTGCGCGACGACGGCGCCAGCCTACTGGTGTCGACCCACCAGATCGACGAGGCCGTCCACTGCGACCGGCTCCTGATCGTCCGTGCGGGACGTCGGATCGCCGACCTCACGCCGGAGGCGCTGCTGCGGCGGGCAGGCACCACGGTGCACGTCGAGTACGCCGACGGAACGAGCGAGCAGCGCCGCTTCGAGGCCGACGACGCCGGCCTGTTGGACTGGCTCCGCGGTCTGGATCGCGACCGCGTCCGGCGCATCGACGTCCGCAACGACACCCTGGAATCGCTCATCGTCGACCTGATGACCACCGCGGCGGAGGCGCCCGATGCCTGAAGGTCTGCGCGACATGCTGCGCGTGGCGCGTCGCGTGGTGCGGCAGACGCTGCGCGACCCCCGCTTCCTGGTGCTGTCGCTGGTCGTCCCGGTGCTGCTGGTGTTGCTCCTGAAGGGCATCTTCGAGGGCGTCCCGGCGTTCCGGGCGCTGCGCGTGCCGATCGACGACTACGCGCTGCCGGCCGGGGGGTTCATGGTCTTCTTCCTGGCCTACATCCTGTCGACCCTGGTGCTGGTGCGGGAGCGTCGCGACGGCACCCTCGGCCGCATGCTGGCGGTCGGCTACAGCCGCGGGGCGATCACCGTGGGCTTCGTGCTCGGCTACGGGGCGCTGGCGCTGGTCCAGACGGCGCTGGTGGTGGGCGCGACCTCTTGGCTCTTCGGGATCGACCTCGGACCGCGTCTGCTTCCCGTGTCGCTGACGACCTTCGCGCTGTCGATGGTGTCCATCGCGATGGGGGTGTTCGTCTCGGCGGCGGCCCGGACCGAGGGTCAGGTGTTCCCGACCGTGCCCCTGCTGATCGTGCCGACGCTGCTGCTCTGCGGTCTGGTCCTTCCGCTCGACCAGCTCCCCGCCTACCTGCGGGTGATCGCGCACCTGCTGCCCCCGACCTACGCCGAGAATGTGCTTCTCGGCCTGATGCATCGCGGGCACGCCTTCGCCGACGAGCTCCCCAGCTTCCTGGCGCTGCTGGGGTTCGGAGTCGCGCTGGTGGCCGCCGCCAGTGTCAGCGTGCGGACGCGCGAGTGAACCGCGCTCAGCGGTCGGCGGGATCGGTCGCCAGCCAGCGGCGCGCCAGCCGGCGGAGCTCGCCGGTGGTGGGTCCGCTTCGGCCGTCCTCGGCTGCCCGCAAGCTGGCCATGGCGAGGGCGTGCGGCCAGCGGCAGAAGGTCTGGATCGGGCCCGGAGCGAGGTTCGCGAAGTAGTCTTCGGCACGCTGCAGGTGCGTCCGTGCGTAGGCGGCCATGGCGGCGCGGTCCCAGCCGTCGGGGAAGAGTCGGCGCCGCGGGCCAGGTCGTCGTCGCGGTTGCGCACCATGTTGGCGGCCTGCAGGCCACGACCGAAGGCGATCGCCGGCAGGGCTTCGGGCCGGGTGCCGTCGTGCCAGGCGACCAGGTCGGCGAGCAGCAACCCCACGGCCCCGGCCACGGCGTAGGTGTAGGCGTCGAGATCGGCCTCGCTGCGGATCGCCCAGCCGGCGTCCACCCAGGCGGCCATGCGCTCCGCCATGGAGGCCGACGCCTCCAGCACGCGTGGCGCCACGGCCGCCGGGGCCAGCGCGGCCCAGCCATCGAGGCCCAGACTGACGGCAGGGAGGCCCTCGGGTGCTGCGGCCAGGACGGCCTCGAGGCGCCGCGGGGCGGACGCCGGCGGGATGCTGCGCAGGGCCGCGGCCAGCTCCCGTAGCAGCGCCGACTTGACGTCGACGGCCAGGCTGGGGTGGTCCTCGATCTCGTCCAACGCGCGCAGGCACAGGTAGGCGGCCGTCACGGCCCGCCTCAGATCGAGGGGCAGGCGACGGATCGGCTCCGCGAAGGTGCGGCTGCTGGCGGCCAGGGCCGCCGCGGCCCGCTGCCTCGGCTCCATGCGTCCCCCTCGCAACGGCCGGCCACGGTGCGGCCGCACCATGGGGCTGCCGTGGGGCCGGCGTCGTGCTCCGAGTCTAGAGGACGCCGCGGGCCCGGTGGGCGAGCAGGCCCGCGGGGCGGGCCCGGTGGCCGAGCAGGCTCCCGGGGCGGGCCCGGTGGGCGAGCAGGCCCGCACGGCGGGCGCTAGCCGGGCGCGCCGCCCCTCCGGCCGGGCGTCATCCCAGCCAGGGAACGCGGACCTGGAGGTGGAAGAACAGCGCGAAGGCGATCCCGACGGACAGGAGCTGGTGGACCGGGATCAGCAGGCCGGGCCGATCGGCGCGGGCGTTGACCGCCTGGAACGTCAGGAACCCGAACCCCACCTGGGCGAGGAGGATCAACAGCGCCACGTTGTTCACCGGGGTCTCGTAGGCCAACGTCAGCAGGAACAGGAGCACGGCCAGGCCGTGCACCACCCACACCCACTGCCCCGCCGTGCGGGGCACGGTGAAGCTGCCGATGGGTTTGCCGAAGCCGCGTTGCCCCGTGACCATCCCGCCCAGGAAGATCACCAGCAGGAACGAGTGCATCGGGATGGCGGTGGCCAGGTAGGCGCCGAGGGGCTGACCCTGGCGCAACGCCAGCAGGTAGGCGAACAGGGTGGAGTAGGCGAGCAGGCCGTGCAGACCCTGCAGCAGGGAAGGAGCCTTCCCGGCGAGGACGTACAGCGTGGCCATCCCCAGCAGCGCCGTGAACACGATCAAGCCGAGACCGGTCCAGGCTGCTCCGCTGGGTCGCAACGCCAGGATGGCGACCGCGTTGAGGCCGAGCAGGGTGGCGATGATGCGGTGCCAGGCCTCGGGGTCGCCCTTCACGGCCAGCACCAGGATGTTGCGGGTGTACGGCCAGCGGGTGCCCAGCGACAGGCCGTAGCCGTAGCCTTCCACCATCCCGCCGACCACGATCAGGCCGGCGGCCAGGCTCACCTGGAAGAGGACGAGGGCGGTGACCATCGGCGACAGGTTACCGCGCCGCAAGGTGGCGGGGTCTCAGGTCCCGTCGGCGGGGGCCGGGGGAAGGTGGGCGGCCATGCGGCGCGCGTAGGCGGGCTCGAGCCTCCAACCCGCCGCCACCTCCCAGGCCTTGAGCGCCACCTCGGCCGGCTCCCAGCCGGGCCGAGGCCGCGCCCCCAGCGAGAGCGACAGCGCCACCTCGTCGAGGAGCGACGCGTCGACGCGCGCTTCGTCCCAATCGAGGAGCGCGATGCCGCCTTCGTCGGTCTCGACGATGTTGCTGGGGTTCAGATCGCCGTGGACGACCGACGCCAGGCTATCGCCCAAGCGCGCCCAGGCCGCACGGCAGGCGCGCACGACCTCGTCGGGCATGGCGCGCAGGTCGACGTCGCCGCTCGTGTCGCGGTGGAGCAGATCGGTGCAGGAGGTGAACCCGGGACGCTGCGGTACCGAGCGGGTGGCGTCGTGGAAGGCGTGGAGCCTGCTGCGCAGACGTGCCATACCGTGGGCATCGGCGGGACGGCCGGCCACGAAGCGCTCGAGGGTGATGCCGTCGTCGACGAGTCGACCGTCGAGGGTGGGGACGAGCTCGGGAGCGTCGATGCCGGCGCTCCGGGCGTGGCGATGGACGTCGGTCAGCCACGCCAGCGCAGCCGGGGAGCGCCGTGAGCTCTTCGCGACCAGGGGTCGACCCTCGCGCTCGACCAGGAACACGTGGTTGCGGAAGCCGCCGTTCAGCTCACGCACCACCTGCAGTCGGCCCCAGGCGCGGCTGCGCTCCAGGCGGACGACCAGGTCGCCGGCGTCGGCCGCCTCGCCGGGTCGGTCCTTCACGTCCGGCGCGTTCCGTGACGGTTCGGGTGTCCCCACCATGCGTCCGCGTCGCCTACTCGCCGGCCGATCGGCCGAGGCTCGTGGGGGGCGCCGGTCGCTCGCGGGGCTCGTGTCCTTCGACGCGCTCGTGCTCCATCTGCGGGACGGGGATGCCTTCGGCGGGCATGCCGATGCCGAAGCCCTGCACGTGGGTGACGCCGAGCTCGAACAGCCTCGAGCGGACCGTGGGGTCCTCGACGCCCTCGGCGACCACGATGTCGAAATGGTCTCGCGCGCTCTCCAGCACGTCGATGGCGCGCTGGTGGTAGGTGCCGCCGAGCAGTGCGGGCAGCAGGCTGCGGTCGAGCTTGACGCCGTCGATCGGTGCTCCGGTCCGGAAGCGATGGTCGAGATCATCGAAGGAGACGTCGTCGAGGAGGACCAGCCCGGTGTGCGCACGGACTGATTCGAGGCCGCGCATGTAGGCGTCGAGGTTGCGGATGCGCTGCTCGGTGAGCTCCACCACCAGGCGCGCCTGCAGCTCGGGCTGCAGACCGCGCAGGGCCTCGAAGGCCGCCGGGAGCGTGACCTGGGTCGGGCTCAGGTTGATGCTGATGCGGGCACCCGGGGCGTCGAGCAGGGCCTTCGCGGCGCGGGCAACGGTGAAGCGCGTGAAGGTCTCGCTGCGGTTGGGGCTGAGCCAGTAGGGCAGAACGTCGAGCGGGCCGCGCACGGTGCCGTCCGGCAGGCGCCAGCGCACCAACGCCTCGTGCCACCCCGGGGTGGCGGCGTCGAGGCCTTCGATCGGCTGGAACTGGTAGTAGAGGTCCTGCAGCCTGGGGAAGCGGAGCTGGTTGGGATCGTAGTTCATGACGTTGACGTTCCCGCAATCCCCCACCATGGGATGCGCCCCGTGGCCTGCGTTCCCGGGGCGCGCTCGGTCATCTACGCGGGAGAACCCCGCTCCTGGGATCAGCCGGCGTCGAGGTTCTGGCCACCGCTGTCGGCCAGCGTGATGGCGGGGCTGTGCGTGATGCCGACCGCACCGGCGAGGGCGCCGAAGAGGACGAGCGCGAGGACAGTGGCACGGGTGATCTTCTTGAGCGTGGTCATGGGTTCCTCCTCCGTCTTGGCTGGAGCGTAAGAGGGGGTGCGCTTCAACCCCGCTTCACGCCTCGCCGGAACGGTGAAGCGGGGTTGGAGCGCCCCGGGGCCTAGCCTCTGCCTACGGAAGCACCGAAGGGGAGGCTCTGCGTATGTCACGAGATGAGGCGTTGAGGCGGCTGGAAGGCACGTGGTCGTTCGACGTGGTCGGCGACCAGGTGATGATCCGTGATCTATCCCTGCTCTCCGCCGTCGCTGCCGTTCGCAACGAGCGAGCGCAGGTCGGTGAGGAGCGAGTCCAGGTCGTGACGGGTAGGCCGCAGGGGGCGGCGTTCTCGGGCGACTGATCGCAGGAAGCAAGCACGCTCGTGCGCGTACCAGATGCCGGGCTCAGAGGAGATGCCGCGGGGAGACCCGCGGATCGGAACGGCCTTCGGGGGCGCAGCGTACGAGGTGCGAACCGGGGTGAGCGAGAGCCCGCGCTCACCCCGGTATGCTTTGAGACGTGTGGCTGAGACGGCAACTGGATAGGATCCGCTCGAGCGATCGCCCGGTCGCTCTACTCGGCGGCGAGTCCTACGGCGTGCCGTTCCTGATCGACGCCCTGCAGGAGTCCGAGCGCGTCGCCTGGGTGACGCTCCCGGAGCGCGTCCGTGACGACGTGGTCGGCCAGGGCAACGCCCTGGCGAGCGCCCTCGATCGGCTCACCGGCGAATCGTTGCTGCCGCACGCCCTGCCCTTCCGGGCGCACCTGCAACTGCTGAGGCAGTACCGCCATGACCTCCAGCCCCTGTGGATCGCGGTGTCCAACGCCGAGGTCGCTCCCGCCTTCGTCAGCGCCCTGCTGGAGCTGAATGAACACGGCTACCGCACGCTGCTGTCGTTCGAGGGCACGGCGCTGCCCGAGGTCGAGGGGCTCGAGCGCTGCCTCGTTCTCGGGCCCGAGGCATTGCGCGTCACCCGTTCCGACGCCGCCCTGGTCGTCCCGGCCGGCATCGATCGCGCCGAGGCCGACCGCATCTTCGACGAAGCGCGCGGGCGGTTCACCGAGCTGCTCACTCGGGCCCACCGGGCGGCCCAGCTCCCGCAGGTCTCGCTACCCTCCCCGCTCGGACCCATGCTGCCGCGCCGGCAGGCGGAGGCGGTCGACGTGCCGCTGGCGGTGCTGGCGTTGCAGCGTGAGGGGCGCCATATCGAGGCGCTCGAGCTGGCCGTCCGGGGCGCCCCCGACATGGTCGAGGATCTGTTGCGCAGCGCCGGTCCGGCGTACCAGGACGAGGGGGCGCTGCCGCGGCTCCACCTGCTGCTGTCGAGCCTTCCGCAGCCCTACCGCGCGCTCGAGCGCACCCTGGAATGGCGGTTCCTCGCCGCCTTCGTCACCAACGAGTGGCCCGCCATGGCCGCCGAGGTCGATGCCCACCTCGAGGCCTTCACGGCCCCCGAGCTGCGGGCCCGCCGGGCGGGCACGCTCATGCGCGGCGGCTTCGCCATGGCGGAGGCCGCAGTGAAGGCACGGCGTACGGCGCTGACGCTATGGCAGTACGGTCGGTTGCACCCCGTGACGCACCAGGCCACCGAGCTCCTGAAGGAGAGCGTGCGCGTCGCCGAGGAATCGGGCACGCCCTACGACGTCGCGCGCTCGGCTGGAGCGCTGGCGGCGCGGCTGCTGCAGGCGGGCGAGTTCCACCGCGCTCGTTCGTGGGCGGAGTACGCGCTCCAGGTCTTCGATCAGGCGGGCTTGCGGGACGGGGCCCGGCGTCTGCGGCTGTTCAACGACCTCGCCGTGGCGCGCATCCTGAGCGGCGACCTGACGGGCCTGCGCAGGGGCCTCGAGGACAGCCAGGCCTCGATCGAGGGGAGCCTGCCCGACCTCGCCGCCACCTACCGCAGCACGCTGGCGTGGTTCGAGCAGGCGAGCGGACGCCCGGAGGCGGCGCTCGAGCTCATGCGCGCCACCTTCGAGGGGAGCCCGCGCCGCACCAAGACGCGCTTCGCCTACCAGTACGTGCGCTGCCTCAACGAGTTCGGTCGTACCGACGAGGCCCTCCGCGTGGCCTCGATGGCGGTCGAGCTGTCCGGCGACGACGCACCCACCGTGCGCTACCTCGGGCTGCTGGCGATGGGCATGGCCCGAGCCTTCTCGGACGATCCGAGCGCGGCCGCCGACGACCTGTTGGAGGTGATCCTGCAGCCCGATCTCTACGCGGAGCAGCGGCTCTCGGCGGCGCTGCACTACCTGAGGATCGAGGCCGGCGGGGCGCATCGGCTCCCCGAGGACGTGGCCACGGCGTTGCGGCAGTTGGGGCCGATCGGCCTGCGCGTCCTCAGCGGTCCGGCGCCCGCCTTCCACGACCTATGGGACAGTCTGGTGCCCTCACGCGCGCCGCTGCGCCTGGAGTTCCTGGGCCGGGTGGCGTGCCATCTCGACGGTCGGGAGATCGGGCTCGGTCCGCGGCTCGCCGAGATCGCCCTGGCGCTCGCCCTCCATCCCGACGGCATGAGCCGCGAGGAGCTCACCGCCTTCCTGGCGGCGGAGCACAGTCGCGGCCTGTCGCCGAGCGGGATGCGGGCTACCCTCACCCGCCTGCGCGCGGTCCTGCCCGTCAGCGACAGCCCCTACCGCTACACCGTGGCCTACACCGCCGACATCCTGGAGGCGCGCCGACACCTCCTCGAGAAGAGGGTCCGCGAGGCCATCACGCTCCTGCGAGGCCCCCTGATGCCCGAGAGCGACGCGGTCGGGATCGAGGAGCAACGCTGGATCCTGGAGGAGGAGCTCCGGCAGGCGGCGCTGGCAGCGGCCGACCCCGACGCCCTGTTCGATCTCGCAGATCGTCTGCATGACGACCTGGAGTTGTGGGAGGCCACGGTGGCGGCCCTGCCCCCGGGGGATCCACGCAGGGCGCTGGCGCGCGCCCGGCTGCAGCGCGGCTACGACGGCGGTCTCCTGGGAGGCGACGCGGCCCAGGCCTGAAGCAGCCGGCGGCGCGTCGGTGACGGAGTCCCGAGGGAGTTTCCACCCACATGGACGGAAAAAGTTACACTACCGGCCGGGCTCATGGACCGGCCCGTCGGTCCGCGTGGGGGAGCGGGCGGTACGGGCGGTCGCGGTTCCCTTCCCCTTGGAGGTGACATGCGAAAGTCGTTCATCCTCGTTGCACTCGTGGTGCTCATGTCGGTCGGCGCCGTCTTCGCCGCCGGGAGCACGGTGAGCATCGCCATGTCCGGCGACGCCATCACGCTGAACCCCGGCGACACCAACGGCAACCTCGATTTCACCATCGAGCGTTCCATCTACGACGGCCTGGTGGGCTTCGACAAGGACGGCAAGCTCGTCCCCGAGCTGGCGACCTCGTGGACCGCCAACGCCGCGGCCACCGAGTTCACCTTCGACCTCCGCAAGGGCGTGAAGTTCCAGGACGGCACCCCCTTCAACGCCGAAGCCGTGAAGACGTACTTCGACTGGGTCAAGGATCCGGCCAACAAGTTCAAGCGCGCGAGCCTCTACAACAACATCAAGAGCATCGACGTGCTGTCCGACTACCAGGTGAAGTTCACGCTGGACAAGGCGTTCGGCGCGATGCTCTTCAACTTCGCCCACCCGGCCGGTCGCATCGTCAGCCCCGCGGCCATCGCCAAGTACGGCAAGGACGTCGCCAAGCACCCGGTCGGCACCGGCGCCTACGCCTTCGTGAGCTGGACGCCCGGCCAGAAGATCGTGCTGAAGGCCAACCCCGACTACTGGGGTGGCGCTCCCAAGGCCGCCGAAGAGGACTTCCTCTTCGTCCCCAACGCTGCCACCCGCGTGGCGATGCTGCAGAGCGGTGAGGCCCAGTTCATCGAGGACCTGCCGCCCGAGCTCGTCAAGTCGATGGAGGGCAACAGCGAGATCAAGGTCACCGCGGCGCCGAGCATCTACGTGCGCTACATGACCATGAACACGCAACGCAAGCCGTTCGACGATCAGCGCGTGCGCCAGGCCCTGAACTACGCGGTGGACAAGCAGGCGGTGCTGAACGTCATCGCCAAGGGCTACGGCACCGAGCTCACGGCGCCCATCGCCAAGAGCGTCATCGGCTACTCGGCCCAGACGCCGTACCCGTACGACCCCGCCAAGGCCAAGCAGCTGCTGGCGGAGGCCGGCTACCCCAACGGCTTCACCTTCACCATGGACTCGCTGAACAGCACCAGCTACCAGCAGCTCGACCAGGTGTTGCAGCAGATGTTCGCCAAGGTCGGGGTGACCGCCAAGATCAACCCGATGGAGGGCGGCACCTTCTCGAACACGGCCTTTCAGCCGCTCGACAAGTCCACGCTCCAGGCCGTGGTGCTGGGCTGGTCGCCGTCCACCGGCGACGCCGACTGGGGCCTGCGCCCGCTGTTCTACAAGGGGTCGTGGCCGCCCGCGCTGTTCAACCTGGCGTTCTACGACAACCCCGACGTGAACAAGCTGCTCGAGGACGGCCTCACCACCGCCAACCAGCAGATCCGCAACCAGGCCTACGCGGCCGCCGAGAAGGTCATCTGGGACACGGCGCCGTGGGTCTTCCTCTACAGCCCCTACAACATCTCCGGCCAGTCGGCCAACCTGACGGGCGTCTTCTACATGCCCGACGGGACGCTCGACGGCCGCGCGGCCGCTCTGCAGTAGCCGCCCCTTCCGTGGGGGGCCGGTCCCGACCGGGATCGGCCTCCCACGCCCCTATCCTTTGCCATGTGGCGCTATCTGATCCGTCGGTTGATCGAGCTCGTCCCCACCTTGCTGGGGGTGTCGATCGCCGTGTTCCTCTTCATCCACGCCATCCCCGGCGACCCGGCGCGGCTGCTCGCCGGTCAGGACGCGACCCTCGCCGACGTGGAGGCGATGCGTGCGCGCCTCGGGCTCAACCACAGCCTGCCGGTGCAGTACCTGTACTTCGTTCGTAACGCCCTCCGGGGGGACTTCGGCCTCTCCTATCGGCAGCAGGTCCCCGTGCTGGAGGTGATCCGTGAGCACTTCCTGCCGACCCTCCTGCTCTCGGTCAGCGCCATCGTGCTGGCCTTCGTGTTCGGTGTGCTTTCGGGGGTGATGGCGGCGACCCGACGCAACTCCTGGCTCGACCTAGTCGTCACCGGCGTGTCGGCGACCGGCATCAGCATCCCCTCGTTCTTCCTCGGCATCCTGCTGATGTACCTCTTCGCCGTCAACCTCCACTGGTTCCCGGTGACCGGCAGCACCAGCGTGCGCGGCCTGGTGCTGCCGGCCGTGAGCCTGGCGTTGGCCCCCCTCGCGACCATCGCGCGCTTCGTCCGCTCGAGCTTCCTCGAGGTGGTGGGGGAGGACTTCGTCCGCACCGCCAGCGCCAAGGGGTTGAGCGACCGCACCGTCACCTTCAAGCACGCGCTGCGCAACGCGCTGATCCCGGTGGTGACCATGACCGGCCTGCAGTTCGGCTTCCTGCTGGGCGGCGCGGTGGTGATCGAGACGGTGTTCAACTACACCGGCCTCGGCTGGCTGCTCATCCAATCGATCGGCTTCCGGGACTACCCGGTCCTGCAGGTGCTGCTGCTGCTGTTCGCCCTCGAGTTCATGTTGGTGAACCTGCTCGTCGACCTCACCTACGGGGCGCTGGACCCGAGGATCCGTTATGGCTGAGGCCGCGTCCTCCACGGCCGCCACGCCGCGCGCCGCCGGCGCACGCGGGCCGCGCGACCTGTGGCGGCGCTTCCGTCGGCACCGCAGCGGTGTGGTCGGGCTGGCGCTCACCACGGTGTTCGCGCTCATGGCGCTGCTGGGCCCGGTGATCCGACCCTACGATCCCGCGCAGGCCGACTACCTCAACGTCAGCGCCGGGATCTCGGCCGCCCATTGGCTGGGGACCGACAACTACGGTCGCGACATCCTCAGCCGAACGCTGGTCGGCGCCCGCTACTCGCTCAGCATCGGGGTGCTGGCGACCGCCTTCAGTGCCCTGCTGGGCAGCCTCTGGGGGCTGTTGACGGGCTACCTCGGAGGCTGGTTCGACACCCTCTCGGGCCGCATCATCGACATCCTGCTGGCGTTCCCCGGGCTGCTCCTGGCGATCGGCATCATCGCCATCGCCGGGCCCGGCTTCAAGAACGTCATCCTGGCGACCACCATCTTCGGCATCCCGATCTTCGCGCGTCTGGTGCGCGGGTCGGCGCTGGCCCTGAAGGAACGCACCTACATCGAGGCCAGCCAGGCGCTGGCCGCCCGGCCCGGGCGCATCATGTTCCGCCACGTGCTCCCCAACATCCTGGCCCCGATCCTCGTCTACGTGACGCTACGGATCGGGACCGTCATCCTCATCGCGGCGTCGCTGTCGTTCCTCGGGCTGGGCGTGCAACCCCCCACCCCCGAGTGGGGGGCGATGCTGAGCGAGGCCCAGCTCTACCTGGCCATCGATCCCCTGATGGCGATCGCGCCGGGGGTCGCCATCAGCTTGGCGGTGCTGGGCTTCAACCTGCTCGGAGACGGTCTGCGCGACGTCCTCGACCCGCGCATCCGCTGAGCCGACGGGGCGGCGCGTTCGGCGCGACTAGCGGCGTCGCACGATCGGCGAGGCGTCGTCGTCGAGGCTGCGTTGCGAACGGTCCCGATGGTAGGGGTCGGGGACCGGCATGGCGGGGAGGCCGGCGGCAGGCGCGACCCGCGTCGAGGGCCCGGCCGCGGTCGTGCCCTCGGTCGCGCGCCGCACGGCAGCGGGCCTGAGGACCACGGTCGGGACCGTCGGGGCGAGCGTTTCGGGTGGGCGCCGCCGAGGAGCGGTGTGCACGGTCGCGCGCCGCGCCCGCAGCATCACCATGAGCAACAGCGCGGCCACCGCCAGGACCTCCAGGGGCACCGTGGGGAGGGGAACACTGCGGGCGCGGACCGGGTCCGCCAGCGGGGTCTGCGACGGCGTCGCCGCCGCCCCTGCCTCGGTTCCGACCGGGCGGGCGGTCGTCGTGCCCGCTGCCGCGGTGTCGGCAACCACCGTGCCCGCGGTCGTCGGTCCGGGGGCCGTCGACGGCGTACCGGCCGCAGGCAGCGCGGGCCGGCTCTCGGCCTGCGCCAGGGCGTCCCCCGCCAGCGCTTCGGTCACTAGCGCCGGTGTCAAGGGCGCAGGCAGCACGCTGAGATCCGAACCGGGACCCGAGAGCGCGGAGACGCCGAGGTCGGGGTTGAAGGGCTGGAGCGCCGCCACCGTGGCGCCGTCGGGCGCGATGTAGCTGGGATCGGCCCCGGCCTGCAGCAGGGCATCGAAGATCGGTCGCGTCGAGGAGCGCGCCGCGTAGAGCAGCGGCGTCCATCCCGAGAGGGTGATGTGGTTGGGGTCCGCACCTGCGCGCAGCAGGGCGCGGACGGCGGCCAAGTTGCGGCTGCGGACGGCCACCACCAGCGGCGTCCAACTGCGCGAATCGGTGGGGTCGGCGCCGTGGCAGGTCATCGCCGTCGTCATGGCCGCGTAGTCGGCGCCGGTCAGCTTCGCCATCCCGGCGTAGTCGAACAGCGCGTCGCGCCGCAGGCACACGGCGTGGAAGGCGAAGGAGTCGTCGAAGGCGAAGCTCATGGTGGCGGCGAACATGCCCGGCCGCGCCCGGCTGGGCGCCACGCGCACCAGGTAGCGGGTCGCGCCGAGGGTGAAGCTCAGGCCCGTCGACGTCATCGTCGTGGCGACGTGGAGGTCGGAGGGGAGCTTGCGGAGGAAAGCCTTGATGGCGTCGTAGCCGGCCTTCTGCGTGGTGGCGCCGGGCACCAGCACGCAGGTGCGCGCCTGATGGGCGAACGGGCAGTCGAGGTAGGCGACGCTGGCCGGGAAGGCGGCCTCGAGCGTGGGCGCGAGCGCGGCGCGATCGAGCGCGTGCGCCAGGGGCAGGGAGGCCAGGAGCAGGGTGACGACGGTCGTGAGGTAGGACGGGCGATGGCGCATGATGGGGCAACCCTGGGTACGAGGCTAGGCGTTCGGGCCTCGCGGCGTTGTGAGTACCTTCCCTTCAGGGCCACGGTTGACGGATATTTCCATGCGGAGCTATGGTTGGCGCGTGAACGTGTCGGCCGGGCGGCGCGTCCCTACTAGGAGGTACGTCATGAAGGTCCGAAACTGGGTACTCATCGTTGGGGGCGTAGTTGCCGGCTCCGCCGTAGCGGCCGGCTTGGTGTTGCAGGCCAAGCCTATCACGATGTCCGCAGCCGGCTACGCCGTCCCCGAGCTCTCGTCGGTGGCGAACGGCCAGGCCACGCCGCTCGGCAAGGAAGGCCCCGGCGCCGAAGCCGGCGACTGGACCTTCGCGCCGTCACACACCGTCATCGAAGCCGGCGCCGAAGGGGACGTGAAGGGGGTCGCCACCTTCTTCACGGGTCCGAACTTCAAGCCGGCCTTCGACAACGTGCTCCTGCCCAACGCCGACAGCGGCACCACCACCGCCACGGTGGCGATGCAGGGCTCGTCGGTCGACATCCCCGTCACGGTGACGCCCGCGCCGGCGCCCGACGTCGCGCAGGGCAAGGTGCTCTACGATCAGAACTGCGCCGTGTGCCACGGGGCGACCGCGCAGGGGCAGGGTGACTTCCCCAACCTCACCTACACCGACGCCGGGATCGGCGGCTGGGGCATCTGGCAGTTCAACCGTGCCGTTCGGGTCGGTGTCGACGACGTCGGCGCGACGCTCGATCAGACGATGCCGCGCTGGCAGGCCGCCGGCTTCAAGACCGACGGCGGGAACCCCCCGACGGCGCAGGAGATCAGCGACATCTTCGGCTACCTCAAGACCCTGAAGTAACCCTCGAGGAACCAAGGACCTTGCACCCCGCGGCCGATCCCGGCCGCGGGGTGTCGTCGTGGAGGGCGGCGCGCCCGGTGGGGCGGCCGCGCCTTCAGTGGAGCTCGGGCTTCGGCAGCAGCAACGTCAGCAGCGCCGTCACCAAGGTGAACCCGAACACCACCAGGTACACCCGGTGGAGCCCGCTCGCCAGGCTGCCGTGGAGCAGGGTCATGGTGGCGCTCGCCGTGCTGGGGGCACCGGGAACGCGCTCGAGCAGGTTCTGAACGCTGTCGACCGTCACCGTCCCGGAGAGGCCCAGGTCGGCGATGCTGCGGCGGAGGCTGAGGTTGAGCGCGCCTCCCAGCAGCGCGGCACCGACGGCGTTGCCCAGGATGCGCATGAACATGTTGCCGGCCGTGGCGGCCCCGCGACGCGCCCAGTCCACGCTGCTCTGGATGGCGACGATGAAGGTGGTGGACAGGAAACCCATCCCCACGCCCATCGCCAGCGAGGCCCCGCTCGCCCACAGCGGGCCCGCCTGAGGGCGCATCAGAACGAACAGCACGCCTGCCAGCAGTCCCGCGGCGCCGCCGACGCGGGCGGTCGCCCGCGCCCCCCACGGCACCAGCAGGCGGCCCGCCAGGACCGACGCGACGGGCCAGCCGATCGACATGCTGGTGAGGGTGAACCCCGCGACCAGCGGCGAGAAGCCCATGATGCCCTGGACGTAGGTCGGGAGGTAGGTGATGAGGCCGATCATCATCACGCCGGCCGTGAAGGTGGCGAGGTTGGCGAGCCCGATGAGCGGGTCGCGCCACTGCCGCAGATCGATCATCGGTTCGGCGGTGCGGCGCTCGTGCAACAGGAACAGGGTGAGGCCGACGAAGGCGACGGCCAGCAGCGTGAGCAGGCGGGCCGTGCCCCACTGCCCCGCCTCGGTGAGCGCCAACATCACGGCGGCCATGGCGGTGAGGAACAGGCCGGCGCCGACGAGGTCGATGCTGTGCGCGCGGTGGGCGACGTCCTCGTGCAGGTACAGGGTCACGCCGAGGATCGCGAGGACCCCGAAGGGGACGTTGAGCCAGAAGATCCACGACCAGTGGGCGTACTGCACGATGAGACCGCCGACGAGGGGCCCCACCACGGCGGAGATGCCCCACACGCTCGACAGGTACCCCTGGACGCGGGCGCGTTCGCGCAGGCTGTAGAGGTCGCCCGCCAGGGTGGTGACGGTGGGGTAGAGCGCGCCAGCGCCGAGCCCCTGGACGAAGCGGAACGCGATCAGCACCCCCATCGACGGCGCGAACCCGCACAGCACGGAACCGATCATGAACACCACCACGCCGCCGACGAACACGGGGCGTCGGCCGTAGAGGTCGGCGAGCTTGCCGAACATGGGGGTGGTGATCGCCTGCATCAGCAGGAACGAGGAGAAGACCCAGCTGTAGAGGGCGAAGCCGCCCAGACTGGCGGCGATGCTGGGCATGGCGGTGGCGACGATGGTGCCTTCGATGGCCGCCATGAACAAGGCCAGCACCAGCGCGGCCAGCACCCACGGCCTGCGCGTCGTCCTCCGCCCGGGCGGTGGGCTCACGCGGCCCGGGGCCTGCCGTGTTCCGGGCGCTCCGGCCCGACCACCGGGGTCCTGGCCGATCCGTCTCGATCCGCTGTCGCGACCGAAGGTGTCACGTTCACCCCTCCGGCCGGCCCCGTCGACCTGGCGGCCGGCCGGGGCCATGATAGCCGCCGGGCAAGGCGAGCGACCCAAGCGGGCTGCGGCCGTCGGCGACGACGGAGGCGCCGGATCTCAGGGGAGCGAGGGCGGCGGTGCGAACCACAGGGTCAGCCGCGCGACGTCGGCCTGGGTGAGGCCATGACCGGCATCCAGGACGTCGTGCTCGACGCGGGCGCCGAGCCCCTCCAGGAGTGCCGGCAGTCCGGAGCCGGCGGGCCGGTAGGGATCGGTCGCGCCGGACAGCAGCAGCAGCTCGGTCCCGTCGAGCCGGGGGGAGGGCGGACGCTCGAACGGCTGGACCGGACGCAACAGCGCCGCCCGCGCCAGGCACCCGGGGTCGAGGAGCAGGGCGGCCAGGGCGATGTTGGCTCCGTTGGAGTAGCCGAGGGCGGTACGCGGCAGTCGCTCCGCTCCGAGCTGCACGGCCCGCGTGCGGACGAAGGTCGCCAGCGCTCGCGCCTCCGCCGTGAGGTGCGCCTGGTCGTAGCGCAACGCATCGAAGCGCCGGAAGTAGCGGGTCACGCCCTCCTCGTCGGAGCGGCCCCTCACGCCGACGAGAAGGTGGTCGGGGGCGACCGCCGCCGCCAGCTCGAGCAGGCTGGTCTCGTCACCGCCGGTGCCGTGGAACAGGAACAGCACGCTCGTCGGCGCGCCCCGCGCGGGGGGCACCACGCGATGCGTCCACCCCGGGTCGGGGCCGCCGGCGGCGCTCACCGGGTCGCACCCGGGGCGCGGCGTGGGGCGCTTCGGGGAGCGGGACCGCGAGCCCGGCTCATGGCAGGGGACGGAGGTTGGCTTCGATGTCGGCGCGGCGGGGCTCGAGGAACGGCGGCAGCGCCAGCGTCTCGCCCATCCGGTCGAACGGCTCGTCGACGTCGAAGCCGGGCCCGTCGGTGGCGATCTCGAAGAGGATGCCGTTCGGCTCCCGGAAGTACAGGCTGCGGAAGTAGAACCGGTCGACCCGACCGCTGTTGGGGATGCCGAAGGCATCGAGACGTTCGAGCCAGGCGCCGTGGGTGGCGTCGTCGGGCGTGCGGAACGCTACGTGATGCACGCCGCCGGCACCCGGCCGGGCGGGCGGCAGGTCCGGCTGGACGGCGAGGTGGAGCTCGGCTCCCGGGCCTCCGGGGCCCATGCTGGCGACGAGCACCTCGTGCCCTCCATCGAGCCGGTAGCTGCGGGTGAGCTCCATGCCGAGCAGCTCGACCAGGACGGTGGCGGTGGGCCGTGGGTCGGGCACGCTGAGCGTGATCGGGCCGAGGCCGCGGATCTGCCGCTCGGCCGGCACGCTGCTGCCGTCCCAGGGGTGCGCCTCGCCCTGCCCCCCGTCGTCCACGAGCGCGAGGCGCTGCCCCTCCGGGTCCTCGAACGGCAGGGTCCAGCGTCCGTCGATCTCGGAGGGCTCGCCCACGCCGGCCCCAGCGCCCGCCAGCCGCTCACGCCACCAGCCGAGCGCCTCGCGGCCGCCGGCGATGCGCAGCGCGGTGCGCGCGATGCTGTGCGTGCCGCGACGCTCACGCGCGGCCATGGACCAGTCGAAGAAGGTGACGTCGGTCCCGGGGGACCCACGCCCGTCCGCGTAGAAGAGGTGGTAGGCGCGGACGTCGTCCTGGTTCACCGTCTTCTTCACCAGCCGCATGCCCATCGTGTCCCGGTAGAACGCCAGGTTCTCCCGAGCGCGGGCGGTCACGGCGGTGAGGTGGTGGATGCCGTGGAGCGTCGGACCGTCGGACATGCCGCCACTGTACGGGCGAGGGCCGCCGGACACACGGGGCGGGGCTACAGGGTGGCGGCTCGTGCGTCGGCGGGACCTCCGGGCCGGGTCGCATGGGGGCGGACGCGGCCCCCGCGTGACGGTATCCTGGTCGGACGTCATGGTCCGCCTCCTCGCGCTGCTCGGCGCCGTCACCATCTCCTTCTCCGCCATCCTGGTGCGGCTCGCGGACCTGTCGCCCTCGACCATGGCCTTCTTCCGGCCGGCCTACGCCCTGCCGGTGTTGCTGGTGCTGGCGCTCGCCTCCCGCCGACACGACCCGCGCGGGCCCGCGCTCCGCCTCGCGACGGTCCTGGCCGGGACGCTGATGGGGTTGGCCTTCGTCTTCTGGAACTACGCCATCGCCGACCTGGGGGCGGGGGCGGCGACCGTCCTCAGCAACACCCAGGTCGTGTTCGTGGGGCTCGCCGCCTGGCTGCTGTTCGGGGAGCGTCCCACCGGCACGGCGCTGGTGGCGGTGCCCGTCGTGTTCGCGGGGGTGGCGGCGACCACCGGCCTCGGCCTGGCCGGAGCCTACGGCCGGGCCCCCGTCGTCGGGGCGCTCTGGGCGCTGGCCAACGCCAGCGTCTACGCGTCGTTCCTGCTGCTGTTCCGGTCCATGAACCGAGGCCGCGGGCTCCCCGCCGGCGTGCTCTTCGATGCCTCGCTGGGGGCCGCGCTGGCCACGCTGATCACCGGCCTGCTGACCGATCCGGGCTTCTCGCTGGCCTTCGTGTGGCCCGCCCACGCCTGGCTCATCCTGCTGGCGCTCGGGCCGCAGGTGGTGGGCTGGCTGCTGATCCTCACGGCCCTGCCGCGGCTGCCGGCGCTGGAGACGTCGGTGACGTTGCTGGCGCAGCCGATGCTGACGGTGCTCTGGGGCCGCTTGATCTTCGCCGAGCGGTTGTCCTGGGTGCAGGCGGGGGGCGTGGCGCTCGTCCTCCTCGGCATCCTGGCGTTGAGCCTGGGCGGAACGGTGCGGCGCCGGGCTCCGGCCGGAGCCGGGGGGTGAGGGCGCGATGCTGACGCCCCGCACGGAGGAGGCGATGCGATGCGCGACGAAGTAGCCCGCATCGGGCTGGTGGGTGCGGGCAACCGCGGCCTGGACGTCTACGGCGAAGGGGTCCGGCGGCGCCCCGACCTGGCGGTCGTCGTCGCCGTGGCCGATCCCGACGCGGCGGCGCTGGCGCGCGCCGGCGTCCGGCTCGGGATCCCGGCGGAGGGTCGCTTCGCCAGCGCCGGCGAGATGCTGGCGAGCGGCCCAGCGCTGGACGCCGTCATCGTGGCGAGCCCCGACGCTGCGCACGTGGCGCCGACGCTGGAGGCGCTGGCTCGCGGCCTGCCGCTGTTGCTCGAGAAGCCGATCGCCCCCGACCTGGAGGGCGTCCGGGCGGTCGAGCGCGCGGGTGCCGGCGGCGACGTGACCGTGGGGCACGTCCTGCGCTACACGCCGTTCTTCCGGACCGTCAAGGAGCTCCTGGACGCCGGTCGGCTGGGCCGGCTGGTGACCGCCCTGCACACCGAGAAC
>JASBRS010000085.1 GCA_030149325.1 Deinococci bacterium
CTCGGCGACCCGCAGGCGCCCCCGGCGCTGGTCGTGCGCGAGGCCTGGCCTCCGTCGGCCACGGTGCAGGCGGCGCCGCGCTGGCGCGTCGGCCACTACGGCATGGCGCAGGCGGGGGCGCTCGACCCGCTGGCCCTGGAGCTCGCCAACGAGGCGGTCGGCAACCGCGCCGCCACGCCCGCTCTCGAGGTGCTGGCGCTGCCGCTCGTCCTGGAGGCGCTGCGGCCGCTCGAGGCGGGGCTGGTCGCGGCGGGGCACCGCGCCCGCCTCGACGGACGCGAGCTGGCCACGCCGGCGCGCTTCGCGTGGCCGCGCGGGGGCGTGCTCGAGCTCCTCCCCGGCGGCCCCATCGGCGGCAACGCCAGCTACCTGGCGCTCGCCGGCGGCGTGGCAGCGGCGGACTACGCCGGCTCGGCCAGCACCGACGTGCGGGCTCGAGCCGGCGGTGCGCGCCGGGCGCTGCGAGCCGGCGACGTGCTGGGCCTGCGCAGCGAACCCCCGCGCGGCTCCGGCGGGTCGGGCCTGGGGCTGCCGCTGCGCTACCCGGCGCGCGTGACGCTGCGCATCCATCCGGGACCCCAGTACGACGCCGAGGTCTTCGAGCGCCTCGTCACCACCAGCTTCCGGGTGGCGTCGTTCGACCGCACCGGCGTCCGGCTCGACGGCCCCGCGCTGCCCCAGCCGAGCGCCGACGTGCTCAGCGAGGGCTCGCCGTGGGGGGCGGTGCAGCTCCCCGCCGACGGTCACCCGATCGTGCTGCTCGCCGATCGCGGGCGCACCGGCGGCTACGCCAAGCCCGCGGTGGTCGACGTCGACGACCTGTGGCGGCTGGCGCAGGCGCCCCTCGGGGCCGAGGTGTGGTTCGTCGCCGCCGGCGACGCCGGACCCGGCCGTCGACCCACTACACTGGCTGCATGAAGGCCGTCGCCCTCATCGCGCACGACAAGAAGAAGCTCGACCTGGCGATCTTCGCCCGTGAGAACGCCACCGTCCTGGAACGCTTCCCGCTCATCGCCACCAGCACCACCGGCGGCGTGCTCGAGAGCAAGGCGGGGTTGAAGGTGGAGCGCCTGCGCTCCGGCCCCGAAGGCGGCGACCTGCAGGTAGGCGCGCGCATCGCCGAGGATCGCGTGCTGGCGGTCATCTTCTTCCGGGATCCGCTGACCGCGCAGCCGCACGAGCCCGACGTCTCCGCCCTTCTTCGCATCTGCGACGTGCACGACGTCCCGCTCGCCACCAACCTGGGGACGGCCGAGGCCGTGATCGCCTGGCTCTAGGAGCAGCTCCAGCGGGCCGACGCGGCGGCGGGCTAGCGGCCGGGGCCGGAGGGAGCTGGGATGAGCAAGGAGACGATCCGCGCCTTCCTCGAGCAGATGCGCTCGAGCTACCAGAACGAGATCGACGCCGTGGCGTTGCCCGACGGCACCGAGGACTACGTCGAGGAGCGTATCGACCAGGGCGACCGCGACACCCTGCTGTTCATGCTCAAGCTCGGCTACCTGATGGGGCTGCAGACCGGCTTCGCGGCCGGCAGCTCGGGCGACGAGCCGCCGACCAGCCCGGATATCCCCGGACCGCTCGAGGCCTAGGGTCGGGCTCCAAGCCCAGGGACCGGGGGCGTGGCTGGGCACCGCCCTTGCGAGCGCCCTCGAACGGGATGTCAAGTCCGACGTGACATCGCATCCCAGGGGCGCGGCACGCACCCCTCGATCCGAGCGCCCCGGCGGCGCGACCCGCCCTAGCCGGGACGCCCGCGCCGCTCCGAGAGCTCCAGGAGCCGCAGCTGCGCGTCGCAGCGGTGCTGCCCGGGCGCGCGTACGACCGGCCGGTAGACGCCGTCGGCGCCGAGCTCGCGGGCGCCCACGTTGTCGCGCAGCAACAGCTCGAGCACCTGCAGAACCTTGCGCTTCAGCGCCGCGTCCTCGACCCCGAACACCGTCTCGATGCGACGGTCGAGGTTGCGCTCCATCCAGTCGGCGCTCCCCAGGTAGACGTCGTCGGCGCCGCCGTTCCGGAAGTGGTAGACGCGCGAGTGCTCGAGGAAGCGCCCCACGATGCTGCGCACCCGGATGCGGTCGCTGACGCCGGGCACCCCGGGGCGCAGGCAGCAGGTGCCGCGCACCACCAGGTCGATCTCCACGCCCGCCTGCGACGCCCGGTAGAGCGCGCGGATGACCTCGGGATCGACCAGCGCGTTCAGCTTGGCGACGATGCGCGCTTCGCCGCCGCCCGTCGCCACGGCCGTCTCGCGTGCGATCGCATCCATCAGGCGCCGGCGCAGCGTGTCGGGCGCCACCCACAGCTTGCGCCAGCGGCGCTGCTTGCTGTAGCCGGTGAGGTAGTTGAACAGGTCGCTGACGTCGGCGCCGAGCTCGGGGTCGGCGCTGAGGAGGGCCAGGTCGGTGTAGACGTCGGCGGTGGCCGGGTTGTAGTTGCCGGTCCCCAGGTGCACGTAGCGGCGCGTGACGGGCCTCCCCGACGGGCCCGGCTCGCGGCGCACCACCAGCAGCGCCTTGGCGTGCGTCTTCAGGCCGGCGACGCCGTACACCACGTGCACGCCGGCGCGCTCTAGCTCCCGCGCCCACACGATGTTGTTCTCCTCGTCGAAGCGCGCCTTCAGCTCCACCAGGGCCGTCACCAGCTTGCCGTTGCCCGCCGCCCGGGCCAGCGCCGCCACCACCGGCGAGCGCGCCCCCACGCGATAGAGCGTGATCTTGATGGCCAGCACCGCGGGGTCGTCGGCGGCCTCGTCCACCAGCATCTGCACGGCGTCGAAGGCGTGGAAGGGGTGGTGCACCAGCACGTCGCCGGCGCGCACCGCCGCCAGCGCCCCGCCGGCGTCGCGGTACTCGGTGGGGAGCCGCGCGACGAAGGCCGGGTAGCGCAGCTCCGGCAGATCGAGGTCGGCCAGCTCCCGGAAGTCGCTGACGTTGAGGTGGTGGGCGATGGTGTAGACGTCGGCGGGATCGAGCCCCAGGGTGCGGCGCAGGCGCTCCCGCCAGGCGGCGGGCATGCTCTCGATCACCTCGAGGCGTACGGCGTCGCCCCAGCGGCGCCGGCGCACCTCGTCCTCGATGGTCTGCAGGAGGTCGTCGGCCTCGTCCTCGGCGATCTCGATGTCGGCGTTGCGGGTGACGCGGAAGCCGTGCGCCCGCCGGACCTCGTGCCCTGGGAAGAGGGCGCCGACCCGCGCCTCGATGATGTCCTCGAGCAGCACGTAGGCGTGGCCCTCGCCCGGCAGCCGCAGGAATCGCGGCAGCACGCTGGGCACCTGCACCACCGCGCCGTGAACGGCGCCGGTGTCGGGATCGACGACGTCGAGCAGCAGCGAGAAGCTGAGGTTGGGGAGCCGCGGGAAGGGATGGCTGCCGTTCACCGCCAGCGGCGTCAGCACCGGGTACAGCTCCTGCTCGAAGAAGGCGTCGACGGCCGCCAGCTGGTCCCCGGACAGCTCCGCCACCGACAGGATGCGCACGCCCCGCTGCGCCAGCGCCGGCAGCACCGCGTCGCCCAGCACCGCGCGGTGGCGCGCCACCAGGTCGTGGACGCGCTCGGCGATCGCCTGCAGTTGCTCCGCCGGCACCCGGCCGTCGGGGGTGCACCGCGTCACGCCGGCCGCCACCTGCTCCTTGAGGCCGGCGTAGCGGATCATCATGAACTCGTCGAGGTTGGAGCCGAAGATGGCCAGGAACCTCAACCGCTCCAGCAGCGGCGTGTCCTCGAGCTCCGCCTCCTCCAGCACGCGCTCGTTGAACGCCAGCCACGACAGCTCGCGATTGATGTACAGCGCGGGGTCGTGCAGGTCGGCTGGAGCGGCGCTCCCGGCAGGCGCAGCCGGCGCCCCGCCGACGACGTCACCCGGCTCGCTCACGTCGTGGTCCGCCCGGTCAGGAGGCGACCGCCTCCGCCGGCTCGGCGTCCTGCTCGTGCTCCAGCACCACCTCGTAGTCGATGTCGGCGTTGAGGCTGGCCGACACCGAGCAGTACTTGGTCATCCCCAGCCCCACGAAGCGCTCGGCGGTGCGGCGGTCGAGCCCGGGGACGTCGAGGATGTGACGGGCCACGATGCGGGTGTAGGGGCTGGGCGTGGCTTCGGCGCGCTCGCCGGTGAGCTCGATGCGGTAGCCGCGCACCTCGAGCTTGCGCTTGGTGAGCATGGCGAGCACGTCGAAGGCCGAGCACCCCCCGAGGGCGTTGAGGAGCAGTTGCATCGGCCGCATGCCGGTCTGGGCGACGGTCTCGCCGTCGATCATGACGTGCTGGTGGTCGGGCGTGACCCCCACGAAGCGCTTGCCGACGAGGTGGTGGACGGTGGTGGTGGTCGTCTTGGGCATACCGCCAGTATGAGCAACGCGCGCGACCGAGGGGCGTCGCCGAACGCACACGGACGGCCTCCGGCGCCTGGGCGCGCTCGGCGGTAGACTCGCGTGTCGTGTCGACCGATCCGCCGCCACTCCAGCCGCCCCCCGCCGACGCCCCCAAGGAGCGCTGGCGCGCCTGGGCGCGCGCGCTGAGGCGGGAGCGCGTCGACGCCGAGACCGGCCGTCGGGTGGCGCAGGCGCTGGCCGCCTGGGACCGCTACCGCCGGGCGCACAGCGTGCTCCTCTACCTCGCCTTCGGCGCCGAGATCGACCTGGCGCCGCTGCTGGACGACCGCGGCAAGCGCGTGCTGGTGCCCCGCAGCCACGACGACCCCGAACCCACGCTGGCCGTGCACGAGCTCGCCGGGGCGACGCTGCGGCGCCACCCGTTCGGGCCGCTCGAGCCGGCCGCCTCGAGCCCCGCCGTCGACGCGTCCGAGCTCGAGCTGGTGGTGGTGCCCGGCCTGTGCTTCGACCGTGACGGCTACCGCCTCGGCTACGGCCGCGGCTACTTCGACCGCTTCCTCGCGACCCTGGCTCCCGGGGTGCCGTGCGTGGGCGTGACGCTCGACGCCCTGGTGGTCCCGCGCCTGCCGCGCGAGCCCCACGACGTGCCGGTCACCCACCTGGTCACCGAGTCGGGCGTGCGGCCGATCCGAGCGCCGCGACGATCGCGGGCAGCTCCCCCATCGACGTGAACGTCGTCGCTCCGAGCTCCTCCAACGCCTGGGCCGAGGTGGCGGCGGCGTAGCCCAGCACCGCCATGCCGGCGGCGACCGCCGCGCTCACGCCGGCCGGCGCGTCCTCGATGACGAGGCAGTGCTCCGGCGCGACGCCCAACGTGGCGGCCGCGTGCAGGAACAGGTCGGGCGCGGGCTTGCCGCGCTGCACCTCGGCCGCGCTGAAGACGCGCTCGAACTCGCCCAGCAGCCCCGTGGCCCCCAGCACCGCCCGCAGGTACGGGGGTAGGCTGCTCGACGCCACGCAGCGCCGGCCCGGCAGCACGCCGAGCGCCTCGCGCAGGCCCGGCGGCACCCGCGGCGCCGCCAGGAAGGCCTCGACGATGGCGCAGTTCTCGCGCTCGACGAAGTCCTCGGGCAGGCGCCGGCCCAGCTCCGCCTCGACCTCGCGCTTCATCTCGGCGCTGGGGCGCCCCATGAAGCGCGCCATGCAGGTCTCGGCGTCGATGGGGTAGCCCTCGGCCGTCAGCATCTCGGCCAGGACCCGGTTGGCGATCGGCTCGGTGTCGACCAGGACGCCGTCGCAGTCGAAGATGATCAGTTCGGGGACCATGCCTGGCCCCAGGCTATCCCTTGACGCCGGTGAGCACCACGCCCTCGATGATCTGACGCTGGAACACGAAGAACACCAGCAGCACCGGCACGATCGCCAGCGCCGAGGCCGCCATGATCAGGTTCCAGGCGGTGCTGGCCTCGCCGGAGAAGAGCGCCACCCCCACCGGCACGGTGCGCATGCTGGCCGACTTGGCGATGATCAGCGGCCACAGGAAGGCGTTCCAGTTGCCGACGAAGTTGAAGATGCCCAGCGCGGCCAGGCCGGGCCGCACCAGCGGCAGGCCGATACGCCAGAACAGCCCGAACTCGCTGACGCCGTCCACACGTCCGGCGTCGAAGAGGTCACGCGGCAGGGTCTGGAAGAACTGCCGCATCAGGAACACGCCGAAGGCGGGGATGAGGCCGGGGAAGGCCAGGCCCCAGTAGGTGTTGACCCAGCCGTACTGCGTGGACATGACGTACCAGGGGATCACCAGCATCTCGGTCGGCACCATCAGCGTCGACAGGATGATCAGGAACACCAGGTCGCGCCCCGGGAAGCGCAGCCGCGTCAGGGTGTAGCCGACCAGCGAGCAGAAGAACAGCACGCTCACCGTCGAGATCGCCGCGACCACCAGGCTGTTCAGGAACCACCTGGGGAAGGCCGTCTGGAACAGCACCTGGCGGAAGTTGTCGAGCGTCCAGGTGTGCGGCAGCAGGGTGAGCTGGAAGATCTCCCGGATCGGCTTGAAGGCCGACAGCAGCATCCACACGAAGGGGAAGAACATCACCACGGTGCCCAGCGTCAGCAGCACGTAGGCCACCACGGTGGCGGCGGTGGGGCGGCGCCGGGGCTCGCCGAAGGTCTCGAGCTCGACCATGGCTAGTACTCCACCCGCCGCTGCAGCAGCCGCAACTGGATCAGCGTGACGGTGAGGATGAGCACGAACAGCAGCACCGTCACCGCCGAGGCGTAGCCGATCTGGAAGCGCGAGAAGGCGAGCTGGTACATGTACAGCGCGATCGTCAAGGTGGCGTTCAGCGGGCCGCCCTGGTCGGTGAAGTTGATGTTCACGACCTGATCGAAGAGCTGCAGCGTGGCGATGGTGGAGATGATCACCGAGAACACCATCACCGGGTTGAGCAGCGGCAGCGTCACGAAGCGGAAGCGCTGGAAGGCGTTGGCGCCGTCGATCGCGGCGGCGTCGTAGAACATGCGCGGGACGCCCTGCAGGCCGGCCAGGAAGATCACCACCTGGAAGCCGAGCTGCTGCCACACCACCACCGCGGCCACCGACGGCAGCGCCTGCTTGGGGTCGGACAGGAACGCCTGCGGCGGGATCGACAGCCAGGCGAGCCCGAGGCGCGTGACGAAGTCGCTCCAGGCGATGAGCGCGGTGTTGAACACGCCGAAGTTGACCGAGTACATCCAGCCCCACACCCAGGCGACCGCGGCCGCCGGCGTGACGTAGGGCGAGAAATAGATGGCGCGGAACAGCGGCCGTAGCCGCCGCACGCTCTGCAAGAGAACCGCGATGCCGAGGCCCAGCACCAACTGGCTGGGGACCACGATGGCGGCGTAGAGCAGGGTGTTGGTCAGCGCCCGGTGCAGCTTGGGGTCGCCGATCAGCTCGCGGTAGTAGGCGAGGCCCAGGAAGGTGCGCTGGGCGGGGTCGACGTGCCAGCGATGCAGCGACAGGTCGAACGACTGGATGGCCGGGTAGATGCGCAGGAAGGCGTAGAACGCCAGCGGCAGCAGCAGGAAGACGTAGGCCCAGATCGCCTCACGCGTGCTCAGCGACAGCGCACGCCGTCGGCGGCGGGAGCGGTCGGGCGCATCGGGGGGCCTGGGGGCGCTGGACCTGGGGGCGCTGGACCTGGGGGCGTCGTGGGGACGTCGGCGCATGCCACCTCCGGGGCGGGACGGGAAGGCGGCGGGTGGGCGACCCGGGGTCGCCCACCCGCACGGGACGCTACTGCGACTTGGCCTTGTCGAGGATCGCCTGCTCCTCCTTGGCCGCCTGCGCCCACGACGCGGCGGGGGCCTGGTTCTCCAGGATGACGCGGTTGACGGCGTCCATGAAGACCTGGCGCTGCGCCGACTCGTCGACGAACTGGGTGGCGTGCGAGTAGGCCAGCGACTTGATGAACGGGCCGTAGACCGGATCGCTCGCCAGCGTGGGGTCGTCGACCAGGCTGGCGCGCGCGGGGAGCTCCCCAACCACGTTCAGCCACAGCTTCATGGCGTCCGGGCTGGTGACGAACTTGAGGAACTTCGAGGCCGCCTCGAGCTTGGCGGGGTCCTTGAAGGCGTTGGGGGTGAGGCCGTTCATCCAGAACGAGCCGAAGTCGGACTTCACGCCGTTGGCCAGCGTCGGCAGCTCGGCGACGCCCCAGTCGAACTTCGCCCCCGCCTTGACCGAGCCGATGGCGAAGCTGCCGTCGACGATCATGGCGATGTTCTGGAGCTGGATGAAGCCGTCGCGGTAGCCGTTGTCGCCCGGAACGAAGTTCAGCACCGCCACCTGGTCCTTGGTGACCAGCCCGGTGTAGAACTCGAAGGCCTTGAGGCCGGCCTCGCTGTCGTAGGTCACGGTGCTGCCGTCTGCGCTGTAGGGCTGGCCGCCGAACTGGCGGATCAGCACCTCGCGCAGAAGGTTGTGGCCCTGCCCATTGGGAGCGATGCCGAAGCCTTCCTGCGTGAAGCGGCTGCCCGTGCGCTTGGTGAGCGCCTTGGCGTCCTGCACGAACTGGTCCCAGGTGGCCGGCGGTCCGTCGATGCCGGCGGCCTTGAACATGTCCTTGTTGTAGAAGAGCGCCAGGCTGCGCACCGCGGTGGGCAGGCCGTAGTACTGGCCGTTGCGCTTGGCCGCCTCCACCATGGGGATGAACTCGCTGTCGAGCGCGGCGGCGTCGAAGTACTGGCTGGGCAGCGCCTCGACGTAGCCCGAACGCAGCCAGGTGTCGAGCCAGCCGTAGTAGAGCTGCACCACGTCGGCGCCCTGGCCGGCCGGCAGCGAGGCCGCCACCTGCTGCTGGTAGGCGTTGTAGGGGAAGGTCTCCTGCTTGACGGTGATGTCGGGGTTGGCCTGCTCGAACTGCTGGATCAGCTCGGTCATGGCCTGGACCCGCGTGTCGTAGGCGTACTGCCAGTAGGTGATGGTGGTCTTCTGGGCGAACGCCTGGAAGCCCACGCTGGCCCCGAGGATCAGGGCTAGGACGACGAGCGATCTCCTCATGCCGACTCCCTTCGGTGGTGCCGGCCCCGCGTCGGGGCCCGGCATCGTGACCTGCTCACGAAGCGCGCAGGGTGGCGCGCGCGCCGGACAGCGCCTGCCTCCTTCCCTCCAGCGAGGCGGCGTCGCGCTCCACGCGCTGCCGCGCCCGCTCCAGTTGGTGCCGGACCGCGTCGGGGGCCGGGCCCCCGAACCCGCTCCGCCGGGCCACGAACGCCACGGGATCGAGAGCGGTGCGGACGACCTCGTCGTCGACCTCCGGCCCGCCCACCGCGGCCAGGTCGTCGCCGCGGGCCTCGGGGAGCGCACGCCCCTCGGCCTGCATGCGGGCCACCAGCTTCGCCACCAGGGCGTGCGCCTCGGGGAAGGCCAGCGCGCGCTCGCGCACCAGCACGTCGGCGAGCTCGGTGGCGGTGGTGTCGGTGGCAGCGGCCACGGCGGCCAGCCGGGAACGGTCGAAGTCGCCCCCCTCGAGGCTGGCCAGCAGCAGCTCGATGCCGCCCGAGAGCTGCACGTGCTGCATCTGCAGCGCCCCCTGCACGTCGGGGCCGAAGTCGTTGAGGTCGGCGTAGGGGATGTTGTGGCTGGAGTAGAGCACCATGCCGGCCGCGCCGAGAGCCCGCGAGAAGCGCGTGCGGGCGTGCTCCAGCGCCACCGGGTTGCGCTTCTGGGGCATGATCGACGACCCCTGCACCAGGTCGTCGGCCAACCGGTACCAGCCGGCCGCCGTCCACGACAGCAGATCGCACACGAAGCGGCTGAGGTTGAGCGCCACGCTCTGGGCCACGCTCACCACCTCGGCCTCCCAGTCCGACGACGCCACCGCGTCGTAGGTGTTGTCGACGGGGCCGTCGAAGCCGAGCGCCGCGGCGGTGAGGTCGCGGTCGAGCGGGTGGCTGCTGCCGGCCAGCGCCGCGGCCCCCAGCGGGCAGCGGTTGAGCCGGGCGTAGGCGCCCAGCAGGCGTTCGGCGTCCCGCGCCAGCATCGCCTCCACCGCCACCAGGTAGTGCGCCACCGTCGTCGGCTGCCCCGGCTGATGGTGGGTCTGCGCGATCAGCACCGTGTCGACGTGATCGGCGGCCTTGGCGAGCAGGGCGCCGCGCAGGGTGGTGAGCTGGTCGCCGGCCGCCAGCAGCAGCTCGCGCGCGCGCATGCGGTAGACGGTCATATCGAGGTCGTTGCGCGACAGGCCGATGCGCAGCCAGCTCACCGTGGGCGCGCCCAGGCGTTCCTCCAACACCCGCTGGAGCGCGAAGTAGGCGTCGGGGACGTCGGGCGACTGCTGCGGCAGGGGCGTGCGGTCGAGCTCGGCCAGCGCGGCGTGCAGCGCCGCGATCTCGCGCCGGGCGTCGTCGCCCTCCGCCACCGGCAGCCGCGCCACCGCCTGCAGGTGCCCGCATAGCGCCTGCACGAAGTGCGGCAGCAGGTGCCGCGACGCGAACAGGTAGTCGGGCTCGAGGACCCTACCGCGGTAGCTGGGATGCCAGGGCACCGTCGTCCTCCCTAGGAGCCTTCGCGCGGCAGTGGCCGCAGCCGCGGGCGCGCCTCACGAGACCCCGCTCCCCACCGCCGCCGCCTCGTCGCCGAGCTGGAGCAGGCGCGCGGCGTTGCCGCCGAAGATCCTGCGCACGTCGGACTCGGGTACGTCGAGCGTGTAGCAGGCGCGGAGCTGGTCGAGCAGGTAGCGTTCGGAGAAGCCGCGCGGGAAGGTGCTGGAGTCGCTGCCGAACACGATGCGCTCAGCCCCCACGGTCTCCAGCGCCTTGCGGAAGAGGTCCTCCAGCGTCAGCGGGTAGGGCATCCAACGCATCCACTGGTTGGAGCCCGAGGTGTCGATGTAGATGTTGGGCAGGCTCCAGCACAACGCCAGCAGCTCGCGGAAGTAGCCCGCCCCGAAGTGCGGGACGACGAAGGGGATCTCGGGGAAGTCGCGGGCGACCTCGAACAGCGACAGCGGGTCGATGCGCGGGTGCCGCACCACCCCGCCGCCGCGCCCCAGGAAGCCGAAGTGGACGAGCACCGGCAGGCCGCGCTCGGCGAGGAACTCCCACACGCCGCGCAGGGCGGGGTCCTCGAAGGGGAGCTCGGTGCGCGGCCCCAGCAGCTTGTAGCCGCGCAGCCCCAGCTCGTCGACGGCGCGCCGGAGCTCGACGTCGGCGCCGGGCTCGAGCCGATGGTGCGCCAGCCCCGTGAACAGGTCGGGCCGGCGCCGCACGATGGCGGCCAGGCGGTCGTTGGTGTTGGCGCTGACGAACACCACGCGTTTCAGGCCGTGGCCCTCGACCTCGCCCACCCAGCGTTCGAGCGCCGCCTCGATCTCCTCCTCGGTACGGGCCGGCGGCTCGACGGGGTCGGTGTTCCACTCCTTGGCCATGCGCTCGCTGCGTTCGCGCGCGTACGCCTGCAGCAGCGGGTGCTGCGGCGGCCGCGGCTCGCGGGGCGTGCCCATGGTGTCCTCCACCGGGAAGTGGACGTGGAAGTCGATCACCCCGAGCTCGCGGTAGCGCATACGTATCGTCCCCTCTCGCCCGTAGGCGACCGCCGGCAGGGTGCACGGCCCCCGTTCCGCCGGAGGACGACTCCGGAGGTCCGGATCTGGGCCGCGGTCGGGCGTCGCGGTGCCTGCCGTCGCGTCCGCTCGGCCTTCGGGAGGCGGGCGCCGGCGGCGAGGCCCGTCCATGAACCGGTTGCATCAAGGCTAGGCCCGGGCCGGTGGGGCGTCAAGTGCCCGCCGCACGGCACGGAGGCCCGACCCGTGCGCAGCCGAAGGAGGGGGCGAGGTCAGCGCCAGGGGAAGCCGATGCGCCGCCAGCCGGTGCGCATCTCGCGCAGCAGGTCGCGGGTGCGCCAGGAGTCGGCCTCCTGCACCGGGCGCAGCAGCCGCCACGCCTGGCTCCGGCCCACCCCCGAGATCAGGAACAGCGAGTGGTAGCCCGTCCAGGTGAGCCCGAAGAGGTGGAGCGGCGCACGCTCCAGGAGCCCCAGCAGCGGGCCCGACAGCACGCCCCCGAGGAAGCCGGCCAGCCCCGTCACCATCGACAGCATGGCGATGTACGCCACCCGCCCCTCGCGCGGCGCCGACGCCAGCGCCAGGTTGAACAGCGCCGGGGTGGCCGCCCCCCAGGCGAGGGCGTCGCAGAAGCCGGCGATCCAGATCCAGACCACGTGGCCGGTGAAGCCCGCCAGGATCCAGGTGGCGGGCAGCAGCGTGCCGGCCAGGAAGGTGCCCAGCGCCAGCACTGACTTGTTGCCCACGCGATCGGCCACCCGCCCCCACAGGCTGGTGGTGGCCAGCGCCGTCACCGCGGCGATACCGCTCCACACGGCGACCTGCGTGAAGCTCAGGTGAAGCTCCTCGAAGAAGTAGGGGATCACGAAGGGGGCGGCCAGCAGCACCACGAACTGCCAGTACACCGAGAACACCAGGAAGCGCCGGAAGTTGGCGTCACGCAGCGGCGTCACCAGCACGTCGCGCAGGGCGGCGCGGCGGCGGGGGCTGGGCGGGTCGTACTGCCGGAAGTACAGCGCCACGCCCACACCGGCGCTGAGCACCGCCACCAGGATGACGAGCTGGAAGCTCACCGGCGCCGCCACCCGGTCGAGGAACCAGCCGGCACCGAGGTTGGCGACCATCCCCACCATGCCGACGACGCCGGCACGGAAGCCGAAGTAGCGCCCGCGGCGGTCGTCCGGCACCACGTCGCCCATCCAGGCGCTCCACAGGGTGCCGTTGGAGGCCTGGAAGGCCGACGAGATCAGCACCAGCAGCACCAGCGCGGCCGGCTGCTGGGCCTTGGGGATCCCGAGATCGGGGAGCACCGCCGCCAGCAGCCACACCGCGCGCCCCAGCACCGCCACCAGCGCCGTGAGCAAGCGCCGCCTGCCCAGCAGGTCGGCGGCGAGCGCCGCCAGCGGGCTGGCCGCCTGGGCGAGCAGCGGCACGCTCGCCACCAGGGCGATGTCGGAGGGGCTGGCGCCCAGGTGCAGCATGTAGCCGACCAGCACGCTGCCCGAGGTCCAGTTGAGGAAGACCTGGGTGACGCTCCCCTCGAGCACCGACACGCGCATGGTGCGCTTGACGGCCTCGGGAACGGGTCCGGGTTCGACGGGGGGACGCGGATCGACCGCCGTGGTGTCCATCGAGCGAACGCCAGTCTACGGCAGTCCGAGCCGCAGCCGCGCTGCGTACCGCACGCCGGCGCGGAATCGGGCCGCCCTCACCCGGGGAGCAGGTGGCGCTCCAGGAAGTCGGCGGTCCGGCGCATCCAGTCCACCCAGCCGTCGCGGTCGGCGGGCCCGTGGCCGCCGTCCTCGTCGACGTGGTACTCGACCTCCAGGCCGCGTTCGCGCAGCCGCTCCACCATCTGGTCGCTCTCGGCCTTCACCACTCTCGGGTCGTTGGCGCCCTGGATCACCAGCAGCGGCGCGCGGAGTTGGTCGACGTAGGTGATGGGGGAGCGTGAGATCAGCATCTCCCGGTCCTCCTCGGCGTCGCCCACCCAGCGCTTCGTCATCGACCGCCAGAACGGCGGCACGCTGCCCACGAAGGTGATCAGGTTCGACGGACCCACCAGGTCCACCCCGGCCGCCCAGTACTCGGGCAGACGCGTGAGCGCCGACAGCGTGGCGAAGCCCCCGAACGAGCCGCCGAAGACCGCCAACCGACCCGCGTCGGCCCACGGCTGCGAGCGCAGGTACTCCGCGGCCGCACGGATGTCTTGCAGCTCGGCGCCGCCCCAGTCGCGGTAGATGAGCCGCTGGTAGGCGGTGCCGTAGCCCGTGGAGCCGCGGATGTTGGGCGCCAGCACCGCGATGCCCTTCGACAGCAGGTACTGGTAGAGGCCAACGTAGCCGTACGTCGGCCGTTCCTGGCTCTCCGGGCCGCCGTGGATCGACAGCACCACCGGGAACGGACCCTCGCCGGCGGGCCGGTAGAGCCATCCCGGGATGTCGCGATCGAAGCTGGGGTAGCGGACCAGCTCGGGATCGATGAGGTCGGCGGGGTCGACGCCGCCGAGCATGCTCTGCTCGAGCACCCGCACGTCGCCGCCGTCGAGGTCGATGCGCGTGAGGTTCGAGGCCTCGCGCGGCGTGGTGTGGAGGAGCAGCGCCGCCGGCTCGCTGGGGTGGAGGCTGAGGCCGCTCACCACCCCCAGCGGCAGCTCCGGTGCCGGCAGCGGCCGGTGGGCGCCGCCCTCCAGCGCGAAGCGCCGCAGCACCGAGCGACCGTCGACGTTCATCACCACCAGCAAGGTGCGTCCGTCGCGCGACACGGTGGCGCCGTCGACGTCGTGGTCCTCCTCGACGACGTACGACCAACCGCCGGTGGCGGCGTCGGCGAAGGCCAGCCCGGTGAAGTCGCGGCCCTGGTCGGTGATGACGTAGAGCCCGGAGCCGTCGGGAAGCCAGGGGCCCGGGACGGCCTTGGCCTCGCCTTCGGTGGGCGCCACCTCGGTGCGCTCGCCGCTCTCGGCGTCGAGCAGGAACAGCCGATGGCTGGTGTTGGAGATCAGCTCGACCACCGGCAGGAGGTTCCCGACCGGCGACGGCCGGCCGACGCCGTAGAGGCCTCCGGTCAGCAGGCGCGTGACCTCGCCGGTGGCGGCGTCGATGAGCTGCGGGTCCATCTCGCTGGGGTCGCGATCGTTGCCGGTCAGCACCACGCTGCGGCCGTCGGCGGTCCAGCCGGCCAGGTCGAACTGCGCCTCGGGAGCGTCGGTGAGCCTTCGGGGCCAGCCGCCGCCGACGTCGATGAGGTAGAGCTGCCACTGCTCGTCGCCGTCGCGGTCGGCCAGGAAGGCGATGCGCGCGCCGTCGGGCGACCACGCGAAGTCGCCGACGCGGCGATCGACGAAACTGGTGAGCTGTCGCGGGAAGCCCCCGTGCCCCGACTGCACCCACAGGTTGGGCAGTCCGGTGGTGTTGGCGACGTAGGCGAAGCGCTCGCCGGTCGGTGCGTAGGTCGGGTTGGCAAGCTGGCGGACGGCGACGAACTGCTCGAAGCGGTAGTCACGCATGATGGGCTCTCCTCTCGCTCCGCTCGCAGGCTGCGATGTCCCAGCCTACCTCTCTCCCTCCGGCCTCGGCGGGCGCCGGGTATGCTGCGTCGTGGACGTCCGCAACGAGGTGCATCCGAACCCGCCCGCCGCGCGTAGGCAAGGGTAGGTGGACGGGACGGTGTCGGTACCTGCGAGCGACGCCGAGCTGGTGGCCGGGGTGGCGCAGGGCAGCGAGGAGGCCCTGCGGGCGCTGTTCGACCGCCACGGCGCCGCGGTGACGGCGTTGGCCCGCCGCATGCTGGGGGATCGCCAGGAGGCGGAGGAGATCCTGCAAGACACCTTCCTGCGACTGCACCGGAACGCGCACGCCTTCGACGAGCGGCGGGCGGGGCTCCGCACCTACCTCTTCGCCATCGCGCGCAACCTCTGCCTGTCGCGCCTGCGGGCGCGGTCGAGCCGCCCCCGGCGGGCCGAGGGCAGCGACCCGCACGACGCGGCGTTCGCCGCCGCGGTCGGCCACGACGACGATCCGATGCCCGGGGTGCTGGTCCGCGGGGCCCTGGCCAGCCTCGCCGAGGACGAACGCCTGCTGCTCGAGGCCGCCTTCTACGGCGGCTACAGCCACAGCGACCTCGCCGAGCTCCATGCGCTGCCGCTCGGCACCGTCAAGAGCCGCCTGCGCCGCGCCCTGGCCAGGCTGCGCGCGCACCTGGAGGGAAACCCCTCGTGAGCGACGACGCCCGGATCCGCGAGCTGCTCGCCGACCACGTGCTGGGCCTGCTCGGCCCCGACGAGGCCGCCCGCGTCGAGCGGGCGCTGGCCGACGACGTCGGCCTCCGCGCCGAGGC
>JASBRS010000088.1 GCA_030149325.1 Deinococci bacterium
GACCGTGGACGTCGAGGGCCGACGCGCCTTCGTGCTCACCCTCCAGGCCCGGGAGCAACACATCCGGCGCAGCAAGGCCAAGTCCAACATCTGCTCGAACCACCAGCTCACGGCGCTGATGGCCACCGTGAACGTCGCTGCCCTGGGGCCGCAGGGGTTGCGCGAGATGGCGATCGCCTCCACGCGCCAGGCGCATCGCCTGGCCGATCGGCTGGTGGCCGCCGGGGGCGACGTCGTCGGCGGTGCGCCCTTCTTCAACGAACTGGTCCTTCTCACCTCGCGCCCCGGTGACGAGGTCCGCGCTGCGCTGGCCGAGCACGGCGTCCGGGCGGGGGTGCCGATCCCCGCCGAGTACGGGCTGGGCTCGGCCGTGTTGCTGGCCGCGACCGAGCTGGTGAAGGACGACGACATCGAGGCCCTGGTCGCCGCGTTGACGGCCGTCGGGGAGCTGACGAACGAGGTGAGCGGCCGTGCCTGAGCCCCGCGACGTGAGCTTCCCGCTGATCTTCGAGCGCTCGAGGCCGGGTCGTCGTGGCCCGCGCCCGCCCGCTCCTGGCGCCGACGCTGCGGGGGAGCTCGCCGGCTGGCTCGGCGAGGACCAGCTTAGGCGCCGGCCGCCACGCCTCCCGGAGGTCTCCGAGCTCGACCTGGTGCGGCACTTCACGCAGCTCGCGCACCGCCAGGTCAGCATCGACGGCAACGTCTACCCGCTCGGCAGTTGCACCATGAAGTACAACCCCAAGGTCCACGAGGAGGCCGCGAGACTCTTCCAGGACCTGCACCCCAACCAGGCGCCCGAGACGGCCCAGGGCATCCTGCAGCTCCTGTACGAACTCCAACGCGACCTTGCGGCCCTGACGGGCATGGACGCGGTCACGCTGCAGCCAGCAGCAGGCGCCCACGGCGAGTTGGCCGGCATCCTGATGATCCGCGCCTACCACGAGGCCCGTGGCGAGGGGGAGCAGCGTCGCGTGGTGCTGGTCCCGGACGGCGCGCACGGCACCAACCCGGCCACCGCTTCGATGTCTGGGTACACGGTCGTGGAGGTCCCCAGCGGTCGCGACGGCGAGGTCGACCTCGACGCCTTCACGCGGGCCCTGGGCCCCGAGGTGGCGGCCGTGATGCTGACGAACCCGAACACGGTGGGCGTGTTCGAGACGCGCATCCTCGAGATCTCCCGGCGCGCCCACGAGGCCGGCGCCCAGCTCTACTACGACGGCGCCAACCTCAACGCCATCGTCGGTCGCGTGCGCCCCGGCGACATGGGCTTCGACGTGGTCCACCTCAACCTCCACAAGACCTTCACCACGCCCCACGGGGGAGGTGGGCCCGGGACCGGGCCGGTGGGCGTGAAGGCCCACCTGCGCGACTTCCTGCCGGTGCCCCTGGTGGTCGAGCACGACGGCGTGTACCGCCTCTCCGAGGACGTCGCTTCCTCGATCGGACGGATGCGCTCCGGCGTCGGCAACGTCGGGAACCTGGTGCGTGCCTACGCCTACATCCGCACGCTGGGGCTGGAGGGCCTGCGGCGCGTCAGCGCCCTCGCCGTCCTCAACGCCAACTACCTGCGGGTGCGGATGAAGGAGGCGGGCTACGACATCGCCTTCGATCGCACCAACATGCACGAGTTCGTGGCCCGACCGCCGGAGGGCGTGCGCACCCTGGACATCGCCAAGGCGCTGCTCGACTACGGCATGCACCCGATGACGGTCTACTTCCCGCTGATCGTCCGTGAGGCGATGATGGTGGAACCGACCGAGACCGAGTCGCTCGAGACGCTCGACGCCTACGCCGACGCGCTCACCGAGATCCTGGCGCGCGCCGCCGCGGACCCGGAGTACCTCGCGGGAGCTCCGTACCACACCCCGGTACGTCGCCTCGACGAGGTGCGGGCGGCCCGCCAACCGGTGCTCCGGCACCGCTTCGACGACGCCGACTGACGGCGCGCGGCCAAGGGAACGGGGCGGCACCGCACGCGGTGCCGCCCCGGCGACTTCGATCTCAGACGCTCAGCTACCGCAGGCGCTCGCGCCCTCGCCGTCGGGCGCCTCGGCGCCGTCCGTCCGGAAGCTGTGCCCGCAGCCACAGGAGCTCGTGGCGTTGGGGTTGACGACCTGGAACCCTCCGCCCATCAGCGTCTCGACGTAGTCGACCTGCGAGCCCTTGAGGAGCGGCCAACTGCGCGGATCCACCACCAGGCGCACACCGCCGCTCTCGAACTCGCGGTCGCCCTCGAGGCGCCGGTCGTCGATGGCCATGCCGTACTGGTAGCCGCTGCAGCCGCCCGACTTCACGAACACCCGCAGGGCCGCGTCCGGCTTGCCGCTGCTGGACAGCAGCTCGACCGCCTTGGCGGCGGCGTTCTCGCTGACGGTCATGGCGTCGTTCGTGCCTGGCTGCATGGTGGGCACCTCCGCGGGCGCATCGCCCGACCCCGTCGTTATAGCACGCCCCCGGTGGCGTCCCGGTAGGCCGCCGACGCGGTTGGCAGCGCCGCCGGGGCCTGGTATACTCCTAACTCGCTCTCGGGCGTATAGCTCAGTCGGTAGAGCGGCGGTCTCCAAAACCGTAGGTCGGGGGTTCAAGTCCTCCTGCGCCCGCCACGAAGGCCCGTGCGCCCCGGCATCCGCCGGGGCGCACCGCGTTGGGTCCCCGCGAGCGGCGCCTCGACACCGTCGCCTGCGTTACGGAGTCGGCCCTGCGTTGGCGCAATAGTTGCCGAATGCAGGTATTCCGCCACGCCTCCACTCGGCGCTTCCTGTACGGTTTCTGGGCCATGCGTCAGCGGATGGTGCGGCACACCGGGCCGAGCCTGAAGAACCGGCACGGCCTCGACATCGGCGAGTTCTTCCTGCTCGACCTCATCGCCCGCAGCGCGTTCTCGCCCACCGAGATCGCCAAGCACCTCGAGATCCCCGCGCACTCCATCTCACGCGGCCTCGACGCGCTGGAGAAGCAGGCGCTGATCTCGCGCTCACTGGATCCCACCGACGCACGGCGTCACGTCCTCGACCTGACCCCGGCCGGCCGGCAGCGCCTGGCCGAGGCCGCCTCCACGGTCGAGCGCGAGACCGAGGCGTTCCTCGGCGCGCTCGCCCCTGACAGCTTGAGTTCCTTCCTCGACGCCCTCGAGACCCTAGCGGAGGACCGCAACCCATGAGCGTCACGGCACGCGATCGCACCCTCATCCTCATCGGCATCCTGCTGGCGCTGTTCCTCGGCGCCCTCGACCAGACCATCGTCGCCACCGCCCTGCCCAAGATCGTCGAGGACCTCAACGGGCTCGACCGCTACGCCTGGGTGGCGACCGCCTACCTGCTGGCCTCGACGGCCCTGGTCCCCATCTACGGCAAGCTCGCCGACACCGTCTCGCGCAAGGCCATCGAGATCTTCTCGGTCTCGATGTTCCTGCTCGGCTCGTTCCTGTCGGGTCTGTCCGGCGAGTTCGGGCGCCTGCCGCTGCTCGGCGACGGCATGAGCCAGCTCATCATCTTCCGTGGGCTGCAGGGCATCGGGGGCGCCGGTCTGTTCTCGATGGCGTTCATCATCATCGCCGACCTCTTCCCGCCCAACGTGCGCGGCCGCTACCAGGGACTGGTGGGCGCCACCTTCGGCATCGCCAGCGTCATCGGCCCCTGGCTCGGCGGTCTGCTCACCGACTACGGCGGCGGCATCATCCCCGGCATCGCGGGCTGGCGATGGGTGTTCTACGTCAACGTTCCCACCGGGGCCGTGGCCCTGTGGTTCCTGCTCCGGCGCATGCCGCCGCTGCGCCCGAAGGCCGAGCACGAGCCGATGGACGTGCTGGGCGCCTTCCTGCTGGTGGCCGGGCTGGTGCCGATCGTGCTGGCGCTTCAGCTCGACAAGACGACCTACCCCTGGGGTGGGGCGGTGACGCTGGGCCTGCTGATCGGCGGCGCGGCCATGCTGGTGGGGTTCGTGGTGCGCTCGCTCGCCTCCAGCAACCCCATCCTCGATCTGTCGCTGTTCCGGAACCGGGTGTTCTCGACGTCGAACCTGGCGCTGTTCTTCCTCGGTGCGGCCTTCCTCTCGCTGATCATCTTCCTGCCGCTGTTCATGGTGAACGTGGTGGGCGTCTCGGCCACCAGCGCCGGCATCAGCCTCATCCCCCTGTCCCTCGGACTGGTGGCGGGCGCCATCGTCTCCGGGCAACTGGTGTCGTCGATCGGCCGCTACCGGCTGCTGATGCTCATCGGCGCGGCCATCCTCTTCGTCGGCATCTACCTGCTGTCCCGGATGGGGCCCGACGTGCCGTACTGGCGCGTGACGGTCTACATGGTCATCGCTGGCCTCGGCGTGGGCCCGTCGATGCCGCTCTACACCCTGGCGATCCAGAACGCGGTCGACGTGCGCCGCGTCGGCCAAGCCACCAGCGCTTCGCAGTTCTTCCGTCAGATCGGGGGCACCGTCGGGGCGGCGGTCATGGGCACGGTGCTGGCGACCAGCCTGACGGCCTCCTTCAGCGCGATGCAGGCCCCCGCAGGCATGGACCCCTCCAGTTTCGGCGGCAACCAGGCCCAGGCCGAGGGCCTCGATCAGGTGCAGAGCCGTATCACCCAGGCCTTCGACGCGCAGTACGCGGCGATCGCGGCGGCCGTCCGCTCGGGCGACGCGGCCCAGGTGAAGCAAGCGGTCGACGCCAGCCCCATGCCGAGCGTCGCCAAGACCATGGTGGTGGCCGGCGCCACCCGGGCGATGGCCAGCCCGCAGGCCGAGAAGGCGTTCCTCGACCAGCTCCAAACCCAGTTCCGGCAGCAGGCCGAGAGCGTGGCGACCGAGGTCACGACCAGCATCAAGCAGGCCTTCTCGTCGGCGGTGACCTCGGTGTACCGCGACCTGCTGTTCGTGGTGGTGCTCGGCTTCCTGGTGACGCTGTTCGTCCCGGTGCTGGCGCTGCGCACGAGCAACGACCATACGGCACCCGTGATGATGGAGTAGGGCTCCGTAGGAACTCCGTCCTGGACGCTGCGCTGCGGTGGGGTCCAGGACGGGGGACCGGAGGGTGCGTGCTACACTGAACGCGTGAGGACAGCGCTGCGTCGCCTGCGACCGGCCCTCCTGGGGCTGAGCCTGCTGGTTGTGCTGGCGAGTGCGCCCGCCGGGCTCGCGCAGTCCGTGGCCAACAGCGTCTGGCTCGTCCCCATCGAGACCGAGATCACGCCTGCCACCGCCCAGTTCGTCAAGTCCCGCATCGCTGCCGCCAACCGTGAACAGCCGCTGGCGCTGCTGTTCTACCTCGACACCCCCGGGGGACAGATCAGCGCCATGCAGGCGATCGTCGACGGCATCCTCAACGATGCCCAGGTCCCCACCCTGGCGGTGGTCCAGAACGCCTTCTCGGCGGGCGCGCTCATCGCCATGAGCGCCGAGAAGGTGGCGATGCTGCCCGGGTCCTCGATCGGGGCCGCCCTGCCCATCACCCTCACCCCCACCGGCGCCAAGCCCGTCAACGAGAAGTTCAACTCGGCCATGCGCGGCGAGTTCCGCAGCGTGGCCGAGGCGCGGGGGCGCAACGCGCAGGTGGCCGAGGGCATGGTCGACCCCAGCGTTGTCGTTCCCGGCATCGCGACCGACAAGGAGCTCATCACCCTCACGGCCAAGGAGGCCGTCGACAACAACATCGCGAACATCCAGGCGAGCAACGTCCGGGACGCGCTGCAGCAGTGGGGCTACGGCGGGGCCAGCGTCGTCCGGCAGAGCCCCAACCTCAGCGAGCGTCTCGCCACCGCCATCACCAACCCGATCGTGGCCGCCGCTCTGCTGGTGATCGGGCTCGGCGGCCTGCTGATCGAGATCTTCACGCCCGGCTTCGGGGTGCCCGGCGGTCTGGGTCTGGTGGCGCTGACGCTGTTCGCGGCCTGGGCCTTCCTGGCCACGCCGGCCGGTCCGCTGGACATCGTGCTGATCATCGCCGGGGTGCTTCTGCTGGCGGCCGAGGTGCTGATCATCCCCGGCTTCGGGGTGGCCGGCGTCCTCGGCATCGCCGCCATCATCGTCGCCGTGGTGCGCATCTTCCAGGACTCCGCACCGGCCGTGCTGGGCTACAGCGCGCTCTTCGGCGGGGTGTTGGTGGCGGCGCTGCTGTGGATCCTCCCGAACAGCCGGATCGCCTCGGCGTTCCGGCTCACCACGCGGCTCACCAACCCGCCCTCGCCCACCGCCCCCGGGGCACCCGGCAACGCCGACCGCGCCTACCTGGCGGGTCGCGAGGGCGTGGCCGTGTCCGACCTTCGCCCCGCCGGGGTGGCGCGCTTCGACGGCGAGCGCGTCGACGTCGTCAGCGAGGGCGACTTCATCTCGTCGGGCAGCGACATCGTCGTCCTCCGCGTGGAGGGGATGCGCGTCACGGTCCGAACGAAGGAGACGGCCGCCGACGAGAATCCGACCACGTGAGCAAGTTCCGCCGAGCACGTTCGCCCCGTAAGGGGCGCACCCAGGAGGTGCCATGAGTTCCACCCTGTTGATCGTCGCAGGCGCGATCGTCCTGTTCTTCCTCGTCCTCTTCTCGGTCGTCCCCATCGGCCTGTGGATCTCGGCGGTGGCGGCCGGCGTACGCGTGGGGTTGCCCAGCCTGGTGGCCATGAAGCTGCGCCGGGTGCCCCCGAACCGGATCATCCTGCCGCTCATCAAGGCCGACAAGGCCGGCATCGACGTCGAGCAGAACCAACTCGAGGCGCACTTCCTGGCCGGAGGGAACGTCGACCGGGTGGTGGACGCCTTGATCGCGGCCGACAAGGCCCGCATCCATCTGCCGTTCGACCGCGCCGCCGCCATCGACCTCGCCGGCCGTGACGTGCTCGACGCCGTGAAGGTGTCGGTCAACCCCCGCGTCATCCAGACGCCCAACGTCAGCGCGGTCGCCAAGGACGGCATCGAACTCATCGCCACCGCCCGCATCACGGTGCGCGCCAACCTCGAGCGCCTGGTCGGGGGCGCCGGCGAGGAGACCATCATCGCCCGCGTCGGCGAGGGGATCGTCTCCTCCATCGGCTCGACCAAGAGCCACAAGGACACGCTGGAGAACCCCGACACCATCTCGAAGACGGTGCTGGCGAAGGGCCTCGACTCCGGGACGGCGTTCGAGATCCTGTCGATCGACATCGCCGACGTCAACGTCGGCCGCAACATCGGAGCGCAGCTCCAGACCGACCAGGCCGAGGCCGACAAGCGCGTGGCCCAGGCGAAGGCGGAGGAGCGGCGCGCCATGGCCGTGGCGGCCGAGCAGGAGAACCGTGCCCAGGTGGCCGCCATGCGCGCCAAGGTGGTGGAGGCCGAGGCGGAGGTCCCGAAGGCCATATCGCAGGCGTTCCGTGAGGGCAACCTCGGCATCATGGACTACTACGGGCTCAAGAACATCCAGTCCGACACCAGCATGCGGGGAAGCATCGGTCGCGCCGCCGGTCTGGAGGGCGAAGAGGAGTCGTGAGTCTCGACACCCTGCTGAGCGTGCTGTTCGTGGTGGTGTTCATCGTGCTGCCGCTGGTGTCGCGCGTCCTGCAGGCCCGCGACCGCCCGCGCGCGGGCGGTCGCCCGGTGCCTCCCGGCGCCGGGCCCCCGCGCGACGCCGTGCCGCCCTGGCTGGC
>JASBRS010000089.1 GCA_030149325.1 Deinococci bacterium
GCCGCCGTGCCTGCCGCCAGGGGCAGCACCCACGGCACGAAGGGGGGCGGTGCCTCGGGCCGTCCCGCCGGCGGGCTCACGGGCGCACCCGCGGCCGCAGCCCCGCCAGCTTGGCGGGCCCGATGCCGGACACCCGCAGGAGGTCGTCGAGGGTCGTGAAGGGGCGGGCCGCGACGATGCGCTGCGCCAGCGCCGGACCGATGCCGGGGAGTCGTTCGAGCTCGTCGACACTCGCTTCGTTCAGGCTGATCCGGGGCACGCCGCGACCGTCGGTGGTGCGCGGCACCTGCACCACCTCACCGTCGGTGAGGGGATCGGCCAGCGCCACCAGGCCGCGCGCGGCGCCCGGAGCCAGGCCTCCCGAGGCCGCCACCAGGTCGGCGACACGCGCGCCCCACGGCAGCTCGTAGAGGCCGGGGCGCGCCACCGCGCCCTCGATCGAGGCGGTGACGCTCGACGCCTGGACCTGCAACGGCCTCGGACGCTCGGCGAGCCGCGGGACCAGCGCCAGCGCCGCCATGGCCAGGCAGGCGGCCAGCAGACCCCAGGTGAGCACCGCCTCGCTGCGCGCCATGGGCTCAGCCTAGGGATCCGCTTCGAACGGGAGGCGGGCGCCTGGGCAGGAGCCCCGACGTCGTCGGCCGGCGCCGCCCGGCGGAGGCCGCAGCGCCCTAAACGACGCGCGCCCCCGCAAGAGGGGGCGCGCGCTCGGGCGCGGAGCGCCCGTCGTCGAGACCGGAGCTAGTAGGCGGCGACCTGCCGGAGCGGGCGCGCCACGGCCTTGGCGTAGTTGGCTTCCACCTGCGGCCAGTTCACGACGTTCCAGAAGGCCGCGATGTAGTCGGGACGGCGGTTCTGGTAGTTCAGGTAGTAGGCGTGCTCCCACACGTCGAGGCCCAGGACCGGCACGTGGCCGCTCATCAGCGGCGAGTCCTGGTTGGCCGTCGAGTACACCTGGAGCTTGCCGAAGCCGTCGACCACCAGCCACGCCCAGCCGGAGCCGAAGCGCGTGGCGGCGGCGCTCGCGAACGCCTGCTTGAAGGCGTCGAAGCCACCGAAGGTCTGGTGGATGGCGCTGGCCAGGTCGCCGCCGGGCTCCCCGCCGCCCTGCGGGCTCAGGATCTTCCAGAACAGGCTGTGGTTGGCGTAGCCGCCGCCGTTGGTGCGCACGGCCGTCTGGATGTCGGCGGGCACGCTCTCGAGGTTGCCGAGCAGGTCCTCGATGATGGCGTCGCCGAGCTCGGGGTGCTTCTCCAGCGCGGCGTTGAGGTTGTTGGTGTAGCCGGCGTGGTGCTTGCCGTGGTGGACCTCCATCGTTCGCGCATCGATGTGCGGCTCGAGGGCGTCCTTGGCATAGGGTAGATCGGGCAGCTTGAAGGCCATGCTTCTCCTCCCCTGAGGGCTCGGGACGGTCGGGGACCGGATCGATCTCCGGACTGCCATGAGGATAGCAGGTGTGTGCCAGAGCGCGTTTTCCGGGCCTACATGGCGGCGGCCGCGCGCACGGCGGCCAGGTCGCGCTCGGAGTGGCACACCAGCACCACCCGCTCCGGCAGCGCATGCGCGTCCAGGAAGGCGCGTACGGCCCGCACCGCGACCTCGGCAGCGCGCTCGACGGGGTAGCCGTAGACGCCGGTGCTGATGGCCGGGAACGCCACCGAACGCAGCCCCGCGGCGGCGGCCAGCTCCAGCGAGCGACGGTAGCAGCTCGCCAGCAGCTCGTTCTCGCCGTAGCCGCCGCCGCGCCACACCGGCCCGACGGTATGGATCACATGGCGCGCCCGCAGGCGGTAGCCCCGCGTCATCTTGGCGTCGCCGGTCGCGCAGCCGCCCAGCGTGCGGCACTCCGCCAGCAGCTCCGGACCCGCGGCCCGGTGGACCGCCCCGTCCACGCCTCCGCCCCCGAGCAGGCTGGGGTTGGCGGCGTTGACGATGGCGTCGACGTCCTGCTCGGTGAGGTCCCCGAGGACGATGGCGATGCGCTCCCCGCGGCCTCCGGGATCGGCCGGCGCTCCGTCTGCGGTCACGGCGCCAGACGCACCAGCACGCGGCCCACGGTCGCGCCCGCCAGGATGTCCTCGACCGCGCCCTCGAGCCCGTCGAGGTCGACCTCCGTCACCAGCCCCGGCACGTCGGCGAGCCCGGCCAGCGACCACGGACCCGCCAACTGCCGCCACATGGCGACGCGGCGGTCGTGGGGGTAGTGCTGGGAGTCGATGCCCAGCAGGGCCACACCGCGCAGGATGAACGGGAACACGCTGACCGTCAGCTCCGCACCGCCGACCATGCCGCAGGCGGCGACCGCTCCGCTCACCACCGTGCGCTTGAGCAGACCCGCGAGGGTGTCGCCGCCGACGGTGTCGATGCCGCCGCCGTAGGTGCCCTTCAGCATCGGACGCGAGGTCGGCCTGCCGAGGTCCTCGCGCGCGACCACCTCCGTGGCCCCCAGGCGCGCCAGCAACGCCCGCGCCCGCTCGGTCCCGGTGCTCGCCACCACCTGGTAGCCGAGCTTCGCCAGCAACGCCACCGCCAACGTCCCCACGCCCCCCGAGGCCCCCGTCACCACGAACGGTCCGAGCTCCGGCCCGGCACCCACCCTCTGCAGCAGCTCCACGCCGATGGCGGCCGTCAAGCCCGCCGTCCCGAGGATCATCGCCTGGCGCTCGTCCATGCCCTCGGGGAGCGGCACCAGCCAGTCGCCAGGGACCCGGATCAGCTCGCCGAAGCCGCCCGGCGTGTCCATGCCGAGGTCGTAGCCGGTGCACAGCACGCGGTCGCCGGGAGCGAAGCGTGGGTCGCGCGACGCCAGCACCGTGCCGGCGGCGTCGATCCCCGGGGTGTGGGGGTAGTCGCGCGTCACCCCGCGGTTGCCGCTGGCCGACAGGGCGTCCTTGTAGTTGAGCGAGGAGTAGGCGACCCGCACGGTCACCGGATGGTCGGGCAGGCTCGCGAGGTCGAGCTCGGCCACCGTGCGTCGGACGCGTTCGCCCTCCACCTCGATGCGGAAGGCACGGAAGCTGGCGGGTACGTCGGGACCGGACATGCTCCATGCTACCGCGCCCTCTTTCCGGCGCCGGACGCACGCGCTCCCTCGGGCACGTTCTCACCCGCGGTCGAGTAGACTGCCAACCATGAATCCCAGAAGGCTGACGCTCGCGACCGTCGTCGTCGCGATCGTGGTGCTGGCAGGGGTGCTCGTCATCCCGCGCCTCACCTCGAGCGGAACGCAGACGTCCACCAGCGGGGCCACCCTCGACTACCAGGGGCAGCCCTCCATCGGCAAGGCCGATGCACCCGTCACCATCGCCATGTTCGAGGACTTCCTGTGCCCGCACTGCGCGGAGTTCAGCGACCAGGTCTTCCCCCAGATCCAGCGGGCCTACATCGACACCGGCAAGGCGCGCGCCGTCTACTTCTACTTCCCGGTCATCGATCCCGTCCAGTCGGTGGTCATCGGCGGCCTGGGGCAGTGCGTCTTCGACCAGAGCAACGACGCCTTCTGGCAGCTCGAGCCCATCCTCATGCGCACCCAGCAGCAGCTCGGCAACACCCCCAGGGCGATCGACATCGCCCTGCAGTACGCGCCCTCGCTCGACCGTCAGAAGCTCCAGCAGTGCGTCGACAGCGGCGCCGGCTCCAAGACCGTCAACAAGGACGCCGCCCTGGGCCGGTCGCTGGGCGTCCAGGGCACGCCGACGATCTTCGTGAACGGCAAGATGCTGGCCGACGGCAGCTGGTCCACCGTGCAGAAGGCCGTCGACGCCGCCCTGAGCGCGACCAAGAACTGATGCGCGACGGGGGCAACCTCTACCTCGCCTGGCTGGTGGCGCTGGTCGCGATGCTCGGCAGCCTGTACTTCTCGGAGGTGCGTCACTTCGTCCCCTGCACGTTGTGCTGGTACCAGCGCATCCTGATGTACCCGCTGGCCATCGTGCTGGGGATCGCCAGCTACCGCCAGGACAACGCCGTGCGGAACTACGTCCTGCCGCTCTCGGTGCTCGGCATGCTGGTCGCCACCTACCACGTCCTGGAACAGAACATCCCCGGCTTCGGCTCCCCCGCGCTGTGCCGCGCCGGCGTCCCCTGCAACCTGCACTACATCCAGTGGCTGGGCTTCATCAGCATCCCGGTGCTGTCGCTCACCGCCTTCACGCTGATCACCGGGTTGCTGGCGACGCTGCGACCGTCGCGGACGTGACCAACTACCGCAGGTCGCTGGCCTTCCACCTGCGGATCGGCGACCTCCCGCCGGAGGCGCCGACGCAGCCCGACGCCGCCACCCTGGCGCTGCGGTTGCGCCTGCTGCGGGAGGAATCGGAGGAGGCGCTGGCGGCGCTGGCGGCGCTGACCCGCGACTCGGACGAGGCGCTCGTCGCCGCCGCCCACGAACTGGCCGACCTGCTGTACGTCACCTACGGCACCTTCGTTGCGTTGGGGGTCGACGCCGACGACGTCTTCGCCGTCGTCCACGACGCCAACCTGCGCAAGGCGGGGGCGCCGCGGCGCTCCGACGGCAAGCAGCTCAAGCCCGACGGCTGGCAGCCGGCCGACGTCGCCGCCGCGATCCGGCGGCAAAGGCAGGAGGCGCGCCAGGGGCGCGCGATGCTCGAGCTTCAGTAGGCGCCGCTGCGGCGCGCGGCCTCGTCCTCGGCCATCACCTCGACGGCCGCGCCCATCGGGCCCGGCGGCCGGAAGCGCTGCTCGAAGCGCCGCCGGAACTCCTCCCACGACGTCTCGCCGTGGGCGTGCGCATGCTCCTCGCACCACATCATGTAGGGCACCAGGTACGAGCGGGCGTTGCTGGCCTCCTCGTAGAAGATGCGCGCGCTCAGCCCGCCCTGGTCGAGGAAGCCGCTGACCTCGAAGGCGCGGAGCGCCGCCGCGTGGTCGTACGGGACGCGGCGGAACTGCGGCACCCAGGCGCCGCCCTCCAGCGTCAGAACCAGGTACTGCGCACGCGGGTCGCCGTTGAACGGCGAGCCCACCGAGCCGGTGTTGAGCACCGTGTAGTGACCCCAGTGCCGGACCATCGGCTGGTGGGTGTGCGACCCCACCAGCACGTCCGCCGGGTGCATCTCGGTGATCTCGGAGATGGCGGCGTCGGTGAGGTAGCGCCCGTACCCCTCACGGTAGTGACGCGGGCTGCCGTGCGACACCAGCAGGCTGGGGGCGCCCGGCTCCTCGATACGGAGCGTCATCGGCAGACGGCGGATGCCATCGATCAGCCCGGCCTCCTCGAGCTGCTCCGCCGACAGGCGGGCGCTGGCCCAGAAGGGGTCGTCCCTCCACTCGGGGGGCAGGTGCGGGTCGCGGTCGACCCACATCCGCATGAGGTCGTCGTGGTTCCCGAGGGTGGCGTCGTCGAGGACGTGCTCCACCCTGCGCATGGCTTCGACATTGCTGGGGCCCCGGTTGACGATGTCGCCGTTGACCACCAAGCGATCCACGTGCAACGTCGCGATGTCGTCCAGCACGGCCTCCAGCGCCTGGGCGTTGGCGTGGATGTCGGCGATGACGGCGATGCGCACAGTGCCGACAGTCTACCAGGGGCTTCCGCGGGCGCCGCCGCCCCGTGGACGTGCAGCCGGGGCTCAGTCGGCGGACAGCGCTTCCAGCGCCGCCCGGCGCATCACCTCGACCGGTGCCGGACGCCCGAACCAACGCTCGAACGCCAGCGCACCCTGGTGGACCAGCATCGGCAGGCCGTTCTGGGTACGCCGGCCCGCCCTCCGCGCCGCCGCCAGGAGCGGCGTCTCGGCCGGCCGGTAGACCAGGTCCACCACCGCACCGTCGTCGGGGACCACGCCGGGAGGGAGCGGCGACACGCCCTCGGCCACCCCCTGCATGCCGGCCGAGGTGGCCTGCACCAGCAAGTGGGCTCCGCGCACCGCCTGCTCGAGGGCGCCCGGCGCCAGCACCGCGACCTGCCCGATGCCCTCCAGGTCGGCTGCCAGCTCCCGCGCCCTGGCCTCGGTGCGGTTGCTCAGTGCTACCTGCGCCCCCGCGCCCAGCAGGGCCACCGCCACCGCCCGCGCCGCGCCGCCCGCACCGAGGACCACGCAGCGCTGTCCGGAGGGATCGACGCCGAGCTCCGCCAGCCCACGCAGGAAGCCGTGGGCATCGGTGTTGTCGCCGATCAACCCGGCCTCCGTGGGCACGATGGTGTTGACCGCACCGACGCGGCGTGCGGCCTCGGTGAGGCCGTCGAGCCAGGGGATCACGGCGCGTTTGTGCGGCACCGTCACGTTGGCTCCCGCTACCTCGGGATCCCGCAGCTCCGCCACCGCGCGCTCGAGCCCCTCCGGGGGCACGTCGACCGCGCGGTAGCTGGCGTCGATGCCGAGCGCCGCGAAGGCGGCCTCGTGCATCGCCGGGCTCAGCGAGTGGCCGGCAGGATGTGCCAGCAGCAGGACGCGGCGCGTCACCTCACGCCGTGAGGCTCGCGGGCGTCTGGGCGCGCATCACCTCGAGGGCGCGCGCGATGTCGTCGTCCCCCACCTGATGGTGCGTCACGAGCCGCACGGTGTCGGGTCCCATCGAGCCGATGCGCACGCCCTGGGCCGCGCAGCGCGCGACGAAGGCGGGGGCGTCCGCCACCTCGACGTACACCATGTTGGTCTGCACGCGGTCGAGGTCGATCTCCAGGCCGGGGATGCCCGCCAGCCCCTCGGCCAGCCGCCGGGCCCGGGCGTGGTCCTCGTGGAGGCGCTGCGGCATGGTGTCGAGCGCGACCAGGCCGGCGGCGGCCAGCACCCCCGCCTGGCGCAGCCCGCCCCCCATCAGCTTGCGGTAGCGGTGGGCGCGGCCGATGAACTCGCGGCTGCCCAGCAGGACGCTTCCGACCGGCGCTCCCAGTCCCTTGCTGAGGCAGATCGACACCGAGTCGAAGCCGGCGCACACCTGATCGATGCCCACGCCCAGCGCCGCCGCGGCGTTGAAGGCGCGGGCGCCATCGAGGTGGGCGGGCAACCCTTCGTCGTGCGCCAGCCGGGTGACGGCGCGACTGATCTCGAGCGGCACCACGGTGCCGCCCGCGACGTTGTGGGTGTTCTCCAGCGCCACCAGCCCGGTCGGCGCCTGATGGGGGCTGCGGTGCACCGCGGCCCGGATGTCCTCGACGCGCGGGATCCCCCCCGGCGCCGGCACCAGGCGCGGCACCAGCCCCCCGATCACGGCCATCGCCGCCAGCTCGTACTCGTAGATGTGGGCGCCCTCGGTGGCGATGACCTCGTGACCGCGCTCGGTGTGCGCCGCCAGCGCCACCTGGTTGCTCATGCTGCCGCTGGCCATGAACAGGCCCGCTTCGAAGCCGGCGCGCTCGGCCAGGCTGCTCTGCAGCCGGTTGACGGTGGGGTCCTCGCCGTAGACGTCGTCGCCGACCTCGGCCTCGGCCATGGCCCTGCGCATGGCGTCGGTGGGGGTGGTGACGGTATCGCTCCGCAAGTCGATGACGGACATGCGGCATCCTACCCGGACGCGAGCGTGGCGGGAGCGGAGCGCGCAACAGCTCCCGGGAGCGCGCGCGAGGGGGTCCTAGCCGGCGGGCGCCCCGGCCGCCGCCTCGGGCTCCGCCTGCGCCGCCAGCCACGCCTCGAAGGCGGCCAGCCCGCGCCGGTACATGGCGCCGCGGCGCTCCTTCTTGCCCTCCCCGCGCCGTTTCGGGGTCGACGGCACCAACCCCCAGTTGGCGTTCATGGGTTGGAAACCGTCGGGGTTGGCCCCCGACAGGAAGCGCACCAGGCCGCCCAGCATGCTCTCCTCGGGCGGCACCAGCGGCTCCTGTCCCAGCGCACGGCGCGCGGCGTTGGTGCCCGCCAGCCACCCCGTCGCCGACGACTCCAGGTAGCCCTCGGTGCCGGCCAGCACGCCGGCGGTGAACCAGCCGGGGTGGTCGCGGAAGCGCAGGCTGGGCTCGAGCAGGCGCGGAGCGTTGAGGTAGGTGTTGCGGTGCATGACGCCGTAGCGCACCACCTCGGCCTCCTCCAGGCCGGGGATCGAGCGCACGACCTCCTTCTGGTCCCCCCACTTGAGCCCGGTCTGGAACCCCACCAGCGACCACATGCGGCCGTGGGCGTCCTCCTGCCGGAGCTGCGCCACCGCGAAGAAGCGCTCGCCCGACTCGGGGTGCTCGAGCCCGACCGGCTTGAGCGGGCCGAAGCGCGGGGTGTCGTAGCCGCGCCGCGCCAGCTCCTCGATGGGCATGCAGCCCTCGAAGAACTCGAGGTTCTCCCAGTCGTGACCGGTGTGGCTGCGCGCCGAGGCGAGCAGCTCGAAGAAGCGGTCGTAGCGCTCGCGGCTGAACGGCAGGTTGAGGTAGTCGGCGGCCTGGCCGTAGCGCCCCTTGCGGAAGGCCACGCTCATGTCGATGCTGTCGATGTCGACGACCGGCGCCGCGGCGTCGTAGAAGCCCAGGAACTCGGTCCCGAGCCGTTCCCGCAGGTCGGCGGCCAGGGCGTCGGCCGTCAGCGGCCCCGTCGCGAGCACCACGATCCCCTCGGGGACGCAGCTCAGCTCCTCGTTGTGCACCTCGATCAGGGGATGGTCGCGCACCGTCTCGGTGACGCGGCGGCTGAACGCCTCGCGATCGACCGCCAGGGCGCCGCCGGCCGGCACCCGGCAGGCGTGCGCGCTGTGCATCACGACGCCCCCCGCGGCCAGCATCTCGGCCTGGAGCAAGCCCTTGGCGTTGCTCTCACCCTCGCCGCCGAAGCTGTTCGAGCACACCAGCTCGGCGAAGTCGCCGCTGTGGTGGGCGGGCGTCATGCGGACGGGGCGCATCTCGTAGAGCCGTACCCGCACCCCCAGGCGGGCGGCGGCCAGCGCGGCTTCGCTGCCCGCCATGCCGGCTCCGACGACGGTGATGCTGGGTAGGGTGGAGGACCGCTCGGCGACCATGCGCCGAGTCTAGCAGCGCGTTCGCAGGCCATCCGTCGCGGACCACCCTGGAGTCGACAGGGTGGTCCGACCGGCTGGCGTTGGTTCGGGGGGTACGCCGGGCCGAGCTTCCCGGGCTGGCCTGAGGCAAGCCTAGGCCACCGAGGCGAGAACGGGATGACGGCCGGGTGAAAAGCCTGAGCCTAGACTGGAGGATCGACGGGAGGCACGGCCATGGCGTCCACGGAACCGAGCGGTTCGATCCAGGAGGCGATCCCCAACAACCACTGCTGGGGCTGCGGCACCCTCAACCCGGTGGGGCTGCACATCCACAGCCACGTCGAGGGCGACACCTCGGTGTGCGTCCACGCTCCGGGACCCGAGTTCATGGCGGGCCCCACGCACGTCCTCAACGGCGGCATCCTGGCCACCCTGGTCGATTGCCACTGCGTGTGCACCGCCATCGCCGACGCCTACCGCAGCGAGGGCCGCGAGGTCGGGGAGGCGCCGGAGATCTGGTACGCCACCGCCAGCCTCCATCTCGACTACCGCCGCCCCACCCCGCTCGGCCAGGCGGTGACGCTGCGCGCCGAGATCGTCGATCGGTCGCCGCGCCGGCGCACGCTGCGCTGCACCGTGGAGGCGGGCGGCGAGGTGACGGTGGAGGCCACCGTGGTGGCGGTGCGCGTGCCTCCCGAGTGGCGGAGCCCGGACGCCGGGCCCGCGGCATGACGCTCGGCCGGCGGCCCGGGCGCGAGCCGCGGCCGGGGGGAGCGCGCGCGCGGGATCGTAGCCGCGCCCTACGGGGAGCGGCGCAGGTCGCCCTCGCGGTTCTGGCCCTCGCCGTCGGCCCGGCGCGAGCGGCCGCACCGGGGAGCGGCGACGCGCCGTGGGAGGCGCTCTACCGCGATGGCACGCGCCCTGCCCCGATCGTGCTCGACCTCTCGCTGACGGGCACCACGGCCCACGCCCGGCTGCTGCTGCCGGGGCGCTCCGCGACGCTGTCGGCGAGCGGTACGGCCGGCGCCGACGGCAGCCTGCGCCTCACCGTTCGGGACGCCCAGGGCCGCGAGCTGGGCGTGCTCGAGGGGCGGCGCTCGCAGGCCCCCAACGACGACGGGCGCACCTTCCAGGGTCGCCTCGCCCTCGGCGGGACCGTCGTCCACCTGGCGTTGACGCGCTTCGCGCAGATCGTGACGTGGCGGGTCCGCGAGGGAGCGATCGACGTCGAGGTGCGCTACCCGCACTTCGAGAGCTCCGACCTCGGATCCCTCAACGCCGTGATCGAACCGCACCAGCGCGCGACCCTGGCGTCGTTCCTGGCCGAGGGCCGGCAGGCCGAGGCCGACGGCGGGCTCTTCCACGGCTGGCAACTGCTGGCCGACACGCGCCTCCAGGGTGTGGTCGGGAACACCGTCAGCTTGCTCGGCGAGGCCTACCGCTACACCGGCGGCGCGCACGGGAACACCGCCTACGAGGCCGACACCTGGCAGCTCGACGGGCCCCCGCCGCGAGAGCTCGAGCTGGCCGATCTGTTCCGTCCCGGCGCCGCCTACCTGGCGCGCCTGGGGCCCCGCGTGCTGGCGGACCTGCGCGCCCAGAACGCCACCTGGGTCGTCGACGGCGAGGTCACCGCGCTCACCGCGCAGGACCTGGCGCTGTTCACGCTCACCCCCGCCGGCCTGGCCTTCACCTTCCCGCCGTACGCCATGGGACCGTACGTCGAGGGCACCTTCACGGTGGTCGTTCCCTACGCCGACGTCGTCGACCTGGCGCTGCCCGGCGGGCCGCTGGCGGCCTACGCCGGCGCGGCACGTTGACGGCGTTCCGCGGCCGGCGTCCCGTGCTTTCGCGGGCCGGCCCCAGGGCGCGCGCTCCCCGCCCGCCTGCCGACGCGCGTCCGCCATGGCTTGCCTGCTCCCGCCGGGACGAGTAGCCTGAAGGGCGTGCCGGACGGCGAACGCCACGTGCGCCGTGCCGTGGAGGTGGCATGCCCGACGAGACCATCGCCTTCAAGACCGAGATCACGCAGCTCCTCGACATCCTCGTCCACTCGCTCTACAGCGAGCGCGAGATCTTCCTGCGGGAGCTGGTATCGAACGCCTCCGACGCTCTGAACCGCTTCAAGCTCGAGAGCCTCTCGCAGCAGGAGCTGGCCGACCCCGGCACCGAGCTGGCCATCTGGATCCGCGCCGACGCCGAGGCCGGCACCCTGACGGTGCGCGACACCGGTCGCGGGATGGACAAGGGCGAGCTGGTCGAGAACCTCGGCACCATCGCGCACTCCGGCGCGCGCGCCTTCACCGAGGCGATGAGGGAGCTGAACGGCAGCGACACGGCGTCGGCGCGGGACCTGATCGGACGCTTCGGGGTCGGCTTCTACAGCGTGTTCATGGTGGCCGAGGAGGCCACGGTCACCTCCCGCAGCCTGCACCTGGACCGGGCACCCGCCGTGTGGCGCTCCACCGGCGGCGGCAGCTTCGAGATCGGCGAGGCCGACGCCCGCGAGCGCGGGACCGAGGTGCGCCTGCGCGTGCGCGACGACGCCCGCGAGTTCCTGGAGACCGCACGCCTGCGCCAGGTGGTTCGGACCCACTCGAACTACGTGCCCTTCCCCATCTACCTGTGGCAGGACGGGGAGTGGAGCCAGGTCAACGACCGCACCGCGTTGTGGCGCGAGCGGCCCGCCGACGTCGACGCCGAGAAGCACCGCGCCTTCCTGGGGCAGCTCCGCTTCGGCGCCCAGGACCCCCTCGTCACCGTGCACCTGCAGGCCGACGCGCCGCTCCAGGTCCATGCCCTGCTCTACGCCCCCGACCGTCGCGATCCCATGCTGCTGCGCGACCCCGACGGCGACGGCCTCAAGCTGTACGCGCGGAAGGTGCTCATCGAGGAGCACAACCGCTCGCTGCTGCCGCGCTACCTGCGCTTCATGGTGGGCGTCGTCGACGCCGAGGACCTGCCCCTCAACGTGTCGCGCGAGATGCTGCAGGCCACGCCGCTGCTGGCCCGTATCCGCTCGCTGCTGACCAAGCGGGTGGTCGGCGAGATCGCCCGCCTCGCCGACGAGGACGACCAGGCCTACGGCCGCTTCCTGGCGGAGTACGGCCCCTTCCTCAAGGAGGCGGTGGCGACCGACCCCACCCGCGACGAACGCATCCCCGACCTTCTGCGCTTCCGCACCACCCGCGACGACTCGGTCTCGTTGGCGAGCTACGTCGAGCGCATGGCCGACGGGCAGAGCGACATCTACTACGTGCAGGCCGACGACGTGCAGGCGGCCCAGGCGAGCCCGCACCTGGAGCCGTTCCGCCGGCGCGGCCTGGAGGTGCTGCTGCTGACCGAGCCGCTCGACGCCTTCCTGCCCATGGGGCTGCCGAGCTACCGCGAGCACCCCCTGCGCGACGTCGCCGAGGCCGGACTGGAACTCCCGCCGGCTGCCGACGAGGACGCCACCGGCGCCCCCACGGCCGAGCGCGTCGGCGACGACGCCTTCGGCAGCCTCGTCGAGCGCGTGCGCACGGTGCTGGGCGATCGCGTGGCCGACGTGCGCGAGAGCACGCTGCTGGAGACCAGCGCGGCGCGGCTGGTGGCCGGACCCGGCGGCTCGGCGGGGCTCGAGCGCCTGCGCCGCCTGACCGAGGAGGGCTACCGGGCCGGACCCCGCGTGCTCGAGCTCAACCCCGCCAGCGACCTGGTGCGCGCCCTGGCCGCGCGCCTCGAGCACGACGCAGACGACCCGCTGATCGACGAGGTCATCGTCCAGTTGCTCGAGACCCAGTTGTTGCTCGAAGGGCTCCACCCCAACCCGGCGGCGATGGCCGGACGGCTCGAGCGCCTGCTCACCGCCGCCAGCCGAGCGCCCGGCGAGGCTCCGGCGGGGTCGGACGAGACCTGAGGACGCCTACAGCAGGTTGCGCCGGCGGGGCCGGAAGCGGCCCAGCAACGCCAGCACCAGGGCCAGCAGCACCAGGGCGACGCCGACGCCGAGCGTGATGGCGTACACGCGCAGCGGCACCTGCCAGAGCTCGGCCGGCAGCGCTCGGGTGACGTAGCGGAAGCCCGACGCCAGCCCGCCCAGCACGCCGAACTGCGCCAGCGCGGCCTGCGGCGTGGCGGCGGCCGACAGCGAGCCCAGGCGATCGAACAGCAGCGTACCGCCGGCCGCCCAGAACGCCACCGCCAGACCGACGTTGGAGAGCTTGCGCAGCCCCACCGAGCTGGCCACCAGGACGATGAGCAGGATCAACGCCAGGCCACCCGTCAGCCACGTCCACAGCAGGTAGCGGGCGTGGGCGCCGGCGCTGAAGGCATCGAGCAGCGGGGCGACCGCAGCCACCTTGGTGCGCTGGTCGCCCCGCGTCAGCAGCGCCAGGATCGCCGACGAGCCCTGGGCGTAGCTGCGCTGGGCCAGCGCGTCGAGGACCTTGGCGTCCGCCTGGGCGGGCGTCAGTCCGGCCAGCTCGGAGGCCGGCAGCAGGCCGCTGAGGCTGTCGCCCTGGGGCTTGTCGCCCTGGATGGCCGCGCGGGCCTCCGCCAGCCGCGAGGCGATGACGTCGGACCGCGCCAGGAACAGCGCGGCGTAGAGCTCGTGCAGGCTTGCCGGCACCGGGCCCTGCAGGGCGGCGTCGAAGCGTGCGCGCAGGTTGACGTTGACGACGTTGTCCTGGGTGGCGGCCTGGCCGTTCTTCAGCACCTCTTCGGCCAGCTTCGACACCACCAGGACGCCGATCTGACGACTGGTCAGGCTCCGAAGCTGCGCCGGGTCGGCGTACACGAACAGCCCCACGACCGGCTGCACCGGCTTCCCGGGGTTCTCCGCCGCCTGCTTCGGCCAGTCGGCCAGGCGCGATCCGTCCTCCAGGCCGGAGGGCAGCATCTGGGCGTCGAGCCCGGCCCGGATCAGGTCGAGAACGGGACCCTGGAACGCCCGCTGGAGCTGCGCCTGGATGCCGGCGTCGGTCACCAGCCCGAGCGCGGCGGCGCTGCCGCCCTGGACCGTCTTCTCGGCCAGGACCCCGGCGATGCGGTCGACGGCCTGGTCGACGGTGAAGGTCGGGATCTCGGTGGGGTCGGCGTAGACGGCCACGCCCGGCACCAACGTGAGGCGCTCGCCGGGGGTGTAGGCGGCGCCGGTGCGGACGGCCAGCTCGGGGCTCGAGCCCGAGGGCGCCAGCGTCAGGGTGAGCATCTCGTTCAGGACAGGCAACGCGCGCGTCCGCACGGTCAGCTCGCTCAGGCTGAAGGTGAGCGTGGCGACCGCCACCGCCAGCACCAACACCACGGCGCTGGTCCACTTGACGTCACGGTGCCAGGCGGGGCTTCGTTCGGATCGTAGCATCGGCTCCTCTATCCTCAAGCGCGGCCCGGGGCCGTGCGCCGCCTAAGCTTACCGTGCCAGCTCGCGGCACCGTTGGCCCGGCAGCGGGCCCCGCCGGGAACGGCACGTAGCATGGAGCATGCCTGCGCCCCACCGCCGGACCGCCACCGTCGTGCCGCTGCTCGGACCGCTGCACGTGCGCCTCCCCCAGTACAACGCCGTGAGCGTGTTGCGTACCGTCCAGGCCTTCGGCCCCTCGGTGCTGGCGCTGGCTCCCCTCGAGCCGGGCGCCCTCGACCACCCCTCGTGGCAGGAGGTGCCGCACACGCCGCTGCCCCACACCGTGGTGCCGTGGGCCCGCCGCGCCGACGTGCGCCTGGCGGAGGTGGGGGTCGCCGTCGAGGACGCCGCGGCCGAACGGGACTTCCACACCTACCTGCAGAGCTACGACGGCGGCCGGGCGCTGCTCGCCGAGCTCGACGGCGCGGAGGCGCCGGTGCGCACGCTGCTGGAGCGGCCCCTGGGGCTCGATGCCGTGCTCGACGAGCTGGTCCCCGCCGTACGGCACTTCCAGGAGCGCCGTCGCGAAGCCTTCGGCGACGGCCCGGGCACGGGCTGGCAGGACCGCCGCGCCCGCCGCCTCGCCGAGCGCATCGCGGAGCTCCCCGGGGAACGCATCGCCGTGCTCGCCGGCGTCGACGACGTGCCGTCGCTCACCGACGCGCTCGCCGGGAGCTTCACGCTGGAGCGCCCGCCGACCCCCGCCGTCGACGACGCCGTGCGCCGGCGTGGGCTGCTCGACTACGCCATGCGCGCCGAGGCGCCCGAGCCCGAGGCGCTGCTCCGGCAGCTCCGCGACGTCGACCACCCCGAGGCCCGCTACCTGGAGGCCAACCTGCTGCTGCAGGCGGGCGAGGCCGGGGAGGCGCTGGCGGTGCTGGAGCAGGTGAGCAGCCGCGACTTCGTCGAGCCGTACTACCTGCCCGGCTTCCTGCTGGCGCGCCTGGGGCAGCTCTACGACCTGCTGGGGCGCCGCGACGCGGCGTTGCGCGCCTACCGCGGCGTGAGGGCGCTGAGCTACGCGCCGGCCGAGGCGCGGGCGGCGGCCGTGGACGGGCTCGAGCGCCCCTTCGCGGCCCCGGAACCGACCCCTTCCTGACCGCGCGACGGCCACGTCCCGGGTCGTCCCTGACGCCGTGCGCGCTCCGGCGGAATGCTTCCCGCCGGAACCTCCTGTGGCGTACAATCACCGAACCTAGCCTGGCCGGGCCTGCGCCGATCCGGAGGGGCCCAGGCGGCACCTCCCCCGCCTCGGCAAGGCAGAAGGGAACGAGGGTGAAGCGTCGCACGGTGCTCGTGGGATCCGTGGCCGCCGCCCTGGTGGTCGCCGCCATCGTCTCCGAGCCGGCCGCCATGGTGGCGTTGCCGTTGGCGGCGCTGATGCTGACGGTGGTCCTCGTGACCTCGGGGTCGCGCTTCCCAGCGTGGCGTCTGGCGGCGGTGGGGAGCGCGCTGTGGACGTTGGAGGAGACCATCTGGGCGGTCGAACGCCTGACCGGCGCCCCGGCTGCCATCCCGCTCACCGACCTCACCAGCTACACCGGCTCGGCGCTGTGGTTCGTGGCGCTGCTGGTGATGGCAGGACGTCGCCTGCCCACGGCGCTGTCGCTCCCCCTGCTGCCGGCCCTGCCGCTGCTCCTGTGGGTCGACACCCGCGACATCCCGCTCACGCTCACGCTCCGCTTCCCCATCGTCGACGTGCTGCTGGTGCTGGCGACCCTGCCGGCCCTGGAGGCTGCCCTGAGGGGCCGCGCCTCGGAGGGACGCCTGCTGTGGACGTTCGGGTTCATGGTGCGGGCGCTGACGGCGGGCACCGTGACCTGGCTGTTCGACACCCCCGGCATGAGCCACGGTCTCTTCGTGCTGTGGATGCTCCCCTACCTGTTCGTCGCCATCGGCGCCACCATGGAGCTGTCCGACGAGGACGCGGGGATGTGGGCGGCCGGCACCACCATCCTGGGGCTCGAGACGGTGTCGGGCATCATGTTGACCCTGCTGTTCCGCAGCGGCCAGGTCGGCCAGCCCGTGACCCTCGGCATGGTGCTGCTGCTGGCCTACTTCCAGTTCGTCGGCATCATGCTGGTGCTGCTCTCCGACCGCCGCCGCCGCATCCGAGCCGAGCACCAGCTCAAGGCCTGGGGCGAGGTGATCGATCGCGTGCTCGCCGTCCAGCCCGGGGAGCTCGGCACCATCGGCACGCTCAAGGCCCTGGTGGAGACGCTGTCGGTCCGGCTGCCGAACGTCAACGGCGTGGAGGTCTACGCCGAGGGCCGCATCCGCGCCGGCGATCCCCAGGGCTACGCCTTCCCCCTGGTGACCGGCGGCACCGAGATCGGCAGGCTCTACTTCGCCCAGCAGCCGCGCGACACCAGCGTGCTCGATGCGGTGACGCCGTTCCTGGCGGGACGGATCCAGCAGGCGCTCGACCAGGCGGAGTGGCGGACCCGCGCCATCACCGACCCGCTCACCGGACTCCTCAATCGCCGCGGCATCGAACTGCGCTCGGGCGAGCTGCTGCTGCGCTCGCGCGACCAGGGCAAGCCGGTGTCGGTGGCGATGCTCGACCTCGACCACTTCAAGCGCGTCAACGACTTCTACGATCACGCCACCGGCGACCACGCCCTCAAGGAGACCGCCAGCATCCTCCAGCGCCACCTGCGCCAGTACGACCTGGCCGCGCGCTGGGGCGGCGAGGAGTTCCTGGTGGTGCTCTTCGATGCCGATCGGGAGGCCGCGGCCGAGGTCGTCCGGCGCATCCGCGCCGAGCTCCGCGGCGAACCGCTGCGCCCCATCACCTGGCCGCTGACGATGTCGGTGGGCCTGGCAGGGGGCACCACGCCGGACGGCCTGGACACCCTGGAGACCTGGGTGCAGCAGGCCGACCGTGCGCTCCTCCAGGCCAAGGCCGCGGGGCGCGACCGCACCGAGGTCGCGGTCTGACGCCATGACCGAGCGGCCGGCCGGCGACCCCTCGGCGCCGCTGCTGCCGCGTCGCGTACGCGTGGGGTACGGGGTCGGCGACCTCGGCGCCTCCCTGACCTTCGTCGCCATCAACACCTGGCTGCTGTACTACCTGGTCAACGTGGCCGGCCTGCCCCCGCTGGCCGCGGGCGCCGTGTTCGTGCTGGGGCGGGTCTTCGACGCGGTGCTCGACCCCGTCATGGGCGTGCTCTCCGATCGCCTGCGCTGGACGCTCGGGCGCGTGCCGTTCATCCGCTGGGGCGCCCCCGCGCTGGGGTTGGTGTTCGCCGCGTTGTGGGCGCTCCCCGCGATGCTCCCGACGTACGCCTTCGTCCTGGCGCTGGCCCTGAGCCTGGCCTTCTCGTTGGCCTACACCGTGGTGCAGGTGCCGTACATGGCCCTCACCCCGGAGCTCGCGCCCGACTACGACGAGCGCACCGCCCTGTCGAGCTACCGCATCGCCTTCGGGACGTTCGCCTCGATGCTGGCCGTGGCGGCGCCGCCGGCGCTGGTCCTCGCCGTCTCCGGGGGGACGGTGCTGGCGCGCAGCACGCCGCTGGGTTGGGCGGCCACGGGCGCGGTCTTCGCCGCGATCACGGTCGCCGCCTACCTGACGGTGGCGGCGGTGGTCCCCGAACCCGACCGTCCGCCGCCCACCACCGCCCCGGTCTCGGGGGTGGACGACGTGCGCCAGGCCTTCGGCATCCACGGCTACCCGCAGCTCTTCGCGCTGTTCGTCGCCATCACCGTCGGCATCATGATCGTCAACTCGATGCTGCCGTTCTACCTGGAGTCGGCGCTGCGCATCCCCGGAGCCCAGCAGACGCCGGTACTCGGCCTGCTGTTCACGGCGGCCATCGCGGCGTTCCCGCTGTGGAACGCGATCTCGGCCCGGATCGGCAAGCGCGCGGCGCTGGCCGGCGGGCTGGCGGTGCTGGCGCTGGGCCTGGCCGCCCTGACGTGGGCGGCGCCTCCCGGGCGGGTGGGCCCGGTCCTGCTGGGCCTGTCGACGGTCGCCGGCATCGGCCTGTCGGCGGTCATGCTGCTGCCGTGGGCGATGCTCCCGGACGTCGTCGAGTTCGACGAGCTCGCCAACGGACGCCGCCGGGAGGGGGTGGTGGTGGCGCTGTTCACGTTCGGCCAGAAGCTGGCCGGGTCGCTCGGGGTGTTCGCCAACGCCGTCGCCACGGCCGCCTTCGGCTACGCCGCGGGCGCCGCCACGCAGTCCCCGGCGACGGTGCTCGGCATCCGCCTGATGACCGGTCCCGTGGCCGTGGCGGTGTTCCTGGTGGCCGTGGTGCTGACGCTGCGCTTCCCCATCACGCGTGCCAGCCACCGCGCCGCCCGCGCGGCGCTGGCGGCGCGCCGCACCGAGCGCTAGCCGACCCCGACCCGCGTCGCAGGGCTATGATGGCGCATCGATGCGCGAGCTGCTCTACAACGCCGCCAAGCACTTCAAGCGCGGCCGCGCTCTGGCCGACCGCGGCGACATCCGCGCCGCCATGGTCGCCTACCAGGATGCCCTGCGTGACCTCCATGCCGTCCGCCCGCAGCGCATGAGGGACGTGCTGCTGGCCCAGGTCTACCTCTCGCGCTACCAGATCGGCCGCGACGTCGACGCCGACGCCGCCGAGTCCGACCTCCGCATGGGCTACAGCTACGCCCGCACCACCCACGAGCCGACCGTGCGCCAGCTCGCCGAGGAGCTGTGGCGCGAGCGTCTGGGCGACCTTCCGGAGGCCGCCGCCAGCCTCGTCGAACCCGGCTGAGCCGGGCGGGCGCCGGCCGGGTAGCATGGGGCGCATGAGCGACCCCCACCTGCTTCAGCGCGCCATGGCCGAGCGCGAGGCCTACCTCGCCACCCTCGAAGGCCTGGTGGTGCGCGAGTCCCCCACCCGCGACAAGCCCCTGTGCGACGCGCTCGCCGATCACCTGATCGCGCTCCTCGGGAACGACGGCTGGCAGGTGGAGCGCCTCCCGCGCGACGAGGTCGGCGACCTCGTGCTCGCCCGCCTGGCGGGTGGGGCGGGGCCCTCCACCCTGCTGCTGTGCCACTACGACACCGTGTGGCCCACCGGTACGCTCGCCGCCATGCCCTACCAGCGCGACGACGAGCGCGTCTCCGGGCCGGGCACGCTCGACATGAAGGCGGGCATCACCACCGCCGTCCACGCCGTGAGGCTGGCGAGGACGCACGGCGGCGGCCTGCGCGGACCGGTGACGCTGTTCGTCACCTCCGATGAGGAGACCGGCAGCCACCACTCGCGCGCCCGCATCGAGGAGCTGGCGCGCGAGCACGATCGCGTCCTGGTGCTCGAGCCCGGCCGCGACGACGGGGCCGTCAAGGTAGGCCGCAAGGGGGTCGGCCAGGTGCGGCTCCGCGTCCACGGCCGCAGCGCCCACGCCGGCAACAACCCCGACCAGGGTGCCAGCGCGCTGCGCGAGCTCGCCCACCTGCTGCTGTACGTCGAAGACCTCGCCGACGGCGAGGCCGGCACCACCGTCAACCTCACGGTGGCGAGCGGCGGGACCACCGGCAACGTCATCGCCGAGGAGGCCGAGGCCGAGGTCGACCTGCGGGTGCTGCGTACCTCGGATGCGGAACGGGTGCTCACCGCCGTCCACGCCTACCGGGCGCGCGACCCCCGCGTGACGGTGGAGGTGGAGGGAGGCCTCAACCGCCCGCCGCTCGAACGCACCGAGGCCAACGAGGCCCTGTGGAACGAGGCGCAGGCACGCGCCCGCGCGATCGGCCTGGAGGTCACGGGGGCGACCGTCGGGGGCGGCTCCGACGGCTCGTTCACCTCGGCGCTGGGGGTCGCCACGCTCGACGGTCTCGGCTCGGTGGGGAGCGGCGCGCACGCCCGTCACGAGAACATCCGCGTGGTCCCCACGCTGGAGCGCTTGGCTCTAGTGGCCGCCCTTCTCATCGACGCTTGAGCAACCCACATTCGCGCCTCCGGACGCGGTGCTAGGCTGACCTCCATGCTGGCTCTGCTGGTGGTTGCTGCGTCCGGCGCGCTGCTCAGCCTGGCGCTCCCGCCGGTGAGCATCTGGCCCGCGTTCCTGGCGCTGGTGCCGCTGTTCGCCCTGGTCGCCCGGGCGGCCACGGCGCGCCGCGCCTTCTGGCTCGGCGCCACCTTCGCCCTCACCTTCTTCGCCATCTACATCCTGTGGCTGCCCCGCAGCTTCTCCCTACCGACGATGCTGGGGCCCTTCTTCTGGGCGGTCTTCCCGTTCCTGCTGGCGGCCCTCGCCCTGATCTGGGGCGCCGTGACGGGGCTCGCGCGGCTCGTCGGGGGGCGCGGCCCCGGGACGCTGCTGCTGCTGCCGGGCTTCTGGGTCCTCACCGAGTGGCTGCGGGCGCAGGGCTACCTGGGCTTCCCGTGGGGCACGCTCGGCTACCTGTGGGAGGGCACCCCCGCCGTTCAGCTCGCCAGCATCGTGGGCGTCTACGGACTCAGCCTGCTGGCCGTCGTCACGGTCGCCCTGCTCGCCACCCCCTTCGTGCCCTCGCCGTCGCGCGACGCCTGGGCGGCCCCCGCACCCAACCGGACCGGGCGCGTGCTGGCGCCGTTGTTGGGCGTGGCGCTGGTCGCGGGCGCCATGGCAGGCGGCACGCTGCTGCTGCGCAGCCCCGTCCCCGCGCCCGACCGCACGGCCGTCCTGGTGCAGGGCAACGTCGATCCGTTCGGGCGGGCCATCAGCCCGGCCGGCGACCTCGGGGTCCACACCGCCCTCACCCGCGACGCGGTGGCCAAGCTCGGCCGCGCCCCCGACTTCGTGATCTGGCCGGAGGGCGCGGTGCTCGGGTACCAGGTCGAAGGGCCCGCCGGGCGCGCCACCCGCCAGGCCATCCAGGCCAGCGCCCCCGACAGCGACTTCATCGTGGGCGGTCGCACCTACGCCGATGGCAAGGACTACAACAGCGCCTACAGCCTGACCTACGCCCAGGAGCTCGGGCGCTACGACAAGGCCTACCTGGTGCCGTTCGGCGAGCGCTGGCCGCTGCTCGAGACCGCTGCCCCGCTCTACCGGGCCGTCTTCGGGCTGATGCACCTCCCGATGCTGATCAACACCACCCCCGGGCCCGGGCCGATCCCGCTCCGCACCGCCGAGGGGCCGGTGGCCACCTACATCTGCTACGAGTCGGTGTTCCCGCAGGTGCAGCGGGTGATGGTCCGCGACGGTGCGCGCCTGCTCGTGAACATCACCAACGACGCCTGGTTCAGCGAGGGCAACGGTGCCGCCCAGCACTTCGACATGGGCAACCTGCGCGCCATCGAGACCGGACGCTACCTCCTGCGCGCCGGCAACGACGGCATCACCGCCGTGGTCGATCCGCACGGGCGGGTGCTCGAACGCCTGCCCCGCCACGTGCGGGCCGCGCTCACCGCGCGCTTCGCGTTCATCGACACCCTCACGCCCTACGTCCGCTACGGCCGCTGGTACATCCCGGGGCTGGCGCTGGTGACGGGACTGCTGGTCCTTCTGGTGGGCTGGCGCCGCCTGACGACCGGCGTCTGAGGCAGGACGGGCACGCCCTGGCGCGTGCTGTAATGGGAGCATCGTGAACGTCGTGATCGTCGGCGGCGGGGAGATCGGCGCGCTCATCGCCGAGTCGCTGCACCGCACCCACAACGTCACCGTGGTCGACACGGAGGACGAGCGCGGTCCGAACTTCGAGACCATGGACGTGCAGTTCGTGCGCGGCAACGGCGCCGATCCCAGCGACCTGCGCGCCGCCGGCGTGGAGACCGCCGACGCCTTCATCGCCTGCACCACCAACGACGACGTCAACGTGCTGGCCTGCCTCGCCGCCAAGGGGTTGGCGGACGTGGAGACGATGGCCTTCGTCACGCGCCAGCGCTACGTCGATGCCTTCGCCACCGCCGGCGCCTTCGAGGCCATCGGCCTCGCCATCGATCGGGTGCTGTGGCCGCAGCGAACGCTGGCGCGTCAGATCGCCGACATCGTGCGGGTGCCGCGCGCGCTGGCGAGCGCCGGCTTCGCGGGCGGTCGACTGAAGATGCTGGAGTACCGGCTCGAGCCCGACGACCCGTTCCTGGGCGAGCCGCTGCTCGAGGCCGAGATCCCCAGCGGGGTGTTGGTCGCGGGCGCCATCCGAGGCGACCGCTTCACCATCCCCTCCGGCGCCACCGTGCTGCAGGCGGGCGACAAGGTCGTGTTCATGGGCTCGGCCGAGCACATGGGCGCGCTGGAGCGGCGCTTCGCGCCCCGCCGCCGCTCGCTGAACGTGGCGGTGGTGGGCGGCGGCAACGTCGGCTTCATGGTGGCCGAGCAGCTCGCCGCCGACCGCGCCAACATCACCATCATCGAGCAGGACGAGACGCGCTGCGAGAAGCTGGCCCAGTGGCTGCCGCACGCACTGGTGCTGAGGGGCGACGGCACGGACCTGGAGCTGCTCCAGCAGGAGCGCATCGAGGACGCCGACGTGGTGGTGGCGGTCACCGACGACGACGGCAAGAACCTGCTGGCGTCGCTCCTCGCCAAGCAGTTGGGCATCCCCAAGGTGATCACCCGCGTGGGGCGCAGCCGCAACCGCCGGCTGTTCGAGCGGGTCGGCATCGACGCCCCCCTCACCCCGCGCGCCGCCGCCGTACAGGAGGTCCTCAACTGGCTGCGCGTCGACGAGGTCGACCACCTGGCCTCGATCGAGGATCGCGCCGAGGTGATGGAGCTGAGCTACCCCACGGACTGCCGCGAGGGCAAGGTCCGCGACATCGGCGCCCCGAGCGACAGCCTCATCGGGGCCATCCTCCGTGACAAGACGGTGTTCGTGCCGCACGGCGATACCATCGTCCGCCCGGGGGACCACCTCTTCATCGTCACCACGCCCGACAACACCGGGGCGGTGGAGCGCTGGCTCGAGGAGCGGCGCTCCGTGCCGGGCTGACCGTCCCCGTGCGCGGCCGCTTCGCTCCCTACGTCGTCGGCACCGGGCTGCTCACGGTCGCCGGCGTGATGCTACTGTTCGCGGGCTACGCCGCCCTCATCCGCGACCCCGCCGGTGGCTTCCTGGCGACGGCACTGGTCGGCGCGCCGCTGGGGTGGCTGCTGCGCAGGATCGGCGCGCCGAACGCCGAGCCGACGCGCCGCGAGGCGCTCATCGCGGTGCTGGCCTCGTGGCTGGTGGTGCCGGCGCTCGGCGGCCTGCCCTACATGCTGACGGCAGGGTTCGGTCCCATCAACGCGCTGTTCGAGTCGATGAGCGGCTTCACCACCACCGGCGCCACCGTGCTCACGGATTTCGCGAGCTTCCCGCGCAGCCTCTTCCTGTGGCGCGCGCTGTCGCAGTGGGTGGGCGGCATCGGCATCCTGGTGATCTTCATCGCGGTCTTCCCGCAGCTCGCCATCGCGGGCCGTCAGCTCTTCTTCGCCGAGGCCCCGGGCCCCACCGAGGAGCGCCTGACGCCCCGCCTGCGCACCACCGCCACCGCCGTCGTCACCGTCTACACCGGCCTCACGGTGCTGTGCGCGGCGTCGTACGCGCTGGCCGGGATGCCGCTGTTCGATGCCGTCGCCCACGCCTTCACGACGCTCGCCGCGGGCGGCTTCAGCCCCAACGCCCTCAGCTTCGCCGGCTACGCCAAGCCCGCCGTCGACTGGGTGGCCACGGTGTTCATGCTCTTCGCCGGCGCCAACTTCGCGCTGCTGTACCGCGGCCTCACGGGCCGTCCGCGCGACCTGCTGCGCGACCCCGAGTTCCGGGCCTACGTGACCATCGCCACGGTGGCGTCGTTGGTGTTGAGCGGCCTGCTACTGGCCCGCTACGGAGCCGCCGACGCGCTACGGCACGGCTTCTTCCAGGTGTTCAGCATCATGACCACCACGGGCTACGCCTCGGCCGACTTCGCCACCTGGTCGCAGCCGGCGCAGGCGATCCTCATCGTGGTGATGTTCATCGGCGGCAGCGCCGGCTCGGCCGGCGGCGGCATCAAGGTGGTGCGGTGGCTCATCATCGCCCGCAACACCGCCCGCGAGGTACGCCGCTCGCTGCACCCGCGCGCGGTGCTGCCGGTTCGCCTGGGCCGGCGCGTGGTGCCCGAGGACGTGCTGCGCTCGGTCGCCGCCTTCATCACCCTCTACGTCGGCCTGTTCGCCGCCAGCACCGTGGTGCTGGTGCTGCTCGGCCAGGACTTCGTCACCGCCTTCACCGCCTCCATCGCCTGCCTGGGCAACATCGGCCCGGGGCTGGCGAAGGTCGGCCCCATGGTCGACTTCGGCCACCTCCACCCGCTCAGCCGGCTGCTGCTCACCTTCGACATGTACGCCGGTCGCCTGGAGGTGGTGACGGTGTTCGTGGTGTTCACCGCCGGCTGGTGGCGGCTGCCGCGCCGGCGGCTGTGGGGCGGGTCGTAGCACGCCCGCTACGGATCCTCAACTAGAGGAGGGCCCGACCGTGGCGGCCGGGCCCTCCTCCCATGCGTTGCGGGTCGAGACCCTAGGTCAAGGCGTCGCCGCCAGGGCGGCGTCGGCCGTTGCGAGGCCGGCACCGGTGGCGTCGGCGTCCCAGCAGAAGTGTTCGGAGGTTCCGTTCGGCTGCAGGACGTCCCGACAGCCTGGCGCAAGGTAGATCGCCGAGCCCTCGAGGATGCCTTCGGCCTGCAAGGCCGTCAACGCGTGGTCCTTCTCAGCCATCAGCGCCACGATCCCCGCCACGTGCGGGCTGGCCATGGAGGTGCCGCCCAGGTAGTAGTAGCTGGTCTGGCCGCTGTTGACCTGGTAGGGTCCGACGACCCACGAGCCGGGCGCAGCAACGTCCAGATCCTGCCCCGGGAGTTCACGGCTCGAGAAATCTGTGATGTAGAAGTCGCCCGGGCTCGTGGGGTCGCCGACGTTCACGGCCCACCACCAAGATGACGCTGTCCACTCCCCAACCCAACCGCTTGCCGCCACCGAGATGACGGGCGGGTAGGCTCCGGGGTAGCCCATGCCGGCTTCGCCCTCGTTGCCGGCCGAGGCCACGATGATCACGCCCTGGCTGATGGCGTAGTCGATCGCCGCCTTCTCCATGGCGTCGAGATCGGGGCCTCCAAGGCTCATGTTGATGACGACCGGGGAGCCCGCCAGCGGGCCGGCCTTGAGGTCGCCGATGTAGGTGATCCCGGCCGCTACCACCGACGACCAGCCGGAGCCGTTCTGGTTGAGCACCTTCACGGGGATGACCGTCGCCATCGGCGCCACGCCGTTCACCGGCGTGCCGCCCAACGAGTAGCCCAGGATGGTGCTGGTCACGTGGGTGCCGTGCGAGTTCTGGTCGTGCTCCCACTTGTTGGGCTGCTCGGAGACGTTGCCCTTCTCCCCGCCGCCGCCGCCGAAGCTCTTGGCGTACTCGGTGGCGATGCGCTCCTGCGGGAAGTACTGGCGCCAGCTGTCGACCAGACCGGTGTCGAGGACGGCGACGTAGACGCCGGTGCCGTCATACGCGACCTGGCGATTGTCGAAGCCGAAGTCGGTGACGTTGATGGCGTCGAGGTCCCAGGTGCTCAGGCCCTTGGCGAAGTCGTCGACCGACACCGTGTCGACCGGCGCGCCGGTCCGCTCGGCGTCGGGGTTGGCCGCCGCCACCACCGGGTCGGCCTGCAACTTCGCCAGGTCGCCCGAGCGGATCTTCATGGTGAGCGCGTCGATCTCGTAGAGCACGTCCTTGACGCGCCCGTACTTGGCGAGCTGGTCGAGGGCGGCGGGCGTGACGTCGGCCTTGAGCACGACGTTCACGTCGATCATGGACTTGAGGCTCCCCTGGGGCGACAGCGCCGCCTCCGAGGGCCCCTGCTGGACGCCGCACGCAGCAAGCAGCAGCAGCGCCCCGGCGAGGATGCCGAGGTTGAGAAGTCGCTTCAACACGTGACCTGCTCCTTTCCTCCAAAAGGACCGTCACGCTGCATCGGGGACGTCGATCCGCCGATCCACGCCAGCGCGTGCATCGGATCGCCCATCCTTCCCGACCGGCCGTCGCGCCCTCCATGCACGGCGACCGACCGCGAGCGGTCGAGCGGTCCGATCGAAGGAGCCGCGCCCACCGTCAGCGTTCAGGTGGTCCCAATCTAGGTACAACGGGCGTTATGGCGCGGTGCCCGCGCTCACGGTCGCTGGCGCCCGGACGGGGTAGCGCCACCGGCGTCCCCGCCCCCTCCGGCGGCGGTCGCTTGCGCGGCGCTTGGAGCCTCGCTCCGGCCCGCGGTATGCTCGGCGCCGACACATCTCGCGCCGCCCCCGTCGCGCCACCGCGACGCGTCCGCTCTGGAGGAGCCATGTCGGACCGTATCGACTCGATGCTGCAGGAGTCGCGCCGCTTCCCCCCGCCCGAGGCGTTCCGGGAGCGGGCCCGCCTCGCCAGCCCGGAGCAGTACCAGGAGCTCTACCGACGCTCGATCGACGACCCCGCCGGCTTCTGGGGCGAGGTCGCGGCCGAGCTGCACTGGTTCGAGCCCTGGAACGAGGTGGTGGCGTTCGACGAGCCGCACGCCCGCTGGTTCGAGGGCGGCCGCACCAACCTCGCCTACAACTGCCTCGACCTGCAGGTCGAGCGCGGCCGCGGCGAGGTGGTGGCGTTCCATTGGGAGGGCGAGAACGGCGACAAGCGCAGCCTGACCTACCGCGAGCTGTTGCGTGAGGTGGGGCGGTTCGCCAACGTGCTCCGCGACCGTGGCGTCCGGGCGGGCGACCGCGTCGCCATCTACATGCCGATGATCCCCGAGCTGCCGGTCGCCATGCTCGCCTGCGCGCGCATCGGCGCACCCCACTCGGTCGTCTTCGGCGGCTTCTCCGCCGACGCCCTGGCCGGGCGCATCGAGGATGCCGAGTGCAGCGTCGTGATCACCGCCGACGGCGGCTACCGCAAGGGCGCGGCGGTCCCGCTGAAGCGGAACGCGGACGAGGCGATCTCGAGGACCTCATCGGTCCGGCATTGCGTGGTGGTGCAGCGCACGAAGGAGGAGATCGCCTGGTTCCCGGAGCGCGACGTGTGGTGGCACGAGGCGGTGCAGGAGCAGCCGGCCACGGCCGAC
>JASBRS010000010.1 GCA_030149325.1 Deinococci bacterium
TGCGGGCCAGGCCCTTGAAGACCTCCCAATCGGAGCGTGACTCCCATGCCGGGGGCACTGCCTCCTGCATGGGGTTGATGAAGCTGTGCAGGTCGGTGCTGTTGAGGTCGTCCTTCTCGTACCAGGTGGCGGCCGGGAGGACGATGTCGGAGTACAGCGCGCTGGTGTCCATGCGGAAGTTGATGTCGACCACCAGGTCGAGCTTCCCGGTGGCCGGGGCCTCGCGGTAGGTGACCTCGCGGACGGCGCCGGCCGCTCGCTCCGGAGCGCTGGCGTTGGAGTGGGTCCCCAGGTAGTGGCGCAGCATGAACTCGTGCCCCTTCATGCTGGTGCCGATGGCGTTGCCGCGCCAGATGAACCAGACGCGCGGCCAGTTCTCCGGTGCGTCCGGGTCGTCGACGGCGAGCCCGAGGCTGCCGTCGCGGAGCCGATCGACGACGTGCTGCACGATCTCCTCGTCGGTCGTGGCGCCGGCATCTGCCGCCTCGCGGGCCACCTGCAGCGGACTGCGGTCGAACTGCGGGTAGAAGGGCAGCCAGCCCATCCGCACGGCTCGAGCCTGCTGGTCGATGGTGTGCTCCGGGGTCGTGTCGTGGTGGTCGAGGGCGTGCCGGTCGTAGGCAGCGAAGCCGGGCTCGTAGCGCCACTGGTCGGTGTGGACGTAGTGGAAGCTCGGCGCGTTCTGCTGGCGGCTGGCGGCCCCCCAGTCGGCACCGAAGGCGATGGCGCCCCAAGAGGCATGGCAGGCGAGCTTCTCCTGACCGACGTAGTGCGCCAGGCCGCCACCGTTGGTGCCGACCGCGCCGGTGAGCATCAGGGCCGTGATGGCGGAGCGGTAGATGAGGTTGTTGTGGTACCAGTGGTTCGCTCCGGCGCCGATGATGATGAGGTTCCGGCCTTCGGTCTTCTCGCCGTTCGTCGCCCAGGCTCGGGCGAAGCGCAGCAGGGTGTCGCGGTGCACGCCGGTGCGGGACTCCTGCCAGGCGGGGGTGTAGAGCGCCTCCTCGTCGTCGTAGTCGATCGGTTCGTCGCCGGCAGGGGCCACGCCGAACTGCGCGAGGAGAAGGTCGAAGGTGGTGGCCACCGCCACCCGCCCCTCGTCGGTCTCGACGTAGCGCACCGGTACGCGCCGCTCCACCGGGCGATCGTTCGAGAGGTCGTCGAAGGTGACGGCCAGGCGTTCGTCGTGCTCCGCTGCGAAGCTCAGCGCCGGGGCGAGGGGCTCGCCGTCGAGGCCGTCGATCGGCTCGAGGTTCCACTTGCCGGCGTCGCCCTGGCCCCAGCGGAACCCGAGCGTCCCCTGCGGCATGCGGGGTCGGCCGCTGGTCTCGTCCCACACCAACAGCTTCCAGTCGGGGTTGGCCACCTCGCGGTAGGCCGCGACGGCCCCGGCGCGCAGGAAGCGGCCCGGGCGGCCCTCGTCGATGCGGACGAGGAAGGGGGCGTCGGTGTAGCGACGCAGGTAGTCGGTGAAGAACGGGACCGTCCGTTCGACGTAGAACTCCCGCAGGATGACGTGGTCGACGGCCATCCAGAAGGCACCGTCCTGTCCGGCGTGCGCCGGGATCCACCAGTCGGCGTACTTGGCGACCTGCGAGAAGTCGGGACTGAGGACGGCGAGGTGGGCCCCGGCATGCCGGACCTCGCTCACGAAGTGCGTGTCCGGCGTGCGCGTCATGTTGAGGTTGGAGCCCATCACGGCGATGAAGCGCGCGTTGTACCAGTCGGCCGACTCGTGCACGTCGGTCTGCTCGCCCCACACCTCGGGCGAGGCCGGCGGAAGGTCGCAGTACCAGTCGTAGAACGACAGCGGCACGCCCCCGAAGAGCGACAGGAAGCGGCTTCCCGCCGTATAGCTCACCTGGGACATGGCGGGGATGGGGGAGAACCCGATGACGCGGTCCGGGCCGTACTTCATGGCGGTATGCAGCGTCGAAGCGGCCACGATCTCCTGGGCCTCGTCCCAGCCGACCCGCCGGAAGCCGCCCTTGCCGCGCGCCCGCTGGATCGCGCCGCGCGTCTCGGCGTCGTTCATCAACGATGCCCACGCCTCCACCGGGTCGGCGTGTCTCGCCCGGGCAGCGCGCCAGGCGTCGATCAACACGCCGCGGGCGTAGGGGTGCTTCACGCGGATGGGGCTGTAGAGGTACCAGGAGAAGCTGATGCCGCGCTGACAGCCGCGGGGCTCGTACGGGGGAAGGCCCTCCTCGAGCTGGGGGTAGTCGGTCGCCTGCAACTCCCAGGTGACGATGCCTTCCTTGACGAAGACCTCCCAGCTGCAGCTCCCCGTGCAGTTCACGCCGTGCGTGGTGCGTACGCGCTTGTCGTGCTGGAAGCGGTTCCGGTAGAACTCCTCCCACTTGCGCTCGGTCGGCGACGCGACCTCCTTGATCCACTTCATCGACGTGGCCTCCCAACTCGGCCCGTGCGCCTCAGGCGCTCGGACGCGCTCTCGCGCTGGCGCGGCCAGCCGATGAGCAACAGGGCGAAGAGCAGCGGCGCACCGACGGCGGCGAAGAGCCAGATCCAGTTGAAGCCGAAGCGGGCCGGGTCGGCGCCGGCGGTGCCGTGCGCGTGGGCGGCGCTCGCCGTCTCCCGGAGGTAGGCGACTAGGTCCGCGATCTCCGCGTCGGTGAGGGGGTGGCTCGCGAACGTCTGCCGCATCACCGGGAAGGCGATGGTCTTCAGGACGCCCTGGAGTCCGGTGCTCTGCCCCATGCGGTCGTAGGCGGTGGTCAGGTCGCGGCCCATGCTGCCGCCGCCCAGCGGGCTCTCGCGCTGGACGGCGTGGCACGCCGAGCACGGGGGCGCACCGTTGCGGAAGCGCAGCTCACCGGAGAAGAGGGCGTGGCCGACGGAGGCGTCGCCCGCCGGCGCGGCTGGCGCCGTGGAGGGCGCCGCCGGAGGGGTCGATGCGGCCGGCGTTGCCGCCGTTCCGCCGCCGGCGCTCGGACCCGCGAAGCCGTTGCCCCAGGCGCTGCGAAGGTAGTCGGCGAGCGACTGGACCTCGGCGGCGCCGAGCTGCGCGCCGAACGGCGGCATGCTGCCGTCGAAGGTCGCACCGCCGACCTGCAGCGGGCCCGACAGCCCCTTCTCGATCACCGATCGCACGTGTTCCGCGTCCGCGAGGGCGGCGTTGCCGGCGAGGGGCGGGAAGACGCCCGGCACGCCGGTGCCGCCGGCCTGGTGGCATGCGGCGCAGTGCTGGTCGTAGAGCTCGGCCCCGGTCGCTGCCCGCGCCACCGGTAGCGCGCTCCACGCCGCGACCGCCAGGAGAACTGCCGCCAGTACCTCGGGTCTCGGTGCCGGTCGTGCGGTGCGGGCGTGAACTGGCTGTCGGCCATGGGACGCCGGCGCCTCGCCAGGGCATCGCTGGGCCGGTGGGGGTTGTAGACGGCGATCGCAGGCTGCGTTCGGGCGGTCACGGAACATCGTGGGGCGAGCCTAGGCGCAGCCGCTTTCGATCGGCTTACGGTGCGCCCACGCCGCGCCCCTCCCGACCCGGGGGTCGGTCGTTCCCCCGCCCGCCCGTCAACTCCCCAGAGCGTCGCCGCGCATGAGCGTCACCAGTTGATCCAGCGCCTTGCCCCAGCCGTCGTGGAAGCCCATCGCCTCGTGGTGGGCACGATCCTCCTCGTTGCGGTGGAGGGCGATGGCGGTGTACTTCGTGCCCTGCCCCTGCGCCTCGATGGAGATGACGGCGGTGAAGGGGAAGTCGGTCGCGGTGGTGGGGGCCGGGGCCGGGCGGTACCCCGGTGCGAGGGCGGCGGTCCAGATGAGCCGGCGCCCCGGGGTGACCTCCAGGTAGCAGCCCTCGCTGACCATCTCTTCGCCCTCGGGGGAGCGCATCACCACGCGGAAGCGGCCGCCGGGGCGCAGGTCGATGTCGCACGACGGCGTGGTGTAGGGGGCGGGGGTGAACCAGCGGACGATGTGGCGTGGCTCGGTCCAGGCCGCCCACACCCGCTCCGGGGGGACGTCCACCCAGCGCTCCAGCACCAGGTCGAGCGCGGGATCGAGCGTGAGGTCGGTCATCCGTCTCCCTCCTTCGCGTCGAGCAGGTAGGCGTCGAGCCGGTCGAGGCGCGCCTCCCACAGGCGTCGGGTGCGGTCGAGCCAGCCCTCGGCCGGGCTCAGCGGGTCGGGCACGAGGGAGTAGGTGCGGGAGCGCCCACGCTTCTCCGAGCGCACCAGCCCGCTGTCCTCCAACGTGGCCAGGTGTTGCATGAACGAGGGCAGGGCCATGGCGTGCGGCTCGGCCAGCTCGGTCGCGGTGGCGGGGCCGCGGCACAGCCGCTCGACCACCTGCCGTCGGGTGCGGTTCGCGAGCGCGCGGTAGACCTGGTCGAGCTCGAGCTCTTGGTTAGGCATCGTGCTAACCATAGAGCCTGGCAACAGTTAGGTCAAGACCTCAACGTGGAGCGGCGGTACCCCGGGAGGAGACCGGCCCCTGGGTTGCGATTGCCGTGCCCTCGGGTCCGGGCGCGACCCGGGGATCCCCGGGGCCCCAGCGCGCCGAACCTTCTCACGTCGGGAGCGTGTTTGATGCGACGGAGGAGAGGACGAACCATGACCAAGGCACTCCGGCTGACCGTCCTGGCGGCGCTGGCCCTCAGCCTCGCCGGCACCGCCGCCGCCGCGTCCACCGACGCCGGCCACGTCCTACGCGCCACCCTGCAGAACGGCCTGCGCGTGGTCATCGTGCGCGACACGTTGGCTCCGGTGGTGACGACCGAGATGAACTACCTGGTCGGCTCCGACGAGGCGCCGGCCGGCTTCCCCGGGACCGCCCACGCCGTCGAGCACATGATGTTCCGTGGCAGTCCGGGGCTCAGCAAGGATCAGCTCTCGGCCATCGCCGCCAACATGGGCGGCAGCTTCAACGCCGACACCACCGAGGGCGTCACCCAGTACTTCTTCACCGTGCCGGCGCAGGACCTCGACGTGGCCCTGCGCATCCATGCCATCCGCATGCGGGGCGTCGACATGGCGCCCCAGGAGTGGGCCACCGAGCGCGGCGCCATCGAGCAGGAGGTGTCGCGCGACCTGTCGAACCCGGGCTACAAGTTCTTCAGCGAGTTGCGGGCCAGCATGTTCCAGGGCACGCCCTACGCCCACACCGCGCTCGGCACCCGGCCGTCGTTCGAGAAGACCACGGCGGCGGCGCTCAAGACCTTCCACGACACCTGGTACGCGCCCAACAACGCCATCCTGGTGGTCGCCGGCGACATCGACCCGCAGGCCGTGCTCGGCAAGGTGAAGGCGCTGTTCGGGTCGATCCCCAGCAAGGCCCTGCCGCCGCGCCCCGCCTTCCAGTTGGAGCCGGTGCAGGCGCACACGGTGAACCTGCCGACCGACTACCCCTACGGCTTCGTGCTGCTGTCCTACCGCATGCCGGCGCTCAGATCCCAGGACTACGCCACGGCGCTGGTGCTGTCGCAGGCCATGGACTCCAAGCGCGGTGACCTCTACGCCATGGGCCTCAACGGCACCGCCCTGTACGGCGGCTTCTCCAGCAGCTTCCTGCCGCACGCGGGCTTCGCCTTCGCCGAGGGCGTGTTCGCGCGCGGCGGCAAGCCCGACGGGGTGCTGAAGGCCATGCAGGGCATCCTGGACAAGGCGCGTACCCAGGGCGTCCCGTCCGACCTGGTCGAGGCCGCCAAGGCTCGGGCGATCGCCGACCTGGAGTACCAGAAGAACTCGGTCAGCGGCCTCGCCAACGCCTGGTCGCAGGCGCTGGCGTTCTCCGGTACCAGCTCTCCCGACGCCGTGAAGGCGGCGATCGAAGCCGTCACCCCGGCGCAGGTCGATGCCCTGGCCGCCAAGGTCTTCGACCCTGCGCACGCCATCACCGCCGTCCTAACGCCGCAATCGTCGGGCCAGCCGGTCTCCAGCAAGGGGTTCGGCGGCGCCGAGAGCTTCGGCGGCAAGTCCAGCGGGCCGGTGACGCTCCCCGATTGGGCGCAGAGCGCCCTCGCCGAGCTGGAGGTGCCGCCCACCGCCCTCCACCCCACCTCGACCACGCTGTCCAACGGCCTGCGCCTGATCGTGCAGCCCGAGAGCGTCAGCCAGACCGTCGAGGTGTTCGGTCGCATCAAGACCAACCAGGACGTGCAGGCGCCGAAGGGCCAGGAGGGCGTGGCGGCGGTGCTGGGCGACCTCTTCGACTTCGGCACCACCGGCATGGGTCGCATCCAGTTCCAGACGGCGCTGGACGCCATCCAGGCGCACGAGAGCGCCGGCTCCAGCTTCTCGCTGGCGGTCCCGGCGGCGAACTTCGAGGCCGGCATGAAGCTGCTGGCGGCCAACGAGCTCGACCCCGCCCTGCCGCAGCAGGCGTTCGCCCTCATGCAGAAGCGCGAGGCGGCGGCCGCGGCGGGGCAGGTGCAGACCCCGGACTTCCTGAACAGCATCGCCCTGGACCGGGCGCTCCTGCCCGCCAACGACCCCGGCCTGCGCTACGCCACGGCCCAGTCGATCGACGGCCTGACGCTGGCCGACGTCAAGGCCTACTACGCCGCCACCTTCCGCCCCGACATGACCACCGTCGTGGTCATCGGCGACGTCACCCCGGACCAGGCGCGGAAGGTCGTGGAGGCCACCTTCGGGAGCTGGACCGCGAGCGGACCGAAGCCCGTGGCCGACTACCCGGCCGTGCCGCTGAACACCACGGCGACCCAGTTCACCACCCCCGACAAGACCTCGGTCCAAGACCAGGTCACGATGGCCGAGCTGATCGACCTGAACACCCACAGCGCCGACCGCTACGCCCTCTACGCCGGCAACATGGTGCTCAGCGGCGGCTTCTACGCCGCGCGCCTGCCCCGCGACCTGCGGGAGCAGCGCGGCCTGGTGTACAGCGTGGGCAGCAGCGTCAGCCTCGACGCCAACCGCGGCCAGTTCCAGGTGTCGTTCGGCGCCGACCCGGGCAAGGTCGCCGAGGCGCGGGCGCTCATCCTGCGCGACCTCGAGCAGATGCAGACCTCCCCGGTCTCGGCCAGCGAGCTCCACCAGGTCAAGGGCATGTTGATCCGCCAGTTCCCGCTCGGCGAGGCGAGCTTCGGCAACATCGCCGGCTTCCTGCTGCAACTGGCGTTGCAGGGCAAGCCGCTCGACAGCGCCACCGTCGCCTCGCAGCACTACCTGGCGCTGACGGCCGCCGACATCCAGGCGGCGTTCCAGAAGTACGTCAGGCCGGACGCCTTCGTGACGGCGGTGAAGGGGCCAGCCCCGACGCCGTGAGCGCCCGCTCCGATGGGCCCCGGTCGCAGCGGCGGTCGGATCGCGGCGCCGGCTAGGTGGACACGGGGCGCGCCGGTCGCAACGATCGCGCGCCCCGCCAGGCCAGCACCAGCACGCCGGCCATGGCCGCCAGCTCGAAGGTGGCGAAGAGGACGTACGACGGGGTCGCGCTGCCACCCACGACGATGAACGTGGCCGTCAGCACGATCGCCAGCGTACTCACCCAGCGATGGGCCTCCGGCGGCAGGACGAGGCTCAGGAACACCATGGCGATCGGCACCTCGATGAGCGCCGAGAAGACCAGCAGGAGCCCGGCCGTGGGCTCGACCCCGACGTTGCCTTCGAGGATGTTCTGCAGGGCTCCTGGATGGATGAACCCCACGATGTCGGCCATGGCCATGTTGAACATCACAACGGCCCACAGCGCCGCGAGCTTGACCTTGGTCTCCAGTCGTTCGCTTCCCATGTCGTTCCTCCTCCTTGGGCGACCGATCGGTACCTGCCCGATGCTCAGCCGGCCGGCGCGGCCGCCCGGGTGGTGGATCGAGCTCCGCTGCTGAAGCCTCGGAACAGCAGCCATCCGCCCATGAACAGCTCGTTCAGGATGATCGGCAGGGCCAGGACCATGGCCGTCGTCGTGCCGACGTCGACGACGTTCACGACGGCGATCCCCACGACGCCGAGGAGCCCCCAGACGGGGATGAAGCGCGGCAACATCCGCGAGCGGAACAGCCAGGTGTAGAGCAGCAAGGCGCCGAGGCAGAAGAAGAGCGGGACCGGGACCCCCGCCAACCAGGCGCGGGTCGCGACGAGCTGCTCGCCGACCACCCCGAGGTCCGAGCGGGCGGCGGCCTCCGCGGTCGCGAGCTGCCGGCCGAGGCCGATCATCCGGATGGGGAGGATCGCGGCGGCCACGAGGGCGGCGGCCTCGACCACCCGGAAGGCCAGGTACCCCAGCGCCATCCCTTCGCTGGCACGCTTGACGATCCCGTAGAGCGCCACCGCGATGACGATCACGGCGAGGGCGTTCACCAGCTCGAGCGCCACGCCGGTCCACAGCCCTGCGGGACCCGCGGCGGCGCGCACCAGGTAGTCGGGCGCGGCGATCACACCCTCCACCATCGCGCCGCCGAGGAGGCTGGCGACCATCGCGACGATGAACGCCGCCCCGACGACCGTCGCGGCCCTTCGTGTCGTGGTCATGGAGTCCCTCCGATCCTCTCAATCGCTGGGCAGCGAGCGGACGAACTCGCTGACGAGCGTCAGGTTGGCGATCTCGCTGCGCCACGACTCCGAGTCCTGGCGCGGTCCTGGGAAGAACGGATCGGACGTGAGCACGACGACCATGTCGAGGTCGTGGACGAGCACGATGAGCTGACCACCGTGACCCCAGGCGAAGTTGACGTGGTGCGATCCCACCTCGGCCGACCACCACTGGTAGCCGTAGCCGACGTGGTGGAAGAAGCCGAGGTCGCTCCAGGCGTTCTCGGAGTACGTCTGCAGGGAATCGTGCACCCACGAGGCGGGCAGGATGCGTCGCCCGTCGACGGTGCCGCCCTGCAGGTAGAGCAGGCCGAAGCGCGCTGCATCCCGCGCATCGAAGAACATCATGCCGTGACCGACGTAGTAGCCCGACGCCTCCTGGTACCAGTCCCCGAGCTCGATGCCGAGCGGCGCGAAGAGGTGCGAATCGCCGAAGCTCCGAAGGTCGGTGCCGCAGGCGCGCGCCACGATCATGGCGAGCCAGTCGGACGTCAGGTTGCTGTACTGGAAGGTCGTGCCGGGGTCGGCGCTGAGCGGGAACGACGCCATCAGTTCGAGGTAGTCGCCGGAGACCAGGCCCTGCCACAGGCTCGCGGCGGTCTCCTCCCAGGGGTAGCCGGCGCGCATCTGCAGCATCTGGCGCACCGTGATGGTCCGCTTGCGCTCGTCGACGACGGCGGGTGCGACGTCCGGGAAGAACGACAGCATGGGGGCGTCGAGGCTGTCCAGGCAGCCGTTCTCGAGCGCCAGGCCAACCAGGGCGGACATGAAGCTCTTGCCGACCGACTGCAGGAGGGTCTTGCGGTCCGCGGCGCCGCCGTTGAAGTAGCGTTCGGCGACGAGCCGGCCGTCCTTGACGATCAACAGCGCATAGGGGTGGTCGAGAGCGGCGGCGTTGAGGTAGGCCTCGCCGACGAGCTCGGGATCGAGCCCCTGTGCGGCGGTGCTGGACACCTGCCACGTGCCGCCCTCCACGGGTATAACGTCGACACTCGCCAGGTCCGCCGCCGTGGGGGCGAGCAGGGCGGCGATGCGCGGGCGCGCCAGCCGGACCTGGTCGTAGTCGAGGGTGAGGCCGAGCGGCCCCAGGGCATCGAGGTAGGCATCGTAGATCGACCGAACGTCGTCGAACGGCGCCAGCACCGAGGAGCGGGCGGTATGCCCGGCGTCGTTGCGCAGGTAGCGATCGGCGCCGGCGTCCAGGAGGGCCTCCACGATCCCGGCCCGTCCCAGGAAGGCGGCGACGTGGAGCGCGGTGGAGCCTTCGGGGTTGGTCAGGTCGGGATCGGCGCCGGCCCCGAGCAGGGCGCGCGCGACGTCGGCGTGACCGAAGGTGGCGGCGACGATCAACGGGGTGGAGCCGTAGGCGTCCTTCCGGTCGAGGTCGGCGCCCGACGCGATGTACTGCTGCACCGTCGCCAGATCGCCCAGCAGGGCGGCCGTGTGGAGCGGCATCGCGCTCTCCTGGGCGCTCGCCCAAGCGCTGATCAGCGCGACGACGAGGGCGAGTCCCCCGAGCAGGGGTGCGCTCGCTCCGCGGATCCTCCGGGCGCCTGCGGCATCGCTGGGCCTGCCGTAGGCGGGCGTCGTGGTGCGTGCGGGCGTGACCTCGGCCATGGCCGGTCCTCCCCCTCGACAGCCTGATCTCTGGACGATGCGATGTGGGATGGAGATCGCTCCGACGGTAGCGGACGGCGCCAACCGAGCGGGTCCGCGGGGCGCCGACGGGCGTGTAGGAGTTCGGACCACGGGACGTACGCCCCGCTCCCGGCCGAAGCGCGTCGAGGCATCGTCCCGTAACGGCGAGGCGCATGCGCCTCGCCGCCCAGGGTGCATGATGGCCCCGGTGACCCGCACGCCCCAGCCCCTTCACGACCTCGTGCGCCTGCGTCGTGTACGTGACCGCATCGACCGCGAGTTCGCCCAACCCCTCGACGTCGAGGCGCTGGCGCGCGACGCGCACCTGTCGGCGGGTCACCTCAGTCGCCAGTTCAAGCTCGCCTACGGTGAGGCGCCGTACAGCTACCTGATGACCCGCCGGATCGAGCGCGCCATGGCGCTGCTGCGGCGCGGCGATGTGAGTGTCACCGACGTCTGCTTCGAGGTCGGCTGCTCGTCGCTGGGATCGTTCAGCACGCGCTTCCGGGAGCTGGTGGGGATGCCGCCCAGCGTCTACCGGCGGAGCTACGCCGGCGCCACCGAGGGCCTGCTGCCGTGCGTGGCGAGGCAGGTCACCCGCCCGATCAGGAATCGAGAAGCGGCACCTAAGGCCTCCTCCCTAGAATGACGCCCATGGACATCACCATCCACGGAACCATGCTCCCGCACGAAGATCCGGACGCCTCCCTGGCCTTCTACCGCGACGTCCTCGGCTTCGAGGTCCGCAACGACGTCGGCTACGGAGGCATGCGCTGGATCACGGTCGGGCCCGCCGGCCAGCCCGGTACCTCGATCGTCGTCTCCCCCCCGGCGGCGTCACCGGGCATCACCGAGGACGAGAAGCGCACCATCGCCGAGATGATGGCCAAGGGGACGTACGCCATGATCGTGCTGGCCACGACGGACGTCGACGCCACCTTCGAGCGGCTGCAGGCCGGCGGGGCCGAGGTCGTGCAGGAGCCGACCGACCAGCCGTACGGCATCCGCGACTGCGCGGTGCGCGATCCGGCGGGTACCCTGGTCCGCATCCAGCAGGTGCCCTAGCGCGGTCGGCTGCCCGTCGCGTGCCGGGCGCCGTGAAGGAGACCACCGTGGCTGACAAGAGATCCGCGAAGAAGCGGCCGTCCGCAGCCGGGGCCGAAGGCTTCAGTGCCGAGGAGAAGGCGGCGCTGAAGGAGCGCGCCCGTGAGGTGAAGGCGGCCCGCGGTGGCGGCGTACAGGCCGACGGCACGGCCGACGTGCTCGCCAAGATCGCCGAGATGGAGGCCACCGATCGAGCCATGGCCGAACGCGTCCATGCCCTCATCACGGGCGCGGCTCCTTCGCTGGAGCCGCGCACCTGGTACGGCATGCCGGCCTACGCTCGGGGCAAGGATGTGATCTGCCACTTCCAGCCGGCCCGGAAGTTCAAGACGCGCTACGCCACGCTGGGCTTCAGCGACAAGGCCAGGCTCGACGAGGGTGCCATGTGGCCCAACGCCTTCGCCCTCAAGGAGCTGACGCCCGAGGTCGAGGCTTCGATCGTCGAGCTCGTGAAGCGTGCGCTGAGGTGAGTGCCGCGCCCGATCCGACCGGGATGCACGCGGCCGACCGCCACGACCGCATCCGCGTGCAGGGCGCGCGGGTGAACAACCTCAAGGACGTCAGCATCGAGATCCCCAAGCGCCGCCTGACGGTGTTCACGGGCGTCTCGGGATCCGGCAAGAGCTCGCTGGTCTTCGGCACCATCGCAGCCGAGTCGCAGCGGCTGATCAACGAGACCTACAGCGCCTTCGTGCAGGGCTTCATGCCCTCGCTGGCGCGCCCCGAGGTCGACGTGCTGGATGGTCTGACCACCGCCATCGCGGTCGATCAGGAGCGCCTGGGCGGCAATCCGCGCTCCACCGTGGGCACCGTCACCGACGCCCACGCCATGCTCCGCATCCTCTTCAGCCGTTTGGGCCAGCCGCACGTCGGCCCGCCCAGCGCCTTCTCCTTCAACGTCGCCACGGTGCGCGGTGGCGGTTCCCTCACCATCGAGCGCGGGGGCGGCAAGACGGTGAGCCGCACCTTCACCCGCACCGGCGGCATGTGCCCCCGTTGCGAGGGGCTCGGGCAGGTGTCCGACATCGACCTGGCGCAGCTCTTCGACGCGTCCAGGTCGTTGGCCGAAGGAGCCATCACGATCCCCGGCTACAACGCCGGCTGGTACGGACGGATCTACGCCGCGGTGGTGCCCGGCGACGTCCCCATCGCAGAGTTCAGCGAGGAGCAGCGCCGCGAGTTCCTCTACGGCGAGGCGCGAAGGGTCAAGGTCGGCAACGTCAACCTGACCTACGAGGGGCTGGTCCATCGCATCCAGAAGTCGATGCTGTCGAAGGACGTCGAGTCGTTGCAGCCACACGTCCGCGCCTTCGTGGAGCGGGCGGTGACCTTCACCACGTGTCCGGACTGCGGAGGGACGCGGCTGAGCGAGGCGGCGCGCTCGTCGAAGATCGAGGGCGTGAGCATCGCCGACGCCTGCGCCCTGCAGATCAGCGACCTGGCGGCGTGGTTGCGTGGCCTGGACCTGCCGAGCGCGGCCCCCCTGCTCGCGGCCCTGCAGGAGACCCTCGACGCCTTCGTGGAGAGCGGGCTGGGCTACCTCTCGCTCGACCGCGCCTCGGGCACGCTGTCCGGCGGCGAGGCGCAGCGCACCAAGATGATCCGCCACCTGGGGTCGGCGCTCACCGACGTCACCTACGTCCTCGACGAGCCCACCACCGGCCTTCACCCCCACGACGTGCGGCGCATGAACGACCTGCTGCTGCGCCTGCGCGACAAGGGCAACACCGTGCTGGTGGTCGAGCACGAGCCCGAGACGATCCTCGCCGCCGACCACGTCGTCGACCTCGGACCCGGCGCCGGCTCGGCCGGCGGCGAGGTGTGCTTCGAGGGCACGGTCGATGGTCTGCGGGCGTCGGACACCGTCACCGGCCGGCACCTGGACGACCGCAACGCGCTCAAGCCCAAGGTTCGGGAGCCCAAGGGCGCGCTGGAGATCCGGGGGGCACGTACCCACAACCTGCAGGGCGTCGACGTCGACCTCCCCCTCGGCGTCCTGGTGGTGGTCACCGGTGTCGCCGGCTCGGGCAAGAGCTCGCTGATCCACGGCTCGCTGGCCGGACGCGACGGCGTGGTGGCCATCGATCAGGCGCCCATCCGGGGCTCGAGGCGCAGCTCGCCCGCGACCTACACGGGGGTTCTCGACCCGGTACGCAAGGCCTTCGCCAAGGCCAACGGCGTGAAGCCCGGACTCTTCAGCGCCAACTCCGAGGGCGCCTGCCCGACCTGCAACGGTGCCGGCGTCGTCTACACCGAGCTGGGCTACATGGAGAGCGTCGCGTCGAGCTGCGAGGACTGCGAGGGCAAGGGGTTCCAACCGGCGGTCCTGGAGTACCGCCTGGGCGGGCGGGACATCAGCGAGGTGCTCGCCATGTCGGTGACCGAGGCCGAGGCGTTCTTCGCGTCCGGCCCGGCCAAGCTGCCCGCTGCCCACAAGGTCCTGAAGCGGCTCGACGACGTCGGGCTCGGCTACGTCACGCTCGGGCAGCCCCTCCCCACGCTGTCCGGCGGCGAGCGCCAGCGGCTCAAGCTGGCCGCCCGGATGGCGGAGACGGGCGGCGTCGTCGTGCTCGACGAGCCCACCTCGGGCCTGCACCTGGCCGACGTGGCACAGCTCCTCGGGTTGCTCGACCGGCTCGTCGACGGCGGAACCACCGTCATCGTCATCGAGCACCACCTGGCGGTGATGGCGCACGCCGACTGGATCGTCGACCTGGGGCCCGGCGCCGGGCACGATGGGGGGCGCGTGGTGTTCGAGGGCACGCCGGCCGCGCTCGTCGCCGACGGTTCCACCCTGACCGGCGAGCACCTGGCCGCGTACGTCGGCGCCTGAGCCCCCTTCGGGTAGGATGCCCGGTACGAGAACAGCCCGGGCCCGGCATCCACGTCGGCCCGCACGGAGGATGACGATGGGTTCGAAGCGCGGTCTGGCTTGGGGGGCGATGTGCCTCCTCGCCCTGGTGACGGTTCCAGCGACGGCACGGGCCTCCGGCACGGAGCTTGGAGCGCGCTGGACGGCGCAACTGGGAAGCGACGCGGCCGACCTGGCGACGGGTGTGGCGGTGCGGCCGGACGGCTCGGTGGTGGTGGCGGGCACCACCAGCGGGACGATGCCGGATGCCTCGAGCGCGGGCGGGAGCGACGTGTTCGTCGCCGCGTACGGGCCGGACGGCCGTCGCCTCTGGGTCCGACAGTTCGGGGGTGCGGGGATCGACCGCGCCACGGGGCTGGCCGTGGACGCCCAGGGCGACGCCTACGTCAGCGGCTACACCAACAACCGCATGCCCCCCGGCGACAGCATCGGAGCAGGCGACGCCGTCCTGGCCAAGGTCGGCGGGGATGGGACGCTGGTGTGGCTGCGGCAGTTCGGCACCACGGGTTCGGACTACGCGCGCGGCGTGGCGCTGGACGCCACCGGCAACGTCTTCGTGGCCGGCGACACCAACGGGACCTTGGAGGGCGCCGTCTACGGCGGGGGTGACGGCGACGCCTTCATCGCGAAGTACGACGCCAGCGGGGACCTGGTGTGGCAGCGCCAGTTCGGCAGCGCGGGGGACGACCGGCTCAACGGCATCGCCGTCGATCCGTCCGGCAACGTGCTGGTGACGGGCGTGACCACCGGCGCGCTGCCCACGAACCGTTCGCGCGGCGGCAAGGACGCCTTCCTCGCCAAGTACGACAACAACGGTCAGCGGGTGTGGGTGCGCCAGTTCGGCAGCGAGGCCGCCGACTTCGCCTACGCCGTCGCCGCCGGCGCGAACGGCGGGAGCTACGTCGCGGGCTACACCTACGGCTCCATGCCGGGACAGACCAGCAGCGGCAACATCGACGCCTTCCTGGCCCACTTCGACGCGAACGGCAATCGCGTCGGGGTCGAGCAGTTCGGGGGCGATCAGGCGGCCCTCGCGAACGCCGTGACCGTCGCGCCATCCGGGACCGTCCTGGTCGGGGGCTGGGCGAACTACGACGTCACCAGCACCAGCGGCGACCCCGGGTCGTGGCACGCCTTCGTCCTCGCCTTCGATGCCATGGGGATTCGCACCGCCGCGCGTCAGTTCGGCGCCAACGGCATGGAGCAGCCGGTGGCGCTGGCCGTCGCGGGGGACGGGAGCGTGGTCGTGGCCACCAGCGGTACGCTCGCGACCGACGCGAAGCCCGCCCCTTCGGGGATGCCGGATGCGCTCCTGATCCGCTTCCCGGCGCTGCCGTGAACGCGCTGCGACCGGTCCGCGGCGGGCCGGGGTCACGCGGGCGCTCGGGCCGTACGCTGCGGCCCGCCTAGGCCGCCGTCTCGGCCTCGCGCGGCTGCTCCCGTGCGGTGCGGAGGGCGGTCGCCCACCACGCCAGCTGGTCGAGCATGGCGTCGGCGCTGCTGCGCAGGTGGTCGAGCTGGTCGAAGGTCGCCTCGCCGCGCTTGAGCTGCCGGTAGTCCGAGCCGATGATGTGCACGGCATGCCGCAGCGGCGCCATCTGCAGTTCGACGGCGATGCCCCGCAGGTGCTCGACGGCGCGGGCGGCGCCCAGCGAGCCGTACCCGAGGCAGGCGGCGGGCTTGCGGTGCCACTCGTGCGAGGCGTAGTCGAGCGCGTTCTTGAGCACGCCCGAGATCGAGTGGTTGTACTCCGCCACCACGAAGACGTAGCCGTCGAGCGCGTCGATGGTGGCCTGCCAGCGCCTGGCGGCGGGGTCGCGCGAGGGCGTGTGGAGGTTCGAGGCGGGCTCGTCGAAGAACGGCATGGGAAAGTCGCGGAGGTCGACGATCTCGGCGCTCAGATCGGTGCGCTCGGATGCCACGCGCTCGAGCCACTGCGCGGGTGCCATCCCGAAGCGCGTCTCGCGCGTGGTACCGACGATGATGCCGATGCGGGGTCTATCCATGGAGGGGTCCCACTCCTTCGATTTCGATGCGATCTCGCGCGGGTCGGGTCGCGGGGGTCCCCGGCGACCGCCCCGGTTCCGCAAGGTACTTCGGAATGGAACGGAACCATGTAGGACGTGGTGACCCGAGGACCTGGCGCCGCGAGGCCGGCCCAGGTGTCGACCGCGGCGACCGGCCCGGTAGGATGACCTAGCGTGCCTTCCCAGCTCGTGACGACCAAGCTCTACGCGCCCCCGCATCGGTCGGCGCTGGTGGCGAGGCCCCACCTCGCCGAGCGCCTCGATGCCGGAGCGTCTCGGGCGCTGACGTTGCTGTCCGCGCCCGCCGGCTTCGGCAAGACCACCCTGGTGGCGGAGTGGTCGGCAGCGCGCGCGACGCCCGCGGCCTGGCTCTCGCTCGACGAGGACGACGGTGAGCTGTCGCGCTTCCTGCTCCACCTGGTCGCGGCGCTGCGGACCCACGACGCCGGCTTCGGCGAGGCCGTGCTGGCCGCCCTGAACGCGCCCCAGGCGCCGCCCACGCGCTGGCTGCTGGCCGAGCTCCTCAACGCCCTCGACGCCCTCGAGGCCGACCTGGTGCTGGTGCTGGACGACTACCACACCGTCGACTCCGCCGACGTCGACGCGGCGCTCGGCTACCTGCTCGAGCGCCTGCCCCCGAAGCTGCACCTGGTGATCACCACCCGCGAGGACCCGGACCTGAAGCTCGCCGGGCTGCGCGCCCGTGGCGAGCTGGTCGAGCTGCGCGCTGCCGATCTGCGCTTCGCTCGCGACGAGTCGGCGGCGTTCCTGCGGGAGGTGATGGGGCTCGAGCTCGCTCCCGAGGACCTCGCGGCGCTGGAGTCCAGGACCGAGGGCTGGGTCGCCGGGCTGCAACTGGCGGCGCTCTCGATGCGCGGCCGCGACGACGTGTCCGGCTTCATCCGGGCCTTCGCCGGCGACCACCGCTTCGTCGTCGACTACCTCGTCGAGGAGGTGCTACAACGCCAGTCCGACGAGGTCCGCGACTTCCTGCTGGCGACCTCGGTCGTCGACCGCCTGTGCGCCGCGCTGGGTCAGGCGCTCACCGGGAACCGGGAGGCCGGCGCGCTGCTCGACACCCTGGAGCGCAGCAACCTCTTCGTGACCCCCCTCGACGACCGCCGCGCCTGGTACCGCTACCACCCGCTCTTCGCCGACATGCTCCGGGCCAGGCTGGGGCAGCAGGGCCCCGAACCGGTGGCCGAGCTGCACGCCCGCGCCAGCCGCTGGTTCGAGGCTGAGGGTGAGGTCGCGGAGGCCGTCGATCACGCCTTGGCGGCCGGCGACATCGAGCGCTCGGCCCGCCTCATCGAGGGTGCCTGGCAGGCCATGGACAGCGCGTTCCGATCGTCGACCTGGAAGGCCTGGGTGGAACGCCTGCCCGAGGCCGACATCCGCTCGCGGCCCGGGCTGATGGTCGGGCACGCCTGGGCGCTCCTCAACGCCGGGGAGATGGAGGCCGCCGAGCGGCGGCTGCAGGATGCCGACGAGCTCTTCGAGGCTGCCGGCGACGATGTGGAGCTTCGCCCCTTGGCCGGGACCGCCGCGTCGGCAGGCGCCTACCTGGCGCTGGCGACGGGCGACCCGGCCGCCAGCGTGGCGCAGGCGCGGCGCGCGCTCGAGCTGCTGCCTCCCGACGACGCCGTGGGGCGCGGCGTCCCGCTGGGGCTGTTGTCGCTGGCCCACTGGGCGAACGGGGACCTGGCGGAGGCCTACGCCGTGATGGCGGACGCCATGGACGGCTACCTCGCGGCCGGCAACCTGGTGGCCGGACTCAGCGGGACCTTCGCACTGGCCGACATCCTGACCTCCCAGGGGCGGTTGCGCCAGGCGGCGCGCACCCTGGAGGATGCGCTCGTGCGGGTGGGCGCCGTCGACGACGTGGTGCCCGGCACCGCCGAGCTGCACGTCGGCCTGGCGGAGACGCTCCGCGAGCGCGGCGAGCTGGAGGCGGCCGAAGCCCACCTGCGTTCGGCCGAGGCCTTGGGCGAGCCGGCGGTTCTGCCCGGCGACGAGGCGCGGCTGCGCGTCGCGATCGCCCGGGTGGAGGCCGGGCTCGGCCGGCGCGAGCGCGCGCTGGAGCTGCTCGACGAGGCCGATCGGCTGCGCATCCGCACACCCATGCCCGAGTTGCGGCCGGGGGAGGCGTGGCGGGCGCGGTGGTGGCTCGAGCTGGGCCGCCTGGCCGAGGCGCAGGCGTGGATGCGCGAGCGCGGCTTGCCCGACCCCGACGACGCGCGCTACCTTCGGGAGTTCGAGCAGCTGGTCGCGGTGCGCGTGCGCCTGGCCGAGAGGCGCCGGGTCGCCGAAGCCGACCTCGACGACGTGCTGCAGACGCTCGAACGCCTCCTGGGTGGAGCCCGCGAGGGCGATCGCCGCGGGAGCGCGATCGAGATCCTCGTGCTGCGGGCGCTCGCCCAGCAGGCCGCCGGCGACCCCGACGCCGCCGCCGCCCTGGCCGAGGCGCTGGAGCTGGCCGGGCCCGAGGGCTACCTGCGCACGTTCGTGGACGAGGGACCGGCCCTGCGGCCGGTCCTGCGGGAGGTCGTGCGGCGCAAGCTCGGCGGCGCCTACGCGCGACGCCTGCTGGCCGCGTCCGACCCCGACGGGGCCGCTCCGCCCCCCCTGCCCGACGACGTCGAGCCGCTCACCGAGCGGGAGCGCGAGGTGCTGCGCCTGCTCGCCAGCGAGCTGAGCGGTCCGGAGATCGCGCGCCACCTCGGGGTGTCGCTGAACACCGTGCGCACCCACAGCAAGAACGTCTACGGCAAGCTCGGCGTGAGCAGCCGGCGGGCGGCGGTGCGCCGGGCCGAGGAGCTCGGGCTGCGCTAGTTCGGGGAGGGTACCGTTCCCGCCGCCTCGAACGCGATGTCAGGCCCGCCTTGCCATCGCGTTCGAGGGCCCTGCAGATCGCCCCACGACTCCGACAGCACCGACGCGCCCGGCCCCTCACATCATCGGGGGAGGACGGCTCACCCCGTTCCTCCCTACCCTCGTTCCATCGCGGGGCCGACCCCACCCGGTCGGCTCTTGCGGAGAGAGGGAAGCGACCCCCGATGCCCCGACCGCCGGCCCCCAACCCCAGACCCAGCAGGAGCGACCGTTACGAGATCCGCGTCGACGGCCACCTGAGCGACCGCTGGGCCGACTCGTTCCCGGGTCTGCGCCTGCGTCGCGATGCCGACGGCACCACCGTGCTCATCGGCGAGCCCATCGACCAGGCGGCCCTCCACGGCGTCCTGCGCCGCATCCGTGACCTGGGGCTGCCGCTGCTCTCGGTGCAGCGCGCCCCGAACGCCCACCCCTAGGAGAAGGAGAGAGACCATGATCGCGACCGAACGCACCACCCCCCAGCCCGCCCCCGCCCGGCTCCACACCCGGCCTGTCGCCGCGCCCCAGCGCACCGCCAGGATCGCCGGCCTGCTCTACCTCGTTCTCGCCGTCTGCGGCGGCTTCGCCGAGTTCTTCGTGCGCCAGGGCCTCATCGTGCGCGGCGACGCCGAGGCCACGGTGGCCAACATCCTCGTGTCTCCCGCCCTCTACCGCTTCGGCATCTTCGCCGAGCTGGTGGGCCAGGTGGCGTTCGTGCTGCTGGTGATCGCGCTCTACCGCGTGCTGAAGCCGGTCGGTCGCGATCTCGCCAACGTGATGGCGGCCCTCGTGCTGGTCGCGGTGACCATCACCAGCCTCAACATGCTCAACCAGGTCGCGCCGCTGGTGCTCCTGAGCGGCGCCCCCTACCTGGGCGTGTTCGAGCCCTCCCAGCTCCATGCTCTCGCGCTCGGCTTCCTCGATCTGCACGAGGCCGGCTACATGATCGCCCAGGTGTTCTTCGGGCTGTGGCTGCTGCCGCTGGGCATCCTGATCGTGCGCTCGGGCTTCCTGCCCAAGGTGATCGGCGCCTTCCTCATGCTCGCCTGCGCCGGCTACGTCGTGGACGTCGCCACCTACCTGCTGGCGCCGGGCTTCGGCATCACCTTCAGCGAGTTCACCTTCGTCGGCGAGCTGATGCTGATGCTGTGGCTGGTCATCTTCGGGGTGAACGTGCGGCGCTGGGAAGCGCGAGGGCTGCACACGGCCTGATCGGACCCTCCAACGAGGGAAGCGCGTGGCCGCCCCGGGATGCGGGGGGGACACGCCCCGTGAGCGGTGCGTCCAGTCGTTCGGGTCGTCGGTCGCGCTCGGCGACAACCCCAGCGTGTCGCCGTCGGTGGTGACGCCCAGGCCGAGCACCGTGCGGTTGGCGTAGGCGAAGTAGGCGACGACCTGGTTGACCTCGAGGATCTCGCCGTCGTCCATGCCCGCGTCGCGCATGGCCTGGACCGGGGCCTCGTCGAGCTCGCCGGGGTGCAACGTGAGGGCCTCGGCGTAGCGCAGCAGCGCCAGCTCGCGGCCGTCGAAGGCGTCCTCCGGGCGCCGCGCCTGCAGCGCCGCCCGCATGCCGTCGGCGCGCGCGTCGTCGCCCAACAGCCGCTTGAGTCCCATGAAGTGATGCTCCACACAGTAGTCGCAGCCGTTGAGAAGGCTGACGTAGACCCCCGCGGTCTCGAGGAGCCAGCGCGGCAGTGCGTTGCGGGCGTGGTGCAGTGTCGCCTTGTAGAGCGCCAGGTGGCCCTCCATGGTGTGCGGGCGCAGGCTGTGCGCGCGCATGATGTTGTCGACGGCGCCGTCGGCGCCGCCGATGCGGCGGTACAGCTCGGCCAGTCGGCCGGTGGCCTGCTCGACCGGAACGGTCTCGATCCAACGGATGCGCGGGTCCATCCGGGAGTCTACCGTGGCGACGGCCCCGATGCCGGTGGATGGGACGGCGGGAGCGCTGTCGGGGACGACTCCGGTCGTCGCCGTGATGGGGGTGCCGAGGCCGGCCGCGACCGGCGCTACCGTGGAGGTGGTCGGAGCGATCTCCGTCGTTCGTTCGGGAGGCTCTTGCATGGCACGTGTCCCCCCCTGGGTCGTGGCCCTGACGGCTCTCGGCGGATGGCTTGTGGCGTGCGGTCCGCTGGCTCCGGCGTCCCTCCGGGACCTGGATGTGCACGCAGGCGCCCATGGCCTGTCGGGCGGAGCCTCGCTGGGCGTCACCGATCTGGACTCATCCCGAGCGCTGGCCATCGCCGCCGGCACCTTCCACTCGCTGGCGCTGGAGCGCGACGGCGTGGTCCTGGCGTGGGGTTCGAACCGAGCCGGCCAGGTGGGGGACGGCACCCGCATCGACAGGCCGGTACCCGTGCAGGTACGCGACCTGCGTGATGCCACCGGAGCGGCGGGCGGGTACGGGCGCTCGCTTGCGTCCGATGCCTCGGGGTCGGTCTGGAGCTGGGGGCTCGACGTCCTCGACGTGCTGCCGGGCGCCGGTCCAGGGGGCAGCCTCGTCCCCGAGCGTGTGACCGGACCCGCCGGCGTGGTGGAAGTCGCCGCGGGGGACCTCCATGCGCTCGCCCTCGACGGACGCGGCCGGGTGTGGGCGTGGGGTTCGAACGGTCACGGCGAGCTCGGCGACGGATCGACGATCGCGAGGCTCACCCCCAGGATCGTAGCCGGGCTCCCCCCGATCGTCCACGTGGCGGCCGGCGGGGACTACTCGTTGGCGCTCGCCGCAGACGGTCGCGTGTGGGCCTGGGGGTTCAACTACGTCAGCCAGCTCGGCGACGGCAGCAACCAGGATCGCTACGTTCCGGTGCCGGTGGAGGGGCTCGCCGACGTCGTGGCGATCGCGGCGGGCGAGACCCATGCTCTCGCGCTCGATCGCGGCGGCACGGTGTGGAGCTGGGGGGACAACCACGAGGGGACGGTGCTCGGCACCAGCCACCCCGTGCCGATCCCGGGGCTCTTCGACGTCACCGCCATCGCGGCCGGCGGGGGGCACTCGCTGGCCCTGGTGTCGAACGGGCGCGTCTGGGCGTGGGGCTACAACTGGCACGGGGCACTGGGCGACGGCACCACCGACGTCCGCTTCGAGCCGGCCCCGGTGCAGGGCCTCGGCCACGTCGTGGCGATCGCCGCCGGCTTCGATCACTCGCTGGCGCTCGACGCCGATGGGGTCCTGTGGGCGTGGGGGGCCAACGACGTCGGCCAGCTCGGCGACGGTACGCGGGAGGCCCGCTTGACGCCGGTGCGGGTGGCGCTCCCGCCGTGATCCCGAGCCCACCCTCCGCGGCGGATCCGGTCAGTGTCGCAACGTCGGATCCAGCACGTCGCGCAACCCGTCGCCCAGCAGGTTGAAGCCGAGCACGGCGAGGGTGATGGTCACGCCCGGCACGAACGCCATCAGGGGGTCGATCGTCAGGTAGAGCTGCGCGTCGCTCAGCATGGACCCCCACTCGGGGGTCGGCGGTTGGACGCCAAGGCCCAGGAACGACAGGCCGGACGCCACCAGCAGGGTAACGCCGGTGCGCAGCGTGGCGTAGACGAGGATCGGGGCGATCACGTTGGGGAGGAGGTGTCCGAAGACGATGCGCCCGTGCCGGGCGCCGAGTCCGTCCTGGCGGAGGCGCTCCGGCGCGAGGCGCGCGAGGCTCGCATGCGTGCACTCCTGGACCAGGGGGCTACCCTGACGGAGGCACGCAGGCGGTTGACGGAGTAGCGACGGGCGCGGGCCGCCGGAGGGCAGCGAACCGTACCCTTCGGTCGACCTCCAACGGGTACCGTGGGGCCACGCACACCCATCGGCCCGGCGGGCGGGACCCGCCCGGCCCCACCCCCCAAAGCCCCAGGAGGCACCATGCGCACCCGCCCCATCGGTTCCCTGAACGCCTCGGTCGTCGGCCTCGGCTGCAACAACTTCGGTCGCAGGCTCGACCTGGCCGGTACCAAGAACGTCCTCGACGCCGCCATCGAGGCGGGGGTCACCTTCCTCGACACCGCCGACCTCTACGGAGGTACCGACAGCGAGAGGTTCATGGGCGAGGCCCTCAAGGGGCGACGCGACCAGGTCGTGATCGCCACCAAGTTCGGGCACCCCGCCAACACCGACGCCCCCAAGGGTGCCCGGCCCGAGGACGTGCGGGCGGCGCTCGACGCCAGCCTGGCGCGGCTGCAGACCGATCACGTCGACCTCTACCAGCTCCACTTCCCCGACGCCGACGTGCCGATCGCCGACACCCTGGGTGCGCTGGCCGAGGCCGTCCGCGAGGGCAAGGTGCGCGAGATCGGCTGCTCGAACTTCAGTGCCGCGCAGCTGCAGGAGGCGGAGGACGCCACGGCGCAGGGCGCGCCGCGCTTCGTCAGCGTGCAGAACGAGTACAGCCTGCTCAAGCGCACCGCCGAGCGCGAGGTGCTGCCGGCGTGCGAGCGCCTGGGCGTGGCCTTCCTGCCGTACTTCCCGTTGCTCTCGGGCATCCTCACCGGCAAGTACCGCAGGGGGCGCCCGCTCCCCGAGGGCACGCGCGTCACCGGCAACGCGCGCTGGGAGGCGATGCTCACCGACGGCGTGCTCGACCTCGTCGAGGAGCTGACCGACTTCGCCGAGGCACGAGGGCGCGAGCTGATCGACCTGGCCTTCGCCTACCTGCTGGCGCACCGGCCAGTCGCCAGCGTCATCGCCGGCGCGACCTCGCCCGCGCAGGTGAGGCGCAACGCCCAGGCCGGCGGCTGGGAGCTCTCCGCTACCGAGTTCGCCGAGGTGCGCGCCCTGCTCGACGCCGCCGGCGTGCTCCTCGACTGAGGACGGACGCCGTGGCCCGCGCGAGTGACGGCAGCGCCGCGGTGCAGTTCCCCCTCGGCGAGCCCATGCCGCTCGACCTGATCGCCCGCATCGTGCGCTACCGCGTCGAGGAGAACGCGCGACGGGCGCAGGAGCGGGCGGGGCGTCGGTCGCCCGAGCGACGCTAGTCCGAGGGGCGCGCGGGGAACCAGCCGCAGGTGCGGTACTCGAAGGTGTCCCGGAACCCCATCGCCCGGTAGAGGTTCGCCGCCATCGCCGACGATTGCAGGATGCCGTAGCGGTAGCCGCGCCGGCGCGCTTCCGCGAGCGCCGCGGCCGTGACCATCGCGCCGATGCCTCGCCGGCGCGCGGAGGGTGCGGTTCCGACGCCGTAGATGCCGGCGACGCCGTCGTCGCCGAGGTAGACGGTGGCTCCACACACGGGCTCGCCGTGCAGGCTCCCCAGGAAGTTGTGCACGGCCCCGCCGGGCTCCAGACCGGCGTGCTGGCAGAAGCGCCCCCAGATGGCGATGGCGTCCGCGGTCATGCCGTAGGCCGTGGCGAGGGCACCGACGTAACGTCGAAGCGTCTCGGCGTCGCCCACGCGCTCGATCTTCACCTCGTCGGGGACGGCCGGGGACACGAGCTCTCCCAGCTCGATCGCCATGGCCGGCGTGACGCCGATGGGGCGGAATCCCTCGGCCTCGAGCCGCGCCGCGAGGTCGTCGGGGGTGTCCAGTGGCGACAGCCACAGCATGACGTCGGTGCCGAGCCGTTCGTGGGTTGCCCGGACCTCGCCCGCGAACGAGCGCACGTCGCCGGGCGCCAGCCGCACGCGGGAGACCATGTTGAACCAGAACATCGGATCGGGGTTGGCGACCCAGGTGACGGCCCCGTCGTGGCGCACCTCCGAGCCCGCGAGGCCCGCTTGGAGCGCCAGGAAGCTGCTGAAGTTGGCGACGTTGGCGGCGGCCAGGTCGACGGCGGGGTCCTGGTGGGCCATGGCGGGCTCCTCTCCACGGTGCGCTTCGGTGCCCGGGTTTCCGGATGCGCCCAGGATAGACCGCGCTACCATGCTGGGTATGCTCGACCTCGCGTTCGCACGCTCGCAGTTCCCCGCCTTGGCCGGCGACTGGGTGTTCCTCGACAACGCCGGCGGCTCGCAGACGCTGATCGGGGTCGCCGACCGCGTTCGCGACTACCTGCTCACCAGCGACGTCCAGCTCGGTGCCAGCTACGCCGTCTCGCAGCTCGCCGGGGAGCGCGTGGCCGAGGCTACCCGGGCGATCGCGGCGATGATCGGCGCAGCCGACGAGCACGAGGTGGTGATCGGCTCCAGCACCACGCAACTGATGGCCAACCTGGCCCGCGCGCTGCGGCCGCAGCTGCGGCCCGGCGACGAGGTCGTGGTGACCGATTGCGACCACGAGGCGAACATCGGTGCCTGGGTGCGGCTGGCCGAGCACGGGGTCGTCGTCAAGACCTGGCGCGTCGACCCGGAGAGCCTGGAGCTGAGGCTGGAGGACCTCGACGCGCTCATGACGGAGCGGACGCGCCTGGTGGCGTTCACGCACGCCTCGAACATCCTGGGGACGATCAACCCGGTGGTCGACATCACCCGCTTCGTTCACGAGCGTGGTGCGCTCGTCTGCGTCGACGCGGTGGCGTACGCGCCCCACCGCGCCCTCGACGTCCGCGCCTGGGACGTCGACTTCTACGCGTTCAGCGCCTACAAGGTCTACGGCCCGCACCTGGCGGTGCTCTACGGCAAGCGCGAGCTGCTGGAGGGCCTGGCGACCCTCAACCACGCCTTCATCCCCGACGACGACGTGCCCTACAAGCTGCAGCCGGGGGGTGTGAACTACGAGCTGACCTACAGCATGCTGGGGGTCGTCGAGTACCTGGAGACCCTGGGGCGGCGGAGCTCGACGGCGCCGGCGGACGACCTGCACGGCCGCGTGGCGCAGGCCTTCGCGGCGGGTGCCGAGCAGGAGCAGGCGCTGGCCGGGCGCCTGCTGGCGTTCCTGCGCGACCGCCGCGGCGTGCGCATCTACGGCCACGAGCGCGCCGACAAGGAGCTGCGCGTCCCGACCGTCAGCTTCACGGTGGAGGGTCACGACCCCGCCGCCGTCGCGCGCCACGTCGACGGCGCCTCCATCGGCATCCGCTACGGGGACTTCTACGCCCGGCGGCTCATCGCAGCCCTGGGGCTGGGAGAGCGCAACGGGGTCGTGCGCGTCTCGATGGTGCACTACAACACGCTGGAGGAGATCGACGCGCTGATCGCGCGGCTGGCCGAGGTGATGTGACCGCCATCGCTTCCGGTCAGCCGCCCGTCACGATCGAGGAGATCAGTTCCAGCAGCACCACCAGCGCCACCACCGCCTGCGCCAGGCGGCGGGCGGCGGCGTAGTACGCGCCGGCGGTGAGCACCCGCACGGCAGGGAGCAGGCACAGCACGATGATGCCGTCGAGCATCAGGCGCTGACCTCGGGCGCCGAGGTCGATCGCGTGGACGTCGATCGGGTGCGGGCCGGTCACGGAGATCACGAACCCCACCAACATCAGCACCAGGGCGAAGCCCGACAGCCCACGGGAGACGCGGCGCATGTTTCGGTCCAGAACGTCGTCGGGGTCGTGTGGAACACTCTCGCTCACACCCCACCTCGCAGTCCGCGCAGCAGCATCTGGACGCCGATCCCGAGCAGCAGCACGATCAACGCCCAGCGTAACGCGCCGACCTTGACCCGCGCCTGCAGCAGGCTGCCGGCGACGGCGCCGAGGAACACGCCGCCGGCGGTGGGCACGACCACCAGCGGCAGCACGTCGCCGCGCGCGATGTAGACGAACACGCTGGCCGCGGCCGTGATGCCCACCATGAAGTTGCTGGTGGCGGTGGCGACGCCCAGCGGCACGCCCATGACGGCGTACATGGTGGGGACCTTGATGAAGCCGCCGCCCACCCCGAGCAGGCCCGACACCATGCCGGCCAGCCCGGCGGTGGCGGACCCCAGGGTCCAACGCCGTGGCCGGTAGTCGCGGCGGTACATCGCCTCGTCGGAGGTGCGGCCGAGGCTCTTGACCAGGGTGTAGCCGGCGGTCGCGAACACCACGGCCGCGAACAGCACCGCCAGCGCGTTGGGGCTGACCAGCCCCGCCACCAGGCCGCCGAGCACGGCGCCGGCGGCGGTCGCCACCTCGAGCCGCAGCGCCAGCAGCACGTCGGCGCCGCTCTCGTGATCGGCGGCGGCGGCGACGCCGGCGGAGGTGGCGATGACGCTCACCAGGCTCGTCCCTACCGCGATGCGGACCGGCAGATGGAAGGCGAGGGTGAGGGCGGGCACCAGGAAGATGCCGCCGCCGAGGCCCAGCATGGCCCCCACCGTCCCGGCCGCCACGCCCGTCGCGAAGAGCGCGAGCAGCACGGTCACGCCCCTCCGGAGGGAGGACCCGTCACGTGCCCGCGGCCGGGCGACGCCGAGGCGGCCTCGACGGGGTGCGCCGTCCCGGAGCGCCCTAGCCGCGCCAGGGTGGCGGCGGAGAGCTCGAGCCACGGCGCCCACAGCGGCCGCGCTTGCGGCAACCGGCGCCCCCAGGCCGCCACCTCGTCGCGCTGCGCCGTCACCCGGCGCGCCAGGGCGTCGGTCAGCTCGGAGGTCCGGTCGGCCTGGGAGGCCGCCTGCACCAGGCTCTCCACCATGAAGCCGCGGCCGCCGAAGCGGAGCGCGAGATCGAGGTCGCCGGCGATGCCCGCCAGGTCGGACCGGCTGAGGAAGATGCCGGAACGCGCCGGGACGGTCAGCCAGCCGAGTCGGTCGCGCCGACCCCGCTCCGTGCGGGGAGGCTCGGCGGGTCCTCGCGGTGCCGCGTTCCAGGTGGGTACCGATCCGTGGCTCGACGCCGGCAGCCGCCCCACGTGATCGCTCAGCAGGCCCCCAGCGAGCCGGGCCGCGGCGCCGTACAGCGCGCCGTCGGCCCGCTCGATGGCAGCGAGGAAGAGGGGCATCCAAGGGAGCAGGTGCTTGAGCAGAACCACCCTCTGGGCGTGTCGGGCGCGGTCGCGATCGAGCGCCGAGCGTGCCGCCGCCTCCCTTTCCAACAGCGTCGCCAGCGCGTCGAGCAGCACGCTCACGTGGTCGGCTGCCAGGCCCGGAGCGACCCTGAGGCCGAGCGCCCCCAGGACGCCGCGGGTGAGCGCGGTGCGTTCCCCGTCGAGCGCCCCGTCGGGATCGAGGAAGACCGAGGCGAACGGGTAGACGTTGAGGACGAAGACGTGGGTGTGGCGTGCGGCCGCGGCCTGCGTGGCGTGGGGCCGCAGGGCGGGGACGGTGGCCGCCAGCGCCAGCAGCTCGGCGTCGGGCTCCGCCGAGAGCAGTTCGGCCAGCAGCCGGTAGGGCCCGGCGAGCTCCAGGGCATCGGCGCCGAGGGCGGCGTCAGGCATCGTCGGTCTCCGCGACGCGCTCGCGCGGGCTTCCGTCGTCCGGGAGGCGGTACGCCTCGGCGCTGGGGTGCAGCGGCCGGGGCAGCCAGCGCGGACGCCGGGTGCCGTCGGGGCTGTGACGCAGGGCAGGGCGGGTCTTGGCGAGCCAGCTTCGGTAGCTGTCGTGGGCCTTCTGGGTGTCGACCCAGACGTCGCCGTTGCGGTCGCCCGGCCGGGCCCGCTCCACCGTCACGGCCTGGTGCCAGCAGTGCTGGCCCGAGACCGGATCGGGGTGGACCTCGAAGGCGATGTTCTGGTGCACGCCGACGTCGCTCCACCAGATGCGCCGCGTGTCGGGGTCGCTGGAGTCGAAGGGGCGCACGCCGTGGCGGCGGCGCAGGGTCCAGGTGGAGCCCGAACGCTCCAGCCCCACCACCGACGACATCGTGCGGTTGCCGCCGCCCTCGTCGTCGAGGCGCCAGCGCCCGAAGTGGTGGGAGCAGGCCACGATGTCGGGGCGGATCCCCTCGGTCACCCAGGCCGGGAGCACGAAGTAGCCGATGTGGGTGGTGACCCGCAGGAGGTCGCCCGTCCGGACCCCCAGCGCTTCGGCGCGCCGCGGGTGCAGCCACAGCGGGTTGGTGTGGGCGATCTCGTCGAGCCACTTGCTGTTGGCGCTGCGGGTGTGGATCTGCACCGGCAGGCGGAAGTTCGGCAGCAGCGCCACCTCACCGGGTGCCAGCGCGTCCTTGTGGACGTGGCTGCGGATGTACGTGGGCAGCGCGTACTCGGGCCAGCCCCAGGCGCTCAACGTGGGGGAGTAGAACTCCAGCTTGCCGCTGGGGGTGGGCCAGCCACGCAGCACCCGACCTTCGACGTCGACGCCGACCGCGCTCCGCCCGTCGGGCAGCGGCTCGGCGGCAGGCCCGTAGCCGGCGCCTCCGCTGCGGGCGTAGACGACGCCGTCGCGGGTCACCGGGTCGACGAGCTGCGCCGCCGGGACCTCCTCGAGGTAGCGCGCGTTCGGCTCGGCGGTGACCTCGAAGGCCCCGTAGCGGCGCATGTAGGCCAGCGGTGTCAGGCCCTCGCGCGCCGCCGCTTCCGGCAGCCCCGGGACGCCGTGGTCGAAGAGGTAGCCGTAGTAGTCGTCGACGGTCATCTTGCGGGGCGGGGCGTCCTCGGCGGGGGCGTCTCGCGTGGGGGCCTCGAAGTAGCGGCGGATGCCGAGCGAGCCGTCGGGATCGATGCGCCACGACAGCTCGATCCAGAACTCGTTCTCCTCCCACACCTCACCGGGGTTGACGTCGCGGGTGTCGCGGAAGGCGCGCCCGGTGCGCTCGTAGTGCGCGCGCATCACCGGCTGCCGGAAGCCGATCCACTGGTGCCGACCGGTCTCCTGCGACTGCACGTCGTGGCGCTCGCTGGAGTGCCCCATCGGCAGCACGTAGTCGGCGAACCAGGCGGACTCGTTCCAGGTCGGCGTCAGGGCCACGTGGCAGCCGATCTTGGACTCGTCGGTCAGGGCCTCGAGCCAGCTGAAGCCGTCGGGATTGGTCCACACCGGGTTGTAGACGCGCGTGAAGTAGACGTCGATGTGCCCACGCCCCTCGCGCAGCAGGTGCGGCAGCAGGAAGCTCATCTCGAAGAAGGCGAGCGGGTACTCGCCGGGCATGTGCAGGTCCTGCCACCAAGTCGGGCCCGGGGCCGGGTGCGGTTGCGGGGCCACGTGCTTGGTCCAGGTGTTGGGCCAGAAGCCGCCGGGGGTCGCGATGGAGCCGGTAAGGGCGTGCAACAGCATCAGGCAGCGCGCCACCTGCCAGCCGCCCTCGTTGCCGGCGCCGGCGCTGCGCCAGTTGTAGCTCGAGAAGCGCGCGCCGGCCCGCGCCACCAGGTGCGCGAGGGTCTCGATGCGGTCCTGCGGCACCCCCGACTCCTCGGCGGCGAAGGCGAAGGTGAAGTCGCGGTAGAGCTCGGCCAGGACGCCCTCGAACGCCTCGAAGGTGGGGTCGAGATCGGGGCGTTCGGCGCGCAGGTAGGCCTCCCAGTTCCACCAGCGCCGCACGAAGGCACGGTCGTAGGCGCCGCTCGCGATCAGGTGGTTGGCGACCGCGAGCAGCACCGCCGCCTCGCTGCCGGGGTAGCTGGGCAGCCACAGGTCGGCGCGCGACGCGGTGTTGGACAGCCGCGGGTCGAACACCGCCACCTTGCAGCCGTTCGCCTGCGCCTCGACGATGCGCTGGGCGTGCGGGTTGAAGTAGTGGCCGGTCTCGAGGTGGGCCGACAGCAACAGGATGAAGTCGGCCTCGGCGAAGTCGGGGGAGGGCCGGTCGATGCCCATCCAGAAGGCGTAGCCCGCGCGGGCGCTGCTGGAACAGATGTTGGTGTGGCTGTTGTGGCCGTCGATCCCCCAGGCCTGCAGCACGCGGGAGGTGAAGCCGTCCTCGCCGGGGCGACCGACGTGGTACACGACGTGGCGGCCCTGGTGCGCCCGGAGGTCGGCACGGATGCGCGCCGCGATGTCGTCGAGCGCCTCGTCCCAGCTCACGCGTTGCCAGGCGCCCTCGCCGCGCGCGCCGCTGCGCTTCATGGGGTAGAGGATGCGGTCGGGATCGGTGATCTGGTTGTGCGTGGCCGGGCCCTTGGCGCAGTTGCGGCCGCGCGAGCCGGGGTGGAGCGGGTTGCCCTCGAGCTTGCGGATCGCGCCGCTGTCGTGGTCCACGTAGGCGAGCAGGCCGCAGGCGGACTCGCAGTTGAAGCACAGCGTCGGCACCAGGTCGTAGCGCCGGCCGCGACCGGTACCGTCGTGGGCGCGCGCTTCGGCCCAGTCCTGCCAGCTCTCGACCGGAGGGTGGCTGTCGAGGCCGATCTCGCTGGGACCGGGGAAGCGGCTGCGGTGACCTTCGGGCGAGGCGTAGTGGGGGCCGGCGTCCGTCACGGCGCGCCGGGCACGGCCCCGGAGGGCGGCCAGCAGGCGCGCGCCGGTCGGCGCGTCGCCGGTCGGCGCGCCGACCGCGGCTTCGTCGCCGATGGCGTCGGGGCGCTCGTGGGGATCCGGGGACGACACGGTGGGCCTCCTAGGCGAGCGGCACGGCCTGGCCGGCCTGGACGAAGGCGTGCTCGTAGGCGAGCAGCCCGGCGAGCGCGCACACGGCGGCGACGCTGAGCACCGCGCCGGCGCCGCTGACGAGGCAAAGGGCGGCCGGTACCAGCGCTCCCAGGCCGATCCCGATCCGGAAGAACGTGCGGAAGGCGCCGTGCGTGAGCTGATGCTCGGCGGCGCGGGCGTGGGCCGTGCCCTTAGGCAGGGCGAGCTCGCTGCCGACCATCAGGGCGTGGGTGGCGACCGCCGCCAGCAGCACCCAGCGCAGCGGCGCCAGCAGGTCCCCGTCGCTCGCCAGGGCGGCCGCCGGTAGCAGCGCCGAGGTGCCCGCCAGCACGGCCTGCACCGCCATGTGGCTGGGGAGCAGGGGGCTCTGCCAGAGGTCGCGCGCCTTGGCCTGCGCGAACAGGTACGCCGTGTACACCGCGGTGGCCAGCGCGACGGGCACGATCGGCCACATGAGCACGCGCTGGAGGCCCGGGGAGCCGACCATCGAGCCCAGCAGCCACAGCGCCAGCAGCCCCCCGAAGGCGCCGATGATGAAGGCGCCGCGCACCAGCCACGACCGCCACTGCGGGCGCGTGAAGATGCGGTAGAAGCGCAGCGGATGCGACAGGTCCCAGATCAGCAGGCCGCCGGTGGCGGCCAGGAAGGCGCCGGTGATGAGCGGCGCCACCCACCGCGCCAGGGGCGCGCTGAGGTCGAGCCAGCCGAGGGCCACCGCCACCACCGCCATCAGGAGGGAGCCGGCGGCGATCGACTTGGTCCAGGTGTAGAGGCTGACGCGCTCGTCCCAGGGGCGCTTGTGCGCGATGTCGTAGGTGACCATGGCGGCGGCGGCGTTGCTGGTGCTCCACCCGGCCGGCAGGCGGCTGCCGCCGTGGCCGGCGAGGTCGTGGGGCTGCTCGCTCCACTGGTGCAGGCCGCCGGTGGGCGTGGCGGCGGCCAGCGGATCGAGGGTGGCCTGGTCGATGCCGAGGTAGTAGAGCTTGGGTTGCGTGTGCTTCTCGGGGCGGCGCACGGCGACGTTGTCGCGCCCCACCAGGGCGGCGACCTTGCCGCTGGGCTCGTGGAGGTCGCCGACCAGGATGGCCTCGGCGGGGCACACCGACACGCAGGCAGGCTCGAGCCCCTCGTCGATGCGATGGCTGCACAGGTTGCACTTCTCGGCGCTGCCGTCGTCGGGGTTGATGAAGATGGCGTCGTAGGGGCACGCCGCGATGCAGGCCTTGCAGCCGATGCACACGTCCTTGTCGAAATCGACGATGCCGTCGGGCCGCTGGTACATGGCGGTGACGGGGCAGGACGCCACGCACGGCGGGTCGGCGCACTGGTTGCAGCGCGTCACCTGGAAGCTGCGGCGGGTGTTGGGGAAGGTGCCCTTCTCGACGTGCTTGACGTAGGTGCGTGTGACGCCCACCGGCACCTCGTTCTCGCTCTTGCAGGCGACCGTGCAGGCGTGGCATCCCACGCAGCGGGTGTGATCGATCACCTTGATCCACTGCGGGTCGTGCGCGCGGTAGAGCTGGTCGAGGAGGGCGGCGCCGCGCTCGGCAGGTCCCGGTTGCGTCATGGAGTTGGATTTTAAATCAAAAATAGATGAGGTTCAAACGAGCGCGCCGGATCCGTCCTCCCGCGGCTCCGGCTCCTCGTCCCCGATCCGATAACGCTCCGATAACGGTCGCCCACCTAGCCTGCGGTGTCCGCACGAACCAACGGCCCTGCGTCGTTCCTCGGGGAGGGGGACCATGTCACGAATCCATCGTCTGTCCGTCATCGGCGTGCTGCTGTTCGCCGTCGCCTGTTCGTCCACCCAGGTCCCCTCGGCGCCCGGTGGCGGCGGGGGTGGAGGACCGAGTGGGTCGGGCCCCATCCCGATGAGCTACACACCCGACACCGCGCACGCCTCGCACGCCTCGATCGGTGCCGCTGGGGGCACCCTCACCGCCACCGGCGCCGACGGCAGCCGCTACACCCTCACGGTGCCCGCCGGCGCCCTCACCAGCGCCACCGACCTGTCGCTGACGCCGCTCAAGGACGTCGTGGTCGACGGCACCAGCGCCGGCTGGCAGGTCGGTGTGCAGCTCGGTCCCAACGGCACGCAGTTCCTGCAGGCCGTGACGCTCGACATCCAGACCGCGGCCGGCGCGCCCTCCCAGGCCGCCGTCACGCTCGTCGACGGCAGCGGGACGGTGTACGTACCGCAGAGCTCGCCGACGACCGGTGCGAGCTTCAGCGCCGACCTGTGGCACTTCAGCGACTACCTCGTCGCACCCCTGACCGACGGCCTGCTGGGCCGCGCGGCCGACGCGGCCATCGCCGACGTTCAGGTGCCCGCCGTGAGCCAGGACCTGCAGGACCTGATGGGTCTGTGGGCGGCGGCGAGGTCGAAGCAGTTCGCGGACGCCGTAGCGCGCCTCGACCAGGCGCTCGCCGCAGCCATCGCCTCGTTCACCGATGCTCAGCAGGGCAACGCCGATCCCACCGCGGGCACGCTCTACTCCGGCCTCGGTGCCTACCACGCCGCCGTCGCGTCGGGACGGACGAACGATGTAGGCACGCTGCAGCAGAACGTGCAGCACGTCTTCGGCACCTGGATGCGGGTCCTCGACCTGCGGTACCTCCAGGCGGGCGGCGACTTCGCCACGCTCCAGTCGCTCATCGCTCCGCTCGCCCAGGCCATCGACATCGCGGCGGCGAACCCCTTCATCCTGGCGGGCGGCTACGTCATCGATCCGACGGCCGAGGCGCAGAAGGTCATCGACACGCAGCTCGCCCTCGCCGACCAGGACTGCGACAAGGCCCACTTCGCCAGCGGCGTGATGGAGCTCCAGGACATCATGGGTGGCGTGAAGCTGCTCGGACTCACGACGCCCAGCGAGACGCTGCTCCAGAACGACGCGGCCACCTGCGTGCCGCCGGTCGTGACGGGGATCGAGATCGTGTCCGACACCGTCAGCGCCACCTCCGACTACAACCCGAACAACGGTCAGCCCGGGGCCACCACGAGCGACGTCGAGCCCCCGAGCCCGCTCCTGGTCACCAGCAGTACGAAGATCACCGCTCCGGCGCAGACGCAGGACGCGAGCGTCCAGATCGACCTCGGCGCCGCGCTCACCGGCAATGACACCGCGACGCTCGACGTCTCGGGCACGGCCAATGCGGCGCACCCGGTATCGACCGAGCTGAGCTGTGCCTACGGCGATCTCGGGAGCGGCGGCTACGACGCCATCCGCATCGACTACGACCACGCGCGGGCTCCGATCAAGGTCACGGTGAAGTGGACGGCCGGCTCCAGTGCCGGCGGCTACGCCAACGCCCGTGTCAGCGGCACGGTGCTGGGCACGGACCTGGGGTTGTCGGGAGGCAGCAGCGGCACGGCCACGCTGTCCCGAGCCGGCATGGGCTGGACGCCCGGGAACCCCGATCCCAGCAGCTCCGCTTCCGTCTACCTGGGTCTCAGCGTGGGCGCCGGGGACTGCAAGGGGATCATCACGCAGGACGGCTCGGCCACGGCGAGCGCAAACGTGGCGGTGCAGATCGCGCCCGACCCGCAGCCCTGAGGGGGAGGGCAGCGTGGGTCCGACGTCGTTCCAGAGCGACGACGGACCCACGCCGTGCCGCCGTAAGAGCGATGTAAGACCGGGCCTGGTATCAAGGTCGCGTGAGGTCCGGCCCCCCGACCGGCCTCGCGCGGCGCCTCGTCGATCCGCGCGTGGCCGCACTGGTCACGGTCCCGGTCGTTGTTCTCGTACTCACGTGGGGGCTGGGTCGAGTCACTCCGGGTATCCCGTTCCTGGCGCTCTTCGTCGTTCTGGCGGCGGGGCTCTGGTTCGGCCCCGTGGCGGGCGCCATCGAGGGCGTCTACGCGGCGGTCGTCCTCGGTCCCTGGATCGGGGGCGTGGTGGTGGTCGGCACCAGAGGCGGCCAGGGCCCCTGGTGGGGCCCGCCGCTGTTCTTCGCGATCCTCGGGCTGGCCGCCGGTATCGCTACCGATCGCCTTCGCAAGCGCCTCGCCGCCGAGGAGGCGCAGCGCAGGGAACTCACCCGAGTGCACGCCCGGACGTTGATCACCTTCGCCAACCTGGTCGCGCACCGGGATCAGCCCACCGCCTACCACTGCGAACGCGTCGCCGCGAACGTGCGCAGCCTCGGCAAGCTCTACGGATTGCGCGGCAACGAGCTCAACGCCCTGTACTGGGCGGGCATGCTGCACGATCTCGGCAAGGTCACCACCCCCGCCGCCATCCTCCTCAAGGACCGCAGCCTCACCCCCGAGGAGTACCGGATCATCCAGCAGCACGCGGCCATGGGCGCCGAGGTCCTGCTCGACATCAGCCCGCGCTTCCGGCCGATCGCCGAGGGCGTGCGCAGCCACCACGAACGGTGGGACGGCAGCGGCTACCCCGACGGCCTTGCCGGAGAAGCCATCCCGCTGTTCGGGCGGCTGCTGGCGGTGGTCGACGTGTTCGAGGCGATGACGGCGCCGCGTCCCTACCGCGGTCCGATGCCCCGCGACGAGGTGTTGGAGCACCTGCGCAAGCGCTCCGGCAGCGAGTTCGATCCCGAGATCGTGCACCTCTTCGAGTGCCTCTACCAGGAGGGCCGGATCCGGACCTACGCCGACGGCCAGCCCGCCCCCGCCGACCTCGCCACCGGCATCTTCAGCACCGGCTTCTGGGACGCGCCCGATGGGGACGCGGCCAGGGCCGAGCCCGACCGCGTGCTGGCCGGGACCGACTGAGCTCGACCCGTCGAGACATCGGCCGCCGGGCCCGGTGTCGGCGGTCACGCCCGTCCAGCACGGGGTGCCCTACCTTGGTCGTGGGGGGATCCGGGTGGGGTTCGAGACGACCTTCACCGTCTTCACGCCGACGTTCGACCGAGCATCCACACTGGGCAGGGTCTACGAGAGCCTGAAGGCCCAGACGCTCGACGACTTCGAGTGGCTGATCGTCGATGACGGCTCGACCGATGGGACGGGCGAGCTGGTGGCGTCGTGGCAGCGCGCCGCGTCCTTCCCCATCCGCTACCTGTACCAGGAGAACGCCGGCAAGCACGTGGCCTTCAACCGAGGGGTCCGCGAGGCCCGGGGAGCGCTGTTCCTGTCGCTCGACTCCGACGATGCTTGCGTCCCCGACGCACTCGAGCGCTTGCTGTCGTGGTGGGATGCCATCCCGGCGGACCGGCGTGAGGGCTTCTCGGCCGTCACCGCCCTCTGCCGGGACCAGCACGGCGAGCTGGTGGGAACGCCCTTCCCCGAGAGCCCGCTCGACTGCAGCTCGATCGAGATGCGTTGGGTGCACCGCGTGGAGGGGGAGAAGTGGGGCTTCCAGCGCACCGACGTCCTCCGTCGTCACCCCTTCCCCGAACCGCCGGGCGTGAGGTACGTGTCGGAGTCGCTGGTGTGGCGAGCCATCGACCAGCAGGGCTACCAGACCCGCTTCGTCAACGAGCCGCTGCGCATCTACTGGGTCGACGAGGCCGGCAAACCGAGTCTGACGAACGTATCTCCGGTCGTGCTGCACGGCAGGCTGCTGGTCCACCAGCAGACGCTCAACGACCTGGGCCGCTGGTTCACCCGCCGGCCCGACGCCTTCGCGGCCGCCGCGATCAACCTGTCGCGCTACGGCCTGCAACTGGGCATGCGGGGGCCGGAGGTCGTTCGCAGCGTGCGGCCCGTCTGGGCCCGGGCGCTGGTCACGGCACTGCTCCCGTTCGGGATCGCCGCCGCCGCCCGGGATCGCCGACGCTACCGCGGCGGATCGTGACTCAACGCAGCCGCGCCGAGTGCCCTTCGTCGTGGCGGAACTCCGGCCACGACGAAGGTGCGGGCCCGTAGGCGGCGCCCGAGATGGCGTAGAGGTTGGTGTCCCACGAACCGACGTAGAGCGTGCCGTTCGACCCCAGCGCAGGCGACGAGGTGACGTAGTAGGCGGTCTTCACCCGCCAGGCCAGGCTGCCGTCGGGGTGGAGCGCGTAGACGTAGGCATCGTTGGCGCCGAAGTAGACGGTGCCGTCGCGGCCGATGGCGGGGGACGAGGTCACGTAGTCGGCCATGCGGTACCGCCACTTCAGCGAGCCGTCGGGGTTCAGGGCGAGCAGCTCGCGGCTCTCCGACCCCACGTAGACGGTGCCGTCGGGGGCCACGGCGGGCGAGGAGTAGACGATGTCGCCGGTGTCGTAGCTCCAGCGCAGCTTTCCGCCCGGGGTGAAGGCGTAGACCGAGCCGCCGCTCGAGCCCACGAACACCGTGCCGTTCGGCCCCAGGGCCGGCGACGACAGCACCTCGCCGGAGGTCTGGGCCTTCCAGGCGAGGTGGCCGTCGGGCGTGACGGCATAGAGGTAGGTGTCGTTCGAACCGACGTAGAGGGTTCCGTCGCGGCCGATCGCAGGGGAGGAGTAGACGATGTCGTCGGTCCGGAAGCGCCACGCCAGGCTGCCGTCGGGGTGGACGGCGTAGAGGTAGCCGTCGCCGGAGCCGACGTAGATGGTGCCGTCGGCGCCGATGGCGGGCGACGAGCTGACGGCGTCGCCGGTGACGTACGTCCAACGCAGCTTGCCGGCAGGGGTGAAGGCGTAGAGCTTGCCGTCGCCGGAGCCGACGTAGATGGTGCCGTCGCGGCCGATGGCGGGCGACGAGTACACGATGCCGCCGGTGAGCGCCTTCCACTTCAGCTTGCCGTCGGGCGTGAAGGCGTACAGGCGATCGTCGTCGGAGCCTACGTAGACGGTGCCGTCGGCGGCGATGGCGGGCGACGACTGCACCCAGTCGCCGGTGGGGTAGTGCCAGACGATGTGGCCGGGAGCGCTCTGGGCCAGGCCGCTCGTGAGCAACGCGGCCGCGGCCCAGGCCAGCACGATGGCGACGAACGACGTCTGGAGCGCCGTCGGTCGTGGAGTGGAGGGCGGAGGCGTCATCGGCCCCAGCCTACGGTGCGCCGCCTCGCCGCGCGTGAGCCCGGTGGACCGGCGCGGGTCAGGCGCGCGGCTGCGCCTCCTCGCTGCGATCGGTGGCCGGTGGGGGGCTCGGCGTGAGGGCGGTGAGCGCCTCGCGCATCTCGGCCGGCATGGCGAGATCGGCAGCCGCCAGGGACGGCTCGAGCTGCTCCACGTTGCGGGCACCGATGATCGGTGCGGTGACGCCGGGATGGCTCCTCACCCACGCCACCGCCAGCGTGGCCGGGTGGACGCCGTGCTGCTGCGCGAAGTCCGTGACGGCGTCGGCGACGCGCAGGTAGGACGCGCCGTGGTAGCGCGAAGCGTACATGGCGTTCTCCACCAGACGGCCGCTGTCGGGACGGCGGTCGCTGCCGTACTTGCCGGTGAGCAGCCCCCCTCCCAGCGGGCTGTAGGGCACGACGGACAGCCCTTCGGCCTGCGCCATCGGCAGGATCTCGACCTCGACCTGGCGCTTCGCCAGGCTGTACATGGGCTGGACGACCTCGAAGCGCGCGAGCTGCTCGCGGGCGCTGACGCCGAGGGCCTTCTCGATCTGCCAGGCGGCCCAGTTGCTGACGGCGGGGTAGAGGACGAGGCCGCGCTGCACCAGGTGATCGAGGGCGCGCACCGACTCCTCGATCGGGGTCAGGGGGTCGAACTGGTGGACGTAGTAGACGTCGAGGCGATCGGTCTGGAGGCGGCGCAGGCTGGCCTCCACCGCGCGCGTGAGGTTGCGCCGCGACAGCCCGCGGTCGTTGGGGTCGTCGCTCATCCGTCCGAAGCCCTTGCTGGCCACGATCAACCCGTCGCGGTGCTCGCGCATCAGGCCGCCGAGGATGGTCTCCGAGCGGCCCTGGCCGTAGACGTTGGCGGTATCGAAGAAGTTGATGCCGGCGTCGAGGCAGCGCCGGAACATGCGGCCCGATTCGGCCTCGTCGGCGGTGGTCCCGAAGGACATGGTGCCGAAGCACAGGGAGGACACCTGCACGCCGGTGCGACCGAGGATGCGGAGTTCCATGGGGCTCCTTCCGGGTGACGACCGTCGGCGTGGCGGCCGAGGACCCGGCCAGCATAGCCGCCGAGGGCGGCCGGGGCGAGCCGTCAGGCCCGGCGTTCCCAGTGCAGGCCCGAGCCGTCGCGCACCGCGCGGTGCGCGCCGCGGATGTGGCTGAAGAAGACGCGCGCCCGCTCGCGTTCGGCGCGCTCGAGCAGGGCGCGCTTGCTGGTGTGCATGGCGTCGACGTCGACCCACGCCACATCCAACTCGGGATCGTCGAACTCGAGCGCGTGGTGGTAGAGGTCGCCCGCCAGGTAGACGACGTCGTCTTCGTGTCGTGCGCGGGCCAACTGGTGCCCCGGCGACTCGCCGGGCGCGGCCACGATCCGCAAGCCGTCCCCGAGATCGACGTCGCCGTCGACCAGCTCGAGCAACCCTGCGCGCTCGACGGTGAGCAGGTCCTGGCGCCCCATGGCGGCGAAGGCGGCCGGGTCCCAGTCGCCGTGCCCCAGGTAGTGACGGGCGTGCGGGAAGGCGGGCACGGAGCCGGTCGCGACCGCGCGTTCCAGGCTCCCGAGGTGGTCGAAGTGGGCGTGTGTGACGATCACGTCGGTGATCTCGTCGGGCTCGATGCCGCGCTCTCGGAGTTGCGCGAGCAGCGGCGGCGGAGCGGCGTACCCGGGCAGCCGGTAGGGCTCCGGGGTGTCGGCCTCGACGTAGGCGGGGGCATCGACCAGCACCGAACGGCGCGGCAGCGCCACATGGTAGGCGAGCACGGGGAGCTCGACCGCGGCGGCGAGGTCCGGCGGCCGTCCGTAGGCGGCGGCGAGGTCGAAGCGCAGCAGCGCGATCTCGAGAGGGGTGACGGAGAGGCGGGCCATGTCGGTTCGTCCCCAGGCTACGGCGCTGCGGGCCGGTCGGCCTCAGACCAGGGTCCGTCCTCCGTCGACGTACAGCACCTGGCCGGTGATGAAGCCCGCTTGCGGCGACGCGAGGAACAGCACGGGTCCGACCAGCTCGCCTACGCTGCCGAGGCGCCCCGCCGGCACCAGCGCCGTCAAGCGCTCGCGATTGCCGTCGCGGTCGAGGTAGTCGCGTGTCAGGCCGGTCTCGGTGTAGCCCGGTGCGATGGCGTTCACCGTGACGCCGTCGGCGGCCAGCTCGTGCGCCAGGACGCGCGCGAGCTGGTTCATACCGCCCTTGCTGGCGGCGTACGGGGCGTGGTGCCGGTGGGCCAGCAGGCCCGACGCCGAGGACACGAAGACGATACGGCCGGAGCGCTGCGCGCGCATCCGCCGGGCCGCGGCCTGCGCCAGCCAGAACGCGCTCGCCAGGTTGACGGTGAGGATGTCGTCCCAGTCATGATCGGTGAGATCCTCGAAGCCCTTGCGGCGGTTGATGCCGACGCTGTGGACGAACACGTCCAGCCCGCCCAGTGCGTCGGCGGCGCGATCGACCGCGGCGCGGCAGGCGTCGGCGGAGGTCACGTCGACCTCCAGCGTCGCCGCGGCGCGGCTCGCGAGCCCCGCCAGTCGCTGCGGATCTCGGTCCGCCACCGCGACCGAGCTTCCGACCTCGCCGAAGCCCTCGGCCACGGCTGCGCCGATGCTGCCCGCCCCGACGACGAGCACGCGGGCGCCCTCGAGCCCGAGCCAACGGCTCATCGCGGTGGCGCACTCCGCAGGCGCCAGACGTTCAGGGTCAGCACCTCGTCGTCCCCGACGACGGCGCTGTGCGGGGTATCCCCCGGGATCAGTACCAGCTCGCCCGGACGCAGCGCCATCTCGTTGCCGGCCACCGTGAAGCGCAAGCCGGCGCCCCGGAGCACCAGGGTGAGCTGGTCCTCGGGGTGCTGGTGCGTCTCCCACACGGCGCCTGGGAGGTAGCGGTAGGTGGTGACGGTCAGATCGTCGCTCTCCACCGTCGCGCCTTCGACGCCCGGCCGCACGGCAGCGAAGCGCTGCTCCTCGGCAGGGGAGCGTGCCGGCTCGCGGATGCAGCGTCCCGCGCGCAGTCGGAACGGGGCTCCGGCCCCCAGGCGCACAGCGACGTCGTTGGCGGTCCGGGCTAGATGGTCGTGCAGTTCCGCCGCTGCACGGCGGCCGTCGCCCGACCGGCAGGCAGCCACCACGGTGCGGAGCTCGTCCAGCGCCCGAGGCCGCCCTCGGCCGCCCATGCCGGCGTCCAGCCAGGTGCGGTAGGGCCAGGCAGCATCGCGTGCCGTAGCGGCCAGACGCACCAGCCAGGGCGCGCCGGCGGCGGCGCCCAGCACTGCCCAGAAGTCTTCGCTCGCCTGGCGTGCGTCGTCGTCGTCGCCCCGCTCCTCGGCGCGCGCCTGGCGTTCCAGGCAGGCTCCGGCAGCCTCGGCGTCGTGCTCGGTGAACCGGCGGGCCGCCCGGTCGACGATCTCGGGCTCGAGCAACAACCTGGCCTCGTAGATCGACACCAGCACGTCGAGGTCGGCGGGAGGATGCGGCTGCGTGGACACGCGTCGTCCGCCCGCGCTAGCGGTTCAGCGACGCCATCGCGCGCTCGGGGTAGCGCTCGCCGGCCGCCGCTCCGGGAGGGACGGCAGCGTCGAGCGCGGCCAGCTCGTCGGCGTCGAGCGTCAGCTCCGCGGCCGCCAGGTTCTCCTCGAGGCGGGCACGGTGCTTGGTGCCGGGGATGGGGACGATGTCGTCGCCCCGGTGCAGCAGCCAGGCCAGCGCGAGCTGGGCAGGCGTCACGCCACGGGCCTCGGCGAGCTCACGTACGCGTGCCACGAGCTCGAGGTTCCGCTGGAAGTTCTCGCCCTGGAACCTGGGGGAGTGGCGGCGGTAGTCGTCGGCCTCCAGGTCCTCGAAGCGCGTGATCCGGCCCGTCAGGAAGCCGCGCCCCAGGGGGCTGTAGGCCACGAAGCCGATGCCCAGCTCACGCACGGTCGCGAGGAGGCCGTCCTCGGGATCGCGCGACCACAGCGAGTACTCGGTCTGCAGTGCGGTGATGGGGTGGACGGCGTGCGCGCGACGGAGGGTCTCCGGGGCGGCCTCGGACAGGCCCAGGTAGCGGACCTTGCCCGCCTCGACCAGCTCCTTCATGGCGCCCACCGTCTCCTCGATGGGTACGTCGGGGTCGACGCGATGCTGGTAGTAGAGGTCGATGGTGTCCACCCCCAGGCGCGCCAACGAGGCATCGCAGGCCTTGTGGACGTACTCGGGACGACCGTCGATGCCGAGGAAGGCGCCGTCGTCGCCGCGTACGTTGCCGAACTTGGTGGCCAGCACCACCTCGTCGCGGCGGCCCGCGACCGCCCGCCCCACCAGCCGTTCGTTCGTGAACGGGCCGTACATGTCGGCGGTGTCGAGGAAGGTCACGCCGAGATCGAGGGCGCGGTGCAGGGTGGCGATCGATTCGCTCTCGCTGCCGCCCTTGTAGAACTCGCTCATGCCCATGCAACCGAGTCACAGGGCGCTGACTTCGAGGCCTTGCGTGCCGAGTTCGCGGGTCTGCATGCGTTCTCCTTCGCGGGTCGCGGGTCGTGGCCGGCTGCGAGGCGCGCGTCCGGCGGTCTGGGGTCATGGTCGGGCCCGCCGGCCCGGGCCCATGTGTGCCGGGGTACGCACGACGCTTCCGGTACCTTACGCCGCGGCCCCCGAAGGGATGCGAGACTACGCGGATGCAGCCCGGACCGAAGCCGGCGCCCGCTGCGGGAGGCGCACCGTAGACCAGCGAGGATCATCGACCGAACCGCCCTCCGGGGCCCGGACCGGCGCGGCGGGGCTGCGGGCCGGCTCGCCCCTGACGCTGCTGCTGGCCGTCGCTACCGGCATCTCGGTGGCCAACCTGTACTACGCCCAACCGCTGCTCGACACCCTGGGGCGCAGCCTCGGCGTGGCCGGCGGGACGGCTGGGCTGATCGTGACGGTGACGCAACTCGGCTACGCCGTCGGGCTGGTCCTGGTCGTGCCGCTCGGCGACCTCCTCGACCGCCGGCGGTTGATCTCGGGCGTCTCGGTGCTGACCGCGCTGGCGCTGACCGGCGCAGCGCTGGCCCCGACCCTGACCTGGTTCCTGATCGCCAGTGCGGCCATCGGCCTGACGGCGGTGGTGGCGCAGGTGCTGGTGCCGTTCGCGGCGCACCTGGCCGCCGACCGCGAGCGCGGCCGCGTGGTGGGACGGGTGATGACCGGCCTGTTGCTGGGGGTGCTGCTGGCGCGGGTGGCGTCGGGGTTGGTGTCCGATGCCCTGGGGTGGCGTGCCGTCTTCGGGATCGCCGCCGGCCTGATGCTGGCGCAGGCAGCGCTGCTGCGTCGGCTGCTGCCGGCGAGCGGGTCCGGGGGCCGGGTGGCCTACGGGGCGCTGCTGCGTTCGGTGGCGGCGCTGGTGCGCACCGAGCCCGTGCTGCGCCGGCGGGCGCTCTACGGCATGGCCGTGTTCGGCGGCTTCAGCGTGCTCTGGACGGGGCTGCCGTTCCTCCTGGCGCGGCCTCCCTACGGCTTCGGCGACGGCGTCATCGGCCTGTTCGGGCTGCTCGGGGTGGCCGGGGCCCTCACCGCCTCCTTCGCCGGCGGCCTGCACGACCGGGGGCACGCCCGCCCGGGAACCGGCGCCTTCCTGGCGCTGGCGGTGCTCGCCTTCGTGCTGCTGGGGCTCTGGCCCGGGTCCCTGGCCACGGTGATCGCCGCCGTGGTGCTGCTCGACCTCGGGACCCAGGGCACCCAGGTGCTCAACCAGGGCGCCATCTACGCGTTGCGGCCGGAGGCCCGCAGCCGCCTCACCACCGCCTACATGACCGCCTTCTTCCTGGGCGGAGCGGCGGGCTCGGCGGCGGCCTCGGCTGCCTTCTCCGCCTTCGGCTGGGCCGGGGTGGCGGCGGCCGGTGCGGCCTTCGGGCTGGTGGGTCTGGGCGCCTGGTTGCTGGGCGAGGGCGGCCGGCCCGCGGCCGATTGACGACGGGGCCGACCGGCGCCGGGAAGGGTGCGCACCTGCGCTCCGGCTGGCGTCAGCGCAACGGAGGCGGGAGCAGGGTCGCGGGCACGTTCTGGTAGGCGACGAGGCGGGTGAAGCGCTCCATGGCGCGCGCCCCCACCGAGGTGCTGCGGCCGTCGGAGGTGGCGGGGTAGGGCCCGCCGTGGACCATGGCCCGGCACACCTCGACGCCGGTCGGCACGCCCTCGACGATGAGGCGTCCGACCTTGCGCTCGAGCACCGCCGCCAGCGGCTGCGCCCCCTCCCACTCGTCGGCCTCGCCGAAGAGCGAGGCCGTGAGTTGCCCCTCCATGGCACGGGCGAAGGCTACCAGCTCCTCGAGCTCGCGGTAGCGCACCAGCACGGTGCTCGGTCCGAACACCTCCTGGGCCAGGCCGGGCCGCGCCACCAGCTCGTCGACCCCCACCTCCCACACCGCCGCGCTCGCCGCCGTCGCGGCCGTGCCGCCGCGGCCGTCGGCGAGCCGTCGCGCGCCGAGCTCGGCCAGGCGCTCGAGCCCTCCTTGGAAGGCGCGGTGGATCCCGGCGGTGAGCATCACCTGCGCCTCGGAGCGGCGCGCGCCCTCGACCAGCCGGTCGCGCAGCGCGTCGCCGGCCCCGCCGGCCGGGACCAGCACCAGCCCGGGGTTGGTGCAGAACTGCCCGACCCCCAGGGTGAACGACGCCAGCAGTGCGTCGGCGATGGCCCGGCCGCGCTCGCGGGCCGCCCCGGGCAGCACGAACACCGGGTTGACGCTGCTCATCTCGGCGAACACCGGGATCGGCTCGGGCCGCTCGGCGGCGAGGTGCACGAGCGCCTGGCCGCCGGCGCGGGAGCCGGTGAAGCCCACGGCGCGGATGGCGGGGTGGCGGACCAGCGCCTGCCCGAGCTCGTGGCCGTCGTCGAACAGCAGCGAGAAGGTGCCGTCGGGCATGCCCGTGTCGCGGGCGGCGGAGCGCAGCGCGCGCCCGACCAGCTCGGAGGTCCCGGGGTGCGCCGGGTGCGCCTTGGCCACCACCGGGCACCCCACCGCCAGAGCCGAGGCGGTGTCGCCCCCCGCCACCGAGAAGGCCAGCGGGAAGTTGCTGGCGCCGAACACCGCCACCGGTCCGAGCGGGCGCCTCAGAGAGCGCACGTCGGGCCTGGGTGCGGGTTCGCGTTCCGGGTCGGCGCGGTCGATGCGCACGTCGCGCCACCGACCCTCGTCGACCAGGGTGGCGAACAGCCGGAGCTGGTTGGCGGTGCGGCCCAGCTCGCCGGTCAGGCGGGCGACCCCCAGCGCCGTCTCGCGGTCGGCGCGCGCCACGATGGCGTCGCCGCGCGCCTCCAGGGTGGAGGCGGCGGTGCGCAGGAAGGCCGACCGCTCGGCGTCGTCGAGGGCGGCGTAGGCCGGGAAGGCGCGTTCGGCCATGGTGACCGCGCGCTCGAGGTCGGCGCTGCCGGCGGCATGGAAGGGGGGCTCGAGCGGCTCCCCGGAGCGGGCGTCGACGGCCTGGAAGCTGCGCGCTCCCGGCTCGGCCGTCGCCAGCCCCAGCAGCGACCGCCCCTCCAGCGTGCCCGGCATCAGGACGCCTCGACGGCCTCGGGCCGTTCCGCCAGCGCCCGCGCCACCACCCGCTCGGCCTCCGCCAGCTCCTCGCCGGCCAGCGCCAGGCGCGGCGGACGGACGCGCGCCGAGCCTCGCCCCACGCGCTCCTGAACCAGCTTGATGAGCTGCACGAACTTGGGCACGGTGTCGAGGCGCAAGAGCGGCAGGAACCAGCGGTAGAGCGCCTCGGCCTCGCCTCCGCGGCCGTCGCGGGCGAGCTCGAACAGGCGGACCGATTCCTCCGGGAAGGCGTTCACCAGGCCGGCGATCCACCCCACCGCCCCCGCCCCCACGCCCTCGACGATGGCGTCGTCGACCCCCACCAGCACCTCCAGGCGGTCGCCGAGCAGGGCGCGCAGGGCGGTGACCCGGCGCACGTCGGTGCTCGATTCCTTGATGGCGACCAGGTTGGGGTGCTCGGCGGCGAGCTCGGCGACCTGCTCCGGGGTGAAGTCGGTGGTGTACGCCACCGGGTTGTTGTAGAGCATGCAGGGCAGCCCGGTGGCCACCAGCACGGCGCCGACGTGCGCCTTCATCTCGCGGAAGTCGGTGCTGTAGACGTAGGGCGGCAGCACCATCAGGCCCGCGGCGCCCGCCGCCTCGGCGGCGCGCGCGAAGCGCACCGCTTCCGCGGTGGAGAGCGCGGCCACGCCCGGGACGACGGCGGCGCGGCCGGCGAGGGCGCCGACCAGCGTCCGGACCACCGCCACCTTCTCGTCGAAGCTCAGGGTGGCCGACTCGCCCAGCGAGCCGCACGGCACCACGCCGACGCAGCCGGCGTCGACCATCCAGCGGGCGTGCTCGGCCAGGAAGTCGTGATCGACGCTGAGGTCGTCGTGGAAGGGGGTGGTGATGGCCGGGAGGACGCCCCGCCAACGCAGCGGTGCGGCACCCCCGGCGGCCGAGGGGTCGGGATCGAAGGTCGGCATGCGTGCGCTCCTCTCGCGGGCGCGCGCCGGGATCCGGCGCGAGTGATTGTCGACAACATGTATACTAAAGCCCGTGGCGAGGCCGCATCAAGGCACCTCCGACGGGACCCCCCACGGCGCGCGACGGAGCCCCCGCCCCAGCGGCGTCGAGCGCGTCTACAGCGCGCTGCGCACCGAGATCCTGACGCTCGTCCTGCCGCCCAACGAGCCGCTCGACGAGCTCGCCCTGTCCGAGCGCTTCGGGCTGTCGCGCACGCCCGTGCGCGAAGCGTTGGTGCGGCTGGCGGCCGAGGGGCTGGCGACGTCGCTGCCCAACCGCGGCAGCATCGTGGCGCCGCTCGACCTCACGCGCGCCCCCGCCTACTTCGACGCCCTCACGCTCATTCAACGCGTCGTCACCCGGCTGGCGGCCCGCCACCACCGCGACGACGAGCTGGCGCGGGTGGAGGCGCTGCAGCGCGGCTTCGCCGACGCCGTCCGGGGCAGCGACGTGCTGGCCATGATCGAGGTCAACCGCGACTTCCACGTGGCGCTCGCCGAGACCGGGCGCAACCCCTACTACACCGACTTCTACGCCCGCTTGCTCGACGAGGGGCGGAGGCTCCTGCGGCTGTACTACGCCAGCTTCCACGACCGCCTCCCCGAGCGCTACGTCGACGAGCACGACGTGCTGCTGCGCGCGGTGCGCGAGCGTGACGAGGAGGCGGCGGACCGCCTGGCGCGGCGCCACGCCGAGCAGGTGGCAGCGCAGATCCGCTCGCTCCTCAGTGCCGACCTCGGCGCCAGCCTCGAGCTGGTGCGCGCGGAAAGGAAGGGGTGAGCCGATGGCCGTCCGGCGCGTCCGCGTGATCGACTCCCACACCGCCGGAGAGCCCACCCGGGTGGTGCTGGACGGCGGACCCGACCTCGGCTCCGGCTCGATGGCGGAGCGGTTGGAGCGATTCCGCAACGAGCACGACGCCTTCCGTTCGGCCGTGGTCAACGAACCGCGCGGCTCCGACGTGCTGGTCGGAGCGCTCCTGCAGCCCGCCGTCGATCCCGCGGCCGCCGCCGGCGTGCTGTTCTTCAACAACGTCGGCATGCTGGGCATGTGCGGCCACGGCACCATCGGGGTGGTGGCGACGCTGGCCCACCTCGGACGGCTCGAGCCCGGCCCCCACCGCATCGAGACGCCGGTGGGCGCGGTCGAGGCCGAGCTCCACGACGACGGCCGGGTGAGCGTGCGCAACGTGCCCGCCTACCGCCACCTCCACGGCGTGCGCATCGAGGTCCCGGGCCACGGCCCCGTCACCGGCGACGTCGCCTGGGGCGGCAACTGGTTCTTCCTCACCGACGACCACGGCCAGCGCGTCGAGGCCGGGCGCGTGGGCGCGCTCGCCGACTTCGCCTGGGGAGTGCGGCGTGCCCTGCAGGCCGCCGGCGTGACCGGCCGCGACGGTGCCGAAGTCGACCACATCGAGCTGTTCGCGCCGCCGCCCGCCGACGGCGGCGCCGACGGCCGCAGCTTCGTGCTGTGCCCGGGCGGCGCCTACGACCGCTCCCCCTGCGGGACCGGCACCAGCGCCAAGCTGGCGTGCCTGCAGGCCGACGGACGCCTCCGTCCGGGGGAGAGCTGGACGCAGGAGAGCGTGATCGGCAGCCGCTTCGAGGCGCACTACCGGCTCGACGACGGCGGCCGGGTGGTGCCGACCATCACCGGCCGGGCCCACGTCACCGCCGAGGCGACGCTCCTCCTCGACGAGAGCGACCCGCTGTGCTGGGGCATCCGATGAGCCGTCACGTGGTGGTGGCGGGCGCCGGCGTGGTGGGGCTGTTCGCTGCCCTGTACGCGCGCGACGCCGGCTTCGAGGTGACGGTGGTCGAGCGCCTGGGGCCGCAGCGAGCCACCGCCTCCTACGGCAACGCCGGGCTCATCGTGCCCAGCCACCTGGTGCCGCTGGCGGCGCCGGGGGCGGTGGTGCGGGGCCTGCGCTGGATGACCGATCCGGAGAGCCCCTTCGCGTTGCGGCTCGAGCCCGATCCCGAGCTGCTCGCCTGGGGCTGGCACTTCTGGCGCGCCTCCACGCGAGCGCGCGCCCGGGCCGCCGGGCCGCTGCTGCGCGACCTCCACCGGGCCGGCAAACGCGCCTACCAGGAGCTCGAGGCGCGTCTGGGCGCCGACGCCTTCGGGTTGCGCGGCGGCGGCGTGTTGATGCTGTGCGTCAGCGAGGAGGGTCTGGAGGAGGAGGCGGCGCTGGCGGCGCGCGCCACCGCCCTGGGGGTGCCGGCGCGGTTGCTCGGCCCTTCCGAGGTGGCGGTGCTCCAACCCGGTCTCAGCCTCGACGTGGTGGGCGGCGTGCACTACCCCGAGGACGCCATGCTCGATCCCGGCAGGCTGATGGCGGCCCTCCAGGCCGAGTTGGAGCGGATCGGGGTGCAGTTCCGCTGGGGGGCGCACGTCGAGGGCGCGGAGCGCAGCGGCGACCGCATCGAGGCGCTGCGCCTGCGCCGGCAGCCCGGCATCGACGCCGACACCGCGGACGCCACCAGGTTGCCGCTCGACGAGCTGGTGCTCGCGGCCGGCGTGGCGTCGGCGCCGTTGGCGCGCGCGCTCGGCCTGCGGCTGCCGCTTCGCGCCGGCAAGGGCTACAGCGTCACGCTGGCCGATCCGCCCGAGCGCCCGGCACTGCCGATGCTGCTGTCCGAGGGGCGGGTGGCGGTGACGCCCCTGCCCGACGGCGTCCGGGTAGGCGGCACGCTCGAGCTGGGCGCCGCCGACACCACCGTGAACGGACGCCGGGTCCGGGGCCTGCTGCGTTCGCTCGAACGCGCGCTGCCCGCCTACAGCGCCGAGCGCCTGGCGTCGGCGCCGGTGTGGACCGGCCTCCGGCCGGTGAGCCCCGACGGTCTGCCCTATCTCGGGCGCAGCGCCACGTCGGCCAACCTGGTTGTCGCCACGGGCCACGCCATGATGGGGGTGTCGCTGGCCCCCGTGACCGGCGCGCTGGTGGCCGAGCTGCTCGAGGGGCGCGCGCCGAGCCTCCCCCTCGAGGCGCTTCGTCCCGACCGCTACGCCTGAGCGCCGCCCCGTCGGGAGCGCTGCCACCACCGGAAGGAGATCGCCATGACCGACCTGCGCTGGGGCATCCTGGGGACGTCGCGCATCGCGGTGGACAAGGTCATCCCCGCGCTGCAGAAGAGCGGGCGGATCGCCGTCACCGCCGTCGCCTCGCGCGATCTGCAACGCGCGCGCGCCGTGGCCGCGAAGTTGCGCATCCCCCACGCCTACGGCAGCTACGAGGCGTTGCTGGCGTCCGATGAGGTCGACGTCGTCTACAACCCGCTCCCCAACCACCTGCACGTGCCCTGGTCGATCCGCGCGCTGGAGGCCGGCAAGCACGTGCTGTGCGAGAAGCCGATCGGGCTGTCGGCGGCGGAGGGCGAGCGGCTGCTGGAGGCGGCGCGGGCCCACCCGCGCCTGAAGGCGATGGAGGCGTTCATGTACCGCTTCCATCCGCAGTGGCTCGAGCTCAAGCGCATCGTCGACGAGGGCGGTATCGGCGAGCTGCGCACCATCCACTCCTTCTTCTCGTACTTCAAGGACGACCCCGACGACATCCGCAGCCGTCCCGAGTTCGGCGGCGGCGGGCTGATGGACATCGGCTGCTACAACGTCTCGTTGTCGCGTTTCGTGTACGGCAGCGAGCCCCTGCGCGCCGTGGCGACGGTGGAGTTCGACCCCACCCTGGGGGTCGATCGCCTGGCGTCGGCGGTGCTCGACTTCGGCCGCGGCACCTCGACGTTCACCTGCAGCACGCAGCTCTCGCCCCACCAGTCGGTCGCCGTCTTCGGCACCGCCGGAGCCGTCGAGCTCGCCATCCCGTTCAACGCCCCCCAGGACGGGCCCACGCTGCTGCGCCACCGGCGCGGCGGCGAGACCGTCGAGCGCACCTTCGACCGCGCCGACCAGTACACCCTGCAGGGGGAGGCCTTCACGCGCGCGGTGCTCGACGACACCCCGGTGCCGACCCCGCTGGAGGACGCCGTGGCCAACATGCGTGTGCTGGAGGCGGTGTTCGACAGCGGTCGGAGCGGGCGCTGGATCGACGTCGGCGGCGGCTGAACGGCCCGCCCCTGCGGCGCAACGGCGGGCGCCTGCGCCGAGAAGGCGCGCGCGCCGAGGAGGCGCGCGCCGGCACTGCGGTCGCCCGCGGTGCCGGGCCGGCGTCGAGATCGGTGATAGCATCGGCCCTGGACATGAGAGCGCAAGCACCGGCCGCGCGGGGGAGACCGGCGCACGCGGAGCGCGTCGGCGGCAGCCGTGACGCGGCCGTGAACAGCGCCCTCGGACCGTCGGCCGAGCCCAGCTAGCCAGGCGCGACCGAGGAGAGGCGCGGGATGGGCCAAGCACCTTCGCAGACGACGACGAAGCGCTCGAACCCGGACTCCGGCGAGGCGACCTCGACGGAAGACCTCGCGGAGGAGGAGTCAGCCCCCGTCCACGTCGGCGGCGCGCTCGTCAACGAGGCCGTCGAGGCGCCCGGCGTCAGTCTGAGACTCACGCTCTACGCGCTCCTGGTCGGCATCGTGGCCGGCTTCGGTGCCGTCGGCTTCCGCGCCCTGATCGCGCTGTTCCACAACCTGCTGTTCTTCGGCCGCGTGAGCGCGGTCTACGACACCCTGCAGCACACGCTCGCCAGCCCCTGGGGCGTCGGCGTCGTGGCCGTGCCGGTGGTGGGCGCGGTCGCCGTCGCCTTCCTGGTGAAGACCTTCGCCCCCGAGGCGAAGGGCCACGGGGTGCCCGAGGTCATCGACGCCATCTACTACCAGGGGGGCCGCATCCGGCCCATGGTGGCGCTCATCAAGTCGCTGGCCTCGTCGATCTCGATCGGGTCGGGCGGCTCGGTGGGCCGCGAGGGACCGATCATCCAGATCGGGGCGACCTTTGGCTCGGTCCTCGGGCAGTGGGCGCGCTTGCCGGAATGGAAGCGCCTGACGCTCCTGGCCTGCGGCGCCGGCGCCGGCATCGCGGCCACCTTCAACACCCCCATCGGCGGCATCCTCTTCGCCGTCGAGATCATGCTGGTCGAGATCAGCGCCCGCAGCCTGGTGCCGGTGATGATCGCCACCGGCGCCGCCAGCTTCATCGGGCGCCTGTTCTTCGGCGCCGACGCCTCGTTCGCGATCCCCTCCATGACGCTGAACTCGGTCACCACCACCTCGCTCGCCGTCTACGCCGCCTACGGCGTCCTGGGCGTGCTGATGGCCTTCCTGGCCGTCGCCTACACGCGCTCGATCTACCTCTTCGAGGACCTCTTCGATCGCCTGCCCGGCAGCTACTACCTGCGCCACGCCTTCGGCATGCTGCTGGTGGGCGTGATCATGCTGGTCCTCCAACTCCGTCTCGGCCACTACTACGTGCAGGGCGTGGGCTACGCCACCATCCAGGACATCCTCAACGGCGCCCTCGCCACCACCTGGATCCTGCTGCTGCTGGTCGTGCTGAAGCTGCTGGCGGTGTCGCTCACGCTGGGCTCGGGCGCCTCCGGCGGGATCTTCTCGCCCGCCCTGTTCATGGGAGCGACCCTGGGGGGCGCGCTCGTCCAGCTCGGCCACGCCGCCTTCCCGGGACTGCTGGTGAGCCTGGCGGGCGGAGCCATCATCGGGATGGCCTGCATGGTGGCGGCCAGCACCGGCGCGGCCGTGACCGCGGTGGTGATGATCTTCGAGATGACACGCGACTACAACGTCATCATCCCCCTGATCATCGCCGTCTCGATCGCCTACGCCGTCCGCCGCTGGCTGCTGGCCGACAGCATCTACACCCTCAAGCTCACCCGCCGCGGGCGCGTCATCCCGACCTCGTTCCAGAGCAACCTCTACCTCATGCGCGATGCCCTCGAGCTCATGCATACGCCCTTCCTGCGCGTCGATGCCGGGGCGCCGCTCGCGGCGGTGCGCGGCGACGTGCGGACTTGGCAGCCGGTGCCGCACCTGGTGCTCGTGCGCGACGATCGCGTCGTTGGCGTCGTCACCGCCGACCTGCTGCGCTCGCGCCTGCGCGGCGGCGGCGGCGACACCCCGCTGATCGATCTCGCCGACGGCCACTACACCGTGCTCGACGACAGCGCCCAGGTCGTCGACCTGGTGGGACAGCTGCGCATCGAGGCCAGTCGCGTGGCGGTCCTGGTGCACGGGGATGCCGACCCGCTCGACCCTGCGGCGGTGGTCGGCATCGTGTCGTGGGCCGACGTCATGCGCAACGCCAACCTGCCCGTCGATCTGCACCGGCGCCGGGCCGCGGCCGGCGGCCGCGGCTAGCTCAGGGCAGGTAGATCAGCTCGCGGGAGTTGCCCGTGTCCGCCACCATCAGCATGCCGTCGAACACCCGCACCCCCTGCGGTCCGGAGAGGGTGGCGCCGCCGGCGGCACCACCGCGGTTGGCCGCGTTGCCACTCAGGTCGGCCTGACCCAGCACCCCGCTGGCGGCGGCGGCGTCCGCGCTCGGGAAGGGGGCGAAGATCAGCACCCGGTGGTTGCCGGTGTCGGCCACGAAGAGCTGGTTGCCGTTGGCGTCCAACGAGCGCGGCCCGTCCAGGCCGCTCGGCCCGCTCGCGGCCGCGGCGGTGGCCATGGTCGCCTGTCCCAGCACCACGTTCGCGGGCTGGCCGTTGGTGGTGGGGAAGGCGTTCCAGATCAGCACGCGATGGTTGCCGGTGTCGGCCACGGCCAGCCGGGTGCCGTCGCTCCACACCCCGCTGGGGCTGGACAGGCTGGAGGCGGTAGGCCCCGCCAGCCCACGGTCGGCGAGGCAGAGCTGCGGATCGTCGCTGCTCGTCAGCTTCGCTTGGCCGAGCACCAGGTCGGCAGCGGTGCCCGACACGGTCGGGACCTGGTTCCACACCAGCACGCGGTGGTGAGCGGTGTCGGCCACGATCAGCCGACCGCCGGCCACGACGGCCGCGCGCGGAGCATCGAGCCGTGCGGCGGTGCAGCTGGTGTCGCCGTTGGAGTACAGGCCCGGCTGCCCCACCGCCAGCGCGGCCGCTGCGCCGGTCAGCGTGGGCGCTCCGGAGTACACCAAGACGCGGTTGTTGCCGGTGTCCGCGACCACCAGGTCGCCGCTACCGCCGGCCACGCTCGAGGGTCCGGCCAGCGCACCGGCGCCGATGGGCGCGGCGGTGCCGTCGGTCCAGGTGGTCTGGCCCAGCAGCACGTCGAAGGCGGCGCCGTTGTAGCTCGGCACAGCCGCGAGTCCCACCACCCGATGGTTGCCGGTGTCGGGCAGGTAGAGGCGGCCGCCGACCAGCGCCGGCGCACCGGCGGGGGCGCGCAGACGCTGCTGGGTGGTGTCGGGGAGCGCAGCCGTGAAGCTCGTCTGGCCGATCACCACCGCGGCCGCCTGCCCGTCGCCGAGGAGCACGTAGGGGTACACCAGGTCGAGCGTCGCCGTGGCGCTCGCGCCGGATGCCGCGGTGGCCGTGGCCACCAGAGCGTTGGCACCGTCGGCGAGATCGACGGTCGCCGTGAAACTGCCGCCTGCGGGGAGCGGCAGCGGCACCTCGGTGCCGTCGAGGGTCAGTCGGAAGGTGGTCGGCGCCGCCCCCTGCACTTCGCCCGTCACCGTGACGGTGCGCGAGCCGACGATGCGGGCGCCATCGGGGGGTGAGGTGAACGCGACGGTCAGCGCCGGTCCCGGGAAGTCGCAGCCGGCGAGGGCCAGGATCAGCACCGATCCGGCCAGGGCGACCGCGAGGCGACGTGGGTGCGACATGGCGTCCCTCCCTCGGGGATGGCTCCCGGACTCGTTGCGTCGATGGTAGCACCGGCTCTCGGTGGCGCCGTCTCAGGGCTCTCAGCCCGCCATCACCCCTCGCGGACGGCGGTCGGGTAAGGTCGAGGGGCCGCCGCCGGGCGGCCGGGAGGAAGGCGCGAGCGCCATGGACACGAGCCGCGAGTACGATCTCTACAGCCAGGGCTTCAAGCGCGACGCCTACCGGACCTTCGCGCGGCTGCGCGAGCGCGAGCCGGTGCTCCATCAGCTCACGCTCGACGCCTCCACCGAGGGGTGGTTCGTGAGTCGCTACCAGGACGTGGAGGCGGCGCTCCGCGACGACACCCGCCTGGTGCGCGACCCGGCGCTGGCCGGCGTGCACTTCCCCACCTCGCCGCTCGACGAGCTCCTCAACAGCCACATGCTCGCGCGCGACGGCGAGGATCACCGGCGGTTGCGGTCGCTGGTGCAGCAGGCGTTCACGCCGAAGCGCGTGGCGGCCCTGAGGCCGCAGGTCCAGCGCTACGCCGACGAGCTCCTCGACGCCGTGATCCCGCGCGGCCACATGGACCTGGTAGCGGACTTCGCCTTCCCCCTCCCGACCTCGGTGATCCTGGCGATGCTGGGCGTGCCGGTGGACGACCGCGACCGCTTCCGTGCCTGGTCCAACGCCCTCATCACGCCGGTGCTCGACGCCGCCACCGCCGACGAGGCGGTGCGGCTGCTGACGCAGTTCACCGACTACCTCCGCGAGCTCTTCGCCGAGCGCCGGCGCGCGCCCCAGGACGACCTGCTGAGCGGCCTGCTGGCGGCCGAGGAGGCGGGCGATCGCCTCTCCGAGGACGAGCTGTTCAGCACCATGGTGCTGCTGATCGTGGCCGGCCACGAGACCACCGTCAACCTCATCGCCAACAGCGTGCTGGCCCTGCACCGCAACCCCGACCAACGAGCCCGCTTGGAGCGGGCGTTGGCCGCCGGCGACGAGCGCGCCATGCCGCGCGCGGTCGAGGAGCTGCTGCGCTACGACGGCTCGGTCGAGCGCGCCCTGGTGCGCTGGGCCGCCGAGGACGTGGAGATCGCCGGCAAGCGCATCCCCCGCGGCGACGGCGTGATCCTGATCCTGGGGTCGGCCAACCACGACCCGCAGCGCTTCGACCACCCCGAACGCCTCGACCTGGAGCGCGACCCCAACCCCCATCTGGGCTTCGGCAAGGGCGCCCACTACTGCCTGGGGGCGCCGCTGGCGCGTCTCGAGGCCGACGTGGCGCTGACGACGCTGCTGCGGCGCCTCCCCGGGTTGCGCGTCGACGTTCCCGACGAGGAACTCAGCTACCGACCGCTGCCGATGTTCAAGGCGTTGGAGGCGCTTCCCGTGGCGTGGGACGCTGCTGGAAGTGAGCCGGCGTGATCGACCTGCACACCCACCACCAGCGGTGTGGCCACGCCGAGGGCACGCTGGAGTCGATGGCGCGGGCCGCTGCCGCCACGCCCGGCGTGCGCGTCTTCGGGTGGAGCGACCACGCGCCGCTGTTCGCCGACCCCGACGACCACCCCAGGCCCGGCGTCCAGATGGCGCGCTCGCAGTGGGACGGTTACCTCGCCGAGGCCTGCCAGGTCCGCTCGAACCTGGCCGACGAGCTCCCCATGCTCGACCTGCGCATCGGCGTCGAGGCCGACTACCTGCCCGGCACCGAGGACGCCTACCGTGCCGGGCTCGACCGCCGCGAGCTCGACTACGTGCTGGGCTCGGTGCACGAGGTCGGCACCTGGCACATCTACAAGCCGCGCACCTTCGCCGATCTGCCCGACCCCGACGCCTTCCACCTCGGCTACTGGCGTTCGCTGCGGGGCGCCGCCGAGAGCGGGCTCTTCGACGTGCTCTCCCACCTCGACGCCATCAAGGCCATGGTGCCGCCCGCCCGAGGCGACATGGAGGGGGAGATCCGGCAGACGCTCGACTGCATCGCCGACAGCGGCGTGGCGGTGGAGATCAACGGCTCCGGGCTGAGCAAGGCCGGCGAGCTGTTCCCGTCGCCCGCCATCCTCGAGGGCCTGGTGCGCCGCGACGTCCCCATCACGCTCGGCTCCGATGCCCACGAGGCCGGGCAGATCGGGCGCGGGTACGCCGAGGGGGCCGCGCTGCTGGCGCGCCTCGGGCGCACGCGGGTCGTCACCTTCCGGCGGCGCGAGGCCGTCTGGCTCGAGCTCGCCTGACCCCCGCCTTCCCGCCGCGCCCGCCGGCTCCGCATAATGACCTCGAGCCGGGCCGGGCGGCTCGGGAGGGGTGGGGACGATGGACCAGCGGATCCTGGGGGGCATGGGGTGGACGCGCGACCTGCCGGACGTGCGCGACTACCGTCTCGACACGCCCGAGGTGGCGGCCGTGCTGAAGGGCTCGAAGCCGCTCAAGCGCGTGCGCAAGGCGATGCCGACGAGCGTCGATCTGCGCGCCGATTGCTCGCCGATCGAGGACCAGGGGGCGCTCGGCTCCTGCACCGCCAACGCCGGCGTGGGGTTGCTGGAGTACTTCGAGCGCCGCGCCCACGGCAAGTACCTCGACGGCTCGAGGCTGTTCCTGTACAAGGCGACCCGCAACCTGCTGGGCTGGAAGGGCGATCAGGGCGCCTACCTGCGCACCACCATGAAGGCGATGGCGCTGTTCGGGGTGCCGCCCGAGAAGGTGCGCCCCTACGACGTCGCCGCCTTCGACGAGGAGCCGCCGGCGTTCTGCTACGCCTTCGCCCAGAACTACAAGGCGCTGCGCTACTACCGTCTCGATCCCGCGGGGACGCCCGGGGCCGACGTGCTCCAGGCGGTCAAACAGAACCTGGCCGCCGGGTTGCCGTCGATGTTCGGCTTCACGGTCTACAGCTCGATGCCGGGCATCGGCGAGGGCAGCGGCGACATCCCCTACCCGGAGCCCGGCGACTCCGTCCAGGGCGGGCACGCCGTCGTGGCGGTGGGCTTCGACGACGCGCACCGCATCGGCGACGAGGAGGGGGCGCTGCGGATCCGCAACTCCTGGGGGGTGGCGTGGGGGGACCAGGGCTACGGCTGGCTGCCCTACCGCTACGTCGTCGACAGCGTCGCCGTCGATTTCTGGTCGTTGGTCCAGGCCGACTTCGTCGATACCGAGCTGTTCCGCTGATCGAGCGACGAGCTAGCGGGCCGGCGCCTCGCTGCCGCCGGCGTCGGCCGCCGTGGTCGGCTGCGGCGCGGCCGCCGATGCGCGGAGGCGTTCCTGGGCGCGGCGCACGTCGCCGCGGTGGGGACGCAGGCTCAGCGTCGCGACCAGACCCAGCACCCCCAGCGTGAACAAGCCGGTCCGCGGGCCCAGGTGGCCGGCGAGCTGTGTCGCCAGCAGCGCGCCGAAGGGGATGAGGCCGGCGAACACCAGCATGTAGATGCTCATGGCGCGGCCGCGCAGGGCGTCGGGCACCATCAGCTGCACCGTCGCCTGGGCGTTGACCATGGTCAGGATCATGCCGGTGCCGCACGCCACCAGGGCGGCGGCGGCCGTCCACAGGCCCGGCGCCAGCGTGAACAGCAGGAACGCCACCCCCAGCAGCAGCACGCCGCGCCGCATGAGCACCAACCGCGCCTCGTCCGGGAAGCCGGCGTTGACCACGAACGCCACGAAGGCGCCGACGCCGAGGCTCGACAGCAGCAGCCCGAGATCCCCGACGGTGCCGTGGAGCGCCTGCCGCGCGAACAGCGGCACGATGGTCTGGAAGTTGACGATGGTCAGTGACAGCGCCCCCACCAGCAGCGTGGCGATCCGCACCTCGGGCGTCCGCAGCACGAACCGCAGCCCCTCGCGGATCTCGCTCAGCACGCGGTGCGGGACGATCGGCCGGGTCGGCAGGGGGGTGAGGGCGATCACCGCGATGACCCCGAGGTAGGAGGCCGCGTTGGCCGCGAAGGCGGGGCCGTAGCGCAGCAGTGCGTCGCCGCCCAGCAGGTGCCCCGAGAGCCCGATGGCCGAGGCGGCGATCACCGGCCCCGCCAATCGGGCCAGGTTGAACGACAGCGAGTTGAGGGCGACGGCGTTGCGGACGTCGTGGCGCGGCACCAGGTCGGGGATCAGGCTCTGCCGGGCGGGCGTGTCGAAGGTCCCGGCGACGCCGTTGAAGGCGGCCAGGACCAGCAGCCACGGGTAGGTGAGGGTGCCGCTGAGCGTCAGGACCGTCATGGCGGCCGCCGACAACGCCAGCGCGCTCTGTGTCGTCAGCAGCACCTGCCGGCGGGAGCGGGCGTCGATCACCACCCCCGCGAACAACCCCAGCACCAGCGTCGGCGCGAACTGCACGGCGCCCACGTAGCCGAACTTCAGCGCAGCCTCGGTGGGGTCGGGGATGAGGTCGAAGACCAGCCACGACTGAGCCGTGATCTGCATCCACGATCCGACCACACTCGCGAGCTGGGCGAACCAGTAGTTGCGGAACGAGCGATGCGCCAGCGCGTCGAAGGTGTGCGGGAACCGGCCGATGATGGGACGCGTCACGACCGACCAGCATACGCCCGCGCGCCTGGGACGGGAGCGGTGCGGCGGCGCCGACGCGGGCAACGGGAGCGGCGGGCCAAGGGCGTGGTCGTGTCTGCGAGCCACGTGCAGGACCACACCGGGGACGGCTTGTGAGAATCCCGTAAGAACTTCGTAAGGGGGCGCTCCTAACATGGGCGCACCCCCATCCGGGGGATACACGGCCCCGCCTTGGGTCTGTAGGGTCGGGGTAGGTCCGACCCGAACCAGACGGCAGACCCTAGGCTTGCGCCTGTGCGAGCGTCGGCCTGCACGCGGCCGCCAGAGCTCGGACGGATCGGGGTTGGTGCAGGAGGGGGTAGACACGAGCATGACACCGTTCTCTGCGCGTCGTGGGATGACGCTTCTCGAAGTCCTCCTGGTCATGGCCGTGCTCGGCCTTCTCCTGGCCGCTGGCATCACGAGTCTGGGGCGGCTCGGTCGTAATCAGGCCTACCAGGGCTACGTTACGGGCTTCAGCCAGGCCGTGTCCGAAGCGACCACGCGCGCGAACGAGTCGAACACCGTCTACGCGCTCGCCTTCGACCCGACCGGCTACCGCTGGGGTCCGGTGGGTGGCACGGTGGCGTCCTGCACCGGAGCTTCCACGGTGCCATCGTTCGTGGGAGGCGCCGTCACCCAGCGGTCGGCGCCCAGCGGCGTGGCGACGTCCCCGAGCGGCTGGCTCTGCTTCTCGGCACCGGGGCTGGTCGATCGACTGACCGCGCTCGGCGCCACCTGCGCCTACAAGGGCTACACCTTCCCCTGCATCACGTTCTCCGGCACCGGCAAGAGCGAGCGCATGTTCATCTCGGTGGGCGGGCAGGTGGTGCTGCAATGAGACGCACGACGGGCTTCACGCTCATCGAGGTCATGGTCGCGCTCGCGATCCTCTTGGTGGTCATCTCGGCCGCGGCAGGCGTCTACCTGACGGGATTCCGATCGAACGCGCAGACGCAGCTCACCACGCAAGCGAGCCAGGTGCTCGCCGGACTTTCGGGACAGATCACGCAGCATCAGATCTCCCTGGCGGCGGGCGCCTCGACGATCATCGTCTACGATCAGGGGCCTTCGCCGCAGCAGATCACGGTGACGCCGGCTCCTGCGAGCTGCAGCAGTTTCCTGGCCAACGATCACACGCACCTGTGCGCCACCATCCGAAACGTCGACGCGTTCGATCCGAAGTCTGCCGGAGGGGTCACCTTGCTGGCGAATGCGATGCGGCACTACAACATCCAGGTCTGCTGGCCCATCCGGGGGGGTACCCACTGTGCTGAAGCCAACACGCTCTACTGACGGTTTCACCCTGATCGAGGTGTTGCTGGCTGCGACGATCCTCATCGTCGTCCTGGGGATCGTCACGCGCGGGCTCGTGGGATACCTCGGCTACACGGGCCAGGTCCAGGCGAGTACCGACGTTCAGATGCAGTTGCGGCGCACCATGGAGCTCGTCACCCAGGACCTCCGGAACGCCAGTTTCGGCATGCTCGCCTCCACACCCTACGTCTCCGACCAGCACGACGTCTCGTTCATGCAGATGGACGAGACCAGCGCCTACCAGGTCCTCAAGGGCAGCGCGACGCCGTCGCAGGGGTTCCAGAACGCCGACAACTTCCAGGTGGTGGCGCCCGCCGACCTGAGCTGGGTCAGCGGCGACCTGGTGCTCCTCCTCAACCCGCACAGCGGCCAGGGGACAGCGCTGGTGCTCTCGAAGAACCCGGGGATGACGGGCCACGACTGGACCGCCGTCCACGCCAAGCAGGCCAACACCATCTGTTGGGACCAGGACATGCTCGCCGTGAAGGCGACGGCCCTGGGCTACCGCTACGACGCTGCCAACAAGCTGCTCATCCGAGGTACCGGCGTGAGCGTGGCCGGGTCGTCGGCGGGCTCACCGCTGGGTAGCGTCGTGGAACAGCCCGTCGCCTTCGACGTCAACGGCTTCGACCTGGGGTACATCGGAGCGGACGGAACCAACTACCCCTCCCTGGCCAGCGTGCCGAGCGGTGTCCGCGTCGTGCGCATCGCGGTCACCGTGAAGATGAGTGCCGTGAGCCAGCATCGGACCATCACCAAGTCGCTGACCAGCTACGTCGAGCTGCCGCAGCAGTTCACGCTCACCTCGCAACCGCTCGACTTCGTCCAGGCCGTCCAAGGCAGCCCGAACGTCACGTGCCCATGAGAGGAGCCGTCATGCCCCGACGCCAACGCAGCCAAGGCTTCGCCATGGTCACGGCGCTGCTGTTCGTCGCCGTGCTGTCGGTTCTCACCGGGCTGGTGGCGCTGTTCACCGTCAACAACGCCCGCCACACCAAGTCGAACGTCCTCATCAACCGGACGTTGGCCGTGGCGCAAGGCGCCAGGAACCTGGGCGCCGCCCTGCTGAGCCAGACGATCAGCACGCAGCTCGGCAACGAGATCGACGCCGAGGCGAGCTCGGGGGCCCTCGGCGGCAACGGCACCTGGGTCTTCGATCCGACCAACAACCAGCAGAACGCTGCGGCGCCGAACCCGAGCGCCGTGATCGCGAACCTCCAGACGCTGGCGACGAACCTCCAGCAGACGCTGGCGGGCGGAGGATGCTACGGCCCCTACGCGCTCTCCAGCGGAGAGCGGATCCTGGTGCGGATCACCTTCACGGGGGCGCTGCCCAACTGCGATGGCAGCGGCAGCTCCACGGCCGTCAAGATCGGCTACGGCCGGTTCCTCAGTGGCTCCCGCTCGAGTACCCAGTCCTACACCCTGCCGTACGTGATGGTCGTGTCGGGCACGGAAGGGTCCGCCCAGCGTACGCTGACCCTCTCGGGGCAGTACAACTTCGACGTGGGCAACGGCAGCTTCGCACGCTACGCGCTGTTCACCGACTCCGAGCAGGTGGCGAGCGGGAGCTACAACTACCTGACCGGCTCGTACCTGTTCGACGGCCCGGTGCACACCAACGGCAACTTCGCCTTCTACGGGAACCAGTACGACAAGGCCACGCCTGGAACGGGCCAGCCGTACTTCTTCGGGAAGGTGGGCAGCGCCGGCGTCAACGACCGAGGCAGGCCCGGCGCCTACTTCTGGCCGTCGAACGGCGGTGGAGGGCCGAGCTTCCGCACCCCCAGCCAGCTCGCGACGCCCTCCTACGGGGGAACGACGCCGAACTTCCAGAAGGGGGTCGACTGGCAGGCTCCGTACATCCCGCTCCCGACGAACGCCACCGATCAGGTGGCCGGCGCCAAGAGCAACGGCCTCTACATCAACGGGAGCGTGGCGTCGATCCAGCTCTTCGCCGGGGACGATGCCGGCAACACCCTCGTGCAGGACCCGCAGACCAAGGCCTGGCAGCCGTCGGCGGGATCCAACGCCACCGTCTACCAGTACATCAAGGTGTGCGCTACCGCCACGTCGTGTGACCTGTACCGTTCCTACGTCGACCCCGCTACCGGCAACAAGGTGCTGGAGCTCCAACAGAACAACGGATCCTGGAAGTACCAGGTCTCGCCCTTCAACGGCGTGATCTACGCCAAGGGGAACGTCGATTCCTTCAGCGGACCGGCCCGCCCCAGTGGCGCTTCCGACGCCAGCACCACGCCTCCCGCCATCGCTTCGTTCTCGCAACTCGACCTGGTCACCGCCCTGGACGTGCGCGTGACGGGCGACCTGAAGTACCAGGATCCGGTGTGCGACGGCGCGTTGCGTCGCGACCCGGCCAGCGGCACCCCGATCAGGCCGACCTGCCAGAGCGACCCCGCGGCCGTTCAGAACGTTCTCGGCATCTACGCTTCGGGGCAGGGCGGCGGCAGCCCGACCTGCACCTTCCCACCGGGCACCGGAGCGAACGGCAAGGGCAACGTGTGCTTCGGCTACAGCTTCAGCGACCCATCGCTCAGAGCGCCCCGGAACCTCGAGGTCGACGCCAGCATCATGGCTGCGAACAAGGTCGACATGGAACAGTGGGCCTACGCCCCGGTGCGCGGCACGCTCTCGATCCTCGGTGGGGTCATCACCAAGTACGACGGCGTGTTCGGCGTCTTCAGCGCCTCCAACGGCGCGCAGCTCAACGGCGTGTTGCCCCGCTTCACGTACGATCCGCGGTTCGACAACGGCCTGGCTCCCCCCCTCTTCCCACAGGCCACGCAGCCCAAGTTGACGGGCACCGTGGCCCCCATCATCTACAGCCAGAGGGAACAGGTCGCGAACTGATCGCGGCCGTTGCCGCGTCCGCAAGCCGGCCTGAGCGAGCGCCCGACCGACCCGGTCGGGCGCTCGCCGTCACGGCCCGGCGCACCGCCCCCTGGCTATCCTGGGGCCACAGCATCGGTCGGGACGGGGGCCGCCGGATCTCCGCTGGGACGGGAGGCAGGCGATGCAGGCGAGGCGGACGCTGCGCTGGAGCAAGGCGGCGGCAGCGGCGCTGCTGGCCTTGGTGTCGCTCGGCGGTTGCGGCCCCACCCAGCGGGAGCGCGACCTCAGCGCGTCCAACCAGCAACTGTCCCACCAGGTCGATCAGCTCCGCTCCGACCTGGCGGCGGCGAACGCGGCCCGCGAGGGCGCGGCCCAGGAGGCCGAGGCGGCCCGTCAGGCGCGCGACGCCGCCCGCAAGGAGCTTGCCGATGCCGAGGCGCACGCGGCCATGGTCGCCGACCAGCGCGACGCCTCCGACCGAGCGCTGACGGCCGCTCGCAGCCAACTCGCGGCGGTGACGAAGCAACGCGATGACGCCCTGCGATCGCTGCAGGACGTCTCGACGCAGCTCCGGGACCTCCAGGGCACCGACGCCGGTGCCGCCGCCGTCGGGGCGGCCCCGATCGACCCGCTCAGGACGGCGCTCGACGCGGCGACCCAGCGCGCCGACGATGCCGAGGCGCAGGTGGCGGCCCTCCAGGCGCGCGTCGCGGAGTACGAGACGAAGCTCGTGGCCGCCAGCGATGCCCTGGCGCAGCTCACCCAGGAGCGCGACGCCAGCCTACGCACGCGCAGCGCCCTCGATGCCCAGTCGGTGGAGCAGGCCAACACCATCGCGACCCAGGCGCAGCGCATCGAGGCGCTGCAGACCCAGGTGGCCGACCTTCAGGCGCAGCTCGATCGGAGCCGGCAGCAGAGCGGCGACCTCCAGCAGGCGCTGCGCCAGACCTCCGGCGACCTGCAGGCCTCGGAGGACGAAGCCGCGCGGCTCACCAGCCAGCTCGAGGCGCTGCTTCGCAGTCACCAAGGGCTCCAGCAGCTCAGTCAGGCGCAGCGTGCCGAGCTCGATGACGTGCGCACGCGGCTCGAGCAGGCCCAGAGCGACGTCGCGCTCCTCACCGGCGCGCGCGGCATCTACACCGTGCAGTCCGCCGACTCGCTGTCGTCGATCGCCGAGTTCTTCTACCGCGACGGCCACCGCTGGCCCGCCATCTTCCGGGCCAATGCCCATCTCATCGCCGATCCCGACCTGATCTTCCCGGGCATGGTCCTGATCGTGCCCTCGGGGGACGGCGCGGGCTGAGGCGGCGCGGGGCGCAGCCCCCGACACCTGGCTGAAGGCTCAGGCCCCGGCCGCGATCTCCGCCAACCTCGTCGTTACGTCGCGCTCCACCAGCCCACCGTGGTAGGTCACGGCGCGCTCGACGTCGAGGCCCGTGAGCTTGCCGACCGAACGCAACGCCGTCGCCATGTCGAGGGTGACGCCGGGGCGCGGACCCTGCAGCACGCCGTCCTCCGACACCAGGGCGTCGCCCGCGATGAGCGTGCGGCTGCGTTCCAGGTAGAGGCTGAGGTGCCCCGGCGTGTGGCCGGGCGTGTGGATCACGCGGATGCCGCCGCAGTACGGCAGCCGCTCGCCGTCGGCCAGGGTGCGGTCGACGCGGGCGCGTGGCGGGTCGGCCAGGAGAGCCTCGATCGCGGCGCGACGTCGCGGCTCGAGCTCCGTCAGGCGCGCCGCCCAGCGCGCAGGGTCCATCTTGATGGGCCGCCGCTCCCCCTCGATGTAGGGCCGATCGTCGGCGTGGGCGAGCACCTCGACGGGACCCTCGACCGCCGCCAGCAGCGCCGGCAGGCCGCCGATGTGGTCGAGGTCCTGATGCGTGACGATGACGCGCGTCAGGCGCTGCAGCGGCACGCCCGCCCGTTCGCACGCCTGCCGGAGTGCCTCGAGCTGCCCCGGCATGCCGGCGTCCACCAGGAGGGCCTCGTGGTCGTCCCAGATCAGGGTGGGGTGGATGACGCTGGGGCCGCCCATGAACTCCATGGTCAGCTCGAGTGCATCGACGCCTTCGGCTACGCGCATGTTCGCCTCCCGTTCGGCCCCAACCTACGCCCGGCACGGGGTCCGGGGCGTCGTCTGCGCCGCCGGCGTGCCCCAGCGGTGCTACCGTCGGAGCCAGCCATGGACCCCCCGTCGCTCACCGACCTCGACGCCGTGGAGCGCGTCTGCCTGGCACGACCGGGGGCCACCGCCGACCACCCCTTCGGGCCCGACACGCGGGTGTTCAGGGTCGGTGGGCGGATGTTCGCGCTGGTCGCGACACGGGCCCGGCCGCTGGAGCTCAGCCTGAAGTGCGAGCCGGACCTGGCGGTGGCCTTGCGCGCCCGCTACGCCGCCGTCGGGCCCGGCTACCACCTCAACAAGCGCCACTGGAACACCGTCGTTCTCGACGGCAGCGTGCCCGACGAGCACGTGCGGGAGCTGATCGAGCTGTCGTACGAGCTGGTGGTGGCCAAGCTCGACCGCGCCACCCGACGCGCGCTAGGCGACTAGCGCCCCCGGCTGGCCCCCTGCAGGAAGTCGTAGGGGTAGGGCAGCGGCACCTCGCTGGCGGCGGTGAGCATCTCCATCTCGTCCTCGCCGAGGCTCCAGCCGGTCGCCCCCAGGTTCACCTCGAGCTGCTCGAGGTTGCGGGCCCCGATGATGGGAGCGGTCACGCCCGGCCGCTGCAGCAGCCAACGCAACGCCACCTGGGCCGGTTCGCGGCGCACCCTCTCGGCCACCTCGAAGAGGGCATCGAGCACGCGCCAGGTGGCCTCGTTCGCGAGGTTCGACCATCGCTCGCCCCAGCCCTTCTGCTCGGCGACGGCCACGCGGCTCCCCGCCGGCGGCTCCTCGAGCCCCCGGCGGTAGCGCCCGGCCAGCCAGCCGCCGCGCAGCGGACTCCAGGGGAGCACCGCCAACCCCTCGTCGCGGGCGACCGGCAGCAGCTCCCACTCCGTGGAGCGGCACAGCAGGTTGTACTGCGGCTGCAGGGATACCAGGGGCTCGAGCCCGCGCGCCCGGCTCAGGTCGAGCGCCCGCTGGAGCTGGTAGCCGGCGAAGTTCGAGACCCCGATGTAGCGCACCCGCCCGTCCCGCACCACCCCGTCGAGGGTGGTGAGCACGCTCTCCAGCGAGGTGGCCGGATCCCAGGCGTGCACCTGCAGCAGGTCGACGTAGTCGGTCTGCAGCCGGTCGAGGCTGGCATCGAGCGACGCCAGCAGGTGCTTGCGGCTGAGTCCGACGTCGTTCGGCCCGTCCCCCATCGCGAAGCGCACCTTGGTGGCGATCACCATCGCGTCGCGGTCGCGGCGCGCCAGCCAGCGGCCCACGATCCGTTCCGAGACGCCGCGGGAGTAGACGTTGGCGGTGTCGATGAAGTTGCCCCCCGCCTCCGCGAAGGCGTCGAGCATGCGGTAGCTCTCCTGCTCGCTGGCCTCGTTCTCACGACCGAAGGTCATGGCCCCCAGGCACAGCTCGCTGACCTTCACGCCGGTGGTGCCGAGATCGCGGTACTCCATGCTGATTCCTCCCGTCCCTTCGAGTGACGCTCAGGCCTCGGCCACGAAGCGGGTGGTGACGCGCCCAAGGTCCCCCACCTCCACGACGACCTCGTCGCCGGGGACCATCCAGCGCTTCTCCTCCATGCCCAGGATGACGCCCTCGGGGGTGCCGGTGCAGAGGATGTCGCCGGGCTCGAGCGCGAAGTAGGTGCTGGCGTAGCGGAGGATCTCGGCGACGCTGAAGATCATGTCGGCGGTGTTGGAGTCCTGCCGCAGCTCGCCGTTGAGCCAGCTGCGCACCCGCAGCGCCTGCGGATCGACCACCGCGTCGGCCGTGACGAGCTGGGGCCCGAGCGGCAGGAAGCCGTCGAGGGTCTTGCCCAGCAGCCACTGGCCGCTGCGCATCTGCAGCCCGCGGGCACTGAGGTCGTTGCCGCTCATGTAGCCGAGCACGTACGACAGCGCCTCGTCCTCGCGCACGCGCCGGGCGCGCCGACCGATCACCACCACCAGCTCCGCCTCGTAGTCGAGCTTCTCGACCTCCGGCGGGACCGGCACCATCGCGTCGTGACCGGTGATGGCGTTGCCGAACTTCGAGAACAGCACCGGATGCGAGGGGATGGGGTTGCCCGTCTCCTTGGCGTGCCGCCGGTAGTTCAGGCCGACGCACACGATCTTGCCCGGGCGGGGCGTGGGCGGGCCCAGACGCAGGCCGGCGGCGTCGGCGGGGTCGCGCTCGTCGGCCGCCGCCGCCCGCAGCTCCGGCAACGCGTCGAGGCCCCGGGCGGCCAGCTCGTCGGCGGTCATGGCGGTGCGGAACACCGTGGCGCCGGCGCGCACGCCGACCCGCAGGAGGTCCTCGGGGTCGTGGTAGGTGACGAGGTTCATGCTGCCTCCCGTAGCGCGCCGTGCGCCGCCAGGCGGGGGCGACGGCAGGTGGATGGGTCCTCCAAGCCTACCGGACGACGCGCACGGGAGAAGGGTCGTGAGCCCTCAGCGCGGCATCGCCGCCAGCCATCGCCACAGCAGCGCCCAGGCGCGCAACCCCATGCGGAAGCGCTCGGGCCGGTAGAACTCGTTGGGCGCGTGGATGTCCTCGTCGGACGTGCCGAAGGCGTAGAACAGCGTGTCGACGCCGAGGACCTCGCGGAAGGTGGCGGTGATCGGCACGCTGCCGCCGACCCCGATCATCTCGACCGGCGTGCCGAAGACCTCCTCCAGTGCGGCGCTGGCGGCCTGCACCGCAGGGGCGTCGGGGTCGACGAGGTAGGCCCGGGCGCCCACCTCCTCCTCCGTGACGGTGAGGGTCACGCCCGGCGGGCAGTGGCGCTCGAGGTGCCGCCGGACCTTGGTGGTGATGTCGTCGGGGCGCTGCCCGGGCACCAGCCGGCAGGTCACCTTGACGTGGGCCTCGCTGGGCAGCACCGTCTTCACGCCCGGCCCCTGGTAGCCGCCGTAGATGCCGTTGATCTCGAGGGTAGGGCGGTACCAGCGCCGCGCCAGGGTGCCGTGGCCGGGCTCGCCGAAGGTGGCGGGGGCACCGATGCCGGCCAGGTAGTCGCTCTCGTCGAAGTCCAGCCGTGCGGCCGCCTCCGTGAGTGCGGGTGTGGGCGGCTCGACGTCGTCGTAGAAACCCTCCACGGCGATGCGGCCGCCGTCGTGCAGCGACGCCACCAGCTCGGCCGCGGCGTGCAGCGGGTTGGCGATGGCGCCGCCGTGCAGGCCGGAGTGGAGGTCCTTGGCGGGACCGCGGACCGTGAACTCCAGCGCGGCCATGCCGCGCGCGCTGAGGATGAGGCTGGGGGCCTCGACGCGGCGCATGCCGCCGTCGGCGGACACCGCCACGTCGCAGGCCAGCGCCTCGCGGCGCTCGCGGACCAACGGGCCCAGGTTGGGACTGCCGATCTCCTCCTCGGCCTCGAACAGGAAGCGCAAGTTGACGGGCGGCCCGTCGCCGGACGCGAAGAACGCCTCGGCCGCCAGGATCGGCAGCAGCATCGAGGCCTTGTCGTCGCTCACCCCGCGGCCGTAGAGGCGGCCGTTGCGCTCGGTGAGGGTGAAGGGGGGCGACTCCCACAGCTCCAGCGGCTCGGGCGGCTGCACGTCGGCGTGGCCGTAGATCAGCACCGTCGGGGCCGACGCACCGGCGCCGTCGTAGCGCCCGAAGACGGTGGGGTGCCGGGGCGTCTCCCAGGTCTCGACCTGGAGCGCATCGCCGCCTGCGCGCTCCAGCCGCGCGCGCACCCAGTCCGAGGCGCGGCGCACGTCGGCGGCGCGCTCCGGGTCGGTGCTCACCGAGGGGATGCCGACGAAGTCCGCCAGCTCCCGCAGGTAGCCGTCGGCGTGCGTCTCCAGGTAGCTCATCACGGGATCGTCGGACATCACCACGCTCCTTCCAGGACCTGTCGCGTCTCCTGCACGCCGGCCCGCCACAGCTCCAGCATCGCCGCCTCCGGCTTGCGGTAGGCGCCGCCGAACGAGCCGTCGCCCAGCAGCGCCCGCGCCGCGTCGGCGTCGAGCTGCCGCCAGCGGCCGAGGTCGACCATCGGCTTGGGCTCGGCCGGCGGCTCCACCTCCGGAAGCGAGGTCCAGGGGAAGGCCTCCATCCACGAGGCGTGCGAGGCCTGCGGGTCGATGGCGCGGACCGCCTCGGCGGTCGCCGGCGCGCGCCACCAGTCGTGCCACTTCACGCGCATCTCCGGCCGCCGTTCGGCCCAGTCCAGCACGGCCGTTTCGGCGGGGCTGTTGCCGCCGTGGCCGTTGACCACCAGAACGCGCCGGAAGCCGGTGACGGCGAGGCTGTCGAGGACGTCGAGGAGCACCGCCTCGAGCGTCTCCTGCCGCAGGCTGACGGTGCCGGGGTAGGCCAGGAAGGCGGGCGTGATGCCGAAGTTCAGCGGTGGGAACACCGGCACGCCCAGCGGCGCGGCCGCCTCCACCGCCATCCGCTCGGCCAGCACGTCGTCGGTCGCGAGGCTCAGGTAGGCGTGCTGCTCGGTGCTGCCGATGGGCACCACGGCGCGGTCGTCGCGCTCCAGGTAGCGCTCGACCTGCATCCAGTTCATGTCGGCGATCCTCATCGGCCCTGCTTCCGGTAGAGCGCGTTCACCGTGGTCCGGTAGCCGCGCTCGGTATCCACCCGCACCTCGGCCGTCGGCTCGGCCGGGAGGAGGCCGTGCCGGGCGAAGCTGGCGTCGAGCTCGGCGGCGGTGAGCAGGCTGATGCGCCGGTGGGGGCCGCCGAAGCCCTGGAAGACGTGGGGTTCGTCGGGGACGCGCTCGAGAGGGGCGCCGTGGGGCTGCGAGTCGGGCGAGAAGTTGGCCACCAGGCACAGCCCGCCCGGCGCCAGCACGCGCGCCGCCTCGCCCAGGGTGCGCTCCCACTCGTCGTCGGTGACGGCGTTCTGGAAGGCGCCGAGCGCCAGCAGCAAGTCGAACGAGGCGTCGGCGAAGGCGCTCAGGTCGTCCATGCGGCCGTGCAGCACGCGGCGCTCGGCCTCCTCGGCGCCGAGCAGCTCGGCGAGCTGGGCGCGGGCGGCGTCGACCATCGCCCCGGAGCCGTCGAGGGCCCACACCTCGGCCCCGGCCGCGGCCAGGAAGCGGCTGTTGCGTCCGGCTGCGCAGCCGACGTCGAGGGTGCGCAGCCGCTCCGCGCCCCTGCGCTCGACCAGGGCCACCAGGCGGCGGTCCGGCTCGCGGGCGCCGAAGCGTTCGACCACGTCGGGGCGTTCCCAGAAGGAGGGCTCGGTCATGGCCGAGTTCTACCGCATCGCGGGGCTTCGGGGTGGCGGTCCCGCCTACGCGTCGGGCGCGTCGGAGCCGGCGGCGATGCCGGCGGCGAGCCAGCGACTGAGCTCGGCGGCCTCGTCCGACAGCTCGCGGTCGGGATCGGCTCCGCCGCTCGCCCGTAGCGCCTCGGCCATGCCCGCCAGGGCGTGCTGGCGCAGGGCGGCCGCGTCGAGTACGGCGCCGTTGCCGAGGTAGCCGTGGAGCTCGAGCCAGGCGGCGAGCTGCTCGCGCTTGTCGGTCTGGAAGCGTGCCACCTCGCCCCGCTCGAGGGCCTCGAGCAGGGCGCCGGCGTCGCGCCCGACCGCCTCGGCGAGCGCGTCGACACGGTCGAGGAAGGTGGCGCTGACGCCGTCGGCGGCCTCCAAGGCGCTGCGTTCGAGCGGCCGCCCGCGCCCCCGCCGCCAGGCCGCCAGGTAGGCCACCGTCCCGGCCAGGCGCGCGCGCAGCCGTGCGCGCTCGCCTTCGCGCAGCAGCTCGCCGACCGCCGGCCCCTCGAGCAGGCTGCGGAGGGTGCCGAGGTGCGCCACGTCGGCGCGCAGCAGGCGATGGAGCAGGGGCAGGTCGTCGCGCAGCAGGTGGAACAGGTGGCAGGCCTCGGGCGGACGCCAGGGGTCGATGGCGCGCACGCCGAGGGCGGTCGCATAGGCCTCGGGGGAGCGGCCGTTCGGAGCCGGGGGCTCGGGGCGCGGGCGCAGCGCCAGCGCCTCCGGTGCGAGGGCGGCGGTGACGCCGATGCCGCGCACCTGGGCGAGGTCGATGACGTGCACCGGTGCCTCGCCGCCGGACGCGCCCCGCCACAGCTCGGCGTCCTCGGGTCGGGCCGTCAGGTAGAACAGCTGCCGGTCGCCCTCGCGCGCCAGCAGGGCGAGGCCGGTCGCCACCGCCCGGAAGCGCTCGACGTCGGCGGTGGTGAGGGCCTCGTCGAGGTGGAGGGGGAGGCGGACGCCGTCGCGCTCGGCCGCGGTGGCGAACGCCGCGCGCACCGCCAGCAACAGCTGGGCGCGCGTGCCGGTGGAGAGCTCGCGGAGGGAACGGCGCTCGCCGCTGGCGGTCTCGAAGGCCGAGAAGCTCCCCGCGCGGCGGTCGAAGCGCAGCTCGTAGTGGTCGCGCGTGAAGCGCCGGAACCAGCTGGCCGCGGTGCGCAACGCCTGCGGCTGGCTGCGTTGCTCCGCCTCGGCCTCCACCGTCTCGAGCAGGAACAGCCCCGCCTCGGCCCGGAGGGCGTCGTCGACCCGGTCGGCCAGCGCGTCGGCCGCGCCCTGGCGCTCGGCCCGTGCGTCCTCGAGGTCGCGCTCGCGCGCGGCCCGCTCGATGAGGGCGCCGGTGGCCGCCAGCCTGTCCCTCGCCTCACCGCCGCTCTGCACCGTTGCCTCGAGCTCGTTCACGCCGGCGACGAGGCCGTCCTCGTCATCGTCGTCGACCGCTCGCAAGAGGTCGGCGCGGTCCGCCAGGGCGTCAGCGGCGGCGCGCTCGAGAACGGCGGCGGCGTCGCGGGCCTCGCGTGCGGCTGTGTAGGCGGGGCGGCGCTCGAGCCGCAGCATCAGCTCGCGATCGGATGCCGAGGCGACCGCGGGATCGTCGCCGGCGTCGAGGCCGGCGCCCTCGAGCAGCGTGCGCACCTCACCGCGCAGGCGCACCAGCTCGCGTTCGGCGCGGGCGATGTCGGCGTCGGCCCGGTCGCGGTCGACCCGGGCCGCGTCGCGTGCCGCCACGCGTCCGGCCAGGGCGTCGAGACGTGCCTCCAGCACGTCGACGCTGCCAACGGCGGTGACCTCGGGGGGCGCGCCGTGGTCGGTCAGGAAGGTGTCGAGCGCGTTGGCCGCGGCCTCGAGGGCCGGCCGTACCTCGGCCAGGGCGGCCACGGTCTCCCTCAGCCCAACGTCGGCTCGGTCGGCGGCGTCCAGCAGGCGCAGCCAACGTTGGAGGCCGGCGTCGAGCTGCCGGGGGTCGAACCCCACGTCGGCGGCGAGCCGCGCCAGCTCGGCCTCGACGGCGGATAGCCGCGTTCCGAGGTCCCCGCGCCGGCGCTCGGCGTCGTGGCGCTCGGCCAGTCGCAGCTCGAGCAGCTCCGCCTGCGCCAGCGCCCGGTCGAGCTTGCGCAGGCGCGCCTCGGCGCCGTCGGCCGTCCAGCTCGCCGGAGCATCGAGGCCGCAGGCGCGGAAGCGCGCCGCGGCGGCGCGAGCGCGCGAAGCGGCCCCGTCCTGGAGCAGCAGCGGCAGGCCGATCAAGGCCACGGCCGCGGCGATGCCGAGTCGCAGAGGCTCGGCGGCGGCCAGCACGGCCAGCGCCACCGCAGCGCCAAGGCCTGCCAGCGCCAGCCCCAGCCCCAGCCAGCGCAGTGCCGGCCAGCGGCCGCCGCGCGCGGCCGCCAGGAAGGCCAGCAACGCGGCGCGCGCCTCCCGCAGGCGCTCCGGGTCGTCGCGGCGTTCGGCCTCGGTGGGGAGCGCCGCCAGGGCGTGATCGAGCTGGCGCAGCCGGGCGTCGAGGTCGCGCTTGCCGTCGAGGGCGTCGTCGACGGCGCTGAGCGTGCCGGGATCGAGTCGAGGCGGTGGTGCGACGGCCGCATCATCGGCGCGCAGGGCGCCGTGCACGCGATCCAGCTCGGTCCGGGCGGAGCGCCGGCGCTCCTCGAGGCCGGTGCGCTCACCGTCGAGCCGACGGAGGTCGCGGAGCCGGGTGCGCTCCACCTCGAGGTCGGCCTGCGTGACGGGGCTGTCGGCGAGACCGGAGGCGCACAGGCGCGCGTCGGCCGCGTCACGGGCCGCTCGCGCCTCGTCGAGCTCGGTGGTGCGCTCGTCGATCGCCTGTCGGTGGCCCGCGAGCCGCTCTCCCTCGTCGCCGGTGAGCCGGTCCAGGCCGGCGGGGAAGGGCTCGAGCTCGGCGTCGCGGCGGCGTAGCTCGCGCCGGGCGTGCAGCAGCTCGAGGGCGCGCCGGCGAACCTCGAGCTCGCGTCGCGCCGCGTCCGCCTCGGCCACCTGCTCGCGCCAGTGCGCCATCCTGGCCTGTTCGCGGGCGAGCTCGTCGCGCTCGCGCACGACCCGGGCCAGCTCCTCCTCGGCGCGCTGCAGGCGCCGGGCTTCGGCCTGGCCGTGTGTGGTCTTGAGGCGGAACGGTTCCCCCTCGGTCAGGGCCGCCACGTCGTAGCCTCCGGCGAGCTCGCGCGCCAGTTGGCGCCCGATGGCCTCGTCGGTGACGCCGTCGGAGGTGAGGTCCTCGACGCCCAGCACGTAGCACCCGACCAGGTGGTGGGGCGGCAGGTCCGGCGGCGCTACCTCGCGGCCCTCGCGCGTCCAGCGAACGTCGTCGCCGATCCGCTCGACCCGCAGCTCGCCGTCGTCGTCGGCGAACGTGGCCGTCAGCACCGCCCCCGCCCCCGCCTGCTCCTCGCGGTACAGCAGGGCGAGCACGGCCCGGAGCAGGCTGCTCTTGCCGGAGGCGTTGGGGCCTACCACCACGTTCACGCCGGGGGCGAGGTCGCGCAGCTCGAAGCCCGGATCGATGCCCGGGAGGCGGTCGACGCGCAGCCGCGTGAGCCTCACGTCTGCACCTCCCGCTGCGCGAGCAGCGCGTCGAGGGCGTCGAGGGCGGCGGCGGTGAGCAGCTCGGCGACGCGCTCGCGGTCGGGCGGAGCGGCGCCGGCGGAGCGCAGGTGGCGGCGGCGCGGGACCGCAGCCAGCCGCGCCTCGGCCGCCTGCAGCAGAGCGGCACGTTCCTCGGGGTCGCCGTGCCCCTGCAGCAGCCGCAGCCTGCGCGCGAGCAGGCCGACCGGATCGGAGCTGCGCGCCAACGCCTCGAGGTCGTGCGCGGGGAGTGCCTCCAGCCCGAAGGCGTGGACGAAATAGCGGGTGCCGTCCCGGGTCAGGGCGAGGGTGCGCGGATCGTCACGCTCGAGCTGCCGAGCGATCTCCGTGCGCAGCGCGGTACGGCCGGTGAGGCGTAGGCGGCAGCCGACGGCCTCGGGCCGTGGCCCCGGCAGGGCGTCGTGGAGATCGTCGAGGGCGGCGGCGATCCGGGAGGTCACGTCGGCGGGCTCGGCGAGCGCGCCCAACGGCACCTCCAGCGTCTCCCAGCGCAGCGGCGCCAGGGGCACCGGGCTCAGGGTCAGGCCGCCGTCGGGCGCCACCTCCAGCAGCCAGGCGCCGTGCGGCCCCGGTTCGCCGGGGTCGGTGCCGACCAGCGACCCCAGGTAGCCGATGGGTCGCCGGCCGGGGGTGATGTCGGGCTTGTGGACGTGGCCGAGCAGCCAGGCGTCCACCGGCGCGGCCGTCAGGTCGGCCGAGCGGACCGGGGCGTAGCGGCTGCCGGTCTGATCGCGGTCGCAGTGCAGCAGGCCGACGGTGACCTCGGGGGTGCGCTCGGGCAGTCCGCTCGCGAGCGGGTCGCTCGGGGTCTGGGGCTCGGGGAACGACCATCCGAGCACGCGCACGCGGGACCCGTCGGCGCTCTCCAGCCGCTGCGCTTGCCAGCGGCCGCCGCGGCCCAGCAGGGTGAAGCCGGGCACCGCCTCGGCGAGGCGGGGGAGCACCTCGACGTCGTGGTTGCCGGCCACGCCCAGCACCGCCACCCCGGCCGCGGCGAGCCGCTCCACGCCGGCGCGCAGGTCGGCGTAGGCCTCGAAGAAGTCGTCGTCCTGATCGACGACGTCGCCGGCGAGCAGGACAGCGTGGACCTCACGCCGCAGCGCCTCGTCGACGAGCCGCCGCCAGGCGGCCGCCGGGCCGAGGTCGGCCGCCCGCCCGGCCAGCCCCTCGGGCAGTCGGGAGGGCCGGCGGCCCAGGTGGACGTCGGCCGCGCAGAGCAGCTTCACCGGCGCGTCCCCGCTGGGGCTGGTTCGGACGGATCCCCTCGCATCGCTACGTCCCCATCATGCCTTCTCGCGCGCCGGGGGGTGCCGGCCGGGGACATGCGAGCCCAGCCACGGTCGGTGGGAGCCGGGCCCGGTAGGCTGGCGCATGCCTGCGCGCCGCCTACGGATCCTGGCCCCGCTGCTGCTGATCGTGACGCTCACCGCCTGCGTCCCCAGCGTCTACGACCACCCCTACCCGGTGCGGCCGGTCGAGTTGCCTCGCGACCAGGCGGCCCACCGCGCGCCGATCGAGTGGTGGTACTACACCGGTCACCTGACCGACGCACAGGGTCACCACTACGGCTTCGAGCTCACCTTCTTCAAGGTGTACGCGCCGCCCTCGATGAAGGCCTTCGGGTTCGTGCCGATGGACCTGCTGATGGAGAAGGCCTACGTGGGCCACTTCGCGGTGACCGACCTGACCGACCATCGCTTCGCGAGCGCCCAGACCTCCACGGTGTGGGGCTACCAGGGCGGCTCGTCGCGCGACCGCTACGACGTCTACGTGGCCGACTGGTCGGCGCAGACGATCCCGGGCACCGACCGCCAGCACATCCGCGCGTCGGGCGACGGCTACAGCATCGACCTCACCCTCGATCCGGAGAAGCCCGACGCCCTGCACGGCGATCCGCCGGGCATCCAGTCGATGGGGCCCGGGGGCGTGAGCTACTACGTGTCGAACACACGGATGCAGGTCAGCGGCACGCTCGGGGTGGATTGCACCTTCCTCGGCTGCCGGGATCTGCAGGTCACGGGGCTGGCCTGGCACGACCACCGGTGGGGCGACTTCTCGATGTCCGGCTACGCCGGCTGGGACTGGTACAGCCTGCAGTTCGACGACGACACCGAGCTGATGCTCTACCTCATCCGCGCCGACGGCGGCGGGCTCGCGGCCGAGGCGGGCTCGTTCGTGACCCAGGACGGGCGGACGGTCCACCTCGCCGCCAAGGACTTCGTGGTGACCCCCAGCGGCCGGACCTGGACGAGCCCCGCGACGGGGGCGGTGTACCCGCTGGGGTGGCGCGTCCAGGTCCCGCGCTTCGGCATCGACGTCACCGTGGCGCCGGTGATGGACGACCAGGAGATGGACACCAAGGCCACCACCGGCATCGCCTACTGGGAGGGCGACGTCCGTGCCAGCGGCAGCCGGACGGGGGTGGGCTACGTGGAGCTGACCAACTACGACCGGCATCCGGCGCCGACGCGCGCGGGCCCCTAGCGCTGTGCTTCCTGCGCGGCGCGAGCCGCAGCGCCAGCCTTGGCGTCGGGCCCAGCGTCGCGCGCGGCGGCGCCGGCCCGGCGTCGCGGCGTGAGCGCCAGCGTCGCCGCCAGGAACAGCACGGCTAGCCACAGCAGGCCCGGGTAGCCGGTCAGCGCCGCCACCAGGCCGCCGAGCAACGAGCCGACCACCGCCGACACGGCGCCCGACGCGGCGTAGAGCCCCATCGTCTCGCCCTGGGGCAGGCTCGAGCTCTCGGCCGCCAGGTCGGAGCTCGCCACCGCCAGCAGCGACCAGCTCAGCACGATCAGGGTGAAGCCGAGCACCGCCAGCCAACCGCGACCCGCCACGGGCACCACGCCAACCACGGCCAGGAACAGCAGCGCCGCGAGCCGCATCACCAACCCGGCGCGATAGACCGCCGTCGGCCCGGAGCGGCGGGAGCGAGCGCCGGCCGGACCGTACAGCAGTAGACCCAGGGCCGCGGCGCCGGCGAACGCCCAGGAGGCTGCCCCGGCCCCCAGGCCGAAGACGTGCACCATCACCAGCGGGTAGAAGGAGAAGAGCGCGGCGCCGCCGATGTTGGCCAGCGACCAGCCGCTCAGGAACACGAAGAACGGGGACGACCGGCCGGCGCGCAGCAATCCCGGCAGCTCGCGCAGACCCGCCCGCAGGTGGGGCAGGTGGACGTGCGTCATCATGGCGCCGAGCAGCAGCCCGCCGTGCCGTGCGTGAGGGTGCCCCGAGCCGGGGCGAGCCCGCTGCGTGGTGGCCGGCACCAGCCGGAACATGCCGGCGGCCAGCAGTGCGGCTAGCGCGGCCAACCCCAGCGTCAGCGGACCGTGATCGGCGCCGAGGGCGCCCGCCAGCACCAGGCCGACGACCTGACCGCCGCCGAAGAAGGTCTGCAGCCATCCGAAGCGCGCCCCCCAACTCGCGCGCGGGTGACGCTCGGTGACGAACAGGGTGGCCACGGTGGCGGTCGCCGAGCCCGCCAGGCCGACGGCCAGCGCCGTGCCCAGCGACCACGGCAGGTCGTGGTGCAGCGGGAACAGCGCGGTGGTGGCGGCGAGGGCAGCTAGCCCCAGCACGTAGATGGGGCGGTGCCCCTGGGTACGGTCGGCCAGCTCACCCCACAGCGGGGCGGCCAGCATGCCGAGGTTGACGCTGGCCATCACCAGACCGGGCGCGGACGGACCGCCGTAGCGGGCGGCGAGCAGCGGCAGCACGATCGGCGCGACGCCCGCCACCACGAGGCCGAGGAGGGCGTAGGAGAGGTACCAACGCTGGACGTTGGCGGCGTTCTCGGGGGTGCGTTCGGCGGCGGCCTGGGCCGAGGTCATGGCGGCCTCCTTCCTCGCGCCGGGGTGAGTCGCGCGCTGGACCGGCGCGACGCCTCCAGTTCTAGCAGCGGTCGATGAGACCTCCCGTGGCAGCGGCACGCCGGGCGAGGGGCGCCCGTCTCTTGCGGGGGGCCGTTCCTGGCGCTAGCATGCCGGCGGCGCTGCCTGCTGGGCAGCAGCGGCCGGCGGTCGGGGAGAAGGCGTGACCATGGAACGACGGCGGGATCGGCGACGCGGTGACGAGGGGCCGGTGCCGGAGCGGGCGGGCGCAGCGGCGGTCGTCGGCGATCCGCGGGAGTTGGCGGGCGTTGCGGTCGAGGAGCTGTATCGGAGACTGGACTGCGGCCCCGACGGCTTGCGGGAGGCCGAGGCGGCCGAGCGGCTCGAGCGCTACGGCCGCAACACCGTGGAGGAGCGCCGCGAGAGCCCGCTCCTGAAGTTCGCACGCTTCTTCTGGGGTCCGATCGCCTGGATGATCGAGGTGGCGGCGGTGCTCTCGGCCATCGTGGGCCACTGGACCGACCTGATCGTCATCGTGGTGATGCTGCTGTTCAATGCCCTGGTCGGCTTCTGGCACGAGTTCCAGGCCTCGAACGCGGTGGAGGCGCTCAAGAAGCAGCTGGCCCTGCGGGCGCGAGTGCGGCGTGACGGCAGCTGGAAGCCGATCGACGCGACGCAGCTCGTCCCCGGCGACATCGTCCGGCTGCGGCTGGGCGACATCGTACCCGCCGACGTGAAGCTGGTGGACGGAGACTACCTCTCGATCGATCAGTCGGCGCTGACCGGCGAGTCCCTGCCGGTCGACAAGGCCCCGGGGGACGTGGGCTTCTCCGGCTCGGTAGTCCGGCAGGGTGAGATGACGGGGCTGGTCGCCGCCACCGGAGGCAGCACCTTCTTCGGGCGCACCGCGCGCCTGGTCGCCAGCGCCAAGCCCGAGTCGCACTTCCAGCGCGCCATCCTCGCCATCGGCGACTACCTCATCTACCTGAGCCTGGGGCTGGTGGCGGTGCTGGTGGTGGTCGAGCTCTTCCACGGCGTGCCGTTCCTGGAGCTGGCTCAGTTCGCGCTCATCCTCACCGTGGCGTCCATCCCCGTCGCCATGCCGGCGGTCCTGAGCGTGACGATGGCGATCGGCGCCACCGTGCTGGCGCGGATGAAGGCCATCGTGGCGCGCCTCGAGTCGATCGAGGAGATGGCGGGCATGGACGTGCTGTGCTCGGACAAGACCGGCACGCTCACCATGAACGAGCTGCAGCTCGGCGAGCCGGTGCCGTTCGCCGGCATCGACGCCCGGACCGTACTCACAGCGGCAGCGCTCGCGTCCGACGAGGCCAACGCCGACGCCATCGACCAGGCGGTGCTCGACGGGGCCCGCGCTGCCGGGGCCGACCTCGACCCCTTCGGGCGCGAGTCCTACGTTCCCTTCGACCCCGTACGGAAACGGAGCGAGGCGCGGGTCGCCGCCGAGGGCGGCGCCACCTGGCGGGTGACCAAGGGTGCGGCCCAGGCCGTGCTCTCGCTGGTCGAGCTCGACGAGCGCGCGCTCCACCAGGTGCAGGCCAAGGTCGGCGAGCTGGCCCACCACGGCTTCCGCACCCTGGCCGTGGCGCGGGCGGTCGATCAGGAACCCTGGCAGCTCCTCGGCCTGCTGGCGCTGTCCGATCCGCCGCGCCCCGACTCGGCCGAGACCATCGCGCAGGCTCAGGCGCACGGCATCGAGGTCAAGATGGTCACGGGCGACAACGTCGCGATCGGCAAGCAGATCGCCACGGAGTTGGGGCTCGGTAGCGGTCTTCTCCCCGCCGAGCACCTGTTCGAGCCCGGGCACCCCGAGGGCGAGACGGGCGCCTGGGTCGAGCGCGCCGACGGCTTCGCCGAGGTCTTCCCCGAACACAAGTACCGCATCGTGAAGGCGCTCCAGGGGCGCGATCACATCGTGGGCATGACCGGCGACGGCGTCAACGACGCGCCGGCGCTCAAGCAGGCCGACGTGGGCGTGGCGGTGAGCGGCGCGACCGACGCCGCCCGCAGCGCTGCCGACGTGGTGCTGACGGCCCCCGGCCTATCGGTGATCGTGCGAGCGGTCGAGGAGGCGCGCCGCATCTTCGAGCGCATGACCTCGTACGCCATCTACCGCATCACGGAGACGATCCGCATCATCTTCTTCGTGACGCTGGCGATGATCGCGTTCCAGGCCTACCCCATCACGGCCATCATGGTGATCCTGCTGGCCCTGCTCAACGACCTGCCCATCCTCACCATCGCGTTCGATCGCACCCGGCTGGCCGACAGGCCCGTGCGCTGGGACATGCGGCGAGTGCTGACGGTGGCCACGGCGCTCGGCCTGATGGGGGTCATCGAGACCTTCACGTTGCTGGCGCTGGCGCGCGCCTACCTGCCCCTCGATGCTGCGCAGCTGCAGACGCTCATCTACCTGAAGCTGGCGGTCGCCGGCCACCTCACGCTGTTCGTGGCCCGCACGCGCCATCCCTTCCTGGCCCGGCCGTTCCCGGCCCCCGCCCTGCTCGGCGCCGTGCTCGGGACACAGGCGGTGGCGGTGCTGATCGTGGGGCTAGGGATCTTCGTCGCCGCCATCCCCTGGTGGACGGTGGGGCTGGTATGGATCTACTGCCTGGTGTTCGTCTTCGTCGAGGACGCCCTCAAGCTGGCCGTGTACCGCACCCTGGACCAGACGGGGCCGGGCCACCGCAGCTTCCTGGGGCGGCTGCAAGAGCGCTTGCACGGCCACGCCCGAGTCGATTGACGGGACGTTTGGCCCCGGCGTTGAGAGCCTCAGATTTGCGTCAGGGATGAGAACGCGGGGTCCGTGTAGGATTTTCTCCTACACGGTCGTCCAGGATGCCGCCGACCTCCGGGCGCCGTTCTGCTGCCACCCTGGCATCAGGGGATCCGACACGAGTGCGCGAACGGGATGCGGCGCTGGTGTGCGCCGCGATCGCGCCATCGGATCGCCGTAGCGGAGGCCGGGACGATGGTCGGGATCGGCGTGAGAACGGGCAAGGGGAGTCAGCGGCAGGTGGTATCGGCCGGTGCCCAGGTACGGGTGCTGTTGGGGGCGCCGCAGTTGATGCTGCGCCAGGCCCTCACGGCGGTGCTGTCGGGTCATCCGCGGCTGCGCGTGGTCGGGGACGTGGGCTCGGGGAAGGACGCCCTGCGCTGGGCGCTCGAGGTCCGTCCCGACGTGACCCTCCTCGACGAAGGCCTCAGCCGGGTCGACGGGGTCCACGCCGCCACGATCCTGCACCTGGAGGCGCCGCAGCTCAGCGTCGTCACCCTCACCGACGGCGGCACCGATCGCTCGGAGGCCGACGAGGACGACGTCGTGGCCGCACGCATCTCCAAGCGCCTCGGCACCCAGGCGCTCGTCGACGTCCTGCTGAGGGTGGCCGAGGGGGAACATCCGGGCAACGTCCCGGCGCTGGTGCGAGCGCTGCCACGCCGCCGCCCCCGGGTGCCGGGCGACGACCGACTGAGGGCGTCGGAGCGGGCGCTGCTGGAGTTGCTGGCCGAGGGCAGCGACAACCGGGTCCTGGCCGAGCGCCTCGGCTGCACCGAGAAGACGGTGCGCAACCGGCTCAGCGACCTCTACGCCAAGCTCAACCTGCGCAACCGAACCCAGGCGGCGCTCTACGCCGTGCGGGTGGGGATCGCCGACCCCGGCGAGGTCGGCGAGGCCTGAGCCGACGGCCGCGAAGGCGCCAGATCGAGACGCTGCTCGCCGGCGTAGACGTTGAACCGTTCGTCACGCAGGAATCCCACGAGGGTCAGGCCGAAACGCCGGGCCACGTCCACCGCCAGGCTCGATGGCGCCGATACGGCCGCCAGCACCGCGGCCCCTGCCACCACCGCCTTCTGCGTCAGCTCGTAGCTGGCGCGACCGCTGACGCACACCACGTGCTCGGCGAGCGGCAGGCGTCCTTCCAACAGCGCCCAGCCCACCAGCTTGTCGAGCGCGTTGTGGCGGCCCACGTCCTCGCGCAGGGCCACCAGCTCGCCGTCGCGTGTGAACAGGCCGGCGGCGTGGAGGCCGCCGGTCCGACCGAACACCGTCTGCGCGGCGCGGAGTGCTCCGGGAAGGTGCGCCAGCACCTCGGGGGACAGCCGCGGTCCTGGCGCCAGCGGCGTCGGGCAGCGCATCTCGAGGGCCTCGAGGTGCGTCTTGCCGCACACCCCGCAGGCGCTGTTCACCGCGAAGTGCCGCTCCAGCCGCGCCGCCGAGGGTAGCTCGGAGCTGCGCAGGTGGACCTTGAGGATGTTGTGGCGCTCGGCCTCGGCAGGGTCCTGGCAGCGACGGATGGCGACGATGTCGTCGCGCTTGGCGACGACGCCCTCGCCGAAGAGGAAGCCGGCCGCCAGGTCGACGTCGTTCCCGGGCGTGCGCATGGTGAGGGCGAGCGGGGTGCCCTTGCCGCGCGGGTCTTCGCCCGCCAGCAGCAGCCGGATCTGCAGCGGCTCCTCGACGGCGACGAGATCGGCTGCGTCGCGCGCATACGCCTCGCCCTGCTGGAGCCTCGCGCGCCGGATCACGACGCGCCGCGCGGGGGCTCGGTCGCTACCCATCATGTCGGTGCCTTCATGTCGGTACCTTCATCGCCGTGCCCTCATACCCGCGGTACCGCCGCCGCGGCGGCGGACTCGCCGGCCACGGCATGGGCCGTGCCGGCCGGCTCGATGCGGGCGACCGCGTCCTTGTAGGCGGGGATGTGCGCGTGGGGCGCGTGCGCCCGCGGGTCCACCAGAACGTTGGCCTCGGGCCAGTGCAGCTGGACCGAGCCGGGGGCGACGTCGGCGAAGAAGAGCCTGCCTCGGAACGCCCCGTGCTCGTTGGACACGATCACGTCGGTGCCGCGACCGAGCCCCAGGCGTTCGGCGTCGTGGCGGTTGACGATGACGGCGTCGCGCGGCAGGCGGTTGAGGGGATCGACGTCCTCGTGCACGATGCTGTTGAACTGCTTGCCGCGCCGGGTGATGACCACGAAGGCGCCCTCGTCGCGGTGCAGCTCGGGCGGGGCCTGCACCAGGAAGCGCGCCCTGCCGCTGGCGGTGGGGAAGGTCCAGCCCTCGCACAGCCGGACTCCGCCGTACTGCACCTGATCGCCCTTCTTCGAGAGCGTCTGGATGCCGTCGTACATGGGGATGACGCGAGCGATCTCGGCGCGGATGGCGGCAGTGTCGGGGAAGCGCAGCGCCTCCGCCCTGTCGGGCCGGGCCCGCGCGGCCACCTCCGAGATCACGCGCCACTCGGGGCGCGCCTCGGCGATGCGGGGCCCGGGGATCTCCGGACTGAACACGATGCGCCGCTCGGTCGAGGTCTCGGTGACGCCCCCCGGGATCTCGTAGCGCGTGGTCGCCGGCAGCAGCAGCACGGTGTCCGCCGGGTCCTGGAGCATCTGGCTGCTGAGGGTGATGTCGATGTGGACGCGCAGTGCGACGCGGTCCAGAGCCTCGTCGACGCCCACGGGGTCGGGCATGACCTCACGGAAGTTGCCGCCGACGGCCATGAGCACGTCGATGCGGCCGTCGCGGGCGGCGTCCAGCATCTCGGGCGTGGTGAGCCCGCGGCCGGTCGGCACCTCGAAGCCGTAGAGGCTGGAGAGCTCGGCCGCGTGCTCCGCGTCGGCGGGGCGTCCGCCCGGGAGCACGGTGGCGTACGCCCCCATCTCGGCCCCGCCCTGGACCCCGGAGTGCCCGCGGATCGGCATGAGCCCGCACCCCTCCCGGCCGACGAAGCCTCGGGCCAGGGCCAGGTCGATGACGGCGCGGACGTTGTCCTCGCCGAAGGTGTGCTGCGTGATGCCCATGCCCCACACGAACACCGCGCGTTCGGCGCGCCCGAGCAGGCGCGCGTACTCCTCCATGGCCGAACGCGCGACGCCGCTGGCGCGCTCCAGCTCCGGCCAGTCGAGGCCGTCGAGGAGCTCGCGGAGCTCGTCGAAGCCCTCGGTGTGCGTGTCGATGAAGGCGCGGTCGACGGCACCTTGGTCGATCATCGCCTTGAGGGTTCCGCGCAGGAACGCCTGGTCGCCGCCGGCCGCGATGCGGTAGCTGCGGTCGCTGATGCGCGTTCCGAACAGGGCGCTCTCGAGGTCCGACGGGATCCAGTAGCGGTCCATGCCCGGCTCGACGTAGGGGTTGACGGTGACCACCTTCGTCCCCGCCTTCTTGGCGTGGTAGAGGTACTTCATCACCACGGGCTGGTTCTTGGCGACGTTGGAGCCGAGGAAGGTCACCACGTCGGTGCCGATCAGGTCGCTGTAGGAGACGGTGGTGGCGGCCACCCCGAGCGCGGCCTTGAGGCCGACCGTGCTGGGGGAGTGGCAGACGCGGGCGGCGTTGTCGATGTTGTTGGTGCCGAGGGCGCGCATCGCCTTCTGGGCGACGTAGTAGGTCTCGTTGGGGATGCCGCGGCTGGTGAGGTAGAGGTAGCAGCGATCGGGCTCGGCTGTGCCGAGCCGTTCCGCGATGAGGTCGAGGGCATCGTCCCAGGCGATCGGCTGGAAGCCCGGCTCGCCCCGACGCCGGATCATCGGTCGCGGCAGGCGGCCGAGCCCGCGCAGGTCGCGCGAGCGCATCCCCTTGAGGGGGGCGACGTCGGCCAGGCGCGCGCTATCGAGCGGCCCCATGGTGTTGAGTCGCAGCAGGCGCAGGCGCACGTTGCACAGGTGGACGCCATCGAGGGTCCAGTCGGTCATCCCGCTGGTGCCCAGGGCGCAGCCGTCGCATACGCCGTCCTGCAGGATGCGCCAGGCATAACCGGCGGCGTCGCGGTTCTCCCAGGCGGCCCTGAACACCTCCTGGAAGTTCTCGGTGTGCGTCAGAGGGACGCGGGTCGCCCACAGCGAGGGATCCCAGCCGGGCCTGGGCGGGCGCACGGAACGTTTCGGTCGGCTTCGCATGAACGGCATGGGCGACGCTCCTCCCGACGACGACGGGGACGGCGATGCCGTCCCGGTGGCTGCGATGCAGGCATTCTAGGCCCGCAGCATGCGCATGCTGTGAGCCGAACGCTACCGAACGGAACCGTCTCCTGCACCCGGTCGCGCCGGCGCACGGGAACGGCCGCGCCCGATCGCGGCCCGGCGGTAGGCTGTCGGCGGGGGGAGGCGACGATGGCCAGCTTCGTGTGGATGCGTCTGCTGGAGTCCACGGCGGAACGCTACGACCGCGGCATCGAGCTGCTCTCGCGCGGCCGGATCGGGAGCGTCCACCGGCGGCTCGCCGAGCTCGCGACCGCCGATGCCGTGGGGGCGCGCGTGCTCGACCTCGGCTGCGGCACCGGCGGCGTGGCCCTCGCCTGCGCGGCGCGCGGTGCGCGGGTCGTGGGCATCGACGCCAACGCGGCGATGCTGGAGGTGGCGCGCGCCAAGCCGACGCCCGACGCCGCGGCCGCGCCCGTGGCGTGGCTCGAGCTCGACGCCATGGAGCTCGAGGACCGCTTCCCGCCCGCCAGCTTCGACGCCGTCGCCTCCTGCCTGGCGTTCAGCGATATGGCGGAGGACACCCAGGCCTACGTGCTGGAGGTGGCCCGCACCCGGCTCGTGGCCGGGGGCCGGCTGCTGATCGCCGACGAGGTCGTGCCCGAGCCTGCGCCGAGGCGCGTGCTGCATGCCCTACGCCGCTGGCCCCTGGCGCTGCTGACCTACCTGCTCACCCAGACCACCACCCGCCCCGTGCGTGCGCTGCCCGCGCGGATCCGCGAGGCCGGGTTCGTCGAGGTCGTCGAGGAGCGGTTGTGGGGGGACGCCTTCTGCATCGTCCGGGCTCGTGCGCCGGGCGGCGAGGGTCGCGCGGGAGCGGCGCCGTGAGCGCCCTCGCCGTGCTCGGCGGGCTGCGTGACACTCTGCTGCGCATGCTGCCGCACCGTGCGCCGACGGGTCTGCGACCGATCGGGCGGCCGGGGGCGGACGCGGCCGTGCTGGTGACCGGCAACTACGCGCTCACCGTCCGGCGCCTGCAGCGCGCGCTGGCGGGGCGGGACGTGTGGCTCTTGGTCGCCGACAGCCGCGGCATCAACGTCTGGTGCGCTGCCGGCGGCGGCCACTTCACGCACCATGACGTGATCGCGGCGGTGCGCGCGGCGCGTCTGTCCGAGCGCGTGGAGGGGCGCGAACTGGTGCTGCCTCAGCTCAGCGCCACCGGCGTCGAGCGACGGCGCATCGAGGAGGCGACTGGCTTCCGCGTGCGTTGGGGCCCGGCGCAGGCCGACGACCTGGGGGCCTTCCTCGACCGCGGCCGGCGGGTGGTGGCGCGCGAGCGAGCGGTGCGCTTCCCGCTCCGCGCGCGGCTGGAGATGGCGCTGATCTGGGGCTGGCCGGCTGCGCTGCTGTCGGCCGCCGTCGCCGCCGGGCTGGGCGGTTGGCGCACCGGAGCGGCCGTGGCGGTGGCCGTCCTCGCGAGCGTGACCGGCCTCTACGCCGCCGTTCCCCGTCTCCCGTTGCGAGGCTGGCGGCGCTGGCCGCTGTTCGCGCTCTTCGGCGTCGGCGGCATCGGGTTGGGGACGCTCGCCCTGGCGGCGCTCGGAGGGATCGAGGGGCGCTCCTGGGCGGTGCTGGCGGTGGCGGCGCTGGTGGCCGACGCCGCGCTCGCCGTCGACTTCGAAGGGACCACGCCGTGGTTCGTCAGCTCGTTCGCGGCCGCCGGGCACGCCCGCATCGAGCTCGAGCCCGAGCGCTGCAGCGGCGCCGCCGAGTGCGTCCAGGTGTGCCCGCGCGGGGTGCTGGCGATGGACGGTGGCCGGCGCCAGGTGACGATCACCGACCCCGACGCCTGCATCCGCTGCGCGGCCTGCATCGTGCAGTGCCCCCAGGACGCGCTGCGCTTCCGCTTCGACGACGGCAGCGTGGTGGAGGCCGACACCATCCGGCGCACCCGCCTGAACCTGCTCGGGCGCAGGTCGGTGGAGGTCGACGGGCTTCGCGGCCCAGGGGCGTAGCGCTACACCGCGGCGGCCAGCGGGTCGGCCAGGGCGGCCCCCCGCTCGAGCGCCTGCAGGTTCATCGCCAGCAGGTTGCGGCGCCGCTCGGGGATGACGTGCTCGAGCGTCCGCTTCACCTGCTCCAACTCCAGCACCGGCAGGCGCGTCAGCAGCGCTCCGACCAGCACCAGGTTGGTCACCTTGCCGTCGCCGAGCTCCTGGGCCACGTCGTCCCCGGGCACGCGCAGCACCTGGAGATCGGTGCGCTGGACGTGGCGCTCGACGATGGAGCTGTTGACCACCAGCACTCCGCCCGCCTTCACCAGCGGCTCGTAGCGCTCGAGCGACGGCAGGTTCATGACCACCGCCGCACGCGGGTGGCGCACCACCGGCGAACCGATGGGGGCGTCGGAGACGATGGTGGTGCAGTGCGCGGTGCCGCCGCGCATCTCGGGACCGTAGGAGGGGAACCAGGTGGTGTGGAGGCCGGCGTCGAGCGCGGTGTAGGCCAGCAACTGGCCGGCGAACAGCGCCCCCTGGCCGCCGAAGCCGGAGATGACGATCTCGGACTGCATCAGCGTGCCTCCCGGCCTTCGGTCTCCGGCACCTTGAACTCGCCCAGCGGGTAGGCGGGGACCATCACGTCGCGGATGTACTCGAGCGAGTCCTGGGCGCTCAGCCCCCAGTTGGTGGGGCAGCTCGACAGCAGCTCCACCATGGCGAAGCCGAGCCCCTGCTGCTGCACCTCGAAGGCCTTGCGGAGCGCCTTCTTGGCGCGGCGGATGTTGGCGACGTCGTGGAGGCTACGGCGCGCCACGTAGGCGGCGCCGTCGACCTGGGCCAGCAGCTCGCTCATCCGCAGCGGGTAGCCCTGCGTGGCGGGGTCGCGGCCGGCCGGCGACGACGTGGTGCGCTGGCCGGGCAGGGTGGTGGGCGCCATCTGCCCGCCGGTCATGCCGTAGATGGCGTTGTTCAGGAACACCACGGTGATGTTCTCGCCGCGGGCGGCGGCGTGCAGGATCTCGGCCGAGCCGATCGACGCCAGGTCGCCGTCGCCCTGGTAGGTGAACACCAGCTTGTCGGGGCTGGTGCGCTTGATGCCGGTGGCCAGCGCCGGGGCGCGGCCGTGCGGGGCCTGCGCGAAGTCGACGGCGAAGTAGTTGTAGGCGAAGACCGAGCACCCTACCGAGGCCACGCCGATGGTGTCCTCCCGGATCCCCAGCTCGTCGATGACCTCCGCCACCAGGCGGTGGGCGATGCCGTGGGTGCAGCCGGGGCAGTAGTGGGTGGGGGTGGGCGCCAGCGCCTCGGGATAGGACACCACGGGCGTCAGTCGGGGGGTCAGGGTGGGAACGGTCATGCCACCGCCTCCTCGCGGACGAGCTCGGCGTGGAGCCCGCGGATGGCCTCGAGGACCTCCTCCGGCATCGGCACCACGCCGCCGGTGCGGCCGTAGAAGCGGATCGGCACGCGCTCGCGGGTGACGCGCCGGACGTCGTCGATCATCTGGCCGGCGTTCATCTCGACGACCAGCAGCGCGTCGACGCGCTCGGCGAGCTGGCGCAGGCGCTCCTCCGGGAAGGGGTAGAGGCTGACGGGGCGGAACAGCCCGACCTCGATCCCTTCCGCGCGCGCAGCGTCGATCGCCGTGAGCGACAGGCGCCCGGCCGTCCCGAAGGCGACCACGGCGATGCGGGCGCCCTCCAGGCGCTCCTCGACGTAGCGCACCTCGGCGGCCTCGATGGCGCGGTAGGTGGCCTGCAGCTCGAGGTTGTAGGCCTCCTCCTGCTCGGGGTCGAGGTAGATCGAGGTGAGGGCGTGCGGCTCGCGGCCGCGGGCGCCGGTCAGGGCCCAGGCGGGGCGCTCGTCGGCGGCACGTGGGGTGCGCATGGGCGGCAGCTCGGCGGGCTCCATCATCTGGCCCAGGCTGCCGTCGGCCAGCACCACCGTGATGCAGCGGTAGCGCTCGGCCAGGTCGAACGCCTCCACCGTCAGGTCGATCAGCTCCTGGACGGTGGCCGGCGCCAGCACGATCATCTTCATGTCGCCGTGGGGGCCGCCCCGGACCATCTGGGCGTAGTCGGATTGGGCCGGCGCGATGTTGCCGAGGCCCGGTCCGCCGCGCATGACGTCGACCAGGACCGCCGGGACGCGCGTGCCCGCGATGTAGGACAGCCCCTCCATCATCAGGCTGACGCCCGGGCTCGACGACGAGGTCATGACGCGGACGCCGGCGGTGGCGGCGCCGTAGACCATGTTGATGGCGGCGACCTCGCTCTCGGCCTGCACGAAGGCGCGGCCGAGCTCGGGCATGCGCTTCGCCATGTGCTCGAGCGCCTCGGTCTGCGGCGTGATGGGGTAGCCGAAGTAGGCCTCGCAGCCGGCGCGAACGGCGGCCTCGGCGAAGGCCACGTTGCCCTTGAGCAGCGCGCGCGCCATCAGGCGGCCGCCCGTTCACGGAAGACGGTGAAGGCGGCCTCGGGGCAGATGACGGAGCACAGCTCGCAGCCGGTGCAGAGGTCGTCGGGATCGACCAGTTCGACCGGGTGGTAGCCGCGTGTGCTGAAGCGCGTCGACAAGGCGAGCAGCCCCTTGGGGCAGACCCCGGTGCAGAGTCCGCAGCCCTTGCACAACGCCTCGTCGACGGTGACGGTACCCTTCATGGGGTCCTCCTAGCAGAGCTTTCTTCTAACGGTAGCGTCGATGGGCCGGGTAATTTGTCCCTATGGCGTACAACGAGGGGGCGCCGTGCGCGCCCTCGGGCACGGCCGGGAAGGCGTCAGCCGGCGCGCTGCGCGCGCAGCCGGTTGGCCAGGGCCAGGCGCAGCTCGCCCCACACGCCCACGGGCGAGTCGGCGATGGCCACCGCCTCGAGCGCCTGGAGCACCCCGAAGCCGGGCGGGTGGGCGAGGTCGCGCGGCTCCCAGGTGGGGTGGAACTTGCTCTTGAACACGTGCAGCCCCTTGAAGTTGTACAGGCCGTTGCCCCGTTCGAACAGCGTGGCCAGCGCCCGTTCCGTGAGCGGCGCTCGCGTCGAGGCGTCGAGCCCGCTCAACGCCGACAGCCCCAGGTCGAGGCGTTCGAGCCCGTCGTCGCGCAGCCTCTCGATGAGCCGCACGAACAGGAACAGCATCGTCTCCGACGGGGCGTCGTCGACCGAGCGCATCAGGTCGACGGCCAGGCCGTGGTGGCCGTAGTCGGGCATCAGGCTGGCGAAGGCGACGACGCGACCGCTGCCGTCCTCGACGGTGGCGACGGGGCTGGCGGCGACGTAGGCGTCGTCGAAGCGGCCCAGCGAGAACTCCTTCTCGGCGGTGCGCCGGCTCCGCAGCCAACTGGTGGAGACCCCCGCCAGCGCGTGCAGCCGTTCCGGCGGCTGCGGGGGCGGGTACAAGTGCAGCCGGTAGCCTTCGCGCTCCATGCGGTTCACGCCGGCGCGCAGGTTCTTGTTGCGCGTACCGGAGATGCTGAAGCCGGCCAGCTCCACCACCGCTTCCTGCCCGATGGGCGTCGTCTGCAGGCCCACGGCGCGGTAGTAGGGGCGCATCTCGGGCAGGGTCTGGTAGAACACCGGCAACCAGGCGCGCTGGCGGCAGAAGTCGGCGAAGGCCGCCACGGCGGCCGCGGCGTCCTCGGGCGGGCCGATCGGGTCGCCGAGCGCCAGGCCGACGTTGCCGACCGTCTTGTAGGCGATGAACGAGCCCCCGGGCGTGAAGTACATCTGCTTGTCCCCCAGCAGCGTGACGTGCGCGAGCGCCCAGCGCCCGTGCCGCTCGACGATGGCGGCCGCGCGCTTGCGCTCGGCCTCGCCCGCCCGGTCGCGGTCGACCACCGGGCGCAGCGCCATCACCACGGCGGTGCCGAGGCTGACCGCCGCCAGCAGGTAGATGCTGTCCAGGAAGAAGCGTGCCAAGCGCGTGTGGGGCAGCGGCGGGGCCCCGAAGGTGAACATCGACACGGTGGCCGTGAGCCCCTCGGCCAGGCTCAGGCTGCGGTGGAACTCGTGGTCGAGGGCGTCGTAGCCGATGGTCCCGTAGAGCAGCGTGACCAGCACCGCCAGCGCCAGCACGCGCACCGCCCTGCGGGCCGTGGGGCGATCGTGATGCGCCGTGAACTGCCTGCGGCCCAGCGCGAGCACCGCCACCATCGCCAGGCCGGCAGCGGCGGCCTCGAGCTCGAGCCCCTTGAGCACGTTGGCCACGGCGCCCAGGACGAGCACCGCCATGCTCAGCCGCCAGGCGTTGCGCTGCCGGCGCGCCAGGCCACGGGCCAGCACCAGCAGGGCGAAGCCCGCCAGCCCGGCGGCGACGCGGCTGGCCGCGCGGTACTCGAAGGGGACGACGCCGCGCAGCAGGTCGAGGCGCTCCGGGACGGCCGCCTTGGCGGCCGACCAGATGTCCACCAGGCCCACCGCGAACAGCATGGCCACGGCCAGCCGCACCCACCAGCCGGCGTCGACCGGCCATCGCCAGCGGCTCACGGCGCCCCCTTCCCCCGCGCGCCGTCGCCGTCGGAGGCGTCGGCCTGCGGTCCGCCCGGGGCGGGACGGTGACGCTCGGCGGGCCCGCGGCGGGCCCGGTCGCGCCCGCCCAGGTACCCGCCGATCCCGCCCCCCACGAGGATGGCGATGGTGTGCTCGGCCCCGGCGTTGACGTCGCGCCCCAGCACCCCGTGGCTGCCAGCGCCGGCGATCCAGGTCGCGCCGGCGACCAGCACCGCGACTCCCACCGACCAGCGCCAGCCGCGCGACCCGCCGGCCACGAGCGCCAGCACGCCGAAGTAGCCGGCGGAGGCGCCGATGTCGCGGGTGTCGCGGACCAGGCCGTGGGTGGCGGGGAGCAGGTAGAGCGCGCCGAGGCTCAGGAAGGCGACCGCATGCAGCCCGAGGAAGGCCACGGCGGCGCGGACGCTGCCGGACCTGCGTTCCAGCAGGCCCACGCCGATGGCGGTGAGCAGCAGGGCCTGGAGGAGGCTGCGGGGTCCGGTGGTGAACCAGGCGGCGCCGATCAGGCGCGCGACGTCGAGCGCCATGGCGTCGCTCGGCCGGAAGCCGGCGTCGTGGATGAGGACGTGCGGCACGCGGTGCCACAGGCTCCCCGTCGAGGCCGCCACCCCCACCAGGATCGCCAGGAAGGCCAGCGTCACGGGGAAGCGACGGAGCAGGCCACGCGAGGGTCGGGGGTCCGCGCCCATGGACGCCATGGCTGCCTAGGATACGCCTGCAGGCGCCCCGCGACGGTGGCGGGTGGGCGCGCGGAGCGACGTTGCCCGCGCCCGGCCCCGCCGCCGCGTGGTATGGGAGAGAGGATGCGCGGAGTGGACGCACCGAGCCGGTGGTGGGGCGAGACCGACCTCGTGCACGGCGCCCTCAGGGCCTGGTGCGTCGGGCCCTACCGGCTGTGGGTCCGGTCGATGGCCCGGGAGTGGCGGCTGTGGAGCCTGTCGAGCCACGACACCACCGCCACCGAACTCCTCCTGGCAGGCGAGGCGCAGGACACCGACCTCCCCGAGACCGCCACGCTCACCCGCGTCGGGCTGGCGTCGGAGCGCCCCGTCCTGTCGCTGCAGCCGCTGCTGGCCGATCGCGACGTGGTGGTGCGCCCCGACATCCCGCTGGTGGTGCCGGCCGGTGCCAGGCTCGAGCTCTACGTCACCACCCCGGTGTGGCTCCGCGCCCGCGCCGGCGCCGGCGGCCCCGTGCTGCTCGAGGAGCCCACCCACCGGCTGTCCGACACCTGGTTCGGCCCCAACACGCTGGAGGGCGAGCTCGCCTACGCCATCCGCACCTCGGCGCGGCTCGAGCTCGAGGCCCTGCCGCAACGCCCCAACCGCGCCATCACCAAGGTCGCCGTCGTGAACGACGCCCGCGAGCCGCTGCTGCTCCAGAAGCTCAAGGTGCCGGTGACGGGGCTGGGCCTCTACGCCGGCGAGGCGGGGCTGTGGACCGACCACGTGACCCTGGAGCGCAAGCAGGCCGACGACCATGCCGAGGCCTCGGTCGGCTCCGGCCCCGACGTACCCGGGGCGCGCGGCGAACGCATCGCCGAGCCTCGCATGGCGACCACCACGCGCTTCTCGCTCAACGCCTTCGGGCGCCTGCTGGGCGTGTGAGGAGGGATCGATGATCGACTGGCTCGCCTCGACCTTCCACCTGCAGGTGACGCCGGCCCAGGTCTCGGCCGCCATCCGGGCGGGCGTGTACGTGGCGCTGGGCATCGTCCTGGCGCGCCTGGCGGCAGCGACCGTGAACCGCGCCACCCGCCACATGGGTGCGCAGGAGCGCGTGCTCCTGCGGCGCCTGGCCAGCTACGCGGTACTGCTCCTCTTCCTGGCGTCGGCGCTGCGCGAGATCGGCTTCCGCTTCGACGTGCTGCTGGGCGCCGCCGGCATCCTCACGGTGGCCGTCGGCTTCGCCTCGCAGACCTCGGCCTCGAACATGATCTCGGGGCTCTTCCTCATGCTGGAGCGCTCGATCGCCATCGGCGACATCATCAACGTGAACGGCACCGTCGGTGAGGTGCTGTCGATCGACCTGCTGTCGACGCGCCTGCGCACCTTCGACAACCTCATGGTGCGCATCCCCAACCAGACCATGGTCACCAGCCAGATCACCAACTACAACCGCCTGCCGATCCGGCGCTTCGACCTGCAGGTGGGGGTGGCGTACAAGGAGGACCTGGCGAAGGTGGAGCAGGCGCTGCTTGACATCGCCGATCGCGATCCGCTGTGCCTCGAGGATCCGGCGCCGCTGCTCATCGCCCAGGGCTTCGGGGCTTCGTCGATCAACTACCAGCTATCGGTGTGGGCGAAGCGCGAGAACTGGCTCGAGCTCCGCAACCGCATCACCCGCGAGGTCAAGGAGGGCTTCGACGAGCTCGGCATCGAGATCCCCTTCCCGCACGTGTCCGTCTACAGCGGCAGCGTGACCGAACCGATGCCGGTGAGGTTGGTGCCCGCCGCCCCGAGTGCCGAGACGCCGCCGGGCGACGGTCCGTCGTGAGCGAGGCCGGCGCTCCTTCCCGGACCTTCGACGGCGCGTCCTCGACCCACTACGTCGCCTTCCCTTCGCTCCACCCCGAGCCGCTGACGCTGGCCGGCCGGCTGCGCGTTCCCGCCGGCGCTGCCGGACCCTGGCCGGCGGTGGTGCTGGTGCACGGCTCGGCGGGTCTCGACGGACGCGGCGCCGCCCTGGCGGAGGCGCTGGTCGCCGGGGGGCTGGCGAGCCTGGAGATCGACCTGTGGACGCCGCGCGGGCTGGCGGGCGGACTTGCGCGCCCGTCGCACGCCGCCGAGACGCTCCCCGACGTGTTCGGGGCGCTGCGCTACCTGGCCTCGCGGGGGGATGTCGACGGGGAGCGCATCGGCATCGCCGGCTTCTCCTGGGGTGGGGTGCTGGCCATGCTCAGCGCCACCCGCCGCTACCTGCGCGAGGTGACCGGCGGCGAGCGTGAACGCTTCGCCGCGCACGCGCCCTTCTACCCGGTGTGCTGGGCCTACAACCGCCGTCCCGGCTACGAGTTCCGCGACCTCACCGGAGCGCCGGTGCTGCTGCAGGCGGGCGCGCTCGACACCTACGACCGGCCCACGGGCTGTCAGGAGCTGGTGGATGCCCTCCCCGAGGAAGACCGTCGCCACGTCCGGGTGGTGATGTACGACGGCGCCACCCACGCCTTCGACCGCATGCGTCCGGCGGTCACGGTGCAGGACCCGCACGCCAACGAGGGGCGGGGGGGCGAGGTGCGCTTCGAGCCCAACCCCGAGGTGACGGCGCGCGCCCACCGTGCGACGGTGGCGTTCTTCCGGGAGGCCCTGGCGGCGCCCGGCTAGCCGGCCCGGCCGAGGCGTGCGGCATGCGCGTCCGGTCGCTGCGCCGTCGAGGGCTACCTTGGGGTCAGCTCAGGCACCCGCGCGAGCGCGTCGGTGCCTCCCGGAGGTCGACCATGACGGCAGGCAACGACGGCAACGCTGCGGAGCAGGTGGCGTTCACGACCGACATGCTTCTCGAGCACTGGCAGGCGCATCGCCGCCTCACGCGCCGCGTGATCGAGGCGTTCCCCGAGGAGGAGCTGTTCGGTTTCTCCGCCGGGGGCATGCGCACCTTCGCGCAGCTCGCCACCGAGATGCTGCAGATGATCGAGCCGACGCTGAAGGGCGTGCTCGAGGGCAGCTGGGAGGCTGGCGGCTACGGCCAGCCCGGGCCGACCACCAAGGCGGATCTGCTCGCCGCCTGGGACGCCGCCGATCGGGCGCTGGCCGACGCCTGGCCGCGCATCCCGGCCGAGCGCTTCCAGCAGACCGACAACGCCTTCGGTCTGTGGACGGCCCCCATCGTCACGACCCTGATGTACCTGGTGGACAACGAGATCCACCACCGGGGGCAGGGCTACGTCTACCTGCGCATGCTGGGGATCGCGCCGCCGCTGTTCTACCAGCGCAGGCCGATGCTGCCTGAGCCGGGGGACGACGCCGCGGGCTGAGCGCCGGTGGAACCCCCGGCGCGTAGCCGCACGGTGCCGGGGCATGATGGGGCATGACCGGAACCGCGAGCGTCTGGGTCGCCTTCTTGCGCGGCATCAACGTGGGCGGCAAGCGCAAGCTGCCGATGGCGGCCCTGGCCGACGCCTTCGCCGCGCTTGGCGCCGCCGACGTGCGCACCTACATCCAGAGCGGCAACGTGGCGTTCCAGGCCTCGGAGGAGGTGGCGCGCGCCTTGCCGGAGCGGTTCGCGCAGCTCTCCGCGGAGCGCTTCGGCTTCGCCGTTCCGGCGGCGGTGCGGTCCCGGCAGGAGCTGCGCGAGGTCGCCAACGGCAACCCCTTCGCCGACGACAACGCCGACGAGAAGGCGTTGCACGTGGTGTTCCTGACGGACCTGCCGGCGGCCGCGGCGGTGGCCCGGCTCGACCCCGAGCGTTCGCCGCCCGACGCCTTCACGGTACGCGGCCGCGACATCTACCTGCGCCTGCCCAACGGCATGGCGCGCACCAAGCTCACCAACGCCTACTTCGATGCCGTCCTGGGCACCACCAGCACGGCGCGGAACTGGCGCACCGTGCAGGCGATGGTGGCGCTCGCCGGAGGCTGAGGGACGGCACCCGGCCCGTTCGTGGAGCCGGCCGGGCCGGCCCGCGCCTTGACGCCCCCCTGACGCCCACGTAGGATGATTCGATCTGGAAATGCCAATCGCGTCGGGGGGTCAGGTCGGAGACCCGTGGCGCCTAGGAGGGAACGACATCGTGAAGTCCAGATTCCTGATCGCCTCCATCACGCTCGCTCTGCTCGGGCTCGCCTCGGCGCAGACGCTCCGCTACTTCTCCTGGGAACCCAACATCACCGAACAGACCAACGCCCTCATCAAGCAGTTCGAGGCCGCGCACCCGGGCGTGAAGGTGCAGTTCGAGGCCGACCCGCCGAACCAGTACTGGCCGAAGATGAGCGCCCTGGCCGCGGCGCACAAGCTGCCGGACGTGTTCTACATGTCGAGCGGCTACATCGACGAGTGGCAGACCAACGGCCTGCTGGCCGATCTGCAGCCGTTCACCAAGAACGTCGACTGGAGCCAGTACTTCACCGGCGTGCTCTCCACCGCGCGCTTCCCGCACGGCGCCAACGGCGACCTCTACGCCGTCCCCATCGACTGGGTCGGGCCCGTGCTCTACTACAACAAGACCGCCTTCGACAAGGCCGGGGTGGCGTACCCGAGCGCCAACTGGACCTGGAACGACTTCCTCGACGCCGCCAAGAAGCTCACCGTGCGCGACGCCAACGGCAAGGTCACGCAGTGGGGCTTCTGGGCCTACGGCCGCTACGCGCACATCGAGCCCTGGGTCTTCCAGAACGACGGCCACATCCTCAACGCCGCCCGTACCCGTATCCAGGTCGACGCCAACGCCACCGCTGCCCTGAAGTTCCTCGCCGACCTGGTCAACGTCGACAAGGTCGCGCCCGCGCCCAAGCTGATGTCGGGCGTGAACCAGCAGGACGTCTTCCCGCAGGGGCTGGCGGCGATGTGGGTCGACGGCAGCTGGAACATCGCCAACAACCGCAAGATCATCGGCGACAAGTTCCAGTGGGACATCGCGATGGTGCCCCGCGGTCCGGCGGCGACGTCCGACACCGCGTACACCTGGCCCGACATGATGGCCGTGTCGGCGAACTCCAAGAACAAGGAGCTGGCCTGGGAGTTCGTGCAGTTCATGACCGGTACGGCACGCCCGGCCGACACCTACCTGGCGGGCACGGTGCCCTTCGCCAAGGCCACCGAGGAGGCCGTGCTCAAGAGCGACGCCTCCAATCAGCCGGCCCATGAGTCGTTGATGCTGGAGCTCGGCAAGCTGCCGAGCCGCACCACCTTCACGCCCAAGTGGAGCGAGTGGCGCGGCTACAGCGCCGCCGGCGGCGGCGGCATGAACGGCGAGCTCGACAAGGTGTTCAACGGCCAGGAATCGCTGGCCGACGCCATCGCCGCCTTCACCAGCTACGGGAACCAGGTCCTGGCCAGGGTCTACCCCAACCCCTAGGCCGACTGCCCGACGGCGTGTGTGGGTCGCGGGGCGACGCTCCGCGACCCACACGCCGTGAGGGGGAGACGCGTGCGCTACCGAAGGATCACGCCGTACCTGTTCATCGGGCCCATGATCGTAGGCCTGCTGGTCTTCCGGCTCATCCCGATCGTCGCCTCCCTGGCCGCGAGCTTCACCCGCTGGAACGTCTTCACCGCCCCCACCTGGGTGGGTCTGGCGAACTACCGGGCCATGCTCGGCTCGCCCGACTTCTGGCAGATCCTGCGCAACACCGGCGTGTTCGCCCTGCTCTACGTGCCGGGCACCATGGGTCTGGGGCTGGCGCTGGCGCTCCTCGTCAACCGCGAGCTGCGCGGCGTCACCGCCCTGCGCGGCGTCTTCTTCATGCCCTACATCACCTCGGTGGTGGCGGTGGCGATCGTGTGGCGCTGGATCTTCGCCACCCAGTACGGCGTGCTCAACTACCTGCTCACCCGGGTGTTCGGGATGGCGCAGGGGCCGTCGTGGTTGGGCGACGCGCACTACGCCCTGCTGGCGCTCGCCATCGTCTACGTGTGGCAGAGCTCCGGCTTCCAGATGCTGTTGTTCCTGGCGGGACTCCAGAACCTCGACCTGAGCCTCGAGGAGGCGGCGCGCTGCGACGGCGCCACCCGCTGGCAGGTGTTCCGACACATCACCCTGCCGCTGCTGTCGCCGATGACGTTCTTCATCCTGATCGTGTCGCTCATCAACTCCTCGAAGACGTTCCAGGTCACCTACGCCCTCACCGGCGGCGGTCCCCAGAACGCCTCCACGACGCTCGCCTACGCCATCTACCAGAACGCCTTCGTGTTCTTCCGGATGGGCTACGCCTCCGCCCTGGCCTACGCGCTGCTGGTGGTGGTCGGCGCCATCACCTTGGCCAACTTCGGCCTCCGACGCCGCTGGGTCTACCATGACGAGCCGCGCGCCTCGTAGCCCGTCCACCGCTCGCAAGGGCGGCTGGGCGCGGCTCTCCACGGTGGTGGTCTACGCCTTCCTGGCGGGATTCGCGGTGCTGACGCTGTTCCCCTTCCTGTGGATGGTGCTGACCTCGTTCCAGACGCCGGGCGACACCTTCCGGATCCCACCCAGCCTGACGCCGTCGCTGCTGTTCAGCGCGCACCCGTTCGCCAACTTCGCCGAGCTGTTCCAACGCTTCTCGTTCGGACGCTACCTGCTGAACTCCGTGTTCGTGTCGACCGTGGCGGCGGCCGGGCAACTGGTGACGTGCTCACTGGCCGGCTTCGCCTTCGCCCGCATGCGCTTCCCCGGGCGGGGCCTGCTGTTCGGGGCGCTGGTGTTCACCATGTTCGTGCCGACCGAGGTCACCATCATCCCCGAGTTCCTGCTCATGGCGAAGCTCAACTGGCTCGACACCTACCTCCCCCTGATCGTGCCCTCGCTGATGGTGGGCGCCTTCGGGACGTTCCTGCTGACCGAGACCTTCCGCTCCGTCCCCTACGGTCTCGAAGAGGCCGCCACCATCGATGGCGCCTCGCCCCTGCGCATCTACTGGCACCTGTTCATGCCGGTGGCGCGGCCCGCGCTGGTGAGCCTCTTCGTCATCGCCTTCATCGACAACTGGAACGAGCTGCTGCGGGCGGTGCTGTACATCTCCAGCAACGACCTCAAGACCGCGCCGCTCGGTCTGGTGTCGCTGCAGGGGCAGTACCAGTCGGAGTGGACGCTACTCATGGCGGGGTCGCTGCTGTCGATCCTGCCGATGATCGTGGTCTACCTGCTGGCCCAGAAGTACATCGTGCAGGGCTTCGTCACGTCAGGGATCAAGTAGCGTGCTGGAAATCCGAACCTCGAGTCGGTCGTTCGCGACGGGGACGTCGCGGGTGCTGCTGGCGCACACCGACCGCTTGCGGCCGCGGCGCCTCACGGCCCCTGCCCGGGTGCGCTCGCGTGAGGTGGCCCACATCCTGGCGGCCCGCTTCCAGGCACCGGTGACGGCGGTGGCGCTGCCGCCGGTCGGCCTCCGGGCGGCGACCTGGCTCGACGCCGGGCAGGCCGGCGCCGACGGCGAGCGCTGGCTGGCGCTGCGGGCGGCGGTGGCGGCGACGGCGAGCTCCGAGCGCGAGCTGCCGGCGGGGTTGCTCGCGGAGCTCCAGCGGCGCGGGCTGACGGCCGTCGCCCGCCACGTCGGCGGCGACGGCGAGGCGATGACGGTGCTCGTCGGAGGCGCCGGTTTCCCGCGGGCGGTCGGCGGCTGGCTGCCGGGGAGGCTCCACGTCAACACCCACTTCTTCGTGCTCGAGCCCGTCGAGCTCGGCGCCCCCCACGCCGCCATCGGCGACGCGGTGGGGATGCTGGCGGCCGATGGCGTGGTGGTGCGGCCCCCCGCCGTGGCCCGGGCCACGCTGGTCCAGACCTCGGCGGGGTGGTCGGTCCGACGGCTCGGCCCCGACGACCTGGAGTTACGCATCGGGGGCGAGGTCGTCGAGGGCGGCCGGGTGGTCGCGCGCGGCGACGCCGATGGGCGCGACGAGCGTCCCGCGCTGGAGGTGCTGCTGCAGGGCCGGTGGCCGCTGGTCGCCAGCGAGGAACGCAGCCTGGAGGTACCGCACGGGGCCCTGGTGGCCCGCTGGGAGGGGCGCGTTCCGTCGGCCGTCCGCTCGGCCCTGACAGCCGGCCGGCCCTTCGACTACCGGCTCGTCGGCGTGCCCGATCTGATCACCGCGGTGCAGGCGGGGCCCGAGCTCCTCCGCGCCGGCGAGGTGGTGGTGTCGGAGGCCGGCCTGGCGCAGGAGGGCCTGCCGTCGCCGACGGGGCCCGCCAGGTCGGCGCCCACGGCCTTCCCCACCGACGTCGACCGCACGCCGGCCGCGCGCGTCGGAGTGGGCGTGACCTCCTCGGGGGAGCTGCTGCTGGCCGTGGTCGAGGGCGCGTCGTCGGTGGCGGGCACCTCGGCGACGGGCTCGCGGGGTTGCACGCTGGTCGAGCTGGCCGAGCTGCTCCGCGACGCCGGCGCCGTCGACGCCCTCAACCTCGACGGCGGCGGGTCGGTGCAGGCCTTCCTGGGGGGAGGCGCGCTGGTGACGCCCGCCGACACGCGACGCCAGCCCGGTGCGTCGTTCGACCGGCCGGTACCGGTGATGGCCAGCCTGGGCTAGCCGCCCGACCCCGGCCGCCGCCTTGCGGCGCCGCCAGCGCATAGGATGGGGCCATCATGACGGGACCGAAGCCTGCACGGACCGACGGACCGGTGAGCGCCTTCGTGCGCCACCACTTCCGGCACTTCAACGCCGCCGCCCTGGTGGACGCCGCCGACGCCTACGCGCGCCACCTCGACGACGGCGGCGCGATGATGGTGACGCTGGCCGGCGCCATGAGCACCGGCGAGCTGGGACTGTCGCTGGCGGAGATGATCCGCCAGGACAAGGTCCAGATCCTCAGTTGCACCGGCGCCAACCTCGAGGAGGACGTCTTCAACCTCATCGCGCACGACTTCTACGAGCGCGTGCCGCACTACCGGGACCTGACCCCGCACCAGGAGCAGGGGTTGCTGGACCGCCACATGAACCGCGTCACCGACACCTGCATCCCCGAGGAGGAGGCGATGCGGCGCCTCGAGGGGGCGTTGCTGGCGGAGTGGCGGCGCGCCGACGGTGCCGGCGAGAGGCTGTTCCCGCACGAGTTCCTCTACCGCATCCTGCGCAGCGGCGCGCTCGAGGAGCACTACCAGATCGATCCCAAGGACTCCTGGCTGGTCGCCGCCGCCGAGAAGGACCTGCCGATCGTGGTGCCCGGGTGGGAGGACTCGACCACCGGCAACATGTTCGCCGCCCACGTCATCACCGGCGAGATCCGCGACGTGCACACCGTCAGGAGCGGCATCGAGGCGATGACCTTCCTGGCCAACTGGTACACCCGCACGGCGGCGTCACGCAGCATCGGCTTCTTCCAGATCGGCGGCGGCATCGCCGGCGACTTCCCCATCTGCGTGGTGCCGATGCTCCACCAGGACCTGCAGCGTGACGGCGTGCCGATGTGGGGCTACTTCTGCCAGATCAGCGACTCCACCACCAGCTACGGCTCCTACTCGGGCGCGGTGCCGAACGAGAAGATCACCTGGGGCAAGCTGGCGGTCGACACCCCGAAGTACATCGTGGAGTCCGACGCCACCATCGTGGCGCCCCTGATGTTCGCGCTGATCCTGGGGCAGTAGGGGGCGGGGTCGGGTGGACGGCCGGGAGGTGGCCATGAACGGTGCGCGCGCCGGCGCCCTGCGCGAGGTGGTGATCGCCAGCGCCGTACGCACCCCCATCGGGCGCATCCGCGGCGCGCTGGCCGAGGTCCGCCCCGACGACCTGGCGGCCGTGGCCGTGCGCGAGGCGGTGGCGCGTGCCGGGGTGCCGGCCGAGCGCATCGAGGAGGTCTACCTGGGGTGCGCCAACCAGGCCGGCGAGGACAACCGCAACGTGGCCCGCATGGCGCTGCTGCTGGCCGGCCTGCCGGAGACGGTGGCGGGCGTGACCGTGAACCGGCTGTGCGCCAGCGGTCTCAACGCCGTCAACCAGGCGGCCCGCGCCATCGCCGTCGGCGAAGGGGATGTCTTCGTCGCCGGCGGCGTGGAGAGCATGTCGCGCGCACCCTACTCGCTGCCGAAGAACCCGCGCGCCTTCGGCCCCTCTGGCAACGTCACCGCCTGGGACACCTCGCTCGGCTGGCGCTACCCCAACCCAGCGCTGGCGGCGCTGTTCCCCCTGGAGGCGATGGGGGAGACGGCCGAGAACATCTACCAGCGCAGCCGCGACGGTGCCGTGGCCGGTGGCGAGATCCCCCGCGAGGAGCAGGACCGCTTCGCGCTGCGGAGCCACGCCCGCGCCGTCGACGCCATCGAGGCGGGGCGCTTCCGCGACGAGATCGTGCCGGTGGCCGTGCCGCAACGGCGCGGCGAACCCCGCGTCGTCGAGGTCGACGAGCCCCCCCGCTACCGCCTCGAAGACGGCCACTACCGGCTCGACACCGATCTGGAGGCGCTGGCGGCGCTGCGCCCGGCCTTCCGCGAGGGCGGGACGGTCACCGCCGGCAACGCCAGCGGGCTCAACGACGGGGCCGCCGCCCTGGTGCTGATGGCGGCCGAGACGGCACACGAGCTGGGCATCGCGCCGATGGCGCGCTGGCTGGGGTCGGGCGCGGCCGGCATCGACCCGCGCGTGATGGGCCTGGGGCCGGTCGGAGCCACGCGCAAGGCGCTGGCGCGCACCGGGCTGAGCCTCGACGATCTCGATCTGGTGGAACTCAACGAGGCCTTCGCGGTCCAGGCGCTGGCCGTGATGCGCGAGCTCGGCCTCTCCGAGGACATCACCAACGTCAACGGCGGCGCCATCGCGCTGGGGCACCCGCTCGGCTGCTCCGGAGCGCGGATCCTGACCACCCTGCTCCACGAGATGCGCCGGCGCGCCCGCGAGGGCCGGCGCATGCGTTACGGCCTCGCCACGCTGTGCGTCGGCGTCGGCCAGGGCGAGGCGACGGTGGTGGAGCTGCTGCCGTAGGCCTGGGGGGCGGCGCGAAGGCCGTGGTCCCCGCGAGCCGTCGGCGCTTTGGCTCGCTATACTGGAGGTCCAGCCGGTCGTGGTGGAGGAGCGCAGGCGCCGGGCAGGCGCCGCGGCCTCTCGTCCGCGTCCCCATCGGGGAGCGGATGCCAGCTTCCAGTTGTTCTCGATCCCACCGCATCGCACGTCGTCCAGCGTGGCGCTACCTCCGCTCGGCGGCGGGTTGGCTGCTGCTTCGGTCTCGTGACGCGTGCGCCGGACCGGAGCGCCGGGTCCGGTCGCGTGAGGAGGTGATGGCTGCCCATCGCGACGGCCCGAACGCAACCCCCTCGTGGACCGATTTGCGTTGCGTCGTGGAGCTTGATGGCTCGGGCGGCCGTCCTTGGGTGGGGCCGAGCCGGAGAGGTGAGCGGGTATGACGACGTTCGACGAGTTCCGGGAGCACTGGCAGGAGGCCTACAACCGGGGGGATCTGGCGCCGATCGCGGAGTTCTTCGCCCCCGACGCGCGCTACTTCCAGGCCGACGGCCTGGTCCAGGAGGGCCCGAAGGCGATCGCCGAGGGGCGGCGCCGCGAGCGCGAGGAGCTGATGAAGGCGCTGGGAGCGCGTTCGCTCGAGGTCGAGATCCTGAAGCGCGAGCGCGAGGAGCTCGGCGACACCGCCGTGGAGATCGGTGTCTACACGATCACGGCCGACGGTAGGAAGGCGAACGAGGGGTCCTACATCGCCGTCGCCAAGAAGATCGGCGGTGGCTGGAAGATCAGCCGGGAGATGGTCACGAGCGTGCTGCCGACCCAGGCCCAGCAGCAGACGCTGATCGCGGGCACGGCCTGAGCCGAGGCCGGCGCTCGGCACGGCGCCAGGATCGACGGGGAGGGGCCCAGGGCCCCTCCCCGTTACGTGGTCCAGGCGCCCCGGCGGCGCTCCTGCCGCTACTGGGGCGGGAGCGCAGCGGCCATCGGTGACGGGACGATCGCCGGGCCCATCGGGCCGTCGAGGTACGTCGCAGCCGAATGTCCCTTGGACGCGGCTCCCCGGACGGTCTATCCCTTAGGGGAGTACACGTACGGTCGCAGGCGCCCGCTCCGGGATCGCGGTCCTGACTCCGACTCCTCCTGAACCCTGCTAGCGCGCGCCGCCACGACCGGTGGGGGCGTGGGGCCCGTACCGGGCCGCCGCGCACGCGGCGGTACCCCGTCCGTCGCGGATGGGGATGGGCGCGCGGGGAGACGCGCCCGATTCCGGGGGTGGGAAGGGGGTGGTCGCTCGCGCGACCCTGCGATCGGCGCGACGGGCTCCCGTACGCGCCGCGTGGACCGAGGTCGCGGTAGCAGGTCCAACTCGTGGAGGGATCACCGCGGCGGACGGAGAACCGGAACGCTCGTCCGGTCGTCCGCCGGTCACGGCGTAGGGGTCCGGCAGCGAGGCGCCACGCAGGCGCCGCCGGCTCCCACCCGAACGCACCCTAGGAGAACCGCATGCCACGCATCCGTACCATTCTGACGCTGCTCGCCATCGGGCTCGTCGGCCTCACGGGGCTCGCCCTCGCGCAGGACGTCACCCTGCGGGCGCTGTTCATGCAGCAGGCGGCCTACAGCGACGACGACGTGCGCAACATGACCGCCGACTTCGAACAGCAGCACCCCGGCGTGAAGGTCGACATCGAGTTCGTGTCGTACGAGGCGTTGCACAACAAGATCATCACCGCCGCCGCGGCCGGCGGCGGGGGCTACGACGTGGTCCTGTTCGACGTGATCTGGCCCGCGGAGTTCGCCCAGAACGACATCCTCGTCGACATCACCGGCCGGTTGTCGCAGAGCATGATCGATCAGGTCGTGCCGGGCGCCTGGACCACCGTCATGTTCGACGGCCACTACTACGGCATCCCCTGGATCCTCGACACCAAGTACCTCTTCTACAACAAGGACATGCTGCAGAAGGCCGGCATCTCGGCGCCGCCCACCACCTGGCAGGAGCTGCTCGATCAGGCGAAGACCATCAAGGACGCCGGCATCGTGCAGTACCCGATCGTGTGGAGCTGGGGTCAGGCCGAGGCCATCGTCTGCGACTACACCACGCTGCTGTCCGCCTTCGGCGGGAGCTTCTTCGACGCGGGCCAGCCCACCTTCAACCAGGGCGGCGGGCTCGAGGCCCTGCAGTACATGAAGCAGTCGCTCGATCAGGGGCTCACCAACCCCGCCTCCACGGAGTCGCTCGAGGAGGACGTGCGCCGCATCTTCTCGTCCGGCCAGGCGGCGTTCGCGCTGAACTGGACCTACATGTACAACCTCGCCAACGACCCGGCCGAGTCGCAGGTGGCCGGCCAGGTCGACGTGGTCCCGGCGCCGGGCGACGGCACCCACTCGCAGGTGTCGGCGGTCAACGGCTCGATGGGCCTGGGCATCACCTCGGGGTCGACGCATCCCGACGAGGCCTACCAGTACATCACCTACCTCACCAGCCAGCCGGTCCAGGAGAAGTACGCCAAGCTGTCGCTGCCGATCTGGAAGGCGTCGTACGACAGCGCCGCCGTGGCGCAGGGGCAGGAATCGCTGATCGCGGCGGCCAAGCAGTCGCTCGGGGCCATGTACCCGCGTCCGCTGCTGATCCAGTACCCGCAGTTCAGCACCTGGCTGCAGACCGACATCCACCGCGCGCTGCTCGGCCAGTTGACGCCGAAGGACGCGCTCGACGACACCGCCAACAACGTCATCCGGGACAAGCTGGACTGAGTCCCGACTGAGATTCCTCCGTGACCGACGTCCCCGGACCCCCCGTTCCCAGCCGGCGAGCGCCGCGCAGTCTGGCGCAAGGCGCTCGCCGTGCCGCGCTGCCGTGGCTGATGCTGCTGCCGGCGCTGACGGTGGTGGCCGGGGTCGTCGGCTACCCCTTCCTGCGCACCCTCTACCTGGGGTTCTTCAAGGCGCCGTTGCTGGGCAAGACGCGCACCTTCGTGGGGCTGGGCAACTACCTGCAGGCCTTCGAGCGGCCGGAGTTCCGAGCGGCGGTGGGACATACCCTCGCCTTCACGGTCGGGTCGATCGGGCTCGAGCTGATCCTGGGCGTCGCGGTGGCGCTGTTCCTCGACCGCGCCTTCGTCGGCCGCCGCATCCTGCGCGCCCTGCTCATCCTGCCGCTGGCGTTGCCGACGGTCGTGAACGCGGTGATGTGGCGCTGGATCTACAACCCCGAGTACGGCGCCCTCAACGCCCTCCTCACGCAGACCCACCTGCTGCCCGACTACCGCAGTTGGCTGGGCGCGCCCGGCATCGCCATGGCCATGATCGTCGTGGCCGACGTGTGGAAGAACTTCACCCTGGTGGCGCTGCTGGTGCTGGCGGCCCTGCAGACCATCCCGGTCGAGCTGCACGACGCCGCTCGCGTCGACGGCGCCGGTGGCGTGCAGCGGCTGCGCTACATCACCCTGCCCGGCATCCGGCCGGCGCTGCTGGTGGCGCTGGTGCTGCGCACGGTGGAGGCGCTCAAGGTCTTCGACATCATCTACGTGATGACGCGAGGCGGCCCGGCCAGCTCGACCAAGACGCTGTCGTTCCTGGTCTACGAGGAGGCCTTCAGCTTCCTGCAGCTCGGCAGCGCGGCCGCCTACGCCTTCCTGACGGTGGCGCTGATCCTGGTGTTCGTGGCCGTCTACATCCGCTTGCTGCAGTCGCGGGGGGTGGCGGGATGACGCGGGCGGCCGCGCCGCGCCGCCGGCGGCTGCTGGCGGCGGTGCTGACCTACGTCGGGGCCGTGCTGCTGGCCGCGTTCCTGCTGGCGCCGTTCGTGTGGCTGTTCATCTCCAGCCTGGCGCCGTTGGCCGACCTGATCCAGCGGCCGCTCCAGTGGATCCCGCCCCACGCCTCGTTCGACCGTTACCGCACCATCTTCTTCGGAGCCGACGGACGCGACTTCCGCTTCGCGCTGCGCAACAGCGCGGAGGTGGCGGGCCTCGCCACCTCCATCAGCCTGGTCGCCGGCATGCTCGGCGCCTACGCCCTGTCGCGCTTCCCCAGCCGCGGTCGCAGCGGGCTCCTGTATCTGATGCTGGCCACCTACATGACGCCGCCGGTGGCCATCTTGTTGCCGCTCTACCTGATCCTCAGCCGCGTCGGCCTGCTCAACAGCGTGCTGGGCCTGGCGCTGGTCTACACCTCGTTCCTGACGCCGTTCCTGACCTGGATCCTGAAGGGGTTCTTCGACGCCATCCCGGAGGAGCTGGAGGAGGCGGCGCGCATCGACGGCGCCTCCCGGGTGGGCTCGTTGGTGCGGGTGGTGCTGCCGCTGTCGCTGCCGGGGGTGATCACCGCGGTGCTGTTCGGCGTCATCCTGGCGTGGGACGAGTTCCTCTACGCCCTGATCTTCACCAGCTCCACCGCCGCCAAGACGCTGCCGGTGGCGATCTCGGAGTTCACCTCGCGCTTCGCCGTCGACTACGGCCTGATGGCCGCGGGCGGCATCGTCGCGGCGCTGCCTCCGCTGATCCTGGCGTTCGCGCTGCAGCGCTACCTCATCGCGGGCCTGACGGCCGGCAGCGTGAAGGGGTGAGCATGGCCGACCTCCCCGACCTCGGAGCCGAGTTGCTGCACGAGATGACGCGGCAGCCGGAGGCGGTGGCGCGCACCGTCGAGGACGCCGCCCTAGGGCGCTACCTGGGACGGGTCGCCGACGCCGTGCGGACGAGCGGCGAGCTGCTGGTGACCGGCATGGGCGGATCGTTCCACGCCGGGCTGGTGCTGGCCAGGATGCTGCGCGCGTGCGGGGTCCGCGCCTGGGCGCTGCCGTCCTCGGAGCTGGCGCACTACGACGTCCCCGCGGTGTGGCCGCGGCTGCTGCTCAGCCAGTCGGGGGCGTCGATCGAGATCACGCGCCTGTTGGAGCGCTGGCAGGGCGACGCCTTCGGCCTGACGCTCGATCCTGACAGCCCGCTGGGGCAGGCTGGGGCCGGCGTGGTGCCGGGCGGTCCGGAGCGCGCCTACGCCGCCACGCGCTCCTTCACCACCACCGTCGCGGCGCTCTACCGGCTGGCCGCGGAGCTGGGGGCCGAGGTGGACGTCGGCGGGCTGGCGGCGAGCCTGGTGCCGGCGCTGGCCCCGCTCCCCGGCCTCGAGCCGGCGCTCGCGCAGCTCGAAGGCGCGGACGCCGTGTTCGTGACCGGCCGGGGGCTGCTGCACGGGTTGGCGGAGTACGTGGCCTTGCTGCTGATGGAGTTGACGCGGCTGCCGTGCGCGCCGCTGGAGGCCGCCCAGTTCCGGCACGGGCCGGTGGAGGCGGCCGGCGAGCGGCTGGCGGCGGTGGCGCTGGTCGCGCAGGGGGAGCCGGGTCGGCTGGTACGGCGTTTCGCGTCGGTACTCGCGGCCGCCGGCAGCCCGACGCTGGTGCTCGGCGCGAGGGACGATGCGGGCGAGGCCGACGAGGTGGCCACGGTGGCGCTCCCTGCCGCCGGCGAGGCCGCCGCGGTGCTGCCGCTGGCGGTGGCGGCCCAGCGGCTGGGGGTGCTGATGGCGGAGGCGCGCGGCATCGTGCCGGGGGTCCCGCTGCGCTCGGGGAAGGTCACGCGTGAGGAGTGATCCGGCGCGCGCCACGGGCGCGCGCCGCGTCCACCTGATCGGTAACGTCGACCTCGACCTGGTGCTGGGGCCGGTGGCGCCGTGGCCGGAGGTCGGGACCGAACGGATCGTGGCTCGGCGCGAGGCACGCGTCGGCGGCGCCGCCGGCGTGGCGGCGTTGGCGTTGCAGGCGCTGGGCGTGCCCTTCCGGCTGCACGCGCGCATCGGCGACGACGCCTTCGGGGAGGTGGTGCGCGAGGGCCTCGGCACGGCCGGCGCGCAGCTCGAGGTCGTGCGGGCCGGCACCGCCGTGTCGGTCGGGGTGGCGCACCCCGACGGCGAGCGCACCTTCCTCACCCACCTCGGGCACCTCGAAGAGCTCGATCTGGAGGCGATCGCGAACGAGCTGGAGGGCGGTCCACCGGGGTTGGTGCTGCTGTGCGGCAGCTTCCTGATGCCGCCCCTGCGGGGAGGGGGCGGGCTCGAGCTGGCGCGGCGGGCGCACGCCGCCGGGCACGAGCTGCTGTTCGACTCCGGCTGGCCCAGCGAGGGCTTCACCGCGCCGGTGCGGGCCGAGCTGGACGCGCTGGCGCCGCACCTGACGCTGGCGCTGCCCAACCTGGCGGAGGCGACCGGGTGGACCGGAACGGCCGACGTCGAGGCGGCGCTGCGCGCCCTCGAGCGCCGCGGCGTTCGTGCGGTGGTCAAGCGCGGCGCCGAGGGGGCGAGCTGGCTGGAGGGGGGCGAGGTGCGCTCGGTGGCGGCGCCCAGGGTGGAGGTGGCCGACTCGGTGGGGGCCGGCGACGCCTTCAACGCGGCGCTGATCGCAGCACTGGCGCGCCGTGTTGAGCTGCCTGCGGCGGTGGCGCAGGGCGTGGCGTACGCCAGCGCGGTGGTGGCGTCGCAGCCGCGCGGCTACCCGCAACGCGTGCCCGGGTGACTCAGGCGAAGGGCGGCCGCGCGTCCAGCTCGCCGGAGCCGTAGCGGCGCTCGCGCGCCCGCCTCAGCGCCTCGGTGGCCAGGCCGGCGGCCTCGTCGGCCGACCGTCCGAGGTTGGCGATCTTGCGCTCGATGGCGCGTTCGAGATCGCCGGCGCGGGAGCGGTAGTGGTCGCCGAAGGCGAAGTGCTGGGCGGCCTTGACGGCGTCGCCGACCGACAGCGCGTCCTCGCCGACGTGCGTCTCGGCGAGAGAGCGATCGCGCAGCGACAGCAGCCGGCCGTAGAGCGCGGTGAGGCGCTCGAGCAGCGCCGCCTCCGGCGCGGCCGCGGCGCCACCGGCGGGCACGCCGGCGTGCGCGGCAGTGCGGCGGAACCAGGGTCGGGGTCCGGGGCGCAGCAGATCGCGTAGGCCCCGGGGCTCGTGCGATCGTCTCTCGAAGGGGTTCACGGTCACCTCCCGTGCTACGGGCACGGTGTGCGCGCTTCCTCGCGGGTTCGGGGCCACCGCTGTGGGCCGAGGCCTTCCCGGCGAGGCGGCGCGGCGTTCGGGGGTTCGTGCGTCGGGGGTCCGGTCGCTGGGGTCCGGACGGCGTCAGGCGTCGAGCGTCGGCGTCGACCGTCGGGTGCCGGACGCGGGGTTCGTCGTGCGGTGCAGCGCGAGGCGCTGAGGGGGTTGTGGGGTCATCGTGGACCTCGCTTCGGACGCGCCGTCGGGCGCGGAGGGGTCGTCGGGGGACTCCGGCGGGGCCTCCTGGGTCCGGAGTCAGCCGGAGCATAGGAGAGGCCGGAGGGGCTGTCAAGCGCAATCGGGACGGTCTGCGACCTTCATGATGACGATCTGCGAGAACGCGTCCTGGAAGCAGGGGAACGTGAGGATGAGCGCTCCATGAGGTTCACGCTCGCCTAACATCGGGTTCAGGCGACGAAGGGTCTTCTGCTCCGCCCCGAGGGCGAGTCGGCGGTGCGTTGCGCGCGTGCCTCGCGACGCGCCGGGGGCGTGGAGAGATGCGGGTCCGAGGCACGTCGAGCGCACCCCAGGTCTACGCGACGCGTGTCAGGACGGTGTCTTTTCGCCCGCGGACGGCTGCGCTGCGGCGCCCTCCTCGAGCAGCTCGACGTACCCGGCATCGCCGTGCACGCGGACGCGCTGGCCGGTGCGGATGCGGGTGGTGGCCTCGTCGACGCCCACCACCGCCGGCAGGCCGTACTCGCGCGCCACCACCGAGCCGTGCGTCATCAGGCCGCCGACCTCCATCACGAGCCCGGCCGCGTGCGTGAACAGGGGCGTCCAGCCGGGGTCGGTGAAGGGGGCGATGAGGATCTCGCCGGGCAGGAGCCCGGCATGGGCCGGGTCGAGCACCACCCGCGCCCGCCCTTCGACCACGCCCGGCGACACCGCGCTGCCCACCAGCGCGCCCTCGGGCGCCTGGCCGGCATGCGCCGCCAGGCTGGGCACCAGGCCGTCGCTGGTCATCAGGCGCGGCGGCGTCAGGCGCGCGAAACGCTCCTGATCGGCGCGTCGGGCCGCGACGGTGGAGCTCAGGTCGCGCGCTCCAACGGCACCGTCGACGAGGGCGCCGCCGGCCCCGAGGACACGCTGGCCCGCCGGCCCGTCGCGCCCGGCGGCCGCCAGCAGCTCCGGCCAGGTCAGCCACCATACGTCGTCGCGCTGCTCCAGGGCGCCGCTCGCGACCAGGCGGTCGCCGGCCTCGAGGACCACCGGCCGCACCAGGTCCAGGGTGCGCACCAGCAGGTACTTGGGGTGCTCCCGCAGCGCTGGGAGGCCGCGCGCGACGCGGGTCAGACGCCCCACCCAGGGACCTCGCAGCCACCCCCAGGCGCCGCGCGCGGCGCTCCGCCGCAGGCGCTCGGCGGCGGCCTCGCCGGCCTTGGCGAGGGCCGCGTGGTGGGCGCGGTGGCCGCCCGCGACGTCGTGCTGCAAGTTGCTGACGACCATCCCCAGCAGCGAGGTGGGGTCGTCGCGCCACCGCGGCTGCGCCAGGTCGATCTCGGCGGGGCCGCGCATGCCGTAGCGCTCCAGGAAGGCCTCCACGGCGGCGAGGAAGGCGGGCCCGCCGGGCAGCTCGCGGGCAGCGTCGAGGCGCTCGAGGGCCGATCGGCGGTCGTCGCCGAGGAGCGCCACCAGCTCCGGGTGCCCGCGGGCGGCGTCCGCCAGGTCGCCGACGCGCAGGTCCATCTCGGTGGTGACGTTGCCGCTCAGCCCGCGGGCGACGGCGGCGACGTCGTCGGCGTGGCCGCGAGGCGCCCAGCGCCGGAGCAGGTGGTAGCCCACGATGCCGCCCGCGATGAACGGGGGCAGCTTCCAGGCTCCCTCGAGGAAGACCTCCTCGAGGACGTCGTAGGCGGCACGCAGCCGCGCCGGTAGGTCGTCCGCGGCGCCGAGCCGGTGCCGTGCCCGCTCGAGGTAGCCCTCGACGGCGGCTTCCGCGACCTCGGAGGCGCGGTCGAGGCGACGCAGCACCAGCCAGCCCAGGGCCTGCGACGCCAGCGGCGCCATGTTCCGACGGAACGCTCCCCAGCCGACGCGCTCGCCGTGCGCGCGGAAGTCCGCTCCGGCCGCCAACCGACGGAGGACGGCGGGCGCCGAGGGGTCGGCGTTGGCGAGGATGCCGGGCAGCACGCGGCGGCCGAGCGGGTGGCGCAGCAGCGGCGAGAGGTCGAGGTACATGCGGCCGCCGGCCAGGGGCAGGTACGGGTTGGGTTGCCCGGGCGGCCGCCCGAACGGGAGCAGCACGCGCCAGGTCGACAGACCCAGCGGCGACATCGGCCGCAGCACGCCCTGGGCGTGCGAGAAGCTGAAGTACAGGTGGGTGCCGCCGTCGGTCGGGCGCGGCTCGGGCAGGGGGTAGAGCGAGGTGATGGGGCGCGCCTGCAGCACGTGGAGCTCGTCGCCCTGCCAGGCCCACTCGACGTCCTGAGGGCTCCCGAAGTGTGCCTCGATGCGCTCGCCGAGCGCGCTCAGCTCCAGCACGCGGCGGTCGTCGAGGGAGGCCATCGTGCGGCGCTCGCCGCGCAGCGCTCGGCGCTCGACGCCCCCCTCGACGGCCGGCACGATGCTCAGGGACTTGTCGGAGATGTGGCGCTCGACGATGGCGCCGTCACGGCGGTCGACGCGGAAGCGGTCGGCGGTCACCACGCCCGAGACCAACGCCTCCCCCAGCCCGAAGCCGGCGTCGATGACGGAGGTACGGCGGTCGCCCGACACCGGGTCGGCGGTGAACAGGATGCCGGCTACGTCGGCGTCGACCATGCGCTGCACCACCACCGACAGCGCCACCTCGCGATGATCGAAGCCGTTGCGCTGCCGGTAGAGGATGGCGCGCTCGGTGAAGAGCGAGGCCCAGCAGCGCCGGACGGCGTCGAGCACGCCGGCCTCGCCGCGCACGTTGAGGTAGGTGTCCTGCTGGCCTGCGAAGGAGGCGCCGGGCAGGTCCTCGGCGGTGGCGCTCGAGCGCACCGCGTAGGCGTGACCCTCGCCGGCCCGCCGCCAGGCCTCGGCGATGGCCGCGGCGAGCTCGCCGGGCACCGGCGTGGCCTGCAGCGCCGCGCGCAACGCCGCGCCGAGCTCCCCTGCGGCATCGGCGTCGGCGCCCGCGAGGCCGCCGAGCAGCGCCCCCGCCTCGGCGGAGGCGGCGAGGAAGGCGCGGTAGGCGTCGGTCGTGACGCAGAAGCCGCTGGGGACGTTGAAGCCGGCGCGTGCCAGCTCGCCCAGGTTGGCCCCCTTGCCGCCGACGCGCGGCAGATCGGCGGCGGAGACGTCCTCCAGGGCGATCACGAGGGGCCCGGAGCGTCCCACGCTAGCGTCCCACGCCGTCGAAGGACGGTCCGACGGTGAGGTCGACCGGCCCTCCGGTCTCCGCCGGACGGCCGAGGAACGGCGGCTCCTTCCATGCCCGCCACACGGGCGTTCCCATACTCGAGAGCCTAGCCCATCCTTCGCGGGCCCTCCTAGGGACTTCGCCTCCGCGCGGTACCGTAGCGGCACGGGAACGCGGCGTCGGCGAGGGCCGGACGCCCCTCCGGGAGGCAGCCTTGCGCGATGCAACCGACGGTCGAGGGGCCGGGGCCACGGGTCCGCCGAGGCGGCTCCGGTGGGAGTTGCCCGTCGCGCCCGACGCGTCACCCGGTCCCGCCGTCACCCTCACCCCCAACCCGCGGGCCGCCCGCGCCCACGGGGTCGAGCCGCGCTCGTTCGAGCGCCTGGCGCGGGACCTGCTGCGGCCGCTCGGATTGCAGCCGGCTCCCGAGCTGGCGCGCTGGCGCACGCTGCGCGACGCCGTCCGGGAGGTGCTGACCCCCCAGGACGTCGACGGCACGACCCGGGCGGTGGGCGCGACGGTGCGCGAGGTGCTCCGCGCCGGGGTGCATCGCGCGCCGTCGGAGGGCTCCGAACGCCTGCTGCGCATCACCGCGCTGGCGCACCGCTACCGCGACGCGTTGCTGGCCCGGGGCCTGGTCGATCCCGCCGAGACGCTGTGGCAGGTCGCCCGCGAGGGCCCCTACGGCGACCGCCCGCCGCCCCGGCTCCGCCTCCGGGTGGTGGGCTATCCGCGCTTCGGCGCGGCCGAGCTGGCCTTCCTGACGGCCGTCGCGGGTCCCGGGAGCGCGGTGGAGCTGCCCGACGGCGACGACGCCCTGTACGAGGACGTACGCGCGCTCGGGCGCGCGCTGGAGCAGCACGGCTGGACCCGGCGCGCCCGGGATGCGAGCGAGGGCGCCCCGGCGCCCGCCGCCCCCGTGGTGCGCGGCTGGCGGCTGCCCTCGCGCGAGGCCGAGGTCCGCGCCGTGCTCGGCGAGGTCCGTCGGCTGCTGATCGAGGGCACCCCCGCCGACGCCATCGCGCTGGCGGCGCGCGACGACGTCGGCTACGCGCCGCTGGTCCGGGCCGTGGCCTGGGAGTACGGCCTGCCGGTCGTTGCCGCCTTCGCCGCGCCGCTGCGAGACACCGCGGTGGGGGCCTGGACCGCCACCCTGTTGGAGGTCGTGCGGGAGGGCCTTCCCTTCGAAGCGACGGCGCGGCTGCTGGCCCATCCGCTGGGCGAGGGCCTGGCGCCCGCGGCCTGGGACGGCGCGCGGGCCACGCATCCACACGGGGCAGCGGCCTGGGGCGCCCTCGATCCGCGAGCCGAGGAGCTGGCGTGGCCGGCGAGGGACCGTCGGGACGCCCTGACGGCGCGCCTGCGCAGGGCGTGGCAGCGTTTCGGGGTGGCGGGAGGGGTGGCCGACGCTGCGGCCTCCCGGCCGACCGAGGTGGTGGCGCTGCAGCGCCTGGCCGGGGCCGTCGCCGACCTGGCGCGACCGGCCGACGAGGTGGTCACGCTCGGCGCGTTCCTGCGCGAGGTCGACGCGCTCCTGCGTCTGCTCGCGGTACCCGCCGATGCCGGGCGCCGTGGGGTGGAGCTCCACACCCCCCTGGCGCTGTACGGCGCGCGGGTCCGTCACCTGTTCGTGCTGGGTGCGGCCGAGGGCGTGCTGCCCCAACGCATCGCCGACGACGCCGTGCTCGACTTCGCCGAGCGCGCCGCTGCCGCCCGCGCGGGACTGCCGCTCGAGGGCGCGGCCGAGGCCGCGCGGCGCGAGGCGCTTTCGCTCAAGGCGCTGCTGTGGACCGTCGGGAGCGATCCCGAGGGCTCGCTCACGCTCAGCTTCGCCGAGGACGAGGGCATCGCCAGCCCCATCTTCGCCGAGCTGGGCGTCCGACCCGGGCCGCCCCCAGGGCGCCCCCCCGCCAGCGCCGAGGAGGCGCGCCGTCGACGCCTGCTCGACGCCCCGGACGCCGCCGACGACGCCGTGCTCGACGCGGCTCGACGCGCCTGGCGCATCGAGCGCGGGCGTGAGGACGGCTCGCCGCCCGATGCCTACGACGGCATCGTGGGCGAGCCGTTCCCGGTCGAACGCCACCTCTTCAGCGCCACCCAGCTCCTCGATCTGGGGCAGTGCGCCTTCCGCTGGCTGTGCCGGATCCCGCTGGGGCTGGCCGAGGCCGTCGAGGCCGACGACGACGTCAGCCCGCTGCTGCGCGGGCGCCTCTACCACCGAACGCTGGAGCTCGCCCTGGAGCGGGCCCGGGCCGCGATCGGGGCGGCCGGCTCCGGCGCCGAGCTACGGCAGGCCGCGCTGGACGCGCTCGCGCCCTCCTTCGAGCAGGCCGAGGCCGAGGAGGGCGCGTTCGCCGTCCCGGCCTGGGAGCTGCGGCGCGGGCCCCACCTGGAGCAGCTCGCGCGCGTGCTACGCGCCCCCTCGTTCCTCCCGGACGACGCCACGGTGGCGGCGTTGGAGCGCTGGTTCCCGCCCCGCGACGGTCGCGAAGCTCGGTGGCGCGGCTTCCCTGTCCACGGCAAGGTCGACCGCATCGACCGGCGTCCCGACGGCGCCGTGCTGATCGACTACAAGACGCGCTCGACGCGGCCCTCGGGGGCGCAGGACGAGCACGGCAAGGCGCGCCTCGACCTGCAGCTCCCCCTCTACCTGGAGGCGGCGGCGCCCGCCCTGCTCCCCGGCGAGCGGGTGGCGGGAGCCCAGTACTACTCGCTCACCAAGGCCGAGGTGCTGCGCGAGGTGCGCCTCGATCCCGCGCTCGAACGCGACCTCGACGCCTTCGCCGACCGCACGCGGGGCCGCCTGGCGGCCGGCGCCTACCCCGTGGCGCCCGACATCGACCTGGCGGCGTGCGCTACCTGCGACTTCGATCTGGTGTGCCGCAAGGGTCCGCGCACCGAGCGCATGCGGACGGCCGGCGCCTTCGAGCTCGACGCGGCCTCCGAGGGTGCGCCTTCCGGCCCCTCGGCCTCGTCGGAGCGCAGGCCATGACGCCCGCCGGCGAGGGCCTGCTCCCCGCCCAGGCGCGGGCCGCGCGCAGCCCGGCGAGCGTGGCGGTGGTGGCCGGCGCGGGAACGGGCAAGACGCACATGCTGGCGCACCGCTACCTGTTCCACCTGGAGCAGGGGATGGGCCCCCTCGAGGTCGTGGCCGTGACCTTCACCGAGCGGGCGGCGGCCGAGCTGCGCGCCCGCATCCGGGCGCTGGTAGCCCACGCGCTTCCCGACCGTCCCGAGGTCGGCGTGGCCCTGGAGGCCGCGCAGATCAGCACCCTGCACGCGCTGGCCGCGCGCATCTGCCGCGACCACCCCGACGAGGCCGGGGTGCCGCCCGACTTCGCCGTCCTCGACGAGCTGGAGGGATCGCTGTGGCTGGCCGAGCGCCTCGACGAGGCGCTGGCCGGGCTGCCGGCCGAGGTGTTCGGCGAGCTCCCCTACCCGGAGGTGCGCGAGGCGCTGCGCCGACTGCTGGCCGATCCGCTGGAGGCGGAGGCGGCCTTCGCCGTCGGTCCCGAGGCGTGGCCGGAACAGGTGGCCGCGGCGCGCAGCGAGGCGCTGGCCCGGCTCACCTCCGGCCCCGCCTGGCGCGCGGCGGCCGCGGTGGTGCGTGGCGCGCATGGCGCCGACGGCGACAAGGCCGAGGTGGCCCGGGCCCTGGCCGAGGAGGGGCTCGACGCCCTCGATCGCGGTGCGACGGCGGCCGCACTGGAGGCGCTCGACGCGGTGCGCCTGACCGGCGGTCGGGCCGCGGCCTGGCCCGAGGGCGACCTCCCGCGCGTGAAGGAGGCGCTGAAGCTCCTGCGCGAGGCGGCGCGCGCGGCCGCCGCCGACGGCATCGTCGCGCTCGAGCTGGGTCCGGTCGACGAGCGCCTGGCCGCGCTGCTGCCGCACCTGCGCGACGCCTTCGAGCGCGTGCGCGAGGGGCTGGCTGCGGAGAAGCGCCGGCGGCGCGTGCTCGACTTCGCCGACCTCGAGGTCCACGCCCTGCGCGCGCTCGAGGCCAGCGCCGTGAAGGGGCACTACGCCGAACGCTGGAAGGCCGTGCTGGTCGACGAGTTCCAGGACACCAGCCCCGCCCAGGAGCGGCTGCTGGACGCCCTCGCCGGCGGCATGGCGGTGACGGTGGTGGGCGACGAGAAGCAGAGCATCTACGGCTTCCGTGGTGCCGACGTGGAGGTGTTCCGGCGCTACCGGGCGCGCTTGCGCGAGGCGCGCCAGCGGCGCGGCGCCGATCCCGACGACGCCGAGGTGGTGATGGACGCCAGCTTCCGCGCCCACGGGCCGCTGACCCGGGTCCTCGACGACGTCTTCGCGCCGGTGCTGGGTCCCCTCCACCAGCCGCTGCGGGCGGTGCGGGAGGCGCCGGTCGGCGAGGGGCCCTTCGTCCGCGCGCGGGCCATCGACGGCTCCGCCCCCCGCGCCCGGGCCCAGGTGAGCGAGGCGCGCTTGATCGCGCGGGAGATCGCGGGCCTGCTGGCCTCCGGCCAGGAGGTGCGCGACCCCGCGACGAGGGAGCTCCGCGCCGTTCGTCCCGGGGACATCGCGGTGCTGACCCGCACCTGGCAGCCGCTGGCGGTCTACGGCGAGATTCTGCCGGCGTTGGGGGTGCCGGCCGTGCACAGCGGCGGCGGCGACCTGCTGGCGACGCGCGAGGCGAAGGACGGCATGGCGCTGTTGCGGTTCGTGGCCGACCCCCGCGACGACGTGGCGCTGGCGGCGCTGATGCGCAGCCCGCTGCTGGCGGTCGACGACCCGACGCTCTACCGCTTCGCCGCCGGCCTGCCGCCGGCCGACCCCGAAGCCGAGGGAGCCCGCCGGCGGGTGGCGTGGTGGCAGGGGCTGGAGGCCGAGGGGGCGCTGCCGGAGGGACTCGAGCGCGCTCGCAACGTCCTGCGCGAGCTGCGCCGTGCCCATCGCTGGCCGCCGAGCCGGGTGTTGCAGGTGGCCGACGCCCTCACCGGCTACAGCGCGGTGCTGGGCGGCCTGCCCGGCGCCGAGCGGCGGCTGGCCGACTGGTCGGGCTTCGTGGCCTTCGTGCGTGACCTCGAGCGCGGGCTCGGCGACGCCTTCAGCGTGGTACGGCGCCTGCGGCGCCTGCTCGCCGCGGAGGTGGAGGTGCCCCGACCGGTGCTCCATGCCGAAGGGGCCGTCGACCTGCTCACCATCCACCGGAGCAAGGGGCTGGAGTGGCCGGTGGTGGTGGTCGCCGACCTGGCGCGAGGCGGGACCCGCGGCGGCCCGAAGATGCTCCATCGGCGCGACCTGGGGGTGGGGGTGAGGCTGCAGGACGACGACGGCGCCGCCGTCGAGCCCGCCGTCTACCGGCTCCTGAGGCAGGAGCGCCGTCGGCGCGAGGAGGAGGAGACGCGTCGGGTGCTCTACGTCGCGCTCACCCGCGCCCGCGACCGCCTGCTGCTGACCGGGGCGGCTTCGCAGGGGGGCGGCTGGGACGTGCTGGCGCCCGGCCTCGAGGCCGCCGGGGTGGCGCTCGAGACGACGCCGTTCGATCCCGCCGAGGCCGCCTACCCGCCGCCGCCGGAGCCGGCGGCGGCGACCGGCACGTCGGCGGTGACGGTGCTGGAGCGCGAACGACTGGGCGCCTACGCCGCACACGTGGAGCCGCGGCGCCCGTCGGACCCGGCGCCAGGAGATGGCCGAGATGCCGGGGCGGGACGGTCGGGGGAGGCGGTCCGCTGGGAGCTGGCACTCACGCTGCTGGCCAGCGTCGACGACGCCTGGACGCCGCTGGCCCAGGCACTGCGGGCGGCCGGCCTGCCGGCGCCCGAGCTCGACCTGATCGACGCGGCCCTGACGCAGCGAGGCGAGGAGGACGGGCGCCGCACCGCCATGGGCTGGCGGCGTGAGGCGCGCCCGCTGGTGGTGGTGGACGCCGCCACGCCCGCGGCCGACCACGACGTGGAGGTGCTGCGGCTCGACCCCTCGCGGGATCCCGCCGAAGGGGTCGAACGCGTGCGCCAGGCCCTGGGAGACGCCGCCGGGACCGAGTCGTAGGCGCGAGGCGCGGACCTCCGAGTTCGGTGCCCAGTCTCCGGTAGCGAGCCCCGCGGACCCCCGGTACAGTGCGCCCATGACCCGACCGCTCCCCGCACCCGCCTTCCCCGGGCGGCGTGCCCCCGACCTGCCGCCGCGCGCCGAGATGCTGCGCGCCATGCTCGAGCGCGACGCCGCCCTCGACGGCATCGTGTACGTGGCGGTGCGCACCACGGGCATCTTCTGCCGCCCGTCCTGCCCGGCGCGCAAGCCCAAGCCGGAGAACGTCACCTTCTTCGGCTCGGCGAAGGAGGCGCTGTCGAGCGGCTTCCGTCCCTGCCAGCGGTGCCGACCGCTCGAGCCCTTGGGGCATACGCCCGAGCCGATCCGCGCCCTGCTCGACGAGCTCGAGCGCGATCCCACGCGCCGCCTGTCCGATGCCGACCTACGCGAGCGCGGGCTCGAGCCCGGCGCGGTGCGGCGCTGGTTCAAGAAGCACCACGGCATGACCTTCCACGCCTACCAGCGCGGCCGTCGCCTGGCCAGGGCGTTGCACGCGCTGGCCGACGGGGCCCCCGTCACCGACGCCGCCTTCGACCACGGCTACACCTCCCTCAGCGGCTTCCAGGACGCCCTCCAGGCCGTCACCGGGCGCAGCGCCAGCGCCAGCCGCGACGCCGTGGTGGTGCATCTCGCGCGCCTGACGACGCCGCTCGGCGAGATGCTGCTGGGCGCCACCGACGACGCCGTGTGCCTGCTGGAGTTCACCGACCGCCCCATGCTGCAGACCCAGCTTGAGCGCATCGCCAAGCGCCTCGGCGGCGCCCTCGTTCCCGGGATCAACGACGTGGGGCGCCGGCTCGAGGCCGAGCTGGCGGCGTACTTCGCGGGCGAGCTGCGCGCCTTCCAGACGCCCCTCCTGCTCGCCGGGACCGACTTCCAGGAGCGCGTCTGGAACGAACTGCGCACCATCCCCTACGGCGAGACCCGCAGCTACGCCGAGCAGGCGGTGCGAATCGGGTCGCCCAGGGCCGTGCGGGCGGTGGCGCGCGCCAACGGCGACAACCGCATCGCCATCGTCGTGCCCTGCCACCGGGTGATCGGCGCCGACGGCTCGCCGGTCGGGTACGGTGGGGGGATCTGGCGCAAGCGTTACCTGCTGGAGCTCGAGCGCAGGAACCGGGCCGACGCCGCCCGAGCCTGACCTCGCCGGCGGGTCGTACGCGTCGTCACGCCGCGTCCGCGGGGGCGCGGCCCGGGGGCGGCGCCGTCGTGCGTCGTCCCGGGAAGGGGTGGGCACGGTGAACGACGACGGCTCGAAGGACCTGCAGGGCCAGGACCTCGACGCGACCGCGCTGGCGCGCCTGCTGGAGGACGCGGCGGCGCGCTCGGCGGCGTACCTGGCCGGGCTGGATGGCCGGTACGTCGTGCCCGACCCCGGGGCGGTGGCCCGGCTCGACGAACTGCGCACGCCGCTGGCCGAGGCCGGCACCGACCCGACCGAGGTGCTGGCGTTGCTCGACGAGCGCATCTCACCCGCGACGCTGGGTCTGGCCGGCCGCCGCTTCTTCGGCTTCGTGGTCGGAGGCGCACTGCCGGTGACGCTGGCGGCCTCCACCCTCGCCACCGCCTGGGACCAGAACTCCAGCTACCACCACACCACCCCCGGCACCGCCACGCTGGAGGCCGTCGCGCTGGATTGGCTGGTCGACCTGCTCGACCTGCCGCAGGGCACCGGCGGCGGCTTCGTCACCGGCGCCACGGTGGCCAACGCCACGGCACTGGCGGCCGCTCGTCACGACGTTCTGGCGCGTGCCGGCTGGGACGTCGAGGCCGACGGGCTCTTCGGAGCCCCGCCGATCCGCGTGGTGGTGGGGGGCGAGGTCCACCCCACGGTGCGCAAGTCGCTGGGCCTACTGGGCCTGGGCAAGGATCGGGTGGAAGCGGTGCCGGCCGATGGCCAGGGGCGGTTCGTCGCCGACGCGCTCCCGCAGCTCGACGGCCCCGCCATCGTCATCCTGCAGGCGGGCAACGTCAACACCGGCGCCTTCGATCCCTTCGGCGACGTCATCGACCGCGCCCATGCCATGGGCGCCTGGGTGCACGTCGACGGCGCCTTCGGGTTGTGGGCGCGGGTCAGCCCCGCCCTGAAGGGCCTCACCGACGGGCTCGAACGCGCCGACTCCTGGGCGACCGACTTCCACAAGTGGCTCAACGTGCCCTACGACTCGGGCGTCGCGCTGGTGCGCGACCCCACGGCGCTGGCCGCCGCCATGGCGGTGACGGCCGCCTACCTGCCCGAGCCGGGGCCGCGCGACCCCTGCGACTTCACCCCCGAGCTGTCGCGCCGCGCCCGCGGCGTGGAGGTGTGGGCCGCCCTCAAGCGCCTCGGTCGGGGCGGCGTGCGCGACCTGGTCGAGCGCTGCTCCGCCCACGCTCGCCGCTTCGCCGAGGGGCTGACGGAGGCCGGCTTCGAGGTGCTGAACGAGGTGGTGCTCAACCAGGTGCTGGTGTCGTTCGGGACGCCGGAGCGCACCCGCGCCGTCATCCAGGCGCTGCAGGACGACGGCACCTGCTGGTGCGGCGGGACCCTGTGGCAGGGGAGGACCGCCATGCGCATCTCGGTGTCCTCCTGGGCCACCACCGAGGCCGACGTCGAGCGTTGCCTGGAGGTGATGGTGCGCTTGGGGCGGGGCGGCTGAACGCGGGCTGACGGCGTGCCGGCCGGGGGCCTGGCGCCTGCGGCACCGGCTCCAGGGGCGTCCGCCTCAGCGGCGCAGCACCGACCGCGGCAGGTAGCACGACACGATCCAGTTCGGCGCGTCGACCACCTCGCTGATCTTGAGGTCGGCCGCCACGCTGCACAGCACGTAGGCCTTCTCGCGACTCAGGCCGTGGTCGGCCTGCAGCCAGTCGACCATGCTGCGGACGGCGGTGCGGGCGTTGGCGTAGAGGTCCGGCCCGTGCCCGGTGGTGGCCATGTAGCCGCGGCTGTCGGCCCGGGTGAGCGGGCTGGGCGTGAGGAAGCGCAGCTCGTCGACGCGCAGGTCCTTGCGCAGGCGGAAGCGCAGCGTCACCGTCATGGGGGCCTCGATGCCGGTGCCGCAGACCTCGCCGTCGCCCTGGGCGGCATGGCAGTCGCCGGTGGAGAACAGCGCGCCGGGCGCCAGCACCGGGAAGAAGGCGGTGGCGCCAGCGCGCAGCCCGCGGATGTCGATGTTGCCGGCGTTGGCCCGCGGCGGCGACGTGGTCAGGCGGCCGGGCTCGGCCGGGGCCACCCCCATCACGCCGCAGAACGGCTCGAACGGCACCGCCACCTCGTCGGAGCCGCGGAAGCGGCAGACGTCGCCGTCGAGCTCCCAGTGCTGGAGGTAGGGGGCGGGGAACTCGTCGGCCAGCAGCCCGATGCCGCCCGGCGTGAAGCCGGTCCAACCCCAGCCGCGGTGCTCGAACGCCAGGATCTCGACCTCCAGCGTGTCGCCGGGTTCGGCCCCGACCACCGCCACCGGGCCGGTCAGGGCGTGCGCCCGCGAACGGTCGTAGCGGGCGTAGACGGAAGCGTCGGAGGCGGGCGTGAACTGCCCGTCGGTGGCGTCCTTGCACACGAAGGTCACGGTGTCGCCCGAGTCGATGGTGAGGCGGGCGGGGTGGTCGCGGTCCCAGAAGGCGTGGACCAGGCTGTCGTCGAGCAGGTGATCGGCCACGGCGGGCTCCCTCGAGGCGGTGCTCTGGGGGCCATCCTACCGGCCCCGCCCACGGTCCGCGCCGTCCGCGCGGCCGGCTCAGCCCTCGCCCTCGCGCGCCTCGGCGTTGGCGCGCACGGCGGCCGCCACGAACGCAGCCAGCCCCTCGGCGCGATCGTCGTAGTGCGCGCGGAAGCGCGGATCGCTCTCGTACAGCTCGGCCAGGCCGGCGTGCATGGCAGGGCTGCAGTCGTAGAACCAGAGGCTGATGTGGCGGCGGTGGGCCTCGGCGGCCTCCATGGCCTCGCCCGCGGTGGGCGCCAGCCCGGCGGCGTGGACGTCGGCCAGGCGCGCCTCGATGGCCTCGGCCTCGTCGCGGATCTTCCGCCAGGTGTCCTTGTCGTAGCGTTCCGCGCGGCGACGGCTCTGGCGGTAGGCGTCGGTGTCGCCCCAGCGCTCTGCCGCTTCGGCGGCGTGCTCGGTCGGGTCGTGGTCGCCGAACACCTCGAACAGCTCCTCAGGGTCGAGTCGGATCCCCATCTGCATCGCCTCCAGGGTCTTGTCCAACGAGCTGCGCATCGCCTCCAGGCGGCGCAGACGTGCGTCGAGCAGGGCGCGTTGCCGGCGCAGGTGGTCCATGCGGTCGGAGGAGGGTTCGTCGAGCAGGGCGCCGATGGCGCCGAGCTCGAACCCCAGCTCGCGGTAGGCGAGGACCCGATGCAGGCGCTCGAGCTCGAGAGGTCCGTAGCTGCGGTACCCGCCGGCGCTGCGCTCGGCGGGGCGGACGAGGCCGATGGCGTCGTAGTGGTGGAGGGCCCGGACGGACACGCCTGCCAGGCGCGCCACCTCGCCGACGCTGTAGCGCGCCTCGCGGTCGGGCCCCGTCGAGGCGGCCTCGGAAGGTCTCCTGCGGTCGCGGTCGGGCACATCGCTCCTCTCGCCAGCAGCCTAGACCCTCACGTTGCGTCAGGGTCAAGTCGGGGAGAGCCGAGCGCTTCCGGGAACTTCTCGGGCGGTTCCCGACTCCAACCAGATAGGACCCGCCTCCGCGGGCCCGACTCACGGGAGGTCCATCGTGAACCGCCAACGACCGCATCGCCGACGCCGCTTCGTCCCCGTCCTCCTCGTCCTCGCTACCGCCGGCGTGGGCGCCGTGCTCGCCGGCTGCAACAGCGTGCCGTCGAGTGCCGCCGCCACCAGCGCCGCCGGCCAGGCCGTGCTGAGTGCGGTCGACGACGCCTTCGCCAGTTCGGCCAGCGCCGACGGTACCGACCTCGCGCCGGCCTCCGTGTCCACGCAGTCGGTCGAGCCCATCGTGGTGGTGAGGCGTGCCGACATGCACCGCGAGCGCCGCCTGGTGAGCCTGATCTTCGATCGGCAGCCCGATCCCACGTCGGCCGAGGCGCAGGTGTGGGTGCACGTCACCGGCACCGCCCAACTGTGGCAGGGGTACCCGGTGTCCGGTTCCGGCTGGACCCTGGTGGGACGCAAGCCCATCGACTACCAGGGCACGCTGACCCTCCAGGTGGCCAAGGGGGCCGGCGGCTGGAGCCTGACGTCGGTCGACAGCACCGGCCTGAGCCAGGGAGCCGATGCCGCCAGCGTGGCGAGCGTGGCCTTCACGCCCGATCCCCTGCTCATCGGTCGCAGCGACAACGTCGGCACCGTCGACCTGCGCGTTCCCGACAGCACGGACCAGTTCCTGGTGGTCGCCCGAGGCCCGTACATGGCGCCCCACGGCGTGCTCGGCGACAACGGCGTGGCCCCCGACACCACCGCCGACGACGGTACCTACACCGGCTACGTGTGGGTCGGAGCCGATGCCCGGGCCGGCACCCACCTGGCGTTCGTCACCGCCCTCGACTACACCAAGACCGTCGACCTCGGCCAGTCGGGCGGCAGCTACCTCGCCCCCTACACCTTCACCCTCCACCCGGTGGTGGTAGACCTGGCCGCGAGCGAGTAGGGTCGGAGCATGGCCGTCCTCCCGATCCCTGTGCGCGCGCTCCCCGGGCGGGGCCCCTGCCGGCCCGTCCGGGAGGGCGCGCCGGCCGGCCCGGACGCAGCGGCTGCTCGCCTGGTGCGCTCGCTCACTCGGGCGACGGCGTGGTTCGCCGACCTGTTCGACGCCTCCGGCGAGCCGACGCGAGCGCTCGAGCGCGAGACCCAGCTCGTCGCCGCCGCCAAGTACGGCGACCCCGATGCCTTCGACGCGCTGGTGACGCGGCACGCTCCCGCCCTCCACGCCGTGGCGCGCCGGCTGGTGGGCGACGATCTCGCCCGCGACGTGGTGCAGGACAGCCTGCTGGCCGCCTACCGGAGCCTGCGCGCCTTCCGCGGCGACGCCAGCTTCGGGTCGTACCTCCACGGCATCGTCGTGAACCGTTGTCGTCGGGTGGCGCCGCGTTGGCAGCGCCCCTCGGCCCCGAGCGAGGCGCTGGCCCTGGAGGCCAGCCGCGACCTCGGGCCCGAAGCGCATGCGGTCGCGAGCGACACCCGCGCGCGGATCGAAGCGGCGCTCCGAACGCTGCCGCCGCGCTTCCGCGAGGCGCTGGCGCTCCGCGAGTTCGGTGGTCTCAGCTACGAGGAGATCGCGGAGGCGGTGGGGGCACCGGTGGGCACGGTGCGCAGCCGCATCGCCCGCGCCCGTGGCCAGCTGCGCGACGAGCTCGAGCGCCGGGGGGTCCGGCCGTGAGCCGGCGCCCGGACGACCGCCGTCACGACCGGCTCAGCGCCTACCTCGACGGCGAGCTGTCGCCGACCGAGGCCGCCGCTCTCGAGCGTGAGCTGCCCGTCGACCCCGCACTGCAGGCCGATCTCGACGCCATGCAGCGCCTCTCCGGACGTCTCGCCGTGGAGGACGAGGACTACCGCGCGGCGCAGGGCATCCGCGCCGCCGTGCGCGGGCGCCTGGCCGAGCCGCACCGCCGCAGGGGCGTGCCGCTGGCACGTTGGTGGTGGATCCCCGCGGCCGCCACCCTGGCGGTGGTGAGCTTCGTGGCGCTGCGCGCGGCCGGGCCGCTAGGGCCCCGTCCTCAGCAGGTCCAGGTCGAGGCGGTGGCCGAGCAGTACGCGCTCGCCCTCAGCGACCTCGGTGGGGGCCAGCCGTGAGGTGGCCCCGGATCCCGACGCGAGGCCCTCGGCCGGCGCTGGCCCTCGCCCTGGCGGGCGCGGCCCTGCTGGCGGCGGCGTGGGCGCAGCCGGCCGCGAGTGCGCCCCCTGCGCAGCCGCCGGCGGCGGTGGCGCTGTTCCGCAAGATGGTGGACGCCGCGCGCACCCTCGAGGTGGTCGGCACGACCGCCGAGCGCATCGACCTTCCCGGGGTGTCCGCGGACCCTCGGCATCAGCGCTTCGCCCTGCCGGTGACGGTGGTGCCCGAACTCGTCGTACGCTCCTTCGCGTTGCGCCTGGGGCAGGCCACCCAGGTCGCCGGGCGCCGGGTCGAGGCGCTCGAGCTCCACGGTCTCGGTCCGCTGACGCCCGACTGGACCTTCTGGGTCGACGCCGCCACCGGCGTCCGGCTCGGCTACCGGGTCGTCGACGCAGACGGCGCCGTGGTCGCCGAGGGGCGCTACAGCCAGGTGAGGGAGGTGCGGGTGAGGCCGACGCCGCTGGCGCTGCCGTCGGCGCCGGCGCGGCTGGACGCGCAGCGCCTGGCGCGTCTGATGGATGCCGGCCACCTCCCCCGAGGCTACGTACCGGTGGGTCTGGCGCGCACCGAGATCGGAGCGGCCAAGGTCCCCGCCCTGCGGATCACCTTCTTCGACGGCCTCGACGCCCTGGTGGTGCTCGTCTACCGTCACCAGGACGCACCCCCCGTGGCAGCGGCGAACGCGAGGCTGGCCAGCCGTAGCGTCGGTCGCTTCAACGTGACGGTGGTGGGCCCCGCGCCCGTCGCCAGCCTGCGATCGTGGCTCGACGGGCTCGAACGCGGGCCGCTGGGGCGGCCCGGCGCGCTGCACGATCTGCAGGAGCTGGCGAACCCCTGAGGCGCGTGGGGCGGCCGGCGTCGGTCCGGCCGCCCCAGGCCCGCGGGCGCTGCTGTGTCGCCCGACAACGCGGGCTCCGTCGTCCGGGTCTAGGCTGGATGTAGTCCCCCCTCGCCTGCATTCGCGTCGGCCCGCCTTCTCCGTTGAGGGGACAGGAAGGAGCTTCGCATGGGCTTCTCGAGACGATGGCTGGATTGGGTGAGCCTGCTCGCGGGGGGCTGGCTCTTCGTTTCGCCGTGGGTGCTGGGGTACGCCTCGGTCCCGGTGGCCGCCTGGACGGCGTTCATCCTGGGCGGCCTGGTGGTGGTGACGGCACTGTGGGCGCTGACCGCGCGGGAGGCGCGGACGCCCGAGCTGGTCAACGCTCTGTTCGGAGCGCTGGTGTTCGTCGCTCCCTGGGTGCTCGGCTTCGTGGCCGAGCGCGCCGCACGCATCGACGCCTGGATCGTGGGCGCCGTGATCGTGGTCGCCGCCCTGTGGGCCGCGATGGCGGAACGGCCGGAGCTCCCCACCGAACGTCGCGGAACGGCGATCTGAACCGCGCTGTGGGCCGGGCGATGTGAGCCACGGCTCGCGAACCACGATGTCGGCCGGTGCAGGCGCCTGCACCGGCCGACATCGTGCCGGGTCGGGCCTCAGCCGGCCAGGAACGGCACGTGCCAGTACACCAGGAACGGTAGGAAGAGCGCGGCCGCCACGGCCACCACCACCGCCACCGCCGGACGCGGGGGGAGGGCCCCGTTGCGCCGGGCGAGCAGCAGCAGCACCGCCAGGCCCACGGCGAGCGTGCCGCTGACCGCCGAGAGGGCGCGCAACCCCAGGGCCAGGGGCCCCAGGGCGAGCCCGCGCGGGCTGTACAGCCCCAGCAGGAAGGCGATCGCCAGGGTCGATCCGACCAGCAGCGCCAGATCCACGAAGCTCACCAGGGCCTGCGTGAGGTGGAGCAGCCGTGCGGTGCGTTGGCTGTCGGGTGCAGGCGCCGGCGTGTCACCCGGGCCGGCGGCGCGGCGCCGGCCGCGGTGCGGCAGCACGCTCAGCACCAGGCCCTCGCCGAAGGCGATCAGGAAGAACACCACCGCCCCCAGTTGCACCCAGGGGCTGGCGTACCAGGGGGCGGGCCGGTCGGCTGCGCCCGGGATCTGCAGCGACGGGTCGGCGTTGGCTCCCGGCGTCGCCGACGTGCCGGCCCCGGCCGTCGGTGTCGTGACGGCGGCCGCCGTCACGGGTCCCGGGCGTGCCGGCGACGATCCCACCACGACGGCCGTCCACCCCAGCACCACCGAGCGGTAGGTGGCCTCGGAGGCGCGTCGCGCCTCCGGGCCGGCGCCGGCGTCGCGGCCGATCACCGTCACGTGGTCGAGCGGCTGGTCGCGGCTCTGGGCGGCCCGCAACAGCGCGGCCGTGCTCTTGGCGCCCGGGGCGTGGGGATCGAGATCGTCGAACACCAGCAGGGCCGGCGCCTGCGCGCGGGCCAGGGCGTCGGTGGGGGTGCGGGCGGGGTCGGCGCCGAGGAAGCCGAGCTGCCCCGGCGGCAGCAGCGCCGCCAAGACGGGGCGCGTGGCCACCAGCAGGCGGACGCCCCGCATGGCCGTGTCGGCGGCGGTCGGCGAGTAGCCGCGGGCGCGCACGGCGTCGCCGGCGCGCCACACCTCCTCCTGGCCCAGGGGGGCGGCCGAGGTGTTGAGCAGGATCAGGAAGGCGACGTCGGCGTGCTCGCCGACGAACGGCGCCAGCCAGGCGCCCTGGCCGACGCCCCAGACGCCGACCCGCGAGGGGTCGATGCCCGGCTGTCGGCGGACGGCGGCGACGGCCGCGACGGCGTCGCCGATGGCGTCGTCGACGTTGAGCGCGGTGCGCCAGCCGGTGCTGGGGCTGGCGACGCCGGCCACGGTGTAGCGGTACGAGGCGACACCGCTTTCGGCGAACAGCCGGGCATCGGTCCGCGCGCGCTGTTGCTCGGCGGGCGCGCTGCCCGACAGCAGGACCACGGCTGGGAAGGGCCCGGGCCCGGCGGGCATCAGCAGGCTACCGGTGAGCGTCACCGTGCCGTGGTGCACGGTGAGCGCGTGGCGTTCCGGCGGCAGTGGGGCCGACCTCGTCGCCGGGACGGTGGCGGGAGCGGGCGACGTGGCGGGCGTGTCCGGGCCAGCCGCCGCCGAGCCCCGGGCGGGCGTCGCCACGGCCGCGAAGGGATCGTTGGAGGTGGCCCCCTGGGCGTGCGCCGCCCCGCCGGCGGCCGCCAGGACACAGGCGGTGGCCAGCGCGCTCACGCTGCGCAGGCGGCGGGCGGCCCGACGGGCCCTGTCGCGACGGCGGCGCAGGAGAGAAGGGATGGCAAGACGCACGATGGGCCTCCGGGGCTCGGTTCGGTCCTTCGATTCTAGGACGGCGTCGCCCCGGAGCGCCCGGCAGCTGCACTGGCCGCGGGCCGCGCCCGGGTGGTGGGGCGTCCGGCGCGGGGTGTGGGCGCCCCCCGCGTTGGTGCCGAGCGGGTCGCCGCGTGCGCGCGGTCGTGGCGGCTCGACGGGTCCGCGCGTACCATGGGAGAAGCGTCGACGCGCCGTGGGGGCTGCGCCCGCGGGGGCTCGCCGTCGGCGCGCAGGGCCCGAGTGGGAGGACCGATGCGTTCACGTCGGGAGGGCAGCCGATCGTTCCAAGACACCACGCCGGCGGGGGGTGCGGGTCTGGTGCGGCGCCGTGCCGCCCTGACCGTCAAGATCGCCCACAGCGTGCTCCTGCTGGTCATGGCGAGCGCCGCGACCCTCGTCCTGGTCGACGGCATCAGCGGTCGCCGCGACGTCTGGCTGACGCTGGCCCTGCTGGTGGTGGGGGTGGAGGCCGTGGTCTACGCCGCCAACGGTCTGCGCTGTCCGCTGACGTCACTGGCCCTCAGGCTCGGCGATCCGACCGGCCACGACTGGGTGTGCGAACGCCTGCTGCCGGAGCGCTACGTGCTTCGCGTCGCCCCCTTCTTCGCCTGGGTCACGCTCCTGGGGCTGCTGGCGATGGGCGTGCGATGGGCGGTGCTGGGGACGCCGTGACGGCCCCCGATACGGGCGCCCGTCGCGGTGGCTATTTCGGATCAGGAAACGTACTTGCTTGAAGAGAAAGCTGACCGGGGCTAGACTGGGCCATGCCCCCCGACCCCGACGCAGCAGGAGGCGCCGAGAGCGGCCAGCGCTACCGCATCCAGGCCCTCGACCGGGCGCTGGGGCTGCTCGAGCTGGTGGCGCAGCGCCCCGACCTCGGTCTCCAGGACCTGGCCAGGCGCTCCGGCACGAGCCCCAGCCAGGTGCTGAAGATCCTCGCGACCTTCGAACACCGAGGCCTGGTCCGCAAGGGCGACGACAAGACCTACCGCCTCGGCTACGGCGCGCTGCGGCTAGGGCACCAGGCTGCGCGGCTGCGGCCCGTGATCCGCGAGGCCGCCATCGAGCTCGACGCCCTGCGGGAGGCCACCGGCGAGAGCGTCCACCTGGTGGTCCGTGACGGCCTCGACGCCGTCATCGTGGACGTGCGCGAGTCGTCGCGCACGGTGCGGGTGGTGTCGCCGGTGGGGGAGCGCCGCCGCCTCAACGTGGGGGCCGCGGGCAAGGTGTTCCTGGCGTTCGAGCCGCGCGAGCTCACGACGTGGCTGGTAAGGGAGCCGCTGACCGCCTACACCGAGCTCTCGGAGACCGACCCCGAGCTGCTCCACATCGACGTCCAACGCGTGCGCCGCCAGGGGGTGTGCGTGTCCATCGGCGATTTCGAGAAGGGGGCGTTCTCGGTGGCGGCGCCCGTACCGGGTCCCGACGGCCGTCCCGAGGCGGTCATCTCGCTGGCCGGGCCGTTGAGCCGCTTCGACAGCGCCCTTGAACGCCGCTACCGCAGCGCCGTCCGCGACGCCGCGGCCGCCGTCCGCGACCGCCTCGCCGGAACGCCCCGAGCCGACGACGAGCCGGCTAGCGCAGGCTGACCGGGATCCACACCATGTCGGTGGGGATCACCGCGCCGTCGTTCAGCAGGGTGGTGCGGCCCACCAGGTAGGTCTTCCAACCCGGTTGCAGGGTCGACCCCACCGCCACCGAGACGAGGCCGGCGGCGTTCGGGAACTTGCTGAAGGTGAGCTCGAGCTGGCCCCCCGCCAGCGTGGGCAGGGTGAGGCGGCCGGTGGCCGCGACCGAGCGGGCCTTGAGGTCGGCGGTGGTGAACCGCCCCGGCACCATCAGCCCCTGGAGCACCGCCTTGATGTCGGCGGGGCTGCGCATGAGCTGGCCGAACGCCTTCTGGCCCAGGGTGTTGGCGAGCCTCGCGAAGCCGGCGTCGGTGGGCGCGAACAGCGTCACGGGGTCGCTGTCCTGCAGGGTGGCATCGAGGCCGCTGACGCGGAGCGCGACCACCGTGCAGGTGAAGCTGTCCTCGGGATGCGGCGTGCTGCGGTAGCAGGCGGCGACGGGCCTCTTGGCCGAGTGCGCGACCAGGAAGGACCACACCGTGCCGCTCTGGGTCGACACCACCGACGGATCGATGGCGTTGGTGGATGCGGACGCGACGCTCGTCGCTGCGAGGGCGACGAACGCCGCCGTGGCGAGCAGCAGGCGGTGGGTGCGGGCGAGCGTGCTGGTCATGCTGGGATCCTCTCCGGGGGCGCTCCGGCTCGGGCGATCGCGGAGCACGACAATCCGGCGGCGGGCGGGGGCGCTCCCCGCGGCAGGCGGACGCCGGGCGCGGCTCCGGACCGGCGCGGGGTCCCGTCGACTCTACGTAGGCTACATGAGCGAAGCGTAGAGCCTGCCCCGGAGGGCGTTCATCGAACCTTGGGGATCGCCGGGGCCGGGAGCGTGCGGCGTCGTGCGGCGGCGCCCGGCGATGGCGGAGGTACCGCCCGGAGCGGGAGAATTCCCATCGAACCCAGGAACGACCTGCTACCGTGGGTGCGCGGATGAGGCCCGTCGCGCGCCGGGCCGGCGCGCATGTCGAAGACGTCGGAGGTCCTGTGCGACTGCTCCACCTCGCCGATCTGCACCTCGGCTGGCGACCCGAGGGCTGGCCCGAGGAGCGGGCCGAGCAGCGACGCCAACGGCGGGACGCTGTCCTCGCCGGCGCCGTCGATGCCGCCCTGGCCGAGGGCGTGGAGCTGGTGCTGATCGTCGGGGACCTCTTCGATCACTTCGATCCCCCGACCGACCTCGTCGACGCGACCCTGGAGCAACTCCGCCGGCTCGAGCACGCCGGCATCGTGCCCGTCACCGTGCCGGGCAACCACGACGAGCTCACCTACGGCACCAGCGTCTATCGCCGACGCCGCGCGGAGTGGCCGGGGGTCCTGGTGGCCGAGCCCGCGCCGGCGCACCTCGCCAGCCTCGAGCTGGGGGGCGTCCCGGTCCACCTCTACGGCATGGCCTACACCGGGGGCGTCACCGGCGCCGACCTCCCGCTGCGCGACTTCCCCCGTCTGGAACGCTCCGGCGTCCACATCGCGGCCTACCACGGGGTGCTCGGGGTGGCCGCGCCCGGCGCCCGCACGCTGTCGCTCGACGAGGAGGCGCTGGCGGCCGCGCGCTACCACTACGTGGCGCTCGGACACCTGCACGACCCCATCCGCCACCGCTTCCCGGCGGGACCCGCCGTCTACCCGGGCGCACCCGAGGCGCTGGACTTCGGCGACGGCGGCTGCGGCACCCTGACGGTGGCCGAGTGGGACGGCGAGGCCATGGCGGTGCGGGAGCTGCCGCTCGCGGTGCAGAGGGTCAGCGACGTGGCCCTCGACCTGACGCCCGTCGACGACATCGGCGAGATCGACCAGGCCGTCGCTGCGCTGGCCGATCCCGACGCGGTCCAGCGGGTGCGGCTCGAGGGCGCGCTGTGGCTCCCCGAGCTCGACGTACGGGCGCTCGAGGAGCGCCATGCCCACGCCTTCTTCCACCTCGAGATCCTCGACGACCTGACCGGGCTCGCCCCGGAGCTGATCGCGCGCTGGGCGGAGGAGGCGAGCGTGCGCGGGGCCTTCGTGGCGCGCATGCTGGAGCGCCTGCAGGGCAGCGGGACGGCCTCGCGCGAGCGGCTCGAACGGGCGCTGCGCTGGGGGGTCGCGGCGCTGGCGGGGACGGGCGCGCCATCGGAGCGCGTGCGGCCGCCGGAGGGTCCGCCGTGAGTCGGCGAGGTCGCTCCGGCACGGGCCCGCGCCGTCCGCCGAAGGCGGGCGGCGTACGACACCCGGTCGGCGTGCTGTGGGAGCGGCTCGAGGTCGAAGGGGTGACGTCGCTGGGGGCGCTCGACGTCCGCTTCCCCGCCGGACTCGGCACCCTCATCCGGCCCAACGAGTGGGGCAAGAGCCGCGTGGTGCGGGCGTTGGTGGCGGCGCTGTTCGGGGCGCCGCTCGACGAGGACGCGGGGCGCGGCGAGGGGGAGGCACCCGCGGGCAGCCTGCGGTTGAGGTTCGTGGGCGTCGACGGCGTGCGCTACCGGCTGGCGCGCGACCTGGCCTCGGGCGAGGCCAGGCTCGAGCGCCTCGAAGGCGCCGGGGATCCCGAGGACGATGGGGCCTGGATCGCCGTCGATGTCGCCGACGACGCCACCGTCGAGGACGCCCTGCACGCGGCCATCGGCCTCGCCGACCGCGACACGTTCGTGCAGAGCTTCTGCGTCACCCAGCCCCTGCCGCGCGCCGAACGGGTCGGCTCCGAGGTGCAGCGCCTGCTGATGGGCGCCGGGCGCGGCGGGGTCGAGCGCGCCCTCGCCGAGCTCGAGGACGAGCTGGCGTGGCGGACCCGGGAGGCTCCGGCCTGGGATGCCGACGGGGGCGGCGACGACGGCGCCCTGGAGCGTGCCGAGGCGCGCCTGGCCACCTTGGAGTCCGAGTTGAAGGCGGGTCGGGAGGCGACCGACGGGGTCCAGGAGGCCGCCAGGGCGCTGGCCGAAGCGGAGGCGCGCCGCGAGCGGCACCGCGAGGAGGCCGCGCGGATCGAGCTCGAGGCCGACCGCCTGCGCGCCTACCTGACGCGGCGCCGCACCCTCGAGCAACGCCTCGAGGCCGAGCGCAGCGCGGCCCAGACGCTCGCGCGCGCCGAAGCGCTGCAGGCGGAGGCCGCGCGCGCCGCTGCCCGCGTGGCCGAGGTCTGGCCCGAGCTGGCCGAGGCCCCCGACGACGGGGAGGCCCACCTGGCCTCGCTGATGGCTGCCGAGCGCAGCATCGCCGAGATCTCCACCACGCTCGCCAACGCCGAACGCGCCCTGGAGGTCGCCCGCCGCGCGGCGTCCGAGCGCGGTCGCGAGCTCGAGCGCCACGCCGCCCACGCCCCGATCGACGACGACGAGGGGCTCACCGTCGACGCGGTGCGGGAGCTGCGGGCCGGCGCCGAGCAGGCGGCCGCCGATTGGCGCGCCTACCTCCGGCGCGAGGAGGCGGTGGCGGAGGCGCGCGACGGCCTGCGGCCGTACGCCCTGCTGGCGATGGCGCCCGAGCAGGACCGCGCCTTGCTGAGGCGCTACGACTACGAGGCCGAGACGCGCGTCCGGGCCGCCGAGGGGTTGGAGGCGGCGGTACGGGAGGCGCGCGCCGAGCGGCGGCGGCTGCTCGTCCCCGATCCGTCGCTGCCGAACGACCTCGAGGCCGAGGCGCTGCGTGCCGCGCTGGCGTCGCCGCAGCGCTGGCGCCGCTCCGGCGTGACGCGCCTGGGGGCGGGGGCGCTGGCCGGCGCCGGCGCCCTGTGGCTGGGCATGCAGGCGGTGGGCGTGGCGCTGGCGGCCGGCGTCGCGGGCCTGGTCGGTCTCGGGGTGGCCGCGCTGGTGCGGCCGGTCCCGATCGGCGGTCCGCGCCTGCAGCGCTTCCGTGGGCGCAGCCGCGCCGAGCTCCAGGAGCTGCTCGGTCACTACGAGACGTGGCGGGCGCAGCCCGTGCCCACGCGCCGCGACGTGGCCCGGCTGGAGGGCGAGATGGGGGCCGCGCGCGAGCAGCTACGCGCCTTCCAGCGCCGCATGCAGCCCTACCAGGAGGCCTTCCCCGAGCCGGGCACGGCCTACGATGCCTTCCGCGATGCGCAGCGCACGCTCCAGCAGCGCGAGGAGGTGCATCGCGAGCTGAGCATCCGCACCTTCGGGGTGGCGCCCGAGGACGTCAAGGCCCGCTCGCCGCTCGACATGCCCGCGCCCTGGCCGCAGCTCGCCGCCTTCGCCGAGGCGCGCGGCGGGCGGGCGCACGGCCTCGCCGAGCTGGGGACGTTCCTGACCAGGCTCGAGCCGTCGGCCTGGGACGACGTGCTGGCAGCCGCGCAGGGGCGCGACGACGCCAGGCGCGGCCACCGTGCCGAGCGCGAGCGCCTGCGCCGCGAGGTGGCGGTGGCCGACACCGTGCTCGAGGAGCGCGAGGCCACCGTGACGGCCCTTCGCGCCGAGCTGCACGCCGCGGAGGCGTCGCGGGACGCCGACAGCGCACCCCTGGAGGCCCTCCTGGAGGCGACCGATGGGGACGCCGCCGAGCTGCTGCGCCGCTGGCGCGAGCGCGACCAGGCCCTGCAGGAGGCGGAGCGCTCGTTCGACGCCCTCGCTTCGCTGCTCGACACCGCCGATTGCGAGTCGGTCGACGCCCTGCGCGAGCGCTTCCGTCACCTCGAGGCCGAGGTGCGGGAGGAGCGCGAGGCGGTCGACGCGCTGGCCGAGGCCCAGCCCGATCTGCCGCGGGCGGCGTCGGCGTTCGATCGCGCCCGGCTGCTCGATCGCCTGGAGTCGCTCGAGGAGCGCATGGCGCTGGAGCGCAGCGCGCGGGAGGCCGCCGAGGCCGAGGTGTACGAGCGCACCCGCGAGCTGGCGGCGCGGCAGGCGAAGCCGGTGGTCCACCTCGCCAAGGCCACGGCCGAGCGCGCCGAGCTGCTCGCCCGACGCGACGCGCTCCGGGCCGAGATCGCGGCGTTGACGCTGGCGCACGAGGAGCTGCGGGCGGCCGTCCGCGACTTCCAGGGCAGCTACCGTGAGCGGCTCGAGCGCCTGGCCTCCGATCACTTCGCCGCCCTCACCGATCGCGACGCCCGCCGGGTGAGCCTGCTCGACGACTTCGCGGTGCGCGTGATCGAGCCCGACGGGGAGGAGCGCGCACCGCAGCAGCTCAGCCGCGGCGCCCAGGACCAGCTCGCGCTGGCCCTCCGGCTCGCCATCGCCGACCACGTGGCCGACGACGTGCGTCTGCCGCTGGTGCTCGACGACCCGGTGCTGCACTTCGACGCCGAACGACTCGAACTCCTGCGCGGGTCCCTCGAGCGGGTGGCGCGCCAGCGCCAGGTGGTCCTGCTCAGCCACGATGCCGCCTTCGCGGCGTGGGGGGAGAGCGTCACCGTCGACTGAGCGGTTCCGCGGAGCGCCGTGGTTTCACCGTTGTGTCGTGGTACCGGAGCCAGGGACAACACCCCCTGAACAGCCGAGGACGCTGTCCCAGAGGTGGTTCACGGGGATCCGACGGGATGTACGTGCTTCCTTGTGGCGCGCAGGCGGGTTCGCTACACTGGTGCCGATCCACCCCCAAGTGAAGACACCTACACATCGTGGATCTAGGAGACGTTGCATGCCGCAGGCAGAAGCGAAAGTCCTGATTCCGGAGGACCGGATCGCGGAGTTCTACCGCATGGTGGGGGTGTGGTTGGACCGCGACCGGAGCGGGCAGAAGGGCGAACCGAGCTTGTCGCCCAAGAGCCGCTACGCTCCCCTCCAAGAGCATCTCGAGGGCCTCGGTCGCGAGCGCAAGAAGGTCAGTCTGCGCTTCGACGACATCAGCAAGGTCCTCGGGAAGACGCTTCCCAGGTCGGCCTTCGCGCACCGCGCGTGGTGGGCCAACACCAGCTCGCACGCGCAGGCCCTGGCCTGGCTGTCGGCGGGCTGGAAGGTCGAGCACGTCGACCTGAGCGGCAAGTCGGTCGAGTTCGTGCGCCCGGGCAAGGCCTGAGCCGACCGGACCGACGCGGCTCGCCGCACCCAACGAGGAGATGGATGACCCCGGGGAGACCCCTCCCCGGGGTCCGTCGTGGGGGCTCGGGGGCGGTCGCTCACGACACGCGGCCCCAGCCCAGCGCCTTGCCGAGCTGAGCCAGCGCCACCGGAGCCAGGCTGCCGCCCGCCACCAGCGCCCACGCGCGGGCGTCGAGCGGGGCGATGCTCAGGACCTCGCGCGCACCCGGGATGGCCACGGCGGCCAGCAGCAGGGCCACGCAGAGCAGCAAGGCCATCCACACCCAGGGGTTGCGGGTGATCTCGTTCGACGCCCAGCCGCTGCCCGGCTCGCGCATGTCGAAGACGTGCCAGAGCTGCGCGAAGGCCAGCGTCAGGAACGACACCGTCACCGCCTCCGTGCGCTCCATGGCCAGCGGGCCCAACGCCAGCGCGAAGCCGCCGAGCACCGAGGCGGTGATGAGCAACGCGTAGGCGCTGAGGCTCCGCCAGTGGCGGGCCGCCAGCACCGGCTCGCGCGGGTCGCGTGGCGGGCGGGCCAGGACGTTGGGAGCGCCCTCCCCGGCGCCCAGGGCGAGGGCCGGGAAGACGTCGGTCACCAGGTTCAGGAACAGGATCTGCAGCGGCAACAGCGGCAGCGGCGCGCCGAAGGCGCTGGCCGCACCGATGACCAGGATCTCCGAGAGGTTGCACGACAGCAGGTAGAGCACGAAGGCGCGGATGTCGTCGAAGATGATGCGCCCCTGGCGTACGGCCTCGACGATCGTCCCGAAGGCGTCGTCCTTGAGCACCATGTCGGCCGCTTCGCGCGCCACCTCGGTGCCGCGCAGCCCCATGGCCACGCCGATGTCGGCCTTCTTGAGGGCCGGCGCGTCGTTCACGCCGTCGCCGGTCATGGCCACGATGGCGCCGCGCTGCTGGTAGTGGCGGATCAGCTCGAGCTTCTGCTCGGGGCTGACGCGCGCCAGGATGTCGGCCGAGCGCAGCGCCTCCCAGGCGCCGTCGGGGTCCTGCGATCGCAGCTCCGCCATCTCACGCCCGGTCAGGACCCGCGCCTCGCCCTCGGTGAGCCCCACCGAGCTGCCGATGCTGGCCGCCGTGACCGGTTGATCGCCGGTGACCATCACCACCCGGATGCCCGCCCGCCTGCAGGCCCGGATGGCGGCGCTCACGTCGCCGCGCGGCGGGTCGCGCAGGGCGACCAGCCCCAGCAGGGTGAGGCCGCGGTAGGGGTCGGCGTCGACGGACGCGACGGTCCCGGAGGCCAGCGCCAGGACGCGCAGGCCGTGGGCCGCCAGGCGTTCGTTGCGGTCGTGCCAGCGCAGGCGCTCGTCCGCCGTCAGCGGCCGGGCCCCCTCACCGGACGCGACCGCGGTGCAGACCTCCAGCACCGCCTCCGGCGCGCCCTTGACGGCGACCTCCAGGGCCCCCGCGTCGGCGCTGCGATGGACGGTGGCCATCATGGTGGTGTCGGGATCGAAGGCCACCTCCTGGACCTCGGGGCGGTCGGCCAGCAGGACGTCGCGGTGCAGGCCGCCCCGCTCCGCCGCCTCCAGCAGCGCCAGCTCCAGGGGGTCGCCGATGCCGCGCCCGGACGCTCCGCCCGCGGCCGTGTCGCGGTCCAGGGCGGCGTTGCTGCACAGGGCGGCGGCATGGAGCGCGCGGCGCAACGCCGGGAGACCGGCGGGAGCCACGGGCGTGTCGTCCAGCACGAAGTCGGCCGCGCCGTCGATGGGCAGCGTCACCCGACCCTAGGGCAGCCACAGGCTCTCGACCGTCATGCGGTTCTCGGTCAGCGTGCCGGTCTTGTCGGTGAACACGACGCTGGTCGCACCCAGCGTCTCGACCGCGGCCAGACGGTTCACCAGCGCGTTGCGGTCGGCCATGCGTCGCATCCCGCGCGCCAGCGTCACGGTGGCGATGATCGGCAGCCCCTCGGGAACGGTCGCGACCGCCAGCGCGATGGCCGTCTCCAGGATCAACAGCCACGGCTTGCCGGCGCCGAGGCCGGTGACGGCGATGACCGCGGCGACCGCCAGCGTCACCCACACCAGGCGCTGCCCCAGCCGGTCGAGCCGCTTCTCGAGCGGCGTCGTCTCGTCGGCGGCGTCGGCCACCAACTGCGAGATGCGCCCCAGCTCGGTCGCCATGCCGGTGGCCACGACCACGCCGGCGCCCGAGCCGCGGCTGATCGAGGTGCCCTTGTAGAGCATGCAGCGACGCTCGGCCAGCGGCGTGTCGGCGGGCAGCTCCGCCGTCGACTTGGTGACCGGCAGCGACTCGCCGGTCAGGGCCGACTCGTTGGCCTGGAGCTTCGAGGCCTCGAGCAGCCGCACGTCGGCCGTCACCACGTCGCCGCCCTCGACCAGGACGAGGTCGCCCGGAACCAGGGCGTCGGCCTCCACGGCCGTGATGCGGCCGTCGCGGCGCACCGTCGCGCGCACCCGGCCGAGCCGCCGCAACGCCTCCATCGAGCGCACCGCGCGCAGCTCGGTGACGAAGCCGATGGCGGCGTTCAGCACCAGCACCACCACGATGGCGAGGGCCTCGACCCACTGCCCGAAGGCGGCGGAGAGCGCCGCAGCCACGACGAGCAGCCCCACCAGCAGGCTGCGGAACTGCGCTCCCAGCACCTGCCAGGCGCTGCGGCGCGGGGCCTGGCGCAGGACGTTGGGGCCGTGGCGCTCGAGCCGTCGCGCGACCTCGGCCTCGTCCAGGCCCTGTTCGTCCGCACCGAGCGCCGCCAGGACGGCGTCGCCCGCTTCGGTCCAGGGCGCGGCCGGGAGGGTAGGCGTGCCGGCGTCCCCCGGGACGGGTCCCGCTGGGCCCCATGCGGTCATGCCCCAGCCTAGCCACCCTCGGCTCCCCGCCGCGAGGGGCGAGTGACCTGCTGCCGTGTCGTCCGGGACGCAGTCGTCGACCGCCCACCGCAGGTAGGCTCGACGGCACACGCACGTGATCGGCGCCCCGCTACGGGGGGCCGCACGTTGGCGAAGGAGGCGGTTGCACGTGCAGTATCGCTATCTCGGATCGTCCGGTCTCCGCGTCTCGGCCCTGTCGTTCGGCGCCTGGGTCACGTTCGGCCAGCAGATCGGCGAGGACGCCGCCCTGGAGATGATGACGGCGGCCGTCGACGCGGGTGTGAACTTCTTCGACAACGCCGAGGTCTACGCCGCCGGCGCCGCCGAGACGATGATGGGCAACGTCATCAAGCGCGCCGGCTGGAAGCGCTCCGACCTGGTGCTGTCGACCAAGATCTACTGGGGTGGCGACGGCCCCAACGACCGCGGGCTCAGCCGCAAGCACATCGTCGAGGGCACGCACGCCGCTCTCGAGCGGCTCCAGACCGACTACGTCGACCTGGTGTTCTGCCATCGCCCCGACCGCTTCACCCCCATCGAGGAGACGGTGCGGGCCATGAACTACCTGATCGATCAGGGCATGGCCTTCTACTGGGGTACCAGCGAGTGGACGGCCGAGGAGATCCGCGAGGCCTACGAGGTGGCGCGGCGCGAGCACCTGATCCCGCCGACCATGGAGCAGCCGCAGTACAACATGCTGCACCGCGAGCGGGTCGAGCGCGAGTACGCCCGCCTGTACCAGGCGTTCAAGCTGGGCCTGACGGTGTGGAGTCCGCTGGCCAGCGGACTGCTCACGGGCAAGTACGACGACGGCGTCCCCGAGGGCACGCGTGTCAGCATGGAGGGCTACGAGTTCCTCAAGCAGCGCCTGGAGTCGGAACGCGGCGCCCAGGAGCGCGCCACCGTGAAGGCGCTCAAGCCCATCGCCGACGACCTCGGCGTCAGCCGTGCGCAGCTCGCGCTGGCGTGGGCGCTCAAGAACCCCAACGTCAGCACCGTCATCACCGGCGCCTCGCGCGCCGAGCAGGTGCGCGAGAACATGAAGGCGCTCGACGTGGCCGAGCAGCTCACCGACGACGTCATGGCGAAGATCGAGGAGGTGCTGGGCAACCGCCCCGCGCCACTGGAGTCGTTCGGGCGCGACTGACGACGGCGCCGCCCGCGCGGGCGGCCCGACCCCGAGCCACGACCGGCCCGGCCGCTGCTACGCGGCCGGGCCGGTCGCTTGGAACCCGCCGGTCCCGTTCGAGCCGCCTCCGATCTGCGGGGCGGCGTCAGGCCATGCCGAACCGGCGTCGCGCGGGCCGGCCCCGGTGCCCCTGGGGACGCCGGGGGCGCCCCTGCCGGGGGCGGCGCGGTGCGGGCCGCGGGCGACGCACGAGGGCCAGGGCCGCTACCTCGCGGTCGCGGCTACGGATGAACTCGCGTGCCATGCGGTCGAACAGCAGAGGGCTCGTCATGACTCCCTCCTCGCCCCGGGCGCGTGCCTCGCGCCTCGGAACCTGCGTCCGGATCCTGCGGGCGATCGTGGACCGGACGCCCCGCTCCGTCCCCAGCGGCCGGGCGTGGCCGGTCACCGGCGGCGTCACCGGAGGCGGGGGTGGATGGGGATGGGAGGGGACGGGGCAGGCTTCGGCGCCCCGCCTCACCCTGAGGGTACGCCCCGAGCCGCCCGATGCGCCACGGTACAACGTCCCGCCCGCACGGCCGGGGATCAGGGTGCCGTGGTGAACGCCGTCGCCTTCGACGACGTGAACCAGGCCGGCTGATCCGGTCCCGAGACCCCGGTGGGGCCGGAGCCGCCACCGAGCAGGCCCTCGAGCTCGAGTTCCTTGGCGAAGGCGCCGGGGGCCGCTGCTGCAGCGTTCATCGACGTGAAGCTGCCGACGGTGCTCACCTGGAGCGTGTAGCTGGCGCCCGACGGGAGGGCGCGGTTGATGGCGGACAGGTCCGGCAGGGTCGTCGACGCGTCGGTCGTGACGATCGTGACGGTGGGTCCCGTCGTTCCGCTGGGAGCGAGCCGGAACAGGTAGATCGAACCGGCCAGGGCCGTGGCGCTGAGGGTCGTCCCCGGGCCCACGCCGACGGCGTTCGGGGCGGGAGCGATGGGCTGGGAGGGGGTGGGTAGCGCCAAGGTGGCCGACGCGTTCGGTGCCGTCACCGTGTCCCACGCCGCCGTGGAGTCCCCCGCCGAGCCGTCGCCGGCGCTCGCGATCAGACCGTAGCCGATCCCGCTCGCGACCGGCACCATGGCGTTCGAGAAGGTGCCCGGGGGAACGAGGTTGACCGGCAAGCCCATCACCGTCCCGCCCGAGGCGGGGCCGATGCGGAGCACGACGCCGGCTCCGTTGAAGCTGAATCCGGGGGGCGCCGAGATCGACCCGCTCAGCGCGGCGGTGGCGACGGGCTGCGTGGGGACGGCGAGGCCCGTCAGGGCGTCCCCGTTGTGGAGCGTCACCGCGAGCGACCCGAAGCCGGTGTAGCTGGCGGGCTGATTATTGCTGTCCAGCACCACCCGGAGGGCGTAGAGCGTGGTCTGGAGGGGGTCGTCCGGTCCCCAGCGGATGGTGCCCGGACCGAAGCTGGTGGTGCCCGACTTGACCACCGCGCCTCCGAAGGCGACCGTGGTCCCGGCCGGGACCACGGCCCCGACCTCGTTGGTCTGGTAGGGAGCGGTCCCGATCGTCCCGCTGACGGTCGCCTGGAAGCCCGGCGTGAAGCTGAGGAGCTGGAGGGTCGGGTCGGGGCGCGTCAGGCCTTGGAAGATCCACACGTCGGTGCTGCTCTGGAAGCTCACGGTGACGTCGTAGGGCGTGGTGACGTCGTTCACCGTGAAGGTGCCGTCGGCCGCGGTGGCCGTGACCTTGCCGCCGACGAGGATGCTGGCGTTGGCGACGGGGTCGCCGAGGGTGATGACGCGGCCGTTCACCGAGATGACGGCGGGCGTCGCCGGACCGGAGCAGGACGCGAGCAGGAGGAGCGCCGAGAGGAGCGCCACGAGCGCAACGACGGTGCTCCGAGGGACGGGGGTCGGTGGGTGGGCCGGGTGTGGCTCGATGCGCATGGCTTCCCTCCTAGGGAGCAAGGCCTCCCGCCGTGCTCCGGACCGAGGCGGCACGGCGGGCGGGCCAGGCGTCCCCTGCAGCCTGGCAGACCTGCGTCCAGTCAGCGTCTAGACGGGTTTCCGCCGCCGCACGGAGGGGCTGCGGGGGCGGTCCAGCGAGCGTCCAGCCGGCCGCCCGGTCGCGTGCGGCTACCAGCTCCGGAGCGCCTCCACCAGCAGCCGCACGCCGAACCCCGTCGCGCCGGCCGGGCGGTAGTCCTCGCTGCGGTCGTGCAGCACCATGCCGGCGATGTCGAGGTGCGCCCACGGGTAGGCCACGAACTCCTTCAGGAAGGCGGCCGAGGTGCCCACCCCGCCGTCGCGGCCGCCGCTGTTCTTGAGGTCGGCGATCTTGGAGTCGATGGTCCGGCGGTAGTCGTCGTAGAGCGGCAGGCGCCACAGGCGCTCGTGCGTGGCCTCGCCGGCCCGCTCGAGCCGCTGGCTGAGCCCGTCGTCGTTGGCGAACACCCCGGCCGCCACCCCCTTGCCCAGCGCCACCACGCACGAGCCGGTGAGGGTGGCGAGGTCGACGACGGCGTCGGGGTGGTAGCGCTGGGCGTAGGCCAGGGCGTCGGCCAACGCCAGCCGTCCCTCGGCGTCGGTGCTGAGGATCTCGATGCTGACGCCGTTGCTGGCGGTGATCACGTCGGAGGGGCGGTAGGCGGCGCCGTCGGGCATGTTCTCGACGCAGGGGCAGATCCCCACCAGGTGCAGCGGCAGGTCGAGGGCGGCGGCCGCCTCCATGGCGCCGAGCACCGCAGCCGCCCCGCCCATGTCGCTCTTCATGGGGACCATGCCGTCGCGCGTCTTGAGCGACAGCCCGCCGGAGTCGAAGGTCACGCCCTTGCCGATCAGCACCACGGTGGGCAGGTCGGGGACCTGGGCGTTGTGCTCGAGCACCACGAACGCCGGCTCCTTGCGGCTGCCCTGGGCCACCGCCAGGAACGCGCCCATGCCGTGCTCCTGCGCCCAGGCGCGATCGCCGATCTCCACCGCGAGGCCGTGACGTTCGGCCAGGGCGCGTGCTTGCTCGGCCAGGTGCGCCGGGTCGGCGACGTTGGGCGGGCGGTTCACCAGGTCGCGCGCCAGCGCTACGCCGCCGGCCACCGCGCGGGCGGCGGTCGCCCCGCGGCGCACGGCCTCGAGCCGTTCCGGATCGGCCTCCACGACCCGCAGGCGCTCGAGCGTCGAGGGGGCGCGTTCGGGGTGCTTCCAGCCCTCGAAGCGGTAGGCGGCCAGCAGGGTGCCCTCCACCGTGGTCTGGGCGGCGCGCTCGGGCTCGAGCCCGCCGGCGCCGGCGCCGTGGACGACGGTGGCGAGGTCGGTCGCGCCCAGCTCGAGGGCGCGCCGAAGCGCCGCGGCCGCGGCCGTGCGCGCCGCCTCCTGCCCGAAGGAGGCGCGCGGTCCGAGGCCGGCCACGATCACGCGGCGCGCCGGCAGGGCGCCGCGCGTGTAGAGCACGGTGGTCTCGCCGAGCCGTCCGCGTGCGTCGCCGGCGGCCACCAGCTCGCGCAACGCGCCGTCGAGCGCGGCGTCGATCGCTCCGCTCGCCCCCTGGGGCTCGGGCGTGCTCTCGAAGAGGTTGACGACCAGGGCGTCGGTCTCGAGGCTGCGGACATCGGCTTCGACGATCTCGAGGTGCATGGGGGCCTCCATCAGGCGGACGATACCGCGGCCGCCCGCCGGTGGTGGGGCCCGGCGCCCGTCGTCCGGCCTCGCGCGACGCCGCAGCCCGTCGCCTATCCTGGGGCCCGATGCAGATCCACCCAGCCGAGCTCTACCCGGCCGGTGCCGGCCGACCGGCGCGCGTCCTCATCGACGTGCGCTCGCCCGTCGAGGTGGCGCGCGGCGCCATGCCCGACAGCCATGCCCTGCCACTCATGAGCGACGAGGAGCGGCACCGGGTGGGCATCCGCTACAAGGAGGCGGGGCAGGAGGCGGCGCTGGCGCTCGGGCACGAGCTCGCCGGGCCGCACCTGCCGGGGCGCATCGAGGCGTGGCGCGCGGTGTGCGCCTCGGGGCCCGCCGCGGTCGCGTGCTGGCGCGGCGGGCTGCGCAGCGCGCTGGCGCTCGACTTCATCTCCCTCCCCGACGTCGTGCGGGTCGAGGGGGGCTACCGGGCGCTGCGGCGCCACGTGCTCGCCGAGCTCCCGGCGTCGCTCGCGCGCAAGCGCCTGGTGGTGCTGACCGGTCTGACCGGTTCCGGCAAGACCCGGCTGCTGCGGTCGCTGACCGCCGACCACGTGCAGGTGCTCGACCGGGAGGGCCTGGCGCGCCACCGCGGCAGCGCCTTCGGAGCCGAGGACGAACCCCAGCCCAGCCAGCAGACCTTCGAGAACGCCCTCGCCACCGAGGTGCTGCTCGACCCCGCGCGACACCTGGTGGTGGAGGACGAGTCGCGCTACGTGGGGCGCCGCACCCTGCTGGATCCGCTGATGGAGACGATGCGGCACGCGCCCCTGGTGGTGCTGGAGGCCGACACCGAGGCCCGCGCGGCGAACCTCGTCGGCGAGTACGTGCTGGCGGCTGCCGAGCGCCACGGCGTGCGGGCCGCCCGGGAGCGGCTCGAGCGCGACACCCAGCGCATCCGCAAGCGCCTCGGCGGCGGCCGGACCGACCTCGTCACGGCCGAGCTCCGTGCCATCGAGGCGGCCGGCGCCTGGAGCGATCCCGCGGCGCATCTGGGCTGGGTGCGCGTGCTGCTCGAGCACTACTACGACCCGCTCTACCGCAAGGCCGTGGCGCGCCACGACCGGCCCGTGGCATTCCGCGGCGACGCCGCCGAGGTGCGAGCCTACCTGGCCGCCTTGCCGAACGAGCGGGTCCCCGAAGGAGTCGAACATGCCGGTTGAGTCCCCCTCGCCCGTCCGCCTCACACAAACCGTGAAGAAGGGCGGGTGCGCCGCGAAGATCGCCGCGGGCACGCTCAGCGAGCTGCTGCGCTCGCTGCCGCGGCAGAGCCATCCGGATCTGCTGGTCGGCAACGACCTCCTCGACGACGCCGCGGTGTGGCGGGTGTCGGACGAGGTGGCGATGATCCAGACGCTCGACTTCTTCACGCCCATCCTCGACGACCCCGCCGACTTCGGCGCCGTGGCGGCGGCCAACGCGCTGTCCGACGTCTTCGCCATGGGCGGGACCCCCACCACGGCGCTGACCATCCTGGCCTACCCCCTCGGCGTCCTGCCCGACACGGTGCTGGGCGAGATGATGGCCGGTGCGACGGCCACCCTCAACGAGGCCGGCGCCCTGCTGGTGGGCGGCCACTCGATCGAGGACGACACCTTGAAGCTCGGCTTCAGCGTGACCGGGCTGGCCCATCCCGATCGCCTGTGGAGCAACGCCGGCGCTCGCCCCGGCGACGTCCTGCTGCTCACCAAGCCGCTGGGGACGGGGACGCTGGCGGGGGCGCGGAAGAACGACGAGATCGACGAGGCGACCTTCGCGCCGGCCGTCCTGTCGATGCGGCAGGTCAACCGACTCGACCTCGACGTTGACCTCCACGACGCCGTCCACGCGGCCACCGACGTCACCGGCTTCGGGGTGCTGGGTCACGCCCTGCACCTGGCCGAGGGCTCCGAGGTCACGCTGACGATCGACGGCGCCGCGCTGCCGCGGCTGCCGGGCGCTGCCGAGACGCTGGCCCGCGGCATCCTCACCAAGGCCCACACCACCAACACGCGCTACGTCGAGGCGCGCGTCGACGGCCGCGAGCGGGTCGACGACGTCACCTGGCTGACGGCCGTCGATCCCCAGACCAGCGGCGGGCTGCTGTTGAGCGTCGATCCCGGAGCGGTCGACGAGCTGCTGGCGGCGGTGCGCGGACGCTTCCCGTCGGCGGCCGCCATCGGCCGCGTGACCGAGCGCGGCGAGCGGCCGCTCCGGCTGGCTTGAGAGCGGCTCAGGCGTCGTCGGGGGGCCTGCGGCTGCGCAGCAGCAGGTAGTCGGTGAGGTCGTGCTCCGAGGTGAAGGTGACCTCGCGGCCCGCCGCGACGTCCCGCACCGACGCGCGCAGCGCCGGCTCCCCGCCCGACGACGGCTCGTACCACACGCGGACCACGAACACGCTGGGCGCCGACCGGTCCCTGTCCATGCGCGCCTCCCCTCGATCGCCACCTCCAGCCTGCCCGACCCGCGTCTAGCCCGCGTCTAGCCCCGGCGCACGGCGTCCCGCCCCGCCCCGATGGCCGCCGGGCAGGCGTCAGGGCCACACGTCGTCGTCGGCTGCGGCGGTGATCTCGCGGTTGAACTCCATCGCCAGGTAGGTGCTGCGCTCCGGCCCGTCGTCGAGGCCGGTCAGCTGCTCTCGGAGCCGCGCGGCGGCGTCGTCGAGGAGCGACCTGGCGTCATCTTCGCGCCCTGCGGCCCGCCGCACGCGGGCGGCGACCCACGCCACCTGCTGCGGGTGCAGCAGCTCGTGGTCGCGTCGAGCGAGCAGGCCGAGCAGCTCGTCGGCGACGCCGGCGGCCTCGTCGAGGCGGTCGGCGCCCAGGTAGGCGAGGGCAAGCTCGCACAACGCGTTCGCCATGCTGGCGTCGCGGCCCAGCCGCCGCTCGATGGCGGCGGCGCGAGCCAGGTGGTCGATGGCGTCATCGTGCGCCCCCAGGTGGCGCTCGGCGTCGCCGAGGTTGCTCAGCGCGCTCGCCACCAGCAGCTCGTTCCCGGCGGCCTGGGAGAGCTCGAGTGCGCGCCGCGCCGCCTCGTGCGCCTCCCGGTGGCGCCCGTCGTACAGCAGCGCCGACGAGCCGTTCAGCACGCACAGCGTCTCCCCACGCAGGTCGCCGAGCCGCGCGAAGATCTCGGCCGCCGAGCGCAGCCGCTCCGCCGCCGCGGCGTGGTCCCCGAGGCGCAGGTCCAGGATGCTGCGGTTGAGGGCGACGGCCGCCAGCCCCTGGGGGCGTTCGAGCTCGCGGTAGAGCGACTCGGCCATGCGGTAGTGGGCGCGGGCCTCGGACAGCCGCGTGAGCCGGGCCAGGCTGGCCGCCCGGTAGTGGTGGCCGTCGGCCTCCAACGTGCGGTCGCCGCTGGCGACCGCCAGCCCCAGCAGGCGCTCGGTCAGCGCCAGCGCCTCCTCGTAGGCTTCGTGGCCGATGGCCGTCATCAGGCTCGCGCGCAGGGCGCCGGACATCAGCTCCGTCTGGCGGAGCGCTCCCGCGGCTTCGGCGGCGTCCAGGTGCTCGACGGCCCGATCGATGCGGCCACCGGCCAACGCCACCTGCGCGGCCAGGCAGGCGACCGTCACGCGCAACCGGGCGTCGTCGAGGGCGGCGGCGTGCTCGGCGGCCGCGGCCAGCTCGCGGTCGGCGCGGCCGGCGTCGCCGCGCGCGAGGGCGTGGTGCGCCCGCTGGAGGGCGACCCGCGCGAGCTGGTCGGGGCGCCCGCCGACCCGGGCGAGCTCGCCGAGGCGCTCGAGGAGACCGGCCTCGGCCTCGCGCTCCCCCAGGGCGCGGAGCAGCTCGAGCCGGCGGACCATCGCCTCGAAGGCGGCATCGCCGTCGGCCCGCGCCGCGGCCAGCGCGTCGATGGCGTCGAGCAGCCGGCGTTGCCGCTCGCGGTCGCCGTGGCGACCGGCCTGCTCCTCGCCCAGGCGCAGCAGGGCGAGCCGCACCTCCGGGTCGTGCGTCAGCTCCAGGCCGCGGTCGATCCAGCCACGGGCCTCGTCGCCCGCGCCCGCCTCGAGGGCCTCCTCGGCGGCGCTCAGCATGGCGCGGCCCGCGCGCTCCGGTTCGCCGCCGAGATCGTGATGGTGGGCGATCGCCGCGGCCGGAGCGCCACCGCGCGCGAGCGCGTGGGCGGTGCGGCGGTGGTGGTGCCGACGCGTGCCGGGGTCGATGCCGAGGTACACGGCCTCGCGCATGAGCTGGTGACGGAAGGCGTAGCTGCCCAGGCGTCGCTCGCGCACCAGGCGCGCATCGAGGAGCACGTCGAGTGCGTCGAGCACTTCGCGCTCGCTCCAGCCCAGGACGTCGCAGAGCGTCTCCAGGCGCAAGCCGTCCCCGGCCACAGCGGCGGCGCCCGCCACCGTGCGGGCCTCGGCGCCCAGCCGCGCCAGGCGAGCCGTGACGCGCTCGCGCACGCCGGCGGGGACCCGTTCCGCCCACGCCGACGCCCCCGCGCCCGACGGCGCGTCGGGAGCCGACGGCGCGTTCCCGCGCACCGCCGCCTCGTGGATGAGCTCGTGGATCAACAAGGGGTTGCCGGCGCTCAGGGCGCGCAGCGTCGGTGCGTCGTCGGGGCGGAGCGGCGCCTCCGCGCGCAGCCCGGACAGGGCGGCGGCGACCTCGTCCTCCGTCAGCCCGGGGAGCGCCAGCGCCTGGACCCGTCCGTCCTCGGCGAGGCGGCGGCGCAGCGAGTGCAGCGGGTGGTCGGGGGCCAGGGGGTCGTCGCGGTAGCTGGCGACGATCAACAGCGGCGCGTCGGCGGCCCGGCGGGCGAGGTGCTCGAGCAGGGCCAGGCTGGCCTCGCCGGCGGCGTGCACGTCCTCGACCACCAGCAGCAGCGGCCGTGCGCCGGCCAGACCGGTGAGCGCGCGCGTCACGGCGTGGAACAGCCGCGCCCGCTCCGCCTCCGGGGGCAGCTCCGGGAGCTCCGCTCCGCTGCCCGCAGGATCGACGTGCCCGAACAGCGCGCCGGCCAGGGCGCGGCGCTGGACGTCGTGGCCGACGTGGACGGCCGTCAACAGCGGGGCGACCGGGCGCAGCGCGTCGGCCAGCGCCTCGTACGGGCGCGCCTCGGGCTCGGAGGTAGCCCCGACGAGGGCGCGGCCGTCGTCGGCCACCGCTCGATCGGCGAGGCGCCGGAGCAGCCGCGTCTTGCCGATTCCGGCCGGGCCGCCGACCAACGCGAACGAGCCGTGACCGCTCCGGGCCCGCTCCCACAGCCCGACGAGTGCGGCGAGCTCGGCGCGGCGGCCGACGAACGGCAGCTCGTCCGGCCCCGCCGGCGCCGCGTTCGGAGCGGGCGGCAGGGGGACCTCCCGCACCATCGCCTGGAACAGCTCCTGGGTCTCGCGCATCGGTCCGACGCCGAGCTCCTCGGCCAGCCCCGTCGCGAACCGTTCGAAGGCGGTCAGGGCCCCGGCGCGATCGCCGCTGGCGAAGCGCAGCCGCATCGTCATCCGCACGGCGTCCTCGCGGAACGGCTCGGCGCGCAACAGCCGCTCGAGCACCGCCAGCGCCTCGGGGGTACGTCCGTCGCGCCGGTGGCGGATCGCCAGCTCCATCAGCGCGGCCAGGAACAGCCCGCGGAGGCGCTCGCGTTCGACCAGCAGCCAGTCGTCGTCGAGGTCCGGCAGCAGCTCCGCGGCGTAGAGGGCGACGGCCGCGTCCAGATCGTCGTCGTGGAGGGCCTGTTCGAAGGCGTGGACGTCGACCCACAGGGGGGCGTCGGGATCGAGGCCCAGGCGCGTCCCGTCGGTGAGGATCCAGGAGGCGCCGTCGGGTGCCGGCAGGGCCTGGCGCAGGTAGTGCAGGTGGCGACGGAGGTTGGTGCGGCCCTCGTCGGGGTCGGCGTCGGGCCAGAGGGCGGCGGCCAGCGTCCTACGGTCATGCAGTTCGGGGCGCAGCGCCAGGTAGGCGAGCAGCGGACCGGTACGGGGGGGAGCGGAGAGCGGGACAGGCCGGTCGTCGGCTGCGACCCTCAAAGGGCCGAACAGATACAGCCGTATCGGTCTCACCCCCCATCCCTGCCAGGATGGCCCAGCCTAGCACCCGCCCACGCCTTCCGGCCGGGTAGGGGGTCAGTTCTTGCTGGTGCGGGTGCGCTCCATGAGCAGCGTGACCGTGAGCGGCTGGCGCGGCTGCAGGCCGTCGATCAGACCGCCCCCGGCCACGAAGGCGGCGACCGTCTCGTACGCCTGCTGCGCCTCCTCGGCGTCCTCGCTCTCGAACAGCACCGCTTCACGGCCGGAGGGCATGACGGCGATCAACTCGAGGTATTCGGGTTCGGCCGCCTCGTCCTCGGGATCGGGCAGGTCGGTCCCCTCGGGGAAGACCTCCAGCAGCTCGATGCTCTCCACGAGCGCGAGGTTGATGAGCTTGGCGTCCAGCGTCCAGATCCACATGGTCGGCTCCTCGCCGGGGCGCGGCGCAACGCCGTGGGACGGGCGATGGCCGACGGGGGTACGCGCACGAGCATAGCCCATCGCCGGGCGCCGCCGACCTCGTCAGGGGACGCGGCCGACGCGTTCGATCTCGACCGCGCGCGGACCCTGCGCGCGCACCAGCACCGCGCCGAGCTCGGCCGGTCCGGCCGCGAAGGCGCCCGGGCCCCGCACCGGCTGACGGCTCCTCATCGCCTCGACGAAGATCTCGGGGGCGTAGCCCTGCATGCCGCCGCCCGGTCCGGTCATGCCGACGTCGCTGACGTAGGCGGTGCCGCCGGGAAGGATGCGGGCATCGAGCGTGGCGGCGTGGGTGTGCGTTCCGAGCACGGCCGCGACCCGCCCGGCCACCGACCAGGCGAAGATCTGCTTCTCGCTCACCGACTCGCCGTGGAAGTCGACGAGCACCAGGTCGACGTCCCCGGCGTCCCAGCGCGCGAGCTGGCGCAGGAGAGCCTCGAAGGGGGGCGTCACCTGCGGCAGGGCGGTGGCGCTGATGAGGTTGACGACGCCCAGGCGCACGCCGCCGCGCTCGACCGTCAGCGCCCCGCGTCCGGGGAGGCCCTCGGCGACGTTGAGGGGGCGCACGACCTCGGCCTCGGCCAGGGCGGCGACGGCCTCGGCGCTGTCCCACGAGTGGTTCCCGCCGGTGATGACGTCGATCCCCGCCCGGCGCAGGCGGTCGACGTCGGCGCGCGTCATGCCGGCCCCGCCGACCGGGTTGGTGCCGGTGAGGGAGGCGTTCTCGGCGTTGGCGACGACGAAGTCGGGGCGGTAGCGCCGTCGTAGGTCCGGCAGCACCCCCTCGAGCAGCTCGAGACCGGCGTCCCCGACGATGTCCCCGATGAAGAGGAGGTGGATGTCGCGAGGTTCCGGCAGGTCGGCCATGTCGGTCTTCAGTCTGCCACGGGGGTGCGCCTGCACCGTCGGTCCCGGCCGCTCCGGCGACCGTGTAAGAGTTCCGTGCGCCGGCGCCCCGTAGACTCCGTGTGCGATGAGAAGGCTGCTGTTCCTGGTGGCTCCGCCGATCTTCTGGCTGGCGTACATGGTCGAGTTCCCGATCCTGTACCAGCAGCTGGGCGACAACGCGCGGCTGGCCGGTCTGGCCATGGTGGTCCTGACCGCCTGGCTGTGGGGGATCCGCGGCGGCCTGCTGAACGGCGTGATCGGCCTGGTGCTCAGCGAGGGGCTGCTCTCGGTGATGCACGGCGGCACCTTCTCGCTGACGTCGATGCTGAGCTCGGGCGACCTGTTCAAGGCGCTGGCCTTCGCCTTCGCCGGCGCCGGCTTCGGGTACCTGCGCAGCGTGCGCGACCAGATGGAACACCAGAAGAGCGCCTTCGAGCTGGCGATGCTCGACCCGCTCACCGGGCTGCTGAACCGCTCGGGGTTCCAGGAGCGCCTGCAGGACGAGCTCGACCGGGCGCGCGAGAGCCAGAGCCTCATCGCCTTCCTGTTCGTCGACCTCGACCGCTTCAAGTTCATCAACGACACCTACGGGCACGAGGTCGGGGACGCACTGCTCAAGGAGGTCGGTAGCGCCCTGCGCGACAACGTGCGCGAGGACGATCTGGTGGGCCGCCTCGGCGGCGACGAGTTCACCCTGGCCCTGCTCGACGTGCACGACTCGGGCGACGCCAGCCTGGTGGCGCGCAACCTGGTGCGGGTGCTCAACGCCCCGTTGATGATCGACGACCGCGAGCTGCGCATCTCGGCCAGCGTCGGGGTGAGCCTCTTCCCTCGCGACGGGGACACCGTCGAGTCGCTGATGCGCAGCGCCGACACCGCTATGTACGAGGTGAAGGACGGCGGCAAGAACTCCTACCACTTCTCGTCGCTGGAGCTGCGCTCGCGCGTCAGCCGGCGGCTCGAGCTCGAGCAGGAGCTGCGCGACGCCATCACCAACCACGAGTTCGAGCTGATGTACCAGCCCCAGGTGGCGCTGGACACCGGCAAGCTGGTGGCCTTCGAGGCGCTTTTGCGCTGGACCAACCCCAAGCTCGGCAAGGTCTCGCCCGCCGAGTTCATCCCGGTGGCCGAGGACGCCGGCTACATCGGCAAGCTGGGGCACTGGCTGCTGCGGGAGGCGTGCTTCCAGGCGCGGGCCTGGCAGAAGGCGGGACTGGTGCCCGTGCGCATGGCCGTCAACGTCTCCACCCTGCAGTTCCGGCAGTTCGGTTTCCTGGGTACGGTGCAGGGCGCGCTGGCCGACAGCGGCATCGACCCCTCCCTGCTCGAGATCGAGATCACCGAGAGCGTGCTCGCCAAGGAGTACGAGCTGGCGATGAACACCGTCACCAAGCTCGGTCGCATGGGCGTGCGCACCGCCCTCGACGACTTCGGCACCGGCTACTCCTCGCTCGCGTACCTGCAGCACCTGCCGATCGCGACCCTCAAGATCGACAAGTCGTTCGTGATGGCCCTCCACCGCGGCCCCGGCATGGACCGCGTGAGCGCCGTCCCCATCGTCGAGGCCATCGTGGCCATGGCCCACAAGCTGCGCAAGTCGATCGTGGCGGAGGGCGTCGAGACCGAGTCGCAGCGGCGTTTCCTGCAGCAGCTCGGCGTCGACTACGCCCAGGGCTTCCACTTCTCGAAGCCGATCCACCCGAGCCGCGCCGAGCGTCTCCTGATCCCTTCGCGCGAGCATCGACACGCCCCCGTTCCGGCCGAGCCGGACCCCACCCCGCTGCTGCTGCTGGACTGACCGGGCCGCCCGACCCACGACCCGCCGCGACGGCAGGCGCGGCACCGCGTCGGTAGGATGGGGGCCGTGCGCCGGCGGTCGGCGCCCGCGTGAAAGGCGGATCCCCATGCAGAGCGACACTGCCGACATCGGCCTCATCGGGCTCGCCGTGATGGGCCAGAACCTGGTGCTCAACATGGTCGACCACGGCTTCCGGGTGGCCGTGTACAACCGCACCCGGGCCAAGACCGACGCCTTCCTGGAGGGGCCCGCCGCGGACCGCTCCGTGGTCGGCGCGGGGACGCTGCCGGAGCTGGTGGCGGCACTGGCGCGCCCGCGCCGCGTGATGTTGATGGTGCAGGCGGGACGGGCGGTCGATGCCGTGCTGGAGGAGCTGGTACCGCTGCTGGAGGCCGGCGACATCGTCATCGACGGCGGTAACTCGTACTTCGAGGACACCATCCGGCGCGAGCGCGAGCTCGCCGAGCGCGGGGTGCACTACCTGGGGGCCGGGGTCTCCGGGGGCGAGGAGGGGGCGCGCCACGGTCCCTCGATCATGCCCGGCGGCCCCGCCACCGCTTGGGAGCCCGTGCGGCCCATCCTGCAGGCCATCGCCGCCCAGGTGGACGGCGAGCCCTGCTGTGACTGGCTGGGCGAGGACGGCGCCGGTCACTTCGTGAAGATGGTCCACAACGGCATCGAGTACGGCGACATGCAGCTCATCGCGGAGGCCTACGACCTGCTGCGGCACGGCGCCGGCCTCACGCCGGAGGAGCTGCGGGAGGTCTTCGACGGCTGGAACCGCGGCGACCTCGACTCCTACCTCATCGAGATCACCCGCGACATCCTGGGCACCTACGACGACGACGGTCGGCTCGTGCTCGACCTCATCCTCGACGCGGCGGGGCAGAAGGGCACCGGGCGCTGGACCGCGGTGAGCGCGCTCCACCAGGGCATCCCCGTGACGCTGGTGACGGAGGCGGTGTTCGCGCGCTCGTTGTCGGCACTCAAGGAGGAGCGCGAGGCGGCCGAGCCCCAGCTCGCCGGACCCGATGCGAGCTTCCAGGGCGACCGGGCGGAGTTCGTGGCCGACGTGGGCCGGGCGCTCTATGCCGCCAAGATCGCAAGCTACGCCCAGGGCTTCATGCTGCTCTCCTCGGCCGCCGCCGAGCACGGCTGGAGCCTCGACCTGGGCAAGGTGGCGATGCTGTGGCGCGGCGGCTGCATCATCCGCTCGCGCTTCCTGCGCGACATCCGCGACGCCTACGCCGCCGACCCGGCGTTGAAGAACCTGCTGCTCGCCCCCTACTTCCGGGATGCCGTGGTGGGGGCCCAGGCCGCCTGGCGGCGGGTGGTCGCCGAGGGAGCGCGGCTGGGCATCGCCCTGCCCGCCTTCTCGGCGGCGCTCGCCTTCTACGACGGTTACCGCCGCGGGCGCTCGCCGGCCAACCTGATCCAGGCCCAGCGCGACTACTTCGGAGCCCACACCTTCGAGCGCGTCGACGGGCCCCGTGACGAGTTCACGCACTTCGACTGGACGGGGCACGGCATCGCCACCTCGGGGAGCTACCAGGCCTGACGGCGTCCGGGCGGCGTCGTCCGCCAGCCCGAGCGCTGGGGGAGGGGCGTGCTACACTAGTCGCTTGCAGGGTCGTCGCCGGCCCCCGGAACGGGCGGTCACGGCACAGACGACGCGATCCCACGACACCTCGGACCAGCATCGAACGGGGAGGGACGATGGCCAACGCGAAGAAGACCGGAGTGGCCGCGGCCGCGGCCGCCGCCGAAGGCGCGACGTCGCCGGCACGGACCGCCGGAACGTCGTCCGGGTCCAAGGGGACGGCGGCCAAGCAGGCGGCCAAGTCTGCGACCCAAGCCCCGACCCAGACCGCTGCGAAGTCCGGAGCGAAGACGACGGCCAAGGCCGCCGCCACGGCACCGGCGCCGCGCAAGGCGTCCGGTGGCGCCGACGGCAAGGCCGACGCGAACAAGCCGGCCGCCAAGAAGGCGGCCGCCAAGAAGGCGGCGGCCAAGGAACCGGCCGCCAAGGCGACGACGAAGAAGGCCGATCCCGCGAAGGCCGACGCCGCGAAGGCCGATGCCAAGAAGGCCGATGCCGACAAGGCCGCGGCCGCGGCACCGAAGCCCGCCAAGGGGTCCGCCGCGAAGATCGCCGCCACGAACGGCGGCGGCACGAAGAGCAAGAGCTCGGCCGCGCCAGCGGCCGCCAAGGACGGTGCGACCGACGACGTGAAGGCCACGACCAAGAGCAAGGCGAAGACCCCCAAGAAGGCGCCGCCCAAGGGCGGCTCGACGAAGGGCGGCGCGGTCAAGAGCGAGGCGAAGCCCGCGGCCGACGAAGGCGCGACGGCCGAGGGCACCGCGACGGCCAGCGCGGCCTGGCTCCAGGCCGAGCCCGTCACCAAGCTGGTGGCGCACGGCAAGGAGACCGGCTCGCTCGATACCGAGGAGATCAGCGACGCCTTCCGCAAGGCGGTCGTGGCCTCGGGGCTCGATCCCGAGGAGCAGAACTTCGAGGACCTCATCGAGTTGCTGGAGAGCAAGGGCGTCGTCATCGCCGATCTCGCCGAAGACGAGATCATCGATGAGGACGACGTCGACGACGAGGAGGAACTCGACGAGGAGGACGAGCGCGAGGAGCTCGAGGCGCGTGCCGAGGCGATGGCCGACGCCCGCGTCAAGACCAACGACCCGGTGCGTCAGTACCTCCAGGAGATCGGCCGCGTCAAGCTGCTGACGCTCGAGGAGGAGATCGACCTCGCCCGTCGCATCGAGCAGGGCGAGGAGGCCAAGAAGGTGCTCGACGAGCAGGGCGAGTCGCTCGGCGAGCGCGAGGGCCGGCGCCTCAAGCGCGTCGTCGAGGACGGCGAGCTGGCTCGGAAGCACCTCATCGAGGCCAACCTGCGCCTGGTCGTCTCCATCGCCAAGAAGTACAACGGCCGCGGCATGAGCTTCCTGGACCTCATCCAGGAGGGCAACCAGGGGCTGATCCGAGCGGTCGAGAAGTTCGAGTACCGCCGGCGCTACAAGTTCTCCACCTACGCCACCTGGTGGATCCGGCAGGCCATCAACCGCGCCATCGCCGACCAGTCGCGCACCATCCGCATCCCGGTGCACATGGTCGAGACGATCAACAAGCTCACGCGGGCGGCCCGCCGGCTGCAGCAGGAGCTGAGCCGCGAGCCCAGCTTCGAGGAGATCGCCGACGCCATGGGCCCGGAGTGGACGGCGGAGAAGGTCGAGGAGGCCTTCAAGCTGACGCGCGAGCCGTTCAGCCTCGAGACGCCGATCGGCGACGAGGAGGACAGCTTCTACGGCGACTTCATCCCCGACGACAACGTCGAATCGCCGGTCGACCAGGCCAGCAAGATCATCCTCAGCGAGGAGCTCGAGGAGGCGCTGGGCAAGCTCAACGAGCGCGAGGCCATGGTGCTCAAGCTGCGCAAGGGCCTGGTGGACGGTCGTGAGCACACCCTCGAAGAGGTCGGCAGCCACTTCGGCGTGACCCGCGAGCGCATCCGTCAGATCGAGAACAAGGCGCTGCGCAAGCTGAAGTACCACGAGAGCCGTACCCGCAAGCTGCGCGACTTCCTCGACTGAGGTCGCGGACAGCGCAAGGACCCGCGCCCCGGCCGAACGGCCGGGGCGCGTTGCGTGCGGGTCCGGGTGGGTAGACTGGGGCCTACCGAACCCAGGGGGTCCCATGCGCGTCCTACGTGTCCTCATCGCGATCGTCGCCGTGCTCGTCGTGGCCTACGCCGTGCTGGCACTCCTCGCCAAGCCGCGCCCGCGCGCGGCCTACCTCGACCATCTACCCAAGGGGGTGACGGTGCTGGCGCACCAGGGGGGCGACGGCCTGTGGCCGGGCGACACCCTCTACGCCTTCCAGCAGGCGGCGGCCATGGGTGCCGACGTGCTCGAGCTCGACATCCACGAGACCTCGGACGGCGCCATCCTCGTGAACCACGACGCCACCGTCGACCGCACCACCAACGGCACCGGCGCCATCGCCCAGATGACGCTGGCGCAACTCCAGGCCCTCGACGCCGGCTACCGCTGGACCGCCGACGGCGGCACGACCTACCCCTACCGCGGCAAGGGCATCCGACTGACCACCCTGAAGAAGGTGTTCGATAGCTTCCCGGGCAAGCCCATCAACATCGAGATCAAGCCCGACAGCGTGAAGGTCGCCGACGATCTGTGCGCGCTGATCCGTGACAACGACCGGACGGACACGGTGATGGTGGTGTCGTTCCACCCCCGCGCCATCCGCGCCTTCCGGAAGGCCTGCCCGAGCGTGGCCACGGCGGGCGATCCCACCGAGATCAAGATCTTCTACGTGCTGGCGCGGGCGCGGCTGCAGCGCCTGTTCACCCCGCCGACCGACGCCCTGCAGGTGCCCGAGGCGCAGGGCGGCCTCACCGTGGTGACCCCGCACTTCGTCGCCGCCGCGCACGCCCGCGGCATGCTGGTGCACGTCTGGACCATCGACCGGACCGACGACATGAAGCGCCTCATCGACATGGGCGTCGACGGCATCATCACCGACCGCCCCGACCGGCTGCTGGCGCTGCTGGGGCGGCCGCACCCCGTCCCGCTGGTCACGGGGGTCGCGCCCTAGGGTTTCCCACCGGACTCCCATCTGCCTCTTGCCCTGCGCGCCTAGCGTGAGGGTGGCCCTCGGGGGTCGGCCGCTCGGCCGAGCGCCCGGGGCGGAGGCGGTCGGGAAGGGGACCCGTATGAGCACGGCAACCCATGGCACAGGTCCGCGGGATCCACGGCGGCTCGGCCGCCCCCCGCGCGCGACCCTGATCGGGCATCGCGGCGTCGGCCTGCTGCAGGTGTGGCGGGGCCGACTCGGTGAGAAGCTGGAGTACGCCGGGACCTGGCGGCACGAGCTGGAGGAGGGTCACGATCCCGGCGAGGACGAGGAGCTCGAGCGGGCCATGCGGGAACGCCGCCCGGTGCCCTTCGAGGGCGCCCTCGACGACCCGGGGCAGCCCGGCCTCGCGGCGGTGTCGGCCGAGGTGCTGATCAGCTCGATCAGCAGCTACGCCTACCTCGTCGACCCCGAGGACCCCGGCTCCCGTCGTGTGAACGTCACCCTAGTCAACTTCCGACCGAAGGACGAGCTGCCCGGCGTGTGACGGGCCCCGTTGTCGGCCTCCGGCGGGCGCGGGCCGCCCGCCGGAACGCCGCGGGCTAGACTGCCGACACGATGCTCGACGGCGTCTTCGTCCTCGATCTGAGCCGCGTGCTGGCAGGCCCCTACTGCACCCAGACGCTGGCCGACCTGGGCGCCCGCGTGGTCAAGGTCGAGTCGCCGCGCGGCGACGACACCCGCGGCTGGGGCCCGCCCTTCGTGGGCGGCGAGAGCGCCTACTTCCTGTCGGTGAACCGCGGCAAGGAGAGCCTGGCGATCGACCTCAAGGATCCGCGGGGGCGCGACGCCGTACGTCGGCTGGCGCTCCGTGCCGACGTGGTGGTGGAGAACTTCAAGGTCGGCGACCTCGCCCGCTACGGGCTCGACTACCCCTCGTTGGCGGCCGATCGCCCCGAGCTCGTCTACCTGTCGATCACCGGCTTCGGTCAGGACGGTCCGCGCGCGCACGAGCCGGGGTACGACGCGGCGCTGCAGGCGCTCAGCGGGCTGATGGAGCTGACCGGCGAGGCCGACCGTCCGCCCGTCAAGCTGGGGGTGGCGTGGATCGACGTCCTCACCGGTTCGCATGCCGCGACGGCGGTGCTGGCGGCGCTGCTGGCCCGCGGCCGCAGCGGCCGCGGCGCCCACCTCGACGTCTCGCTGTTCGAGGTGGCGTTGGCGAGCCTCGTCAACCAGGCGCAGAGCGCGCTCCTCACCGGCGAGGCGCCGCGGCGGCTCGGCAGCGCGCACCCCAGCATCGTGCCCTACCAGGCCTTCGAGGCGGCCGACGGCGCCCTGATGGTCGCGGTGGGCAACGACGAGCAGTTCCGGCGCCTGTGTGCGGCCCTCGAGCTTCCCGAGTTGGCGGCCGACCCTCGCTACGCCACCAATGCCGACCGCGTGCGTGGACGGCACGACCTCGTGGCCGCCCTGGCGGCGCGGCTGGCCACGCGGCCGCGCACCGACTGGCTGGCGGCCCTGCGCGTCGCCGGGGTGCCGGCCACGCCGGTCGCCACCCTCCCGGAGGCCCTGGCCGACCCCCAGGTGGACGCCCGGCGGCTGCTGGTGGAGGGTCCCCACGCCGGCGTCGGCAGCCTGCGCATGGTGGGCAGCCCGCTGTGGCACGCCCGAGGGCCCGACGGCGACGACCTGGGCCTGGCCCCGGCGCCGGGCGCCAGCCCGGTGCCGCCGCGGCTCGGTGAGCACAGCCGCAGGGTGCTGGCCGACGATGTCGGCATGTCGGAGGCGGCCATCGACGCCCTGGTCGGCGACGGCGTGGTGGTGGAGCCGGCCTGAGGCCGCGGCGGCGGGGCGCTCAGCGCAGCCGGCTCGCCCCCGCGGCGGGCCGGCACACGTAGGCCTCGGGCCGCAGGTCGCCCTCGTCGTAGCAGGCCAGGACCCCGTCCACGAACGCTGTCAGGTGCGCTTCCTCGACGAGCGCTACGGCGCAGCCGCCGAAGCCGGCTCCGGTCATGCGGGCGCCGAGGCAGCCCGGCTGGCGCCGGGCGCACGCCACCATGGCGTCGAGCGCCGGTGAGGAGACCTCGAAGTCGTGGCGCAGGCTCTCGTGGGAGGCGTCCATGAGACGGCCGAGCAGGGCGGCGTCGCCGCGCCGCATGGCGTCGGCGGCCTCGAGGGTGCGGCGGTTCTCGGCGACCACGTGGCGTGCCCGCCGGAGGGTGACGTCGTCGAGGCCCGCGGCTCCCGCCTCCAGGTCGGCCTCGTCGAGGTCGCGCAGGGCGGGCACGCCGCAGTGCGCGGCCGCGGCCTCGCACTGGGCGCGACGTTCGTTGTAGGCCGAGTCCACCAGCCCGCGCCGGGTGCCGGTGTCGAGCACCACCACGGCGTGGCCCTCCGGCAGCGGGACCGCCTCGCCCTCGAGGCTGCGGCAATCGAGCAGCAGGGCGTGGCCCTCGCGCCCCAGGGCGGAGATGAGCTGGTCCATGATGCCGGAGCTGACGCCCACCCAGCCGTTCTCGGCACGCTGGCCCAGCCGCGCCATACGCTCGGGCCGCCACGCGAAGCCGGAGCTGGCCTGGAAGGCGCGGGCGGCTGCCAGCTCGAGCGCTGCCGACGACGACAGGCCCGCACCGCGCGGCACGTCGCCGGCGACCACGCCCTCCCAGCCGCGCAGCTCCAGGCCGTCCTGGCGCAGCGCCCAGGCCACGCCCTTGACGTACTCCTGCCAGCCCTTGGCGCGCTCGAGGCCGTCCAGCTCGAAGCTCGTCTCGCGATCCAGGTCGAGCGCGAGCAGCGCGACGCGGGCATCGTCGCGCGGCCGAAGGGCGATCCGGACCTCGCGGTCGATCGCCATCGGCAGCACGAAGCCGTCGTTGTAATCGGTGTGCTCGCCGATGAGGTTGACCCGACCGGGAGCGCGCACCACGGCCTCGGGCTTGGCGCCGAAGCGCCGTTCGAACGCCGCCTCGACGTCGCGGGGTCCGCCGCTGCTCACGGGCGCTCCAGGTAGTGCACGGTGGACAGCCCGCGGAGCCGCTCGGCTGCCTGCTCGGCGGTGAGGTCGCGCTGCGGCTCGCCCAGCATCTCGAAGCCCACCATGAACTTGCGGACCTCGGCCGAGCGCAGCAGCGGCGGGTAGAGGTGGGCGTGGAGCTGCCAGTGCCCGCCGTCCGGCTCGCCGAAGGGCGCGCCGTGCCAGCCGAACGAGTAGGGGAAGGAGGTCTCGAAGAGGTTGTCCAAGCGCGCCAGCATGGGCTTGAGCAGCGCAGCCAGGGCGTCGCGCTCCCCGCCGTCGAGATCACTCAGGCGCGCCACGCGCCGGCGCCGCGGCAGCACCAGCAGCTCGAACGGCCAGGTGGCCCAGAAGGGCACGACCGCCAGCCAATGCTCGTTGGCCTCCACCACCCGCTCGCCGTGCTCGAGCTCGAGGGCGGCGTAGTCGAGCAGCAGCGGACGTCGGTGCTCGGCGAGGTAGGCGCGCTGCCGTTCGTCCTCCCTGGCGGGCTCCGTGGGGAGGCTGTCGAGCGCCCACACCTGGCCGTGCGGATGGGGGTTGCTGGCGCCCATCTGGGAGCCCTTGTTCTCGAACACCTGGACCCAACGCCAGCTCCGGCCGAGCTCCTCGGTCTGCTCGGCCCAAACGTCGACCACGCGACGCAGGTCGGGCAGCTCGAACTGCGCCAGCGTGAGGTCGTGGCGCGGCGAGAAGCAGATCACGCGGCAGGTACCGCCTACCGCGCGGGCGTCGAGCAGCGGCGACGGCGGCTCGGGGGCCGCCGGGACGTCGGGGAGCAGCGCAGCGAAGTCGTTGGTGAAGACGAAGGTCTCGGCGTAGTCGGGGTTCCGCGCGCCGCCCACGCGGGCGTTGCCCGGGCACAGGTAGCAGCTCGGATCGTGCGTCGGCTTGCGCTCGGCCGCGGGACGCTCGGTCTGGCCCTGCCAGGGGCGCTGGAGGCGGTGCGGCGACACCAGCACCCAGGTGCCGTTCAGGGGATTGAAGCGGCGGTGGGGGTGGTCGCGAAGATCGAAGGGCATCCCGCTCCTCTCGGGGCGCAGCGGCGCCGACGGGCGCGCTGCGGCCCCCCGGACGAGCTTATCAGGGTCGGTAGGCGAAGTCCTGGTCCCGCCCGGTGGCGCCGCGTGGGGTCCGACGGGCGCGACGAGCGTGGCTCCGTCACGCTGGGGATCGCTCGAAGATCCGACGGAGGCGCTCGTCGGCGAACTTGGGACTCCGGTCCTCGTTGAGCAGGCCGTTGCGCTCCTGCTCGACGTCGGTCAGTTGCGTGTAGCAGTAGCCCGAGACGTGGGGGAGATCGAGGAGGGCGTCGACGAGGCCTTCGAGGCGCTCGAGGAAGGATGCCTCGTCGGGCGGGTCCGATCCGTAGCCCCAGTCGGCCGGCCGCTCGATCTCGGAACCGGGCACCCACTTGATCCCGCCGAACTCATCGACGAGATAGGGCTGTCCTTGGTAGTCCGCTTCGAGCTCCGGGACGTTGCGGTAGACGTCGGGGGGCCGTCGCGACAGCAGCGACCGGAACACGTTCGGATCCTGCTCGTAGCAGTGCACGGTCCAGAGGTCGGTGCGCACGTGGACCCAGCCGCTGGTGTCGTTGATCGGGCGGGTGGGGTCGAGCGCCCGCGTCCGCGTCCAGGCTTCGATCGCGAGTCGGGCGTGCGCGTCCGGAGGGACCGCGGGATCGGATTCGTTGAGGGGGGTCCAGGTGACGATGGAGGGATGGTTGCGGTCGCGCAGGACGAGCTCGTCCCACTCCGACAGGAAGCGACGCGCGGCCTCGGGGTCCGCTTCGTCGAAGCCCCACGACGGCGCCTCGGCCCAGGTCAGGAACCCGAGCCGGTCGGCCCAGGCGTGGTAGCGCTCCTCGAACGCCTTCTGGTGGAGCCGGGCGCCGTTGAACCCCAACGCCTTGGCGCGATCGATGTCCTGGCGCAGGGCGGCATCGGACGGCGCCGTCCAGACGCCGTCGGGATAGTATCCCTGGTCGAGCACCAGGCGCTGGTAGATCGGCTCGCCGTTGAGCCAGACGCGCCCGTCCCCGAGCTCGACCGTTCGGATGCCGGCGTACGAGGTGACGTGGTCGAGGACGTCGCCGGTCCGTGAGCGCAGCTCGAGCTCCAGGTCGTACAGGTGGGGCGTGTCGGGCGTCCACAGACGGACCGTGCTCGGTTCGAGGTCGGCGAACGTCCCGGGGGCGGCGGGCCCTTCGAAGCGGGCCACCTCCCGGCCCTCCAGCCGCGCCCGTAGCGCCCAGCGATCCCCTGGCCATGCGTTGGCGAAGGTGGGTTCGACGAGGAGCCTGCCGGTGCCGGCGTCCGGAACGAAGCGCACACGCTCCAGGCTGCGCTGCGGCACGGCCTCGAGCCAGACGCTCTGCCAGATCCCGGTCACGCGCGTGTAGAAGACGTGGAACGACTCCCGCGCCGCGCTCTGCTTGCCGGCCGGCTGTTGCCTCGACCGTACGTCGTCCAGGGCGTGCACGACGAGATGCTGGGGCTCGCCGAAGCGGATCGCCGCGGTGATGTCGAAGGAGAACGAGCTCGAGCCGCCGATGTGGCGCCCCAGGGGGACGCCGTCGAGGTAGGCGTGGCACTCGTAGTCCACGGCACCGAAGTGGAGCAGCACGCGTCGTCCCGCCCAGGCCTCCGGCACCGTGAGCTCGCGGTGGTACCAGACCGATGCCATGAAGTCGGTGTGGTGGACCCTGGAGAGGGCGCTCTCCGGCGGGAACGGCACCAGGATGGGCCGCTCGAACCCGGTGCTGGTACGTCGCGCGTCGTGGTCGGCGCCGCTGGCAGGGTCGACGGTGAAGCTCCAGACCCCGTTGAGTCCCAGCCACTCGGAGCGGACGAACTGGGGTCGGGGGTACTCGGGGCGGGGCGGGTGATCCATGGGAAGGGATCCGTTTCTCGATCGAGGGAGCTCGACGGCCTCCGGAGCCGTGGCCCCGTCCGCTTCGGGACGGGGCCACGGCGTGCATCGACGGAAGACCGTTCCGGGGCGGTCCGGCTGGGGGCGCCTACTGGTCCAGGATGTCCTGCACCTGCTGGTTGGCGTCCTTGAGGGCCTGATCGATCGGCTTGTCGGTCAGCCAGATGGCCTGCAACTGCCGGTTGAGCACGTTCTGGATGGCGTCGTAGTGGGTGGTCTGCTTCACGTCCCGCGCGATGTTGACGGTGTTGGCGTACTCCTGGCGGTGCGGGAGCGCGGCGTAGGCAGGGTTCGCGATCACGCTCTTGGAGACGCTCAGGTGGCCGGTGCGGGCCCAGTCGAGGTCGTGATCGTAGATCCACTTCGCGAGCTTGAGCGCCGCCCAGTACTCGTCGGGGTTCTGCTTCTTGAGGGTGGAGGGGATCGCCCAGGTGTGGGAGTCGGCCCACGTCGCCGGCGTCTGGAACAAGGTGGGGAAGTTGTCGACGTAGAAGTGCTTGAGGGCGACCTTGGGGTCCTTCGTCTGGGCGTCGAGGCTGTTCACGACCCAGTCGCCGTTGACCAGGATGGCCGCGTTGCCGTTGATGAAGGACTGCATCGAGTCGTTGTAGTTGAGCGTCGGGTCGGCGTAGCCACCCTTGAACAGGCTGACGATCGTCTCGACCGCCTTCTTGGCCTCGGGCGAGTCGACGTTGGCCTTGGTGCTGGTGAACAGCTCGCTGTTCTGCTGCCAGACCAGGGAGAGGACGAGGCGCACGCCGATCGGGAACTGCGAGAAGTCGGCGGTGAGGTAGTCCTTGCCGGTCTTCTCCTTGACGATCTTGGCCTGCTGGAGCAGCTCTTCCGGGCTGTGCGGCACCATCGGCGTGCCGTCGGCGTTGACCAGCCCGGCCTGCTTCATGATGTCCATGTTCACGTACCAGAGGTTGGCGTGGACGTCCATGGGGATCGCGTAGATCTTGCCGTCGTAGGTCACCGCCGCCTTGCCGGCCGCGGTCCAATCGTTGGGATCGATGCCCACCTGCGCCAGGTCCGGACCCAGATCGGCGAGGGCGCCGAGGCTGGCGAACTCGGGGATGGCGTGCTTGTGGATCACGAAGATGTTGGGCGGATTGCCGGCAGCGAACATCGCCTTGAGCTGGTCGTAGTAGTTGCCCCAGTCGGTGGGGAGGGTGTTGACCTTGATGCCGTTGTCGGCGGCGGAGAAGGCGTTGATGATCGACTGGATGATGCACGCCTCGCCGACGGCGGACTTGATGTCGGTGCCGGCCTGCTCGCAGGCGCCGAAGAAGCGTCCGAGCGTGATCTCGGTCTGGCCGAAGGCCGTGGCCCCCAGGGACAGGGCCAGGGCGGCCATCAGAAGGGTGAGCGTGCGTTTCATACGGGCTCCTTTCGTGAACTGCTGTGGGTGGTCGGGTGGACGGTGGGCGTGCGGTGGGGTGCGACGGGCGAGCCGGTGGAAGGGGTCACTTCCCTCCCCCCATGGCGATGCCGCGCACGACGTAGCGCTGGAACACGAGGAACAGCAGGATCATCGGCAAGCTGGCCATGACGCCGGACGCCATGACCCTCCCCAGACCCTCGGATTGGGCGAAGTTGCTCTGGATGCTGGCGAGCCCCACGGTGATGGTGAACATCTCCTTGTGGTTGGCCGACACCAGGGGCCAGAGGTAGTCGTTCCAGGCGTACAGGAACGTGAGGATGGCGAGCGTCGTGAGCGCCGGCACCGAGAGCGGCAGCATGATGCGGGTGAACAGCGTCCAGCGGTTGGCGCCGTCGAGCTGGGCCGCCTCCTCGATGTACGAGGGGATGCCGCGGAAGAACTGCGTCATCAGGAAGACGCCGATCGGAACGGCCAGACGGGGGGCGATGAGGGCCTGGTAGGTGTTGTGCCAGTGCCAGTCCGCGAACATGGTGTAGAGCGGGATGAAGACCGCCTGCTCGGGGATGACGAGGCCGGCGAGGACCAGGGCGAACACCAGGTTCCGGCCGCGGAAACGGATGCGGGCGAACGCGAAGCCGGCCATCGAGGACAGCGCCAGGACCAGGACGGTCATCCCGATCGAGACGATCATCGAGTTCAGGAACCAGCGCGGCGTGAGCCCCAAGGTGAACAGCCGGATGAAGTTGTGGAAGGTGAACGGGATCGGGATGAGCCCCAGGAAGGTGTTGGAGGTGGTGCGGGCGAGCAGCTCGTTGGGTTGGAGGGACATCGACAGCATCCACAGCACGGGGACCAGCCACAGCACGGCGAGCACCGTCAGCAGCGGCATCAGGACGCGGTCGCGGCCACGGCTTCCGACCATCAGTCCGACCCCTGCAGGCGCGCCTGCAACAGCGAGAAGCCGAGCATGAAGATGAAGAGGAAGACCGAGAGCGCCGACGCGTAGCCGAGCCGGGAGTTCTGGAAGGCCGTCTGGTAGATGTAGCGCACGAGCACCTGGGTGCTGTCGTCGGGGCCGCCGCGGGTGATCAGGTGCGACTGGCCGAACACCTGGAACTGGAGGATGATCTGCAGGACCACGACCAGCGTCGTGGTGCGCGACAGGGCGGGGAGGGTGATGTTGCGAACGATCCGCCAGCCGCCGGCCCCGTCGATGCGGGCGGCCTCGTAGAGCTCCGCGGGGATCTCCTGCAGGCCGGCCAGGAAGATGATGAGGGCGAAGCCGATCGACCACCACACCGTGGTGATCACGATGGCCGGCATGGCGAGCTGCGGGTTGGTGATCCACTCGATCGGTTGCAGCCCCAGGGTGCGGAAGAGGTTGGCCAGGATCCCTTGCTTGGGGCTGAACATGAGCTGCCAGATGAGGGTGACCACCGTTACCGAGAGCACCTGTGAGAGGAAGAACGCCGTGCGCAGCGCGGCTGCGTGACGGCTCTGGCGGTTGAGGGCGATGGCCAGGCCGAGCGCGATCACGGTCACGGAGGGGACGGTGAGGAGAACGAAGAGCAGCGTGTTCCACACGATGTGCCAGAAGCGTCGGTCGTACCAGCGCCCGTCGCTGGCGGGATGGATGCCGAGCGCGACGCCGAACAGGAGGACGCCGACGACGGCGAGGGGCACCGCCGTGCGCCAGGGGAGGCGGCCTCGAGAGGCGAGCGCCAGCGCCGCGACGACCGCGGCCAGGCCGATCGCTCGGGCCCACACCAGGTGGTCGACGCCCCACACCAGGTGCTGCCCCCAGACCATGTGAACGTAGTTCTTCAGGCCCACGAAGTGCTTGGCGGCGGGGTTGAATGCTACGGCGAGGAGGTTCCAGTCGTGGAGGCTGATCCAGATCCCCTTGAAGAAGGGGTAGATCAGGAACAGGCCGTAGGCGACGAGGAAGGGGCCCGCGAAGGCGTAGCCCTCGAGCGTGTCGCGTAGGCCGCCGGAGCGACCTCGAGCGCCACCCGGGCGAACGGCCCGGTCCGGGGTGGGACCCGTTGTGTCCATGCGCGCCTCCTCGCTCCCGTGGGTCGGGCGGCCGTCTGCAGAGCTGCAAAAAAAGCACCAGGAAAAACTGAGGTAATGCAGGTTGTAGCACGACATTAGCCCCTGCGTCAAGGACCGTGCATGCGCTGGATGGGGGGTGGGGAGCGGGGGACGGCCGTGGAGGGGCGGCGATCGGCGTGTGCGACGGGGGTGGGCGTCGTTGGAAACGTTCGGAGAAGGCTGAAGCTTTCTGCTACAATCCGCGCGTGGCGATATCGGACCGCAAGGTCGTCGATCCCGAGCTCGTCCTCACCCTCGATGCCGCCAGCGAGGCGGGGCGTTCGGTCCTCAAGGCGCTGGCCTCCGAGCCGCGCACCCGCATCCTCGAGGTCCTGGCGGGGCAGCTGATGAACGTCAGCGAGATCGCCGAGGCTCTGTCGATCCCCCTGTCCACGGCGACCCTCCACGTCAATGTCCTGGAAGAGGCGGGGCTGCTGAGGGCCGACCTACGGCCCGGTGAGCGCGGCCTCCAGAAGGTCTGCCAGCGGGTCTACGACCAGGTCCTGATCCGCTTGCCCGGGCACGAGCGCGAACCCGAGCAGCGCATCGTCGAACTCGCCATGCCGATCGGTGCCTACGTCCGCTCCGAGGTGGAACCGACCTGCGGGCTGGCCAGCGAGGAGAGCGTCATCGGGTTCGCCGACGATCCCACCTCGTTCTTCGAGCCCGATCACGTACGCGCCCAGCTCCTATGGTTCAGGAGCGGCTTCGTCGAGTACCACTTCCCGAATCGGCTACCGCCTCGAACGCTGGCCGACGCGCTGTGGTTGAGCATGGAGGTCTGCTCGGAGGCCCCCATGCACGACGACGATTGGCCCTCGGACATCACCGTATGGATCAACGATCGCGAGATCGGGACCTTCACCAGCCCGGCCGATTTCGGGGGGCAGCGGGGGCTGCTGACGCCGGACTGGTGGGACAGCCGCAACAGCCAGTACGGACTCCTGAAGGAGTGGCGCGTCGAGCGGAGCGGCAGCTACGTGGACGGCGTGCGTGTCTCCGATGTCACGATCGACGATCTGGGGATCGAGCGCTCGCGCCACCTGTCGGTCCGCATCGGGGTCCGCGACGAGGCCGCCCATGTCGGAGGGCTCAACCTCTTCGGGCGCCGCTTCGGCAACTACCCTCAGGACATCGTGCTCAGGCTCCGCTACCACGGGCCCCAGGGTCCCGGTCCTTCCGGAGGGCCGCGGCCCTAGGCCCGCGCCGTCGATCGGGGGGCGTCGGCCGTGCCCGCGGCGTCAGTTCGGGCGAGCGAGCAGGGCGTCGACGAGTTCGCCGCGGAGCAGCCCGCGGTAGACGCCGTCGATCACCAGGGCGTCGGCCGCGACCTCGAGGGTGGGGTAGGCGGGGTTGTGCGGGCGCAGGGCGTAGCGGCCGGCCGACAGACGATCGAGGTACTTGAGGGTGACGTCGTCGTTTTCGACGCGCACCGCGCAGATCTCGCCGCTGCGCTGCGGCGGGCGCTTGTCGAACAGCACCACGTCGCCGTCCTGGATGAGGTCGGCCATCGAGTCGCCCTCGACGCGCAGGGCGAAGGCATCGAGTGCCACCCCGGTGAGCGGCAGGTAGCCCTCGGCCTCGGCGATCGCCTCGCTCAGCGGCCCCGCCGGGATGCCTCCCAGCACCGGGATGCCGGTGGCGACGGCGGGCAGCGCCAGATGGGGCGAGCGCCCGCGCCCGCGGCTCTCGAACACCACGAACCCCTTGCGGTCGAGCGCCTCGAGGTGCTGCTTGAGCGAGACGTAGTGGACGCCCAGCTCGCGCGCCAGCGCCGACGGCTCGGGGAGAACGCCGTTCCGGCGGTAGGCGTCGCGCAGGCGCTCGTAGACCTTGCGCTGCATGGGGGACAGGTCTTCCTTCACGTTACCTTAAATGGTAAGGTGGTGGGGCCGGCGCTGTCAACCGCGGGAGGCGCTCCGTGCCCCGGGGCCGGGGCCCGGCCGGCGGCCCGCGGGCGCTTCGGTCGCGTCGAGGCCCGATGGAGACGGGGATTCTCGGGGTGCGCCGGCAGCCCCGGGGGGTAGACAAGGGCGTCGCGAGCTGCTATAGTTTCTGTAGTTGGTTCGCTCTGCCCGCGCTCGGACGCCCGAGCGCGTTCTCCCCACGAAAAAGCCGACGGTTCTTGAGAGCAGAAAGGATCATGATGCTCGATACCTTCGAGACGCTCGAAACCCCCACCTCCTGCGAGGCGCCCGACATCGTCCCGCGCGGCCTGGCCCTGCCGACGCGCACGTTGGAGCCGGGTCAGGTGTTGTTCGAGGCGGGTCGGGATGCCAGCAGCCTGTACGTGGTCAACTTCGGGGTGCT